>JAHBWC010000001.1 GCA_019637225.1 Labilithrix sp.
GGCAGCGCCCGCCGGCGCGCACGCGACGGAGAAGAACACGGTCGGCCGGGCGCTCACGATCTCGGCGTGCAGCGGGTAGCCGTGACGCCGGAGGAACGCGAGCACGTGGTTCCGGCGGAAGCGCAGGTGCCGTCCTTCGGTCCGGTGGTGCGGGATCTTCCCGCCGTCGGCCCAGTGGTGAATCGTCTTGAGGTCGACCTCGCAGAAGCGCGCGAGGTCCTGCGCGGTGTAGAGCAGCGGCCGCGCGGGCGCCGCTCGGGTGGGGCGCTCCGGCGTGGCGGCGCGCTCCGTCCGCCCCGCCGCGCCCGCGCCGCTCGTCAGCGAGGCGCGTCTTCGGGCAGCCATCGGTCACCGCGAAGGACGTAGCGGGAGGGCCCAGCCACGCGAGGCTGGCGCACCTCGTGCTCGGGATCGCCGGGGAGCGCGAGCGCGAGCGTGTCGGCCTGCTCGCCCGCCACGCCTCGCGTGACCTGGACGAGGCGCGGACAGATGGGGTCGAGGCAGCTCGCGGCGGCGAGCTCGAGCACCTCGTCGGTCGTCCGGCACGAGGCGAGCAGCGCGAGCGTGCAGTGGGTCGGCGGCGCCACCTGCACCTCGCCCGCATCCCAGCGGCGCAGGACCTCGGCGGGCGACGCCCAGAAGCTCGCCATCGTCTCGTGCTCGTCGTGCGCGCCGGTCTGTCCGGGCGGCGCCACCGCGACGAAGAAGCGCGCGTCGTAGCGGCGCGCCTCGGCCTCGGGCGTGACCCAGCGCGCGAGCGGGTGCAATGCCTGGAGATCGAGCCTTAGGCCCGCGCCGGCGAGGAACGCGCGGAGGGCTCCGGGGTCGGCGGCGAGGCGCGTGCGGAGCGCGAAGAGCTCGTCTTGCGTCACGGTCTTCGCGCCGGCGACGTGGAGCATCGCCGCCTCTTCGAGCGTCTCGCGGCTCGCGGCGATCGCCAGCGCGCGCAGGTGCGCCGCGTCGGTCGTGAAGGGGACCTCCTGCGGGCGCGGCGGCTCGCGCGCGTCCGTCGCGAGCGCCGCCCACTCGGCCGCGGCGTCGCTCGCGTCGAGCTTGCCGCCCGGAAACACGATCGCGCCGCCGAGGAAGCGGCTCTGCTTGCTCCGCTCGACGCAGAAGAGCTCCACGCCGCCGCGGCCCGTCGCGTCGTCCCTCACGAGGACGATCGTCGCGGCGTCTTTCGGCGGAGCGGCTGCGCGGTCGAGCTTCAGATCGAGCACGCGACGTCGTTAGCACGTCTCCGGACGTGCCGGGAGTGCGCAGCCTGGCGAGATCGCCGTCGCGCGCGCTCAGCTTCCGGCGTGGTCCGCGCCGACCGTCGCGCGCGCTCAGCGTCCGGCGTGGTCCGCGCGGAGCGCCGAGCGGCGGCGGTCCTGCGCGTGCTTCTCGATGCGCTGCTGATCGCTCGGGTCTTCGACGAAGGTGAGCGCGTCGCGCTCGTCGTCGCCGATCAGATCGAGGAGGATCTCGGCGGCGCGCTCGGCGGTGATGGCCTCGTCGCCGCGACCGGGCAGCTCGACGACCGCCTTCTTCACGTGGAGGCCTTCGAGCGCGCTCATCGTCCGCTCGAGGACCTTGCGGAACGTCGCGTCGCCGAACGCGCCTCGCGGGCCGAGGCCGGCGACGAGGAGCTTGTCGAACGGCAGGCGCGGACGCACCGGCACGGCGAGGAGCTCGCCGACCTCGCCGAGCAAGAACCCCTGCTGCGCGAGGCGGCTCAGGCGACCGGCGAGGCGCCAGTCGAGCAGCCCGGCGAGCCCGGAGAGGGGCCGCTCGTCGCGATAGATGCCGCAGGCGACGACCTCGGCGCTCGTCTCGTCGAGGTGCCGGAGGGCACGTGGGACGAAGCGGAGATCGAGCATCAGCCGGCGCCTTTTCCGCTGCCGGCTCCCTTCGCGTCGGCGTCGGCCTTCGCCTCGCCCGTGCGCCCGAGATCGGTCGCGATGCGGTCGAGCACGCCGTTGACGAAGCCGCTCGAGTCCTCGGTCCCGTACGACTTCGCGAGCTCGACGGCCTCGTCGATGACGACGGGGCGGGGGACGTCCTTCTGCGCCATGAGCTCCCACGTGCCCATGCGGAGGAGGTTCCTGTCCACGCGGCCCATGCGCTCGAGGCGCCAGTTCTGCGAGGCCGCGGTGATCCGCGCGTCGACGGCGGTGAGGTTCTCGGCGACGCCGCGCACGATCGTGTCGGCGTAGAGCCGTCCCTCGGGATCGGGCTCGAAGTCCGCGTCGGCCGCGGCGCGCCAGAAGAGCTCGATCGTCTGCGGGGCGGTCGCCCCCGACGCTTCGAGCTGGAAGAGCATCTGCAGCGCGGCCTCGCGGCCCGATCGGCGCGCACCCATGGTGTTCCTCAGAAGCCCGCGCCCGCGAGCGCGCGGTCCAGCGAGACCATCTCGATCGCGGAGACCGCCGCGTCCCACCCCTTGTTGCCTGCCTTCGTGCCTGCGCGCTCGACCGCCTGCTCGATCGTGTCGGTCGTGAGGACGCCGAACGAGATCGGAAGGCTCGCCTCGAGCGAGATCGACGCGACGCCCTTCGAGACCTCGCCGGCGACGTAGTCGAAGTGAGGGGTCGAGCCGCGGATGACGGCGGCGAGCGCGATGATCGCGTCGAGCTTCGCCGCCTTCTTCGCCCCACCGGCGCCGCGCGCGAGGCGCTGCACGGCGACCGGGATCTCCCAGGCGCCGGGGACGCGGACGACGGTGATGTTCGCGTCGTCCGCGCCGTGGCGGACGAGCGCGTCGAGCGCTCCGCCCACGAGGTGGTCGACGATGAAGTGGTTGAAGCGACTCGCGACGATGCCGAACCTCGCTCCCTTCGGGACGACGAGGCTGCCTTCGACGATTCGCGGCGAAACGGTCATCGGATCTCCTTGTTCTTCGCTGCTGGGACGGCTGCCGAGCGGTTCTCGCTCTAGCTCTCTTCCGTCGCGTGCGGACGGTGCGGATTGGAGACGTTGAGGGCGACGCTGTCGACGACCTCCAGTCCGAAGCCCGAGAGGCCGGCAATCTTACGCGGATTGTTGGTGAGGAGGCGGATCTCGTGGAGGCCGAGGTCCGCGAGGATCTGCGCGCCGATCCCGAACTCCCGGAGCGGGCTGTCGCCGGCGGCCGGCGGCGCGGGGCTCCGCGGCCGGCCGTTCGAGCCGACGGCGTCGAGGAGCGACGCGATCTCCTCCGACGGCGGCTGCCGAGCCGGGAGGTAGACGATGACGCCGCGCCGCTCCGCTTCGATCCGGCGGATTGCCTCGCGGAGGTTGCGCCCGCCGTCGCGCGGCGTCGACGCGAAGACGTCGCCGATGGTCGAGCCGGAGTGCATCCGGCAGAGCACCGGGCCGCCGGCGCCGAGCTCGCCCTTCGTGAGCGCGACGAACTGGCGCCCGTCGGTCGCCGACTCGTAGACGTTCGCGGTCCACTCGGTCCCGGTCTCGTCGAGGCGGATCGCGCCCTGGGCAACGCGGCGGACGAGGCGCTCGGTCTGGAGGCGATACTGGATCAGGTCGGCGATCGTGACGATGCGGAGCTCGTGCTTCTTCGCGAAGACCTCGAGGTCGGGCATCCGCGCCATCGACCCGTCCTCGCGCATGATCTCGCAGATGACGCCCGCGGGCGTGAGGCCCGCGAGGCGCGCGAGGTCGACCGAGCCCTCGGTCTGGCCGGTGCGCACGAGGACGCCGCCCTTGCGCGCGCGGAGCGGGAAGACGTGACCCGGCGTGACGAGCTCGTCGGGCTTGCAGTCGGGGCTCGCCGCCATGCGCATCGTGTGCGCGCGGTCGGCGGCGCTGATGCCCGTCGTCACGCCGTGGCGCGCCTCGATGCTCATCGTGAACGCGGTGCCGAGGCTCGGCGCGGAGCGACCCGGCGCGGCCATCATCGGCAGGCCGAGGCGGCCGATCGCCTCCTCGGTCATCGTGAGGCAGATCAGGCCGCGCCCGTGCATCGCCATGAAGTTCACGGCTTCGGGGGTGACGAACTGAGCGGCCATGGTGAGGTCGCCTTCGTTCTCGCGGTCCTCGTCGTCGACGAGGATGACCATCTTGCCGGCGCGGATGTCGGCGATGGCGCCGTTCACGCGCTCGAGGAGCTTGGGCTCGATGTTGAGGGTGGGGGGCATGGGGGCGTGAAAGCAGGGAAGGGTCAGACGTATCCAGCGGCGCGGAGCCGGTCGAGGAGGCGAGAGTCGGGAGAGTCGTCGGCGCGTGAGCCGGCGTCGGAGGGGTCGGCCGCGCGGCCGACCTCGAGCAAGCGGGCGACGTACCGCGCGAGGACGTCGACCTCGAGGTTCACCTGCGCGCCGACGGCCAGCGCGTCGAGCGAGGTCTTGTCGCGCGTGTGCGGGACGAGCATCACGTCGAACGCCGAGCCGGACACGCCGTTGACCGTGAGGCTCACGCCGCTCACGCAGATCGACCCCTTCGGCGCGATGAAGCGGGCGAGCTCGGCCGGAGCCTCGAAGACGACCTGGAGGGCGGCGCCCGAGGGGTTCTTCTCCCGCACGCGCCCGACGCCGTCGACGTGGCCGCTGACGAGGTGGCCGCCGAGGCGTCCGCCGATCGGGAGCGCACGCTCGAGGTTGACCGAGGCGCCGGGGGCGAGGCTGCCGAGCGTCGTCTTGGCGAGCGTCTCGCTCGAGGCGTCGGCCTCGAACACCGTCGCGCCGGGCCCGCCGGGCTCGACGATGGCGGCGACCGTGAGGCAGACGCCGTCGACCGCGATCGACTCGCCGAGGACGATGGGATCCTTGCCGGGCCCGACGAGATCGCCGCGGAGGACGAGGCGCGCGTCGCGGCCGTGCTGCGTCCGGCGCACGAGCGCCCCCTTGGCCTCGACGAGTCCCGTGAACATTGTCCGATGCTTAGGTAGTGAAGGATCGTTCGAGCGTCAAAGGCTCGTCGCGTATGATGATGGGGTGCCTCGCTCGGTGCCCGCGCGCGTGTTCCTCCCGGCGGCCCTCCCGCTGGTGGTCGGCCTCGCCGCCTGCGGGCCGAGCTTTCAGGCGATCTACGAGGGAAATGCGCGCTTCGAGCACTGCTACGCGCTCGAGGAGAACCCCCAGGCGTCGATGCCGAAGAAGGCGGCGTGCTGGCGGGACTGGTCGGAGCGGTACACGTACGGCCAGACGCGGGACCGGGTCCACTACGCGACGGCGCGGTACGTCGCGCTCTCGCAGGCCCCGAGCCTCCCGACGGACGAGGCGATGATGATGGCGGCGCCGGGAGAGGCGCCGCGGCTCTCGACCATCACCGCGCCCGCCCCCACGAACGCCTTCGCGCCGCCGCCCAAGGTGCTCGAGGCCCCGGATCCGAAGGTCGCGCCGCCGTCCGCCCACCGCGAGGTCGCGAGCATCCCGGTCATCGACGCGGGCGCGCCCGCCCCGTTCCACGCGCCGGTCCTGCCGGCGGCGAGCTGCGCGGACACCTGCGGCGACGCCTATCGCGGGTGCAGCGGCGGCTGCGACGGCGTCGACCCCGCGGCCTCGGCCGAGGCGCGCAAGGCGGCGAAGTCCTGCCAGGCGTGCCTGAAGACCTACCGCACGTGCATGCGCGACTGCTTCAAGTAGCGGCGCGCGGGCTCTTCGCCATCAGGTCCTTGTAGCCCTGGAGGCCGGCGCGGATGACCTTGGCCGCCTCGTACGGGCCCTGCAGCTCGTCGACCTCGACCTTCTTCTGCTCGAGGAGCTTGTAGTCCTCGAAGAAGCGCCGGAGCTCGAGCAGCGTGTGCTGCGGGACCTCGCGGATGTGCGAGTAGTCGCGGAACGCGGGATCGTCGAGGTGGACGGCGATGACCTTGTCGTCGAGGCCCTTCTCGTCGCGCATCTGCATGAGGCCGATCGCGCGCGCGCGCATCATGCTCATGGGCGCGACCGGCTCCTGGCAGAGGACGAGGACGTCGAGCGGGTCGCCGTCGTCGCAGTAGGTCCGCGGGATGAAGCCGTAGTTGGCGGGGTAGTGGACGGCGCTGAAGAGGATGCGGTCCACCTTGAGCAGGCCCGTGTCCTTGTCGAGCTCGTACTTCACCTTCGAGCCCTTCGGGATCTCGATCAACGCGGTGAAGCCCTCGTCGATCGGCTCGTCGCAGGGGATGTCGTGCCACGGGTGAGTCATGTCGTTCTCCAGCGCGGGTGCGTGCTGTCTCGAGATTCGTAGCGCTCGCGCGGTGGTGGTCGAGCTCGTGCGCGCTCAGGTGCCGCCGTCGCCGGCGTCCTCGTCGGCGCTCGCGTCGTCTTCGATGCCGCCGTCGCTCGCGTCGTCGCCGGCGCCGCCGTCGTCGGGAAGCACGGGCGGGAGCGGCGGGAGATCGACGACGAGCCGCAGGTAGTAGTCGGAGCAGGAGTCGTTCTGGATGTCGATGCGGTTCGCCGACATCGACCGGAAGAGCGTCAGGTTGCCGGAGCCCGACGTCATGTTGCCGCCGTTCGTCGCCGGGTTCGACGACGCGCTCAGGAACGCAGTGGGGTTGAACGGAACGCGGCCGCCGAACGCGCGGACGTCGAAGATGTAGTAGCGCTGCCGCGGGAACCACAGCCACGTCCCGTCCATCGGGCCGGACTCCCATCTGTTCTCGTCGATCATGCGCCCCTCGCCGGCGTCGACGCCGAACACCTCGGTGCCGCCCTCGCAGTTGCGTCCGTAGCAGCCGGGCGCGATGAGCGCGGCGGCGCTGATGGACGCCCAGACGGCGCCGAGCGCGAGGACGCGCCGGAGCGACGGAGCGTTCGCTTCGCGGGGGGCGCTCATCCGAGGAGCTCCGCCGCGTGGAGCGCGTGGTAGGTGAGGATGAAGTCGGCGCCGGCGCGGCGGATCGACGTGAGGACCTCGAGGATCGCGCGGTCGCGATCGATCATCCCGCGGTCGGCGGCGGCGTGGAGCATCGCGTACTCGCCCGACACGTTGTACGCGCCGAGCGGGAGGTTCGAGGCCTTGCGCACGTCGCGGATGACGTCGAGGTAGGCGAGCGCGGGCTTCACCATGAGCATGTCCGCGCCCTCGGCCTCGTCGAGCGCCGCCTCGCGGATCGCCTCGCGCGCGTTCGCCGGGTCCATCTGGTAGCCGGCGCGATCGCCGAACTTGGGCGCGCAGTCGGCCGCCTCGCGGAACGGCCCGTAGAACGAGCTCGCGTACTTCACCGCGTAGGAGAGGATGCTCGTCGACGTGAAGCCCTCGGCGTCGAGCGCGGCGCGCATGGCGGCGACGCGGCCGTCCATCATGTCGCTCGGGGCGACGACGTCCGCGCCTGCCTTGGCGAAGACGACGCCCATCTTCGCGAGGATCTCGATGGTGGCGTCGTTGTCGACCTCCATCGAGCCGTCGGCGCGCTTCTTCAACACGCCGCAGTGACCGTGCTCGGTGTACTCGTCGACGCAGACGTCGGCCATGACGACGAGCTCGGGGACGGCGCTCTTCATCTCGGCGATCGCGCGGGGGACGGGGCCGTCGGGATCGAGGCCGCTCTCGCCGCGTTCGTCCTTCGCCTTCGGCAGGCCGAAGAGGATGACGGAGCCGACCCCGCGCTCCTTGATCGCCTTGGCCTGCGCGCGGGCGGAGCTCAGCGGGAGCTGATCGATGCCCGGCATGGTGCCGATCGGGCGCGGCGCGTCGATCGCGGCGCTGAAGAACATCGGATAGACGAAGTCGCCGGCGTTGAGGCTCGTCTCGCGGACGAGCGCTCGCAGCTCGGGCGTGGCGCGGAGGCGGCGAGGGCGGATGACGGGGAATCCCATGGCGAGGTCCGCGGGAAGCATACTCCAACGGCCGGAGGGGCGCGCAGGCGAGAGAGGTCAGTCTCCGGCCGCGCGCGGGTCGTCGTCGTCGCTCGGGGGGAGCGGGAGGATCTCGAGGACGCGCGAGCTCCGCGACCGGGAGGACTCGAGCTCGGTCGACGTCGGGACCTCGTAGACCGCGAGCTCACGCGCGTGCGAGGGCACGTAGTGGCGGCCCGGATCGCCGGTGAGGACGAGGGTGCCGCGCTGCGAGATCGCGCGGAGCCACCTCGCGAAGCGCGCCGACGCGGTGAGCTCGTACCAGACGTCGCCGGCGAGCACGACGTCGACCTTCGGATCGCCGTCGACGATGTCGTCGCAGACGACGTCGACGACGACGTCGTTCGCGGCGGCGTTGAGCGCGCACGCCGCGACGGCGAGCGGATCGACGTCGACCGCGCGGACCTCCGCTGCGCCGGCCTTCGCTGCGGCGATCGCGATGAGGCCGCTGCCCGTGCCGAAGTCGAGCACGCGCCGGCCGCGGACGATCTCCGGGTGCTCGAGGATGAAGCGCGCGAGCGCCTGGCCTCCGGCCCAGGGCACGCACCAGAAGGGGACGCCGAGCCCGCGCTCCGAGAGCCAGTCCTCCGTCGCGCGCCAGATCGGCACCACCTCGGACGCCGTGTAGAGGCGGATGTCGGCCACCATCGGCACGGGCTCGAGGGCGGTGTGAGCGCGAACGAACGCCGCACGCCCCTCCATGCCGTTGAGAGAAGAGGCCGAGCCGTTCATCGCACGGGACACTAGCGCGCCGGGCCATGTTCCGGTGCACGATCGTGCGCCGCGTCGCGGCTCGCCGGGGGTGGTCGTGGCTCGGAGGGTCGGTGTATCGTTGAGGTATGAACGTGCGGGGGGGAAAGCTCGTCATCGCGTTGCTCTTTGCCGGCGGCGTCGCCGCGGCCTGCGATCCGGCGTCGAGCGAGCCGCCACCGCAGGCGCCGAAGAGCGCGTCGCGCCCTCCGGATCGCACCGAGGTCACGATGGAGGTGAGCTCGGCGGCGCCGCCCGGCGAGGTCGCGCCCCCCGCGTCGAGCGGGCCGGCGAGCACGGCCGAGCCGGCGACGGACGCGTCGGATCCCTCCAACTCCGCGACGATCGGCGGCGTTCAGAGCGACACGGCGGTCGAAAAGGCGGTGGCTCCGGTGCGCCCTCGATTGCGTGCATGTTACAAGAAAGCGCTCGCGGCGGAGCCGGGGATCGGCGGCAGCGCCACGTTCGACGCGACGATCGGCAAGGACGGGCACGTCGCGTCGGCGCGCTTCGTCAAGCGCGAGGGGCTGAGCGAGGACATGGTCGGGTGCCTGCTCGTCGCCGTGCGAGCGATGACGTTCGACGGCGGCAAGAAGAGCCAGATCGTCACGCTGTCGTTCGGCGATCCGCCGGCCGCCGCCGCTCCGGCGGGCGCCGACGCGGGCGCGAAGCCCTGAGGGTAGGCGCTGGCCCTACATCACCGGTGATGCTTGTACGTCACCGCGAGGCGAGCGACGCTAGGCGCGCGGTCGAGCCGCACGCGCGGCGCTTCGTCCGTCGGCTCGCGGATTTTCGAGCCTTCGTAGGTCTCCGAGGAACACTCTCCAGGCAACACCATGCGAAGGTCCCTTCCGGCGATCCGCCGCGTCGCGTTTCTTCTCCTCCTGGTCGCCTGCGGATCGAGGACCGGGCTCTTCGTCGAGGACGACGGGTTCACGGACTTCGATCCCGACGCGGGGCCCGACGGGCGGCGCGACGGCGGGCGTGACGCCGAGGACCTCGAGGACGCGCCGCCCCCGCTCGACGTGCGGCCTCCGACCGACGTCGACCGCACCGACTGCCCCGACGCCGAGGCGACGCTCGTCTACACGATCACGAGCACCTACGATCTCCAGAGCTTCAACCCGGACACGGGGCAGTTCAGCCTGATCGGCAAGATCGCGTGCCCCACGCCGGCCCCCGCGACGCCGTTCTCGATGGCGGTCGACCGGCGAGGCATCGCATACGTCCTGTTCAACAACGAGAGGCTCTTCCGCGTCAGCACCGCGACGGCGGCGTGCCTCTCGACGTCGTATGTCCCGAGGCAATCGAACTTCGGGCTCTTCGGGATGGGCTTCGCCACGAACAGCGTCGGGCCGACCGAGTCGCTCTTCGTCGCGGGCGACGACCAGCTTCGAAGCGGAAGGCCGGCCGGGGCTTCGAGCCTCGCGCGGATCACGCCCGGCACCTTCGACCTCACACCGGTCGGCGCCTTCTCCCCGAGGATCGCCTCGGCCGAGCTCACCGGCACGGGCGACGGCCGTCTCTTCGCGTTCTACAGCAAGGAGCGGCGAAGCCCGCCCTCGTACATCGGCGAGATCGACACGACCACCGCGCAGGTCGTCGGCGAGCGACGCTTCGACAACGTCGATCAAGGCAGCGGCTGGGCGTTCGCCTACTGGGGAGGCGACTTCTACATGTTCCACGCGCCGGGCGACGCCTCGCGCGTCACGCGGTGGCGTCCGTCGGACGACTCGGTCACGCAGGTCGCCACCACGTCGCTGAAGATCGTCGGCGCGGGCGTGTCGACGTGCGCGCCACAACAGTAGCGAGAGGGAGATGACGGGAAAGGTCACGTTCGTTGGTGCCGGCTCCGGCGATCCGAGGCTCCTCACGCTGCGCGCGGCGGACGTCCTCGAGGACGCCGACTTCGTCCTCTTCGATCCCGCGGTGCACCCCGACGTGCTCGGTCGCGTGCGCGACGGCGCGCCTCGTCATCCGGTCACGGCGCAGCTCACGCCCGAGCGCATCGGCCAGATGCTCGCCTCGGAGGCCAAGGAGGGCCGCCACGCGGTCCGGCTGACGTGGGGCGACCCTCTCCTCTTCGGGACGGGCGACGTCGAGGGCGTCGCGGTCGCGCGCCACGGCGTGCCGCTCGAGATCGTCCCCGGCATCGGCCCGCTCATCGCCGTCGGCGCGTTCGCCGGCATCCCGCTCACCCGCACGAGCGACGCGTCGCCGAGCGTCGCGGCCGTGAGTGTCACGCGCGGGCACGAGACCCTGCACGACTGGGACAAGCTCGCCACCGCGACCGACACGCTCGCGATCGTCTGCGACGCCGAGAGCGTCGCCGAGACCGCGCGCTCGCTCGTCTTCTACGGAAGAAAGCCGGGCGAGCAGGCGACGCTCGTCGAGAACGTGTCGCTCCCGACGCAGCAGATCCGCGAGACCACGCTGGGAGAGGTGCCGCTCCTGCCGCCGCCGAAGGCCGCGCGCGTCGTGCTCGTGGTGGGCGAGCGATCGACGCCGCTCTCCGAGCTGTCGTGGCTCGAGAAGCTCCCGCTCTTCGGTAAGCGCGTCCTCGTCACGCGTGCGCGCGAGCAGGCCGGACGAACGGCGCTGCTCCTCCGCGAGCGCGGCGCCGATCCCGTCGTCGTGCCGACGATCGAGATTCGCCCGCCGACCGATCCCGCTCCGCTGGCCGAGGCCGCGGGGGCGCTCGGCCGCTACGGGTGGGTGGTGCTCACCAGCGCCAACGGCGTCGAGCGCCTCTGGGCGGAGATGCGCCGCCAGGGCAAGGACGCGCGCTCGTTCGCCGGCGCGAAGATCGCCGCGATCGGGCCCGGCACCGCGGCGGCGCTCGAGGCGTGCGGGGTCACGGCCGATCTCGTGCCGAAGGTCTACAAGGGCGAGGGGCTCGCGGCTGAGCTCGTCGAGGCGCTGGGCGACGCGAGGCCTCGCGTCCTCGTCGCCCGCGCGGAGCTCGCGCGCGACGTCGTGCCCGACGCGCTCCGCGCGGCCGGGTGCGAGGTCGACGTCGTCGCGACCTACAAGACGTTCGCGCCGCCGCGCCCGCTTCTCCAGGCGCTCGCGGCGCTGCTCGAGGGGAGGGAGATCGACGTCGTGACGTTCACGTCGTCGAGCACGGTCGAGCACCTGTGCGACGCGCTCGACGATCGTGCGCCGGCGCTCCTCGCCAACACCTGCGTCGCCAGCATCGGGCCCGTCACGACCGAGACGGCGCGGCGGCGAGGCCTGCGCGTGGACCTGACGGCGAGCGAGCACACGATCGGCGGGCTCGTCACGGCCGTCGAGGCCTACTTCGACCTCTCCACGACCGGGACCCGGACCGTGGCCCGCATCTGAGGGCTGAGAAGCGCACCCCCTCGAGTTGACACGCTTGGGGTTGCAAGCGACGCTTAGCGCGCGGCACGCACCGCGTACGATGTCTCTGAGCTCCCTCATCGTTCAGCGCGAGATCGCCTCGATCCGCGAGATCGAAGAGGCGTTGGCACGGCAGGTCCTCTACGGGGGAGACTTCGTGACCAACCTCTTCGAGGTGAGTCGTATCGAGGAGGCCGCGCTGATGCCGGTCGTGGCCGAGTCGTACGGTCTGCCCGTCGCGCCGGCGGGGGAGCTGCCGAAGGTCCCCGACATCGCCGCGCGGCTCGTCGCCGCCGAGGTGGCGGCGGAGCGCGCGTTCGTGCCGCTCGAGGTGGGCGCGACGCTCGTCGTCGCCGTCGCCGAGCCGCTCTCGCGCGACGCGGAGCAGGAGCTCACGTTCGCGCTCGCGCTCGCGATCGAGCAGCGCATCGCGCCGCTCTTCCGGATCCGCCAGGCGCTCGCGCGCGACTACGGTCTGCCGCTCGACAAGCGCACGACGCGCCTCATCACCAAGGTCGTCCACAAGGGACCGCGCATCGCGAGCACGTTCCCTCCGCCGCTCGAGTCGTCGCCGCTCCACCGCGCGGCGCCGAGGCCGCCCAGCATCGCGCCGCCGCCCTTGCCGTCGATGGAACCGCCGCGCACGACGGCCGCCGCGCAGGGGACGTTCGTGCGGAAGAGCGAAGCCCCGCCCGCGCGTCCCGCGCGCCGCCGGCGCGGTCCGCTCACCTCCGACCTCGCGAAGAGCGAGCTCGAGGCCTCGGCCGAGCGCGACGTCATCTTCGACGTGCTCTTCGAGTTCTCGCGCCAGTTCTTCGACTACACGGCGCTCTTCATCGTCCACGGCGATCTCGCCGAGGGACGCGACGCCTTCGGCGACGGCGCGGCGCGCGACAAGGTCGCGCGCGTCGGCGTGCCGCTCGACCTCCGAAACATCCTCGCGACGGCGCGCGAGGCGAAGACGATCGTCCGCGCGAGGCCCTCGAGCGAGGGCCTCGATCCGGTGCTGATGGCCGACCTCGGGCGCGCCGGCGACACCGAGTGCGTCGTCTTCCCGATCGTCGTCCGCAAGCGCGTCGTCGCGCTGCTCTTCGGCGACGGCGGCCTCTCCGGCGTCGACGACATCGGCGTCCGTCAGGTCGAGGACCTCGTCGAGTCGTCGTCGGGCGCGTTCGAGCGCGTCATCATGCGGCGCAAGCTCAAGGGCTCGGCGGCCCCTCCGGAGGGCGGCGCCGCCGTCGCGAAGAAGAAGGCCGCCGACACCGTCCCGCCGCCGCCGACGCAGGTGTCGGGCCCTCCCGAGCCCGCGTGGTCCGGCTCCAGCGTGCGCCCCGCCGTCGAGGAGCTCGCCCCGCCGATCCGCGACCTCTTGGCAGAGCCCGTCTCCCGTCCGCTCGTGACGCTGCGCGAGCCCACGGCGGTCCTGGGCGCCGATCCGATGTCGGTGCGGAGCGATCGGCCTCCGCCCGCGAACCTCCTCGCCGTCCGCCGCCCGAGCGGTCGCCCCATCCCGCGCGAGGAGCCCGAGGCGGCCGCGGCGCTCGAGGGCACGGGCGCGCCGTCCGCTCCGCCGCGATCGTCCGGCGGATCGCCGTCGGGCGCGCCGCGCAGGTCGCAGCCGATCAAACGCGCGGAGGCTCCGGCCCTCGAGTTCGGCGCTCCGTCGCTGCCGAGCGTCGTGACGGAGAGCGCTTCGTGGGGCTTCGCCGCGTCCACCGCGGACGACGCCGTCGAACGCCAGCTCATCGCGCAGATCCACGGACACGCCTCCGATCCGCTGCACACCACGCGCGACTCGGGGCCCGCGCGGGCCGGCGATCGCGATCCGTCCGGCGGGCCGGAGGTCCATCCGTGGGGAGGCGACGCGCGCGCGTCGCGGAGGTCGAGCGTGAGCGACGCGCTCGGCGCGCTGCCCCAGTCGCCGCGCGCCGAGTCCCCGCCGCCGATGCCGAGCGCGCCGATCACCGACCTCTCGCCTCAGCCGATCGGCCCGATCGATCTCGGGGGGACCGCGTCGCTCGGCGTCCAGGCGACGCCGTTCGCCCAGCAGATCACCGTCAGCGACGACGCGCCGTCGAGCGCCACGCCGGACGCCGGCGCGCCCTCGAGCGGGACGCCGGACTTCACGACCACGCTCGTCGCCGGCTCGCCGCTCTTGCCGCGCGTGGAGCCGAGCGGGGCGAACGCGCCGGCAGCCGGTTCGCCGGGCGGCTTCGGCGCGCTGCCGGCCGCCGCGCCGTCGTTCGGCGTCATCGCGCCGTCGCTCGACGAGGGATCGTTCGATCTGGTCGCCGAGACGGCCAAGCCGATCACGCCGCTCGTCGTCGTGACGCCGGACCAGGAGATGAAGCCGGTCGCGCTCGGGACCCTGACGGATCTCGACGCCACGCCGATTGCGCCCGCCGTGTTCGTCGCGGACGCGGCGCGGCCCTCGTCGGTGAGCGCGTCCGAGCCTCCGTCGCGGAACGCGGAGCCGGTGCTCGCGCTCGCGCAGCGCAAGGGCGCGCCTCCCGCGCTGCCGCCGGCGGCGGAGTCGAAGCCGATGCCGCTCTCGGAGCAGCAGGTGAGCGTGCCGGCGCACAAGCCGCCCTCTTCGCGCAGCGATCACTCGCGGATCCTCCCGAGCGTCATCGTCGACGTCTCGAGCGAGTACGTCACGCTGGTCGATCGCGTGCTCGCGGGCGCCGACGAGGAGGCCGAGACCGCGCTCCTCCGCGCGGGTGGCTACGCGATGCCGGCCATCATGGCGAAGTTCCCCGGCCCGATCGCGATCGAGTCGGAGCGCCTCGAGGGCGCGCACCTGCCGCGCGTCGCCGAGTGCGGCCCCGTCATCCGGCTGATCGCGAGCCAGCGGCGTACGGCGCTCCCGTTCGTGCTCGCGCACGTCGAGGGCGCCGATCCCGACGCGCGGTTCTGGGCGACGTATCTGCTCACGGAGCTCGTCTACCCCGACGCCATCGACGCCGCGATCGCCCGCACCTTCGACGAGGACGCGCGCGTCCGCCGCGCCGCGCGCGCCGCCGCGCGCGCGATCGCCGAGGCGCACCCGCAGCCCGTGGTCGAGCGCCTCGGCGAGATCGCCAACACGCAGGCGGCCACGCGGCGCGTCTGGGCGATCGAGGCGCTCGCAGAGACGCGCGAGCCGCTCGCCGTCCCGGTGCTCCTGCCGCTGCTCGAAGAGGACATCGAGGACGTCGTGGCCGCGGCGCGCTCGGCGCTCGTCGCGATCACGCAGCAGGACTTCGGCCGCGACACCGAGCGCTGGCTCGTGTGGTGGGGCGACAACCGCGGCCGGCACCGACTCGAGTGGCTCATCGACTCGCTGATGCACGATCAGCAGGCGCTGCGCGGCTCCGCGAGCGAAGAGCTCCGGACGATCACGAACGAGTACTTCGCGTACTACGACGATCTCCCGAAGCGCGAGCGCGAGCGGGCGCAGACGCGCTACCGCGAGTGGTGGGAGAACGTCGGTCGCGTCCGCTTCAGCCGCGCCTCGACGCGCGGCGCCTGAGCGTCGCCTCTTCGTCACTCGGCGCGCGAGAGCCGGGCGCGCCAGTCGGACGGGAGATCGAGGACCCGACGGGCGCCTTCGTCACTCGGCGCGCGAGAGCCGGGCGCGCCAGTCGGACGGGAGATCGAGGAAGCCGTCGTTGTAGAGCATGTCGTAGACCGCGTCGCAGACGACCTCGCAGAGCTCGCTGAAGATCGCCGGATCGGCGACGAGGCGGAGCGTCTCCTCGCGGAACTGCCCCTTCGATTCGCGGACGAGGCGCAGCATCTCGTCCTCGGTGAAGGGGACGAGGCGCTGGAGGAATTTCCTCTCGAACGCCTGCCGGAAGAGCGGGAACGCGCTCGCGCTGATCTTGTAGCCCGCGGTCGATCGCGCCTCCGCGAGCCGCGCTTCTTTCACGACCTCCCAGGCGATCTCGCCGAGCATCGGCGGCAGCTCTTGCGTGAAGAACTGCGAGAGCACGTCGTTCAGGTACTTCACGAGGACGTTGAGCTCGGGCGTCGTTCGCGCGAGAAAATCGTTCCGGAGGTTCTTCACCAGCGCGAAGTACGCGTCGCGGGCGCGTTCCTTCACCCTCGGCTGGACGTACTGGAAGCTGTCGAGCTCGGCGAAGATCGCCTCCTCCGTGCGGCTCAGCGCGTGGAAGAGCGCCTGGTCCGAGAAGCGCATCGCCTTCACTTCGTCGTCCGAGCCGCGAATTCTGTCGGCGAGCTCGCTCTCGAAGAACAGGCGCGCGAAGCGCTTCGCGACCTCGCCGAGCTTGCGCTCGATCAGCGTCGCGAGCTTGTCCGGACGGAAGATGCGCCCGAGCATCTCCTTCAGGCTCTGAATGAGCTCGATCTCGAGCTGCGCACGATCGGCCATCGCCGTCGGACGGCTCGACGGCCCGACGCGGCGCGCCTCGGCCTGGAGGCTCTGGAGGTCGGCGATGACCTGCGCGGTCACGGCGTCGAGCTCGGCGTTGGTCGCGAGGTCGGCCTTGTAGTGGACGACCTTCGCCTCGAGCTGCTCGTCGCGGAGCTGCAGCGCGACGTCGGCGAGCGACATCTTCGCGGCTGTCGACATGAAGCCCTCGGGCGTCGGGATCGGCGCGGCGCTGGGCTTCGGCGGCAGCTTCGGCGGTGGCGGGAGCTTGCCGCGCTTGTCCTGAGCGTCGGACATCCGGCGATGATACACGGGCGCGCGCGGTGTGCGAGCGACGGACTCGCGCCTTGCCGCGACGGCGACCGCCGAGCTCGCGGCGGGCGGCTCCCCCCGCGCGTCGCGCGGAGGGATCACGAGGGCGGCTCCGCCGCGCGCGTCAGCCCTTCGACGCGAAGCGTCGCTCGAAGCGGACCGCCGCGGGGTAGGCGAAGACGTCGTCCTGGACGCCGCCGCGGAGGCGCTCCTGCTGGTCACGCCAATAGGCGGCCGCCGCGAGGTCGCCGTGGAGCTCGAGGAACGTCTCCCGCTGCTCGCCCGGCGGGAAGAGGAACGTCGGGAACTGCTCGGGGAACACGTCGCCGCGCTCGACGTTGAACCACGGGTCGGAGGCAAGCTCTTCGCTGTCGTCGCGCGGCTTCGGCATCGTCCGGAAGCGGCAGTCGGTCAGCTCGCAGAGCTCGTCGTAGTCGTAGAAGATGACGCGCCCGTACCGCGTGAGCCCGAAGTTCTTGAGCAGCAGATCGCCGGCGAAGATGTTCGCACCGGCCAGCTCCTTCAGCGCGTGGCCGTACTCGTCGATCGCCGCGCGCTGCCGCGCGGGATCGGCGTCGCGGAGGTAGACGTCGAGCGGCACGAGGCGCCGCTCGATGTAGAGGTGCCGGATGACGAGCTGATCGCCGTCCCGCTCGAGGAGCGACGGCGCGAGCTTCTCGAGCTCGTCGACGAGCGCCTTGTCGAGGCGGCTCTCCGGGAACGCCACGTGCGCGTACTCGAGCGTGTCGCTCATGCGCCCCACGCGGTCGTGGAGCTTCACGAACTTGTAGCGCTCCTCGACGCTCCCCCGGTCTGTGTCCTTCGGCGGCGCGAACCAGTCGCGGATGATCTTGAAGACGTAGGGGAAGGACGGCAGCGTGAAGACGACCATGACCATGCCCTTCGTGCCCTCGGCGAGCGTGAAGGTGTCGGTCGAGTGCCGGAGGTGCTGCTCGAGGTCGCGGAAGAAGAGCGTCTTGCCCTGCTTGCCGAGCCCCACCATCGTGTAGAGCTCGGCCTTCGACTTGTTCGGCACGACCGTGAAGAGGAAGTCGACGTACGCCGACGGCACCTCCATGTCGACGAAGAAGTAGGCGCGCCCAAGGCTGAAGACCCGCCCGATGTCCTTGCCGTCGAGGAGGATCGTGTCGACGTAGACCTTGCCCTCGTCGTCCTGAAGCAGCGGGACGATGAACGGCGTCGTGCTCGAGCCGTTGACCACGCGACCGACCGCGTAGGCGCCCTTGTTGCGGAAGAACAGCGAGCGCAGCACGTGCACCTGGAAGTTCGGCCGTCGCTCCCACCGCGCCGGAAAGTGCTCGTCGATGGCGCGCCCCATGAGCTCGACGTCACGCGCGAGGTCGGCGAACGGCAGCGCGATCCCGAACGCGTCGATCGCCTCGCGGAACGTCTGCCGGAGATCGGTGCCCGCAGGGTAGTAGCAGCGGTACGTGGGCTCGGCGCCGTCGAGGTGCTCGGTCGAGCTCGCCGGCCGCCGGAAGATGTAGTCGTTCCGGTAGTAGCGGCGGTCGAGCACGCGCCGCGCGACCGAGTTGAAGAACGTCTCGGCGCACTCCGGCTGCGCGTGCTCGTGCAGCATCCCGATGAACGCCCGCTTTATCGCGGGCCAGAGCGCCTCTTCGAGCACGGCGCCCTCGAGCGCGGCGTGCACCGCGTCGACGCCCTCGCGCACGCGCTGGTCGTACATGTCGATGCGCGCGCGGCTCGCCTCGCGGACGCCGATCCAGTCGGCGCGCTCCCAGCGCTCCTTCGCGTGTGCGCTCGTGGCGCGGAAGAGGCGGTAGTGACGGTCGAAGCCGTCGAGGATGGTGCGCGCGATCGACGCGGCGTCGGGCATGGCTGCGAGGACTCTAGCTCGACGGGGGCGGCGAGGGGGGAGGGGAGGGGGCGCGGGTGAGCCGCTAGCGCTGGCGAACACCGGAGCTTCGCCGGCGCCGGCTCGGCGCCTCGTCATCCCTGAGACACGGGGCGACGGCTCGCCGGGGGCCCGGCGAACGCGGCCGAAGATGAGGTCGACGCTTCTGCCTCACTTGAGGTGTTGACCTTGGTCGAAAAGCGAACTACTTACGCGTTCGTTCCGTTTCGACGGACGTGGCGCGCGGTGGAGCAGCCTGGTAGCTCGTCGGGCTCATAACCCGAAGGTCGTAGGTTCAAATCCTACCCGCGCAACCCCGGTTTTCAAAGACTCCGCCCTTGGCGGGTCTAGAAAAAAGGACAAATCGAAGGCCCCGGTCGCTCGGTAAGAGCGGTCGGGGTTTTCGCCTTCTGGGGTCATGACGAGCGGCGAGACGAAGCGGGAGAGGACGTCCCGACCACGCATCGGGTCTGACTTGAGGACGGCCATGAGGTGCGTGAGGCCGTCCACGAGGACCTTGGGGTGGGGCAGGGGCGGTGGCGCCTCGGGCTTGAGTTTCGCCCGTTCGGCCTTCAACCTCCCGAGGAGCCCCTCCTCCTCCTTCAGCTTCGCTCCAATGGCATCCGACCACCCGAGCTTGCCAAGGCTGTCGGTCAGGTTCGCGATCCGGCGCTCGCTCTCGCGGATGCGCCGGTCGATCTCCGGGTCTGACTGTGTTCCCTTCTTACCTGCCGCCCCGATCCGGCGCTGGGCCTGCTCCCGGAAGCGCTCGATGAACTCCGGGTGACCCAACGTGTCCTTGAGCGCGCCGAGCAGCGCCTTCGTGACCTTCAACTCGGAGATGGTCATGTTGTTCGCGCAGATTGTTGCTCCCCGCGAGTAGTGCGCGACACAGCCGAACTGCGCGTACGAGACGCCCGCCTTCGTCTTCCGCGCGAGGATGGCCATGCTGCCGCCGCAAACGCCGCAGCGCATGAGACCGGATACGAGCGGCGTCCGGTGCGTGCACGTGCCCGGCGGTCGCCCACCTGCAGGTTTCGTGTATCGACGGAAACGATCTTGGACGGCGTCCCACAGCTCGCGATCGACGATGGCGAGCTCGGGATACTCGCGTCGGATCCACTCCGACTCAGGCCGCTTGACCCGACGGCGATTCTTCTTGCCGGACGCATGCAGCCACTTGTGCTGGTTCCAGATGAAGCGGCCGAGATAGCGTTCGTTTTGGAGCATCGCCCGAATCGTCGTGTGGCCCCATCCACGACCATTCTTGTTTCCGCGGCCGCCGTCGTTCGGCGCCGCGATGCCTTCTTCGTTGAGCAATGAGGCGATCGCCTTGAGTGATTGCCCGTCCGCAAAGAGGTGGAACACTCGCCGGACGAGTGCGGCCTGTGTCTCGTCGATGACCGGACGTTTCCGTGGGTGCTCGGGGTCGGGCGGGTTCTCCTCTTGAACCGTCGCATAGCCGTAGCACCGTCCACCCGCCCAGAAGCCGGCGAGAGCTCGGCCTTCGAGCCCGCGATGAGTCTGCTTCCGGACGCTCTGGAGGAACTGATCGTTCACCATCCCGAGTGCAGCGAACGTGATCCGCGCGTTCGGATCGGTCGACGCCATGCCCGAGGTGACGTCGACTACACCAATGTCACGATCGGCGAGATCTCCGAACACGACGTTCCATGTGTTGCCGAGATCGCGAGAGAGGCGTGAGAGGTCGTCGACGAGGACGTTCTTGAACGGGCTGCCTCCACGTACGCGCGCTTCGTGGAGCATGCGCTGAACGCCCGCCCGCTCGATGTGCGATCCGGACTCGGCCGCATCGCTATAGACATCGACGACCTGCATTCCGTGTGCTTCCGCGTACGAGCGACAACGGCGTACCTGATCGTCGATCGAACGCGAGTCCTGAAGCAGGGTCGAGTAACGAGCGTAGACGACGACGGGCAGACGGCCGTCGATCTGTGTGGAGCTATTCGTCCTCGGACGCGGCATCTGTCGACTCCTTCAGGATCTCGTCGAGCTTGCCATTGATCCAGAGGTCAGCATAGAGCGCCGCGAGATCGTCCGCGAATCGGAGCATGGCCGCGCGTTTGGCCTCCGCCGCGCGGTCGGAGCTGACGACGGTATCGGCCGGAGATGGGCCCGGTGCCGCGTTCACGTGGCCCTCCGCCCGTCGACCGGCCTTTGCAACGCCTCGAGCGCGATCAGCACGGCGCCGCACGAGTCCTGGCAAGATGAGTGCCTGCACGTCTCGAAGTCCGGGCAGACGCGTCCGAGCGTCGTGATCTTCTCGAGCGCAGCCCGGAGCCGGTCGTTCTCCGCGTGGAGCTTGAGCACGGGATGCTCGTCGCGCGCTCTGCGAAGCGCCTCTTCGACAGCGACGCGGCGAGCACCGTCGAGCCGATCCTGGATGACGCTCCTCAGACCTTCGAAGGTCGCGCGGTCATCGGACCAGCCACGCCGAAACTGGATCCCCGGCACACGACCGTTGCCGATCGCGTTCATGAGGAGCTCCGCGAGGCTGATCTCGACCTGCATGGCACGACTCCGCTACGCAACCGCCTTCGTGTTCAACGCAGCGCGAAGCATGGCAACCTCGACGCGCAGGCGGACGCATTCGTCGGCCGCAGCCTTCAAGACTCCAACGGTGATGAGCGCCGTCGCGAGCGCCTCTTCTTTCTCGCGGCGCTCGAGTCGGAGCTCGGAAAGGAGTTCGCCGCAGCGCGCCTGCGCGGCGGACAGCTTCTCGACCATCTCGTCATACTCTTGATCGCGGTTCATGAATCACGCTGCCTTTCGCACTGCCGGCGCCGTCGACGGACGCGTCGCAGGGATTGTGTCGAACCACGACGTCGGCAGATCAGCCGGCGTCTGATCGGAATCAGGTGCGAGCTCGGCGGCCATGCGCTCCACGTCTTCGTGCGCGACGACGAGAGCGAGTAAGCGGTCGAGGCTCATGTGCTCGATCAACGCTTCGGTATCGATCGCGTTGCGCATCGCGCCCTCCCCGACGTGTTCTGGCAGGCTCCGCCTGCGCGGCGTGCGGGCGTTCGCTCGTACGAACCTCGACGTGGCGTATGCACACGACGATGGAGGAATACGCACAGCGCCCCGAGCGCCTGTCCGAAGCGCAGCGTCACGAGCTGACGGCTGCACCCGAGCTCGTTCGCGATCTGCTGATGGGTCTTCCCGTCGTCGACCGGAGTCCCGGCCCACATCGTCAGGAGCACGCGATGGTTCGACGGCAACCGGTCGACCTCCTCGCGCACGATCGTGTTGGTCTCGATCTCGTCGATCACGTCCTCCTGCGTCGGCACGTCCTCTTCGGCCGGCGTCCCGAGGACGTCGTGCAGCGAGGCTCCGCGCTCGCCGACGCTCGTCGGTGCGTCCATCGACACGGTCTCGAAGCCTGGGTCGGCGGCGTCGAGCGCCTTGCAGATCGCGCTCCGCACGTGGAGACTCGCCCAAGCCTTCAAGGACGAACCTCCCTCCGGGCGCCACGTCTCGAACGCGTTGATCAGGCCGAGGTACCCCTCCTGCACGAGGTCGTCGACGTCGATCCCTGGCCGCGCGTACCGGTTGGCGATCCGCTCGACGAGCCACCGATACTGCTTGGCTTCTTCGCTCGTCATTCCCATGGGACCAGCCTCCCCTCCTTGCCGAATCTCGGTTCTGCCTTCTTCGACCACCGCCGCATCAGAAGCGGCTCCATCTTGGACATCGGAATCGGCACGTCCGGGAGGTACACGTTGGCCCCCTCGACCATCAGGCGAGCGAGTTCGTGCGCCGCATCGTGCGCGCTCGTCGCGTCGTCGACCTCTGCAATGAACTCGTCATGGACGAACGCCACGATCCGTGCGTTGAAGAGGGGACTTGCTTGATCCACATATGCTGCGCGCGTGATCCGCCAGCCAGCATTTTTCGCGCAGTCGGCGCCGAGCGCCTGGAAGCCGTTGTTGCAGGCGGCGCAGTAGGTGGCGTTCCCACGTATCCGCTTCGTGAAGAGCGTCTCGACGACAGCGCGGTTCGCGGCGTTGTCGCAGAGCGCGTTGATCCGCGCGAAGTAGTGAGGCATCTCCGGCCATGCCTCGAACCAGTGCTCCTTGAGCCGCTTCGCTTGGTCGCGTGTGAGGACGACGCCGTAGGACTTCTTCGCGTACGAGACGAGCGA
The DNA here is from genome assembly GCA_019637225.1 of Labilithrix sp. Taxonomy (GTDB): domain Bacteria; phylum Myxococcota_A; class Polyangia; order Polyangiales; family Polyangiaceae; genus Labilithrix. Next base: position 22,602 of record JAHBWC010000001.1, read on the forward strand.
GTCGATCCCGAGACCGCCAGGGAACCCGAAGTTCGCGACCTTGCCTGCGCCGCGGGCCTCCTTGACCTCTCTCGTCGCCTTGTTCTTCTTCGCATCCTCGTACGTCGTGCCGAGGATGAGCGCGGCGACGGAGAGATGAGGATCGAGCCCGGCGTTGAGCGCGTCGGCGAGCCGGGATTTTCCGAGCCACGAGACGCAGCACTGGGCGAGCGTGTAGAGCTCGAGCTGAGGGAAGTCGGCTTGGGCGAAGACACGTCCGGGTCGAGGGATGAACGCCTCGCGCGCGCCGTCGAGCGTCCCGGTTCCACCGCAGAGCTCGCACCCCTTCGAGCCACACGCCTTGCACTTCCGGCCTCGCGCCCAGTTTTGAACGTTCGGCTTGCTCGAGGTGGTGCGACCGGTCTCGGCGAGCCCGTAGCGTGTGTGGATCGGCCAGTAGGTGCCGCCGGCAAGCGCCTTGACGTCGTTGCTCAGCACCTTCCGGTACGTCGTGAGCTCGGCGTACGAGATGAGAACGTCGTCGCCGCTTCGTTCGCATGCATCGGCGTCAAGACAGACGTGCTCGCGACAATCGTCGGCGCCCTTGCACGGCGCATCGTCCTCGAAGTGCGCCTCGGTTCGAACGAGGTCGAGGCGCTCCCGCGCGCAGATCTCGATCATCCGCGCCTTCGCTACCTTCGTGTCGCGCGTCCCGTTCGCTCTCACGAGCCCGGCGAGTTTGAGATCGTCCTCGGTCTCGGCGAGCAGCGCCTCGATCTCTCGCCGAAGGGACTCGACGCCTTCTGCGTTGGTCTTCGCGCCCCATGCGCTCGAGAGGTGCAGCCAGAACGCTGCACGTGCTTGCCTGAACTGATCGTTGAGGTATCGCGCGTGGATCTCTTGCGCCTCGTAGACGGCGAACGTCGCGCGAGCATCGTCGAGCGGGTAACGGAGACACTGCTCCGGCGCCGAGTCGACGAGCCCGCGGAGGTTCTTGATCTCCTCGAGCAGCGCCGGCGTTCGCTCCTTACGCGGGATGGTCTCGGGATCCGGAAGCGACGCGAGACGCTGGCGAGCCCTCGCCTGAACCTCGCGGGCGCGCGTCGGCCAGCCGGTGAGCGGCACGTCCTGGAACTCGCCATACGAGAGGCGCCAGCCGTCCTTCTGGAGCTTGATGCCGGTCCGGCGGTCGGCGACGGCCTCGAGCGTGTACCGCTTCTCGACGCGTCGACCTCTCTTGTCGATGCGATACCGGTAGCTGCCGCCCGCGATGTCGAGGAGCTGCTCTCGAAGCTGGGTGTCGGTTACGCGATCGTCGTCGTACGCACGGAAGACGAGCGGCCGGAGCGCTGGAAAACGCTCGCAGATGACCGCCATGTCGTACGCCACATTGTGGCCCACGAGGAGCGCGTCCGAGCGGAGCCACTCTCGCAGGAGTGGCTCGGCGTCGGAGTGATGAACAATGAATGGATCCTCACCAGATGCCTGCCATGTCAAACAGACAAGTGGTGGAGCGAGGAGCGCGGGTTGGATCGGAGATGTCTCCGTATCCAATGCGACAATGCGCGAAGCCATGGCCGTGCCACGTGCCGAGCTCGGAGCACACGACGGCGACCGGCGAGGGCCTCACCGTGAAGGACACGAGCGAGGTCTTCGCCAGTCGATCGAATAGGTCCGAACGAATGCTCAGCGAGCGCTAGCGCTCACGCGGGTCGGTGAAGAGTGGCTGGCAACGGCGGCGATTCCTGGTAGTGTGCATGCGTTCGGACCTCCAACTCAGGTTCGGACCGCTCTCCCGGTTGCTCGAACAACCGGGAGAGCCCTTCATACGGTGGTCAGGGTGCCGGTAAGCACTCTGGCCACTGTACTTTTCCCATGTGATCATCACTCGCGCCACGGGTGGCACGCATTTTGGTGGCAGATCGACTTACCCTACGGGGCTAGGATCATTGTCGAATTTGGCAACGTCCTGATTTCGGAAAACACGAATCCGCCCATCAGGCCGGAGACCACGTGTAGCGCGTAAACGGCTTGTTTTCCTTGGTTTTCGTGGGCATCGTCTCGAGACGAACGCGGCAACCAACGAGCGAAAAGTCGTCGACTCCCGCAGCCTTGAGCTCTGCCTTCGCCGACTCGGATCCGCACACGGCGCGGGCGAGGAGCGTCGCCTGCTCGTGCAGGGCCTTGTCGGCTTCGGTCACGGACTTGGGATCCGTTCCGATCGCCGCGAGGACGAGTGCCTTGATGTCGCCGAACGTGTTGGGGAGCTCCAGCTTCGGAGCCCACGATCGCGATGAGCCGGCCTTGTGTGCGTCGTTGTTCGATTCGAGGATCCGGAACTCCGCGACGAAGATGTTCCCACCCTTCCACCGCGGCTTCACGAAGACGTTGGTGAGCTCGACAAGGTAGACGCCCTCGTCGTTCATGTAGTTGCCGCGCCCGAACATGGGCGCTTCTTTCATGCCTTTGAAAAGCTGGTCGATGTCCATGCTGCCCTCGACGAAGAAAGAAAATAAAGGAAGAGAAGGAAGCTAAGATCGTGGACTACTCGCGGACCCAGATGGGGCACTTGCACGTCTTGCCCCGCTTCGAGTCCAGGATGTAGAAGGCCTGTTGTGGCGGCTCAGGCTCCGCTTTGATCGACATCGCGTAGGCGTTGTAACCAATGACGCTCCCGTTGACCGTCATCCGCCCGACGTCGATGTACTGATGCCAGTGGCCGAAGTGGTGGTAGTGGCAGCGCTTCGCCTTGTCCCACTGCGCGACGGACTTCGAGAGCGGGATCGTGACGCCGCCGACGCCCCCCTGATAGTTCGTTTCGTCCCCGTGATGAAAATGGAGGTCCCACTCGTAGACGCGCATGTACTGATGCGCGCTGCGGTCGGCGAGGAACTGCACGCGCGGGTTGCCCTCGTAGATCGATGCGAGCCACTGGTAGAGCAGCCACTCGTACGAATGCGTCGCACCGAGCGCGCGGAATGGCTTGGCTGTGTTCCTCCCGTGGTTGCCGTAGCTGCAGGGGATGCTGATCCTCTCGATCTTCGGGTCGGCAAGGAGCGAGTCGATGCCGGCGGCGAGACGCGGGCGGAGCCAGAGGAGCGTCTCGATCGGCGGCGTCGCGGTGTGCTCCTTGAGCTCCTCGTGGATATGGCCGCTCATCAAGTCGCCGCCGAGCCACAGGACGACGTCTCGGATCTGGAACGCGCTCCGGTGGAAGTCGATGAGCCACCGGTAGCCGGCGAAGAAACGCGCGATCGACCGCTCCGCGATCGCCGGGTTGTACTCGTTCGGAACCGGCGTCTCCCCGAGGCGCACGTGCTCTTCCGAATGCACGTCCGAGAGCATCGCGACGGCGGTCGCCTCGCGCATCCCGGACTTGAGCTCACGACGCTTGATGGGTGGGAGCGGTCGTTCGGTCGCCGCCGCGAGGATGTCCATCGCCTGGCGGAGTGCGTCGAGGTCACGCTCGAGCGTCTTGATCTTCGACGCCTCCGCGCGGAGCGAGAGAGCATCGCTGTACTTGGCGAGCGCGCTCCGCAACGTCGAGTCGTTCTCCGAAGGCTCCGGCCTTCCCTTGCTCGCCTCGATTCGCTGCATGAGGCAGCGGACGGCGGTCTCCGTCGTGTCGGTGGCGAGCGCGGCGCGCCGATAGCCCTCCATCTTCGAGGGCGCCCGCGCGAGCTCCGCGCGTACGACCTTGATCTGCTCGGGGCTCCACTTCATCGGAGCACCTCCAGTTCTCGGAGCGGAGGACGAAGCCAGTCCGCGCGCTCGAGCGTGTCGCAGTAGACGGGCACGAAGGTGTCCATCACGCACTCCTCGATCTTGTCCGCCGACGCCTCGTCGATACCGGCGTTGAGGAGCGCCGAACGCATCCCGCACTCGAACCAAGCGCCGTGGCCGATCTCGTGGCGAAGCACGGACCAACGCCGCGAAGGCGCGATTCTTCCGGCGATACGGAGGTGTCCGACGTCTGGCAGGAACTCGCCTTCGTCGTCCTCCTTCTCGACGCGAAGGACCTCGTAGGTCGTTCCGAGAATGATGACGCGCAAGCTCATTCGGCACCACCGCGCGTGAGCCTCGGGGTAGGGCGCTCCGTCGGCGGCGCCGGCGCCGGCGGCCTGCGGTCATCGGTGCCGAGCCCGCGTAGGTAGAACGTGATCAGCGCGAGGCAGTGCCACGCGGCGTGCGCGAGGTGGAGACAGCCGGTCTCGGGGTCGCGATCCTCACCGCACGCCCATCGAGCCACGTGACGAAGGAGGGCGCCGAGCGAGAGACGCCACGAGTATCCGCGAAGCCAGTTGTCGTCCGCGTACTTCCTCGCGCCGACGGCGTAGACGCGAGCCACCTCGTCGAGCGCGTCGAAGGGAAAGAGATCGTAGCGCTCGTCCTTCTGACCCTTCTGGCCGCCCGTCTGCGGGTCGACGATGATTACCTCGGCCATGTCACCCTCCTCCCGCGAGGAAGCGGTATCGACGCAGAAACTCGTATTCGGCCGTCGCCGGTGCCCACGGTCGGATGCGCGCGGGCAGCGGCTCTTCGGTCAACTTCGCCCAGTGCGCCGGATGGGCGAACATGACGTCGCGCACCTCGGTTGAGAGGAGGACGGCGTCCGCACGGCGGACGAGCTCGGGCTCCGCACCTCGGAGCGAGAAGCGTCGACGAACCGCGTGCATCAAACGACGCTCGGCGGCGCGGTAGCCGTCGCCGATGCGCTTGCAGGCTTTCAGGGGTGTCGGGAGGTCGACGAGGTACGCCTCCGCAGCGTCATGCAGTAGCCCCCAGAGCTGCACGTGCTCGTCGGCGCCCCACGACTCGAGGAGCTCGGACACGCGAACCGAATGTTCGGCGACGGAGTAGTGCGCCCGAACGTGCCCGGAGAACCGGCACTGGTTCGACAGCGCATGAGCGATGTCCTCGATCTTGATCGCCGTGACGACCGGCGCGAGCGGCTGAAACCGCACGCCGGTGAACGTCTCGATGAAGGCGGGAGCGGCCACGTCAACATATGCGGATCAGCCCCAGCGAGCGCCAAAGAATCGTTCGATCTCTTCGTCCGTCGGCCACTCGACGTCGGCGAGGAGCAGCTTCTGCTCGGCGCCGGTCGTGTCACGGATGGCCTTGGCGCTGGCGATTGCCTTCCGCCACGCGTTCGCGTGTTCGGCGCAGCCGAGCAGGACGTCGACCGTCACCTCGTCGGCCGACTGTCCGGTGCGGTGCGTCCGGCCGATCATCTGCTGCCAGATGTCCGCGCCCTCGGGGGGCGAGACCACGAGGTTGCGGTGCCACTTCGTCTGGAGGTTCCGGCCTTCGCGGTTCGCGTCGACGCTCACGATCGCGGAACGCTTCGAATCGGCGTCGTCGATGAAGCTCCCGTCGGCGGCGAGGCCCTTCGCTCCGAAGTACGGGCAACCCGACATCGTGGCGAGGCGCTCGGCGAAGAAGGCGTGCTCGGTCCACACGATCCCGGGCTTCCTCATCCAGTCGAGGCAGACCGCGAGTGCCGAGTCGTCGTGCCAGACCGGGACGGTATTCGGCGTGAAGCTGTCTTTGATGGCGCGCCACGCCTCAAGCGTCGTGTTGTCGAGCTTGCCGGCGTCGCACGCCTGAGCGACCTGGAGCTCGCTGTCGAGCGTGCGCGAGCGACCGAGGACCTCCCGGACGAACGCGGACCACGCCCGGCGAGCGTTGCGCCACGCTTCGGGGGGGCGTGGATCCCAAACGTAGTGCAGGCCGAGCGCGAGCTCGCGTGCGTGACGCCAGATGTCGACGGCTTGAGAGAGAGGCCAATCGTCGGGCGTAAGCCACTCACGACGAAGCTTTGCGAAGTGTCGTTCCGTGACGGACGCAACGTTGTACGTGATCGCCCGAACGTAGATAGAGCAAGACACGCGCTCGGCATTCCCGATCGTGGCGACGACACCCGGCGTCTCGACGAGCCGACGCTGAAAGCCACGACGCGCAGCGATGACGGGCGTGACGTCATTCGCTGGTTTGGCGATCTCCTCGGGCGTGCAGAAGTGAAGGAGCGCGCCTGGCTCGTAGCGGCGCAGGTCCGAACCGCTGGGAGCACGCTCGTCCAGCGCCGCGGCCCACTCCTCTAGCTCGACGTCGGTCTTCGGGATCGGCGCCCCGTCCTTCAGCGACCACCGCACGATGTGTCCGAAGTCGAGAAGCGACTTGCGCATGATCGTGCCGCTCATGGCGACGAAGCGCGTCTCCGGATGATCGTGCATGAACCGCGAGACACGCCTCGTCACCGCGGCACGTCGATTCTTCAACCGATGAACCTCGTCGGCGAGGACAAGGTCGGGCCGATACAGCTCGAGCTCGTGCGCTGCCTGAACGCGTCCGAGCATCTCGTATGAGAGGAGGCGGATGTTGGCCGGGATCAGCCAGTGCCGGGCCAGTACCTCGCGCTCGCGATTCGTCTTCTGAACGAGGTTCGCTGGAAGAAGGAGGAGCGGCCGCTGCGCGTCGAGCACGTAGGGCGCGAGGAGCGTGATCAGCGTTTTGCCTTGGCCGACGTCCAACGGACAGAAAGCACCAACGAGCGTCCCGATGTCGTGGAGAGCCAGAGCCTGAGCAGGGCGCAGGCGCATCGGCGCACCGCACACGTCGCAGAGGCTGTACGGCCCCGATGGCTTCCCCGGACATCGATCGGTAACCGAGAGCAACTCGGTCAGCGGCTCGACGAGCTCGGCGCCGTCGGCGCTTCGGCGCGGCAACGCGAGGATCCGTTCGAGCTCCGGGGTGAAGCGGACCGCCTCGTTCATCCCGCACGACCGATGCACCGGTCGCATCCGACGCAGAGTCGTTTGCGCCAGCGCCGCTTGGGGCCTGGTTGTTCGGCTGGCTTCCGCGCCCGCGATGACCGCGACCACTCTCCGCCATCCGTGAGACCGACCTCCTCGAACCCCGCGGCCTTCAATGACGTGCCGAGCTCGCTCGCGAGCGTCTTCGTCACGATCTCGCAGTACCCGAGTGCTCGAGCCACTCGAGAGCACGCGCCATACAGTGCCGAGCAGGCGTTGTACGCGCCGTTCGTCGCGACGCGTGTGATCTCGACGCGCCAGCCGCTCTGAGCGAGACGCGCGTTCGGGCGACCGACGACGGCGACGCCAACGATCTCGCCGTTCCGTTCGACGGCGACCGCGAAGAGTCCGCCCTGCGGCGGGCTCAGGTGCCTGTGCCAGTTCCGCACGTACTCGTACGCCCGCACGAGCACGAGCGGCACGATCCGGAGCCGCGTTCGATCGTTCGCGTGCACCATCACACCGACTCCGTCGCAGACGTCGGCGGCGCCGGCGGTGGTTTGCAGGACGAGGCGACGCGGACGAGCCACTCGGCGAACGCGCGCGGCGTCCGTCGGCGTTGCTCTGCCGAGCACACCTTGATTCCGGGTGGTACGGGACCTCGCGGAGCGCTCCGACTCCCGCTCGCCCAATGCGTCGGCTCACGAGGTGGAGGTGCCGCCGGAATCGCGAGAGGCGGCGCGCCGACGACGTACAACCAGGTTCGCTTTCTCGCTGGATGCCCCCAATCACACTGCGAGACTTCGTAGGTGACGCCTCCCCACGCGTCCGGGAGCTCTCCGGGATGGGGCATGCCGCGATAGCGGAAGAGACGCGATCCCGCCGGATGTTCGAGGACGCCGCCGAAACGGCGCACCTTGTCGACGGCGTGTGGCCCACACGACGCGTCTTGCTGCGCGCACAGATGACGAAGGCGTCCCCACGGACCACACGGCGGGTGCGCGATGACCGGCAGCGGACCGTCGTACGTCTTCGCGTCGCGATCGGCGTCGTACCAATGCCGGACGATCGACGGGTACGGGCCGCGCGGGTCGACGTAGAGGACCGCGACGGTCTCGACGAGCGAGACCGCGGCGGTCATGGGGACCGCCTTACGTTCGGAAGCGCGTGAGCCTGGTCGGCGGCGCGCGGCACGGCGCCGACGATCTCGACGTTCCGGAGCGCGACATCGTCGCCCTCTTCGTCCTCGACCCCACACTCACCGTCCCAGCACTCGCACGGCTCGTTGACCGGCGTATCGAGCCCGGGTGCGTCAACGTCGCGCCATGAGAAGCGTCGACCCAGTCCCGCTACGTTCGTCAGGTTCGGACGAGCACGGTCCTCCAGGGCCAGCGCTCGCTCGTACAGGTCCGGATGTCTCCGTCGGAGTTGCACGATCTCCGGCTTCTTCGTGGACGGGCAGAAGAAGCATGCCGACTTCGGTGGAACGGGCAGGCCGGTCGCCTTGATAGCTTCCACGCACTCGTCGTGATCCCAGCCCCACTCGATCAGCGGAAAACGGAGCTCGTACTTCTCCAACTCACGCTCTGCAGCCTCGGTCTTCGGATGCCGAAGGTTGTCGAGCGCCCTGTCCGCGCGGCGCTGCTCGCCGCGGTGGTAGCCGATGATCTTGATGACCTTCTCTTCGCGCGCCCACGCCTCTCGTGCGTCCGGGAACGAGTTCATGAACTTCTGCGACGGCTGGACCTTGAACTTGTCGCTGCACGTCTTTCCGCCGAAGACGATCGACGGAAGATCCTTCGTCCGGTGGCACTCCGCCTCGAGCGTGATCGCCGTACCGTACTGATTCGTGCGCTGTACTCGCGTGATTCCCGGGTAGCCCTTCTTCGTGAGCCACTTGTGGAAGACGCTCAGGAACGCATAGGTCTCCGGCTTCTCGCCTCCGGTGTCTCCGAACAGGTTGACGGTGATCGGCTCTCCCCGACGTACGAGCTCCACGGTGACCGCCGTGGAGTTCACCCCCAGACCAACCGCATTGAGAACGACGCGGCTCATTTTGGTGAGCCCCCGACGATCTCGAGGTTCCCGAGCGCGATGTGCCGCCAGCGAGGACGACGCTCGGGCGGGATGTCGTCGTAGCCGCTCGACGTGTCGAGAGGCTCGTCCACCGCGACGACGTCGCCGGTCTCACAGCCACACGAGCACGCGACGACCGTGAAGCGCTTACCGCCTTCGCCGCCGCGATGCTGCCCGGTCGCCGCGAGGAAGTAGCCGGTGAATCGCACGCGCGTGCCCGGAGGAGGCCGGACACGAAGACCGCGGTTCTTCGCGGCGACGGTCACGCTGCCTCCTTGCTCCACGCGGCGATTCGCGCGTGCGCGATCTCGATGTACGCAGCCTCGGCCTCGATCCCGAAGACGAGCGGCCAGCCCGCCTGGAGCGCGCCGATCATCTCGGAGCCCGCCCCGGAGTACGGAATGAGCAGCGTCGCGTTCTTCGTCGGCGGCTTGATCAGCGTCGCGAGCCAACGCGTCAGGGCGATGGGCTTGAGGGTCGGATGATGGTTGTGCGCGCCGCCGCTCCCTCGAGCGCCAGCACGCGGATGCGCCGCTCCCGGCGAGTCATCTTCGCGGAGCGTCATCTCGCCAGCGGAACGCCTCGGCAGCGCCTCGCATCCGTAGTCGCGTTCCTTCGTCGAGACCTTCGACGTGTAGAAGAAGCGGGATGGCCCGCCGTCGTCCGCGTAGACGCGCGACTGAGGCGTCTGAAGCCCCTCGCCATAGACGAGGTGCGGCGACGCCGCCTTGGTCCCCGTGTGTGGATGAGAGATCGAAGCGTTCGCGCGGCCGGTCAGCGTCGAGCGCCGACGTCCGACCGTCTCGTCGAGAAGTGCCGCTGCCTCTTCGTCGAGGGTGACGTTCGCCGGCCATCGGCCGGTCGCCTCACCAGCGTCGATCCGATCGTAGTTGCCGCCGGACATCGCCGTGTTCGCCGAGACGCATGTTCCGCCAGAGCGCGTCTTCGGCATCCTCTCGAGGCCGATCCGACACGCGTCGATCGCGAGGCCGCCCGTCCCCCACCTCGCGACGTTGGCGGCGACCGTGCCCTCGAGCGGCTTCCTCGCGAGAATGATGGGCTCGAACGCAGGCTTGAGGGCAGTACCGTAGCCGTCCCACTGCCTCGACAGCTCCGACGCCGGAGCCTTGATGGGATACGTCAGGCGCGCGCCGTCGCCGCCGAACGCCGCGCCCGTGAACCCCGGCCGCGACGTCCGCGTGTCGAACCCTTCGCGTTCGTCCACGATCTCGGCCGTCTTCCACGCTTCGCCGGGCTCGCCCTTCCGGTCGTTGAGCCGCCACACCTCCGTATCGAGCTCGTCGCTGAGCGCGAGGAGCTCCTTCAGGCGAAGCCACTGGTCCCACGTCGGGAGTGTCGGCTGCGAGTCCGAGTCTCGCGCCGCCCAGTGATCGATCATCCTCGAGTGCATGCCGAACGCGTCGGCGAGCACCTTCGACGTGACGCCCCTTCGATCCATGGCCGCGCGCAGAAAGCGGCATGCCCGACGGACCTCGCTCGTGTCGTCGCGTCGCTTGTCGATCGCCTTCGCGACATCGAGCGACTTCGGAAAGCCCTTCCCGTAGAGCCAGAGCAAGCAGTCCCGAAGCTCGAAGCCCGCGTCTTCGATCCCGATCGCGATGCGATGGAACGTGCGCGCTCCGCCGAACGAAAGGAGCGGCGCGCCAGGCTTCAAGACTCGGAGGGCTTCGCGCCAGACTTCGACGCTCGGCACGTCGTAGTCCCAGCGTTGGCCCATGAAGCGAAATCCGTAGGGCGGATCGCAAAGGAGCGCGTCGAAGCTGTTGTCCGGCAGATCGCGCAACGCGACGAGGACGTCCGCGTGTGCGATCGCGTGGTCGCCGAAGCTCATGACACTCCCGCGCGACTCCGCAGGAAGGACTTGAGCGTCACGCCGGCTTTCGCTGCTGCGCGCTTCGCGCGTCGACGTGCTCGAGCGGCTTCGCCACGTCGCCGACGTGGCTTGCCGAGGTCGCGCTCGGCGACGCCCCAGAGCTCCTCCGGTGGAAGGCCCGTGCCCAGCGCGCCACGCGGATCGGAGAATCGAGTCCTGTAGTAGAACCTCATCGCAGCACCACTTCCTTCGAGAAGGTTCGAGACGACGAAGCCGGGCCCTATCGACCGAGGGCGCGCTTGAAGGCCTCGGCCTTGTTCGCGCGCTCCTCGGTCGCGAACGCGTAGAGCTCGGCGCTGATCCGCCTGAGCGCGTCGCCGCGCGACTCGCCGGGCAGCACACGCGCGGTCACCGAGAACGGCCCGACGCGGAAGCTGTTGTATTGCACGGGCGAGAACGTCTCCTCGCCCCACGTGACGGTCACGGTCTCGACGGTGTCCTCGGACTCCGACGTCGCGCTCTTCCTCGGCCGGCCGGGTGTACGCTTCGCGACGGCGCCTTCGACCGGCGCAGGCGCGGCCTGCGGGACCGACGCAGCCGGCGTCGTGTCGACGATCGGCGGGGGCGGCAGCTTCGACTCCGGCGGATTGATCCCGAGCGCGGTCGGAGGCAGCGTCGGCTCCTCGACGAGAGGAGTAGGCGGCGGACTGCTCGCGACAGCCGGCTGCGGCGTGGTCGGAGTAGGCGGCGCAGACGTCGCAGGCGTTGCGGACGTGAGCGCGGCGCGCTTGGCTTGAAGCTTGGCAAAGAGATCGCCCGGTGAAGACATCGTAAGCTCCTGTTGCGTTGTTCGAGTAAGGGCCGCGGCTTTCGCGGCAAACGAGTCGACGACTTGAGAGGGACTCAAGTTGCAGCGGCTGCGGTACGGGCATCCGCCGTACTGCTCACACATCTCGACGTTCGGAGGCAGCGCGAGCGGCGCCGACTCCGGATCGGTGACCGAGCGCCGAACGTCGAACATCTCGACGGCGGTTCGATCGATCGTGACGAACTGCTCGCCAACGTGGTCGGCGTGCACGCGGAGGTGCGTCCGTTTGACCTTCCTGGTGCCGCGCGTCTGGAAGTAGAGCCAGACGAGATCGACGACGCGCGCGCCGGTCTCGTACATCGCCCAGGTCGCGTAGAGGTTCGCCTGCACGTCGACGGCGAGGGCGTTCTCCTTCTTCGCCCACCGGAGATCGCCGGTTGACTTGAAGTCCTGCACGACCGGGACGACGAGTCCCGGAGGCGCCGCGGGTAGATCCGGAGCTCCGCCGCTCGGCAACCAAAGATCGAGGTACCCCTGGTAGCCGAATCGCGCGGAGCCGTCGGGGTTGCGCGCGGTCGCCGCCGGCAGGACGAAGTGCTTCTGCACTTCGAGGCCGGGATGCATCGGCGGAGGGAGGTACGCGAGCCCGGCCGCCGCGATGTAGCCGCTCTCGCGCGTGAAATCGAACGACCTCCCTTCTGTCAGATACGGTTGCAGTTGCTCGGAATCGATCTCGTCTCCGAGCGCCGCCGCCGGCGATTGGGGCGGCTCGATCTTCGCGATGTACTTCCACGCCCACTTCCGCGGGCACTCGCGGTACAGCGTGACTTGCGACGCGCTGACCAGCGGCGTCGGCGCCGGAGTCGCGTCCGGCGCCGGCGTGGTCATGCAAACCTCCCGGGGTAGCGAGCGCGCAGCTCGGCGAAGAGAAGGTCGAGCTGCTGCTCGGTCCACTTCTCGATTGCGCGAAGGATCGGCGCGAGGGCGTCGGTGCGCGTCCCGGGCTTCTTGTTCTGCCCCGTCTTAGCTCGCGTCTTCGTGACCGTGTCTCGGTGAACGCCAAGAGCGGCCGCGACCTCTGCATTGCCCGCGTCGGGATGCGCTTTTAGATAGTCGGAGACCTCGGATTCCGCCTTCGTAAGCCGTGGCTTTGTCTTCCCTTTCCCCAAGCTCCGACTGGTCGGAACTCTATTCGCCAACACCTTCCGGACGAGATCCTGCGAGCATCCAACGTGGTCGGCGATCGCCTGCAGCCCCTTTCCGTGCTTCCCTTTGCTCGCGAGCCACTTCTTTCCTTTCTCGGTCGTGAGGAGGAGAAGGATCGCGTGGGTCTTGTCGGCGGCGGTGCGCGGCTTGCCGTGGGTTGCGTTCGCTGAGGAGGCGTAGAAGCGCGCCTCTTCTACCGTTCCACGACGGAGGTCCACGAAGATGCTCGGACGCCCCGCAGCCCTGTGCGCGTGGTAGCGATGGAACCCGTCGGACAGCCACATGTCCTTCCCGTCGTGGTAGACAACGACGGGCGGGAAATGAGCTCGGTTGTTCAACGCGTCGGCGTACTCGTTCACCGTCGCGATATCGATCTCTGCGCGTGACTGTGTCTCGCCATCGATCCGGATCGCGTCGAGCGAGATGCATCGACCGAGAGCGGTGGGGCCGGGGTCAAAAGGGCCAAGAGATTCCGCCCCCATGGCTCACCGCGCGTACTTTCCGAGAAAGAAGGCATTGGCGCGCTGATCGCTCCGAACGCTGCCCTTGGCGACGAGCCCCGGCGCGCGCACGCCTTTGATGTGCTTGTGAAGGATATTGAGAACGGCCTCGGTGACCTCGCGCCGGTCGGCGGCGCTGCTCGCGCCAGCTTTCATCTTCGGGAGATTTTGGACGAGCGACAGTGCGGCCGTTCCGGAAGCGAGACCGATCTTGCTCGTCACGAGAGCCATGAATTGCCGGGTCTCACGAGGCGCCTTCATGAACGCGATCGCGATGGCCGCCCGAACCGGCGCGGTGAACTCGCGAGCGGGGAGCTCCAACGCAGCTTGGACGCCGGGGCTGTAGGCGCCCCACATCTCCGCAATGCCGTCGTTCGTGGGCTTCGTGAGCCAACGGCTATCGACGGCCGCGATGCAGGAGAGGATCTGCGCGATCGGCTGCCCTTGACCTCTCGCAACCAGGCCCGTGTATTCGAGTGCGTTCCCTCGGGTTCGTCGTCGCTGCGTGTCCCAGTTCAGCTTCGCGGCGTGAAACTGCTTCGGATCGTGGTACTGCGTGACCTGCACGAGGATTTTGCAGCCCGAGGCGACGACGGCCTTGCAGCGGTGCTGGCCATCGCCTCGCTCGCATCGCGGGCCGACAGCAAGGGCCTGATGAGAGCGCGTCCAGCGCCCCGCCCGCATGTCGCGGGCGTACGCTTCGACGGCGATCGGCGAGATGTTGCGGTCGGCCGGAAAGCTGTCCAGGAGTTCCTGTGCAAGCTCCGGCGTCAACACGACCTCGATGGTCGTCATCAGCTCGCTCGGCCGACGACGACGCTGAAACTCCGCCAATAGTGCCGCGCGGTGGGGCGGTAGATCGTTTGCCGGAGGAGCGCATCGCACGATTCCGCTCTCTCGCTTCACGACGGCGGGATGGATGTAGCGAAGTGCGTTCGGCTGGGCCTCTGAGGGTGTCTCCTCGTCGTCGTAGTCGGTGTCGGCTTGGTCGTATTCGGTCTTGGGATTTCGGTCGGTCTTCATGTCCGCATATGCGGTCCCGCAAGAGACTCGGCCAGAATTTCTTCGTGTGGGCGGCAGTCTGTTGGCGCCTCACCCTTGGGTATGCACTGGCCAGCGCTCGCCACGACGTGCATATGTCGAGGTGCCGGTCGCCCGCCCCGTCGCGTTCCCTCTCTTCGCGATCCATCACACTCCCGACGGGCCACGCTGCGCATGCGGCAGCGCCTCGTGCGGGCGCGTCGGTAAGCATCCCGCCGTGGCGTGGGGCGAGCTCGCGTACGGCGACGCGGTCCCGCGCCCGGAGGTGGGCGCCGGTGTCGGGCTGAAGACAGGCGCGCATCCTCGCGGCTCCGACGTCTTCGTCGTCGACCTCGACAGCGCCGAGGCCGCCGACGCCTTCGCCCAGCGGAACGACGGCGCGCTGCCGAAGACGTACACCGTGAAGACGGGGCGCGGGTTCCAGCTCTACTTTGCGCATCCCGGGTTCACGGTCCGGAACTCCGTCGGAGAGCTCGCGCCGGGGATCGACGTGCGCGGCGACGGCGGCTTCGTCGTCGCGTCCGGTTCACCGCATCGGTCCGGCGTCCGCTACGAGGACATGAATAAGGAGGAGCCGGGTCCTGCACCGAGTTGGCTCCTCGAATGGCTGAGCTCGCGGTCCTCCCGCCCCACAGTAGTAGAGGAGGGCCGCCTCTACCCCGGCGACCTCACCGACGGGCCCGAGCACGCTCACCGCGTCGCGCTCTACACGAAATATCTATGCGAAACGCCACCTTGCATCGAAGGCCAGGGCGGAGATCGGCGTCTCTTCGAGGTCGTGCAGTACGGCGCCTACGATTTGCAGCTTCCGACCGACGAGGTCCTCGAGCTCGTGCGGGAGCACTTCGATCCGCGCTGCGTCCCGCCGTGGGACGACGCCCTCGACGAGCGGGTTCGCCACAAGGCGCGCTCCGCGAAGGAGGAGTCGACGCGCCCGCGAATGGAACCGCTCCCGGCCGATCTCGGCCACCTGATCGGCGTCGGCCCCGCTCCGGCATCGGTCGAAGGGCGGCCGCCTGTCGAGGCGCCGCCGCACGCTCCTACGACTCCGCAGCCGTCCGCCCCTCGGATCGTGAGCCCGTTCGAATTCGTTTGGGCGCCCGATCTAGCGAAGCCCGTTCCGCCCGTGCCGTACGTCGTCCGCCACTTCGGCATCGCGCCCGGTCGGCCAACGCTCCTCGCCGGTTACGGCGGCATCGGGAAGACCTTCGTCGTCGAGTGCCTCGGGCTGCACATCGCCGCCGGCGCCGGGAAGTGCTGGGAACTCCCGATCGTCGGCGGACGCTTCGTCCTCTTCGACTACGAGATGACGCTCCCGCCAACCCAGCGCCGCTTCCAGCGGCTCGCGCTCGGCCACGGGATCGACCTCCGCCTGTGCGATCTCGGCGTGACGTCCATGCCGAACCTCTACCTTTCGGACGCGGACGCGGAGACCGCCTTCTGCATCGCGACGGAGGGCGCCACGCTCGCGGCGATCGACAGCCTCGCGGCCGCCACGGCGACGGCGGACGAGAAGGAGAACGAGAAAGGGATCCGGAAATACCTCGACCTGCTCACCCGCGTGTCGACGAAGACGGGGTGCTGCTTCGTCGTGCTCGTCCACGAGCGCAAGACGTCGAAGGACGAGGCCGGCGGTCTGCAGCGCGTGCGCGGCTCGTCGGCCATCACCGACGCGGCGGGTGCCGTCATCTCCGTCAGCGCCGCCGAAGGCGATGGCGTCATCGTCCTCGACCAAACCAAGGCCTCTCTCCGAAAGAGCGAAGACAACCTCACGCTCAAGATCGAGGACGTGTGGCCGGAGGGCTCGATCGGTGGCGAGGGTGACGACGCCCCCGGGCTCCGTGTGCAACGGCTCGAAGAGCGCCCGGCGAACGAGCAGAGCGCCAAGATGCAGGCCCGCATCGTCGAGCTCCTGTCGAAAGGGCCGCAGGAGACGAAGCGCCACATCGAACGCGCGCTCGGCATGCGCTCCGGCAGCGTCGGTCACGAGATCGACGCGCTCGTCGTGAAGCGAGAGATCCGGAAGCTCCCCGGCGTCGGCTTCGTCCTCGACAACCCGGTGTCCCGTCGCGACCGGGTCCTTCAAGCCGTCGCGGCGTCCGGCAGGTGGCGGTCGGCGGCCGAGCTTGCCAAGGCGGCTCACGTCGAGACCGACGTCGTGAACGAGGCGCTTCGCGCCGGCGTGATCTGCCGCTCGAGCGACGGCCTCTTCTTGATCGTCACGCGGTGATCGGCAGCGGTGTCCCCGCGTCCCGGCATCACCCGTGTCCCTCCCGCCCTTTCTAATAGGGCGGGGACGGGGACGTAGAGGGCGTTGGGGACGCGTGTCCCCGCCGCGTCCCCCGAAAAAATAGAGGTCGGGGACAAACGTCCCCACGTTTGGGGACGGGGACACGGGGCGAAAATCGGGCGCTCTTCGGGGACAGAAATCGCGTCAAAAATGTGAACCGGCGATCACATCTTCGCGCCTCGATGCGTCATCGCTGAATGCGCGAAGCCGCCACGCTGCGAGGACCAAGTTCGATTGGCTGACTCGATCGCGCTCCCGCATATGTCGACATGCTCCTCGCGATTGATCCCGGCACCGACACGGGCTGGGCGCTCTTCAGCGACGCGAACGATCGCGATGGTCGCCATCGGCTGGTGGCTTGCGGGCTCGGCGACCCGCGCCTGAGCGACAAGCATCGCGCCGCCGACATCACGCGCGTCGTGATCGAGCGGCCGATGATCTACCCGCGCGGCCAGACGAAGAACCCGAACGACGTGGTCACCCTCGCGGTCAACGCCGGCGAGTGGGGCGGTCTCTATCGGCAATGGGCGGCTGTCGAATACGTCCTCCCCTTTCAGTGGAAGGGCTCCGTTCCGAAGAACATCCACCACGAGCGCGTGATCGCGAAGCTCTCCGACGCGGAGCGCGTGGTCGTCGATCAAACTCTTGCACGCGGTCGGTCGATCGCGCGGGGTAAGCGCCACAACGTGCTCGACGCCATCGGTCTCGGGCTCTTCGGGGTCGGTCGATGAGCCACCTCATCTCGTACGGCACCGTCACGCTCGACCGGGCACTCGACTTCCTCGCGTCGCGCACGTGCAGCCCGTCGACGTTCGGGGCGCAGCTCGATGCCATGCGTGAATCGGCAGCGCACGCGCAGCGGGTCGACGAGGAGGACGAGGAGCCCGGAGATACGGCTCAGCTCGTTCGCGTCGGGCCAATCCGGAAGGACCCGTTCGCCGCGCAGACGAACGCGGAGAACCGCATCCTCCAAGAGATCGGGACCATCCGGTGTCTCGATGCGCTCGCGGGTCTTCGTCACGACCGCGTGATGAAGAACAAGGCGGGTCTCGCTCGGCTGCAGAAGCTCGTCCCGGACGCCACGTCCGGCGCGCTCGTCATCCTCTGTCTTCGAGCCTTCGCCGAATGGCACTTGCAGTCGAAGGAGCGTGCGCTCGCCGCCGTGTACACGTGGGCCTCGAGCCTCGCTCCGGACGCATACCCGATCCCGAAGCACCGCGAGTCAGACCTCGCCCAGGCGTTTCGCGCAGGCAAGGCGGTTCGCGCGCGAGCACGAGCGGCCGAGCTCTATGGCGATTGCTACCTCGTTCTCGCGGATTGGATCACCGCGTGGAACCGTCGCCAGATCCGGGCGGTCGCATGAAAGCGTGGGTCGCCATCGCGGATCTCGAAGTCCCGATCGCACCCCGGACGCTTCGACGCTGGTGCGAGAAGGGGCAGATTCGCGCGAAGAAGGTCGGAAAACGCTGGTTCCTGCATCTCCCGACGCTGCTTGCAGAAAACGGCCTCGAACCGCTCGCCGACGAGATCCTGAGCGGCCGTTGCGGCCACGACGCGGGGATGAAGTAAGTGATGCGATCGGCGGTGCCCTTCCTCGTCGGGTTGCTCCTCGGAGCATGCGCCCGCCCGGTCCCCTCGGCGACGACGCCGAGCGCTTCCGTTTCGCACGTCGAGGCGGCCGCCGATCTCGAAGCGAAGACGGTCGCCCTCGTCCACCGAGATGACGAAGGAGACCTTCGTTCGTACTGCACCGGGGTTTGGGTGTCGGGGACGGCGATCCTCACCGCGCACCACTGCGTCGACGAGGCGAGCGTCGGCGACGACATCGACTACGTCGTCCGCGAGGACGTCTACGCGCCGGGCGAGCTCCGCGAGCGAGCCTCGATCGTGACGAGGAGTGCCAAGCTCCACGAGACCGACGAAGCGCATGACCTCGCCCTCCTTCAGGCGTCTTCGCCGCCGTCCCACGGCGTCGCACGGGTGAACGTCGCGTCGATCCGGCCGGGCGCGTTCGCGCAAACCGTCGGACACTCGATCGGCCTGTGGTGGTCGTACTCGAGCGGCGACGTTGCGGCGCTCCGCCAGCGCGACTTCGGCGGGAGGGACATTCTCTGGGTGCAGGCGACGACGCCCATTAGCAGAGGCAACTCGGGCTGCGGGCTCTTCGATGAGAACGGGAACCTGATCGGCCTCGGACACGGCGCGCTCGCCTACGCCCAGAACCTCAACCTGTTCGTGCACGGGCAGTACATCGATGCGCTCCTGCGCAAGCAGGCGGCGCCGTGAAGGGCAAGCACGCCTTCTGCGGCGTCGTCGCGCTGCTGGCGATCGCGTGCGGTGCGACCACGGCCCCCTCGCCACCGTCGCCGTGCGATCGCACGTATTCGGTCTCGAGCGACTTCTCCTCCGACGAGCGCACCGCCCTCGAGCGAGCGAACGAGCGGTGGGCGGAGATCGCCGTCGCGCAGTTCTGCTTGGTCGATGGTGACGCGTCGAGGAAGACCATCCGACGCATCCCGTACGGCAGCGCCGAGTGGCAGGAGCTCTCCCGATCCTTCGGCGGGTTGAACATCCTTGGCGTCTACCGAGGCGCGGACGACTCGATCACGATCGTCGACTCCTTGGCGCTCGACCTGTTCGAGCTCGTCGCGCTCCACGAGCTCGGTCACGCCTATGGGCTCGGTCACGTCGACGCCCCCGCGATCATGCACGCGGCCATCGGTACGGCGACGGACTTCACGCCGAACGACATGACCGAGTGTCGGCGCGTTGGAGCGTGTCCGGGCCTCTCGCAGTCCGACGCGCCCGACGCAGATGACGCGCTCGAGTGTGCGCTGCCCGGACCGCATCCGAGCTCCGTCCAGGCACACTGAAAAAACAGTGTAGGGGGCCGAAGCTCCGCGGGGAGCGTTTTGCGTAGTTTCAATATTTTGAGATTTTCGCAATTCGGGTTTCCGCGGCGCCGAGAACCGCCGCGACGACGCTAACGAATGGCAAGCAGGAAGACGTCGGCGCCGTCGCCGACGACGCGCGCGACGCTCGAAGCGAACCGAGATCGGTTGCAGGCGGACATCGACGCATGCCGCGCGAAGACCCCGCCCGATCTCGACACCGCCGCGAAGCTCCAATCGCAGCTCAACGGCGTGATCCGCATGCTCCTCCGGATCACCGGCGAGACAGCGCCCACGGACGCGAACCTCATCCGCTCGCCGCAGTACGTCCGGCTGAAGGCCGACCTCCTCGCCGTCTTGAAGAAGCACCCCGAGGCGCTCGCCGACGTCGTGCGCGTGTTCGACACCGCCGAGCAGTAATCATTGTCGATCGAACCGAAGCGTCGCCGTGTCGGTCGACCGAAGGGACTCACCGTCCATCAGGACTTCGGCCGCGCGTGCGCCGAGCTCCTCGCCGACCTCGGCGAACTCTCGTTCCCGTGCACGAAGTACCAGGCCGACATCATCGGCTTCGCGCGCGACGTCCTCGGCTTTCACCCCTGTTACACGCTCGACGAGCTCGTTCAGATCCGAGACGACGAGGACGCTCGCGGCGTCGAGGAGCACGAACGACGCCCCTGCCTCTGGCCGCGGCAGATCGAGATCCTCCTCGCCGCTCAGCGTGAGCGCCGCGTCGCCGTCTCGAGCGGCCACAAGATCAGCAAGAGCCACACGGCGGCGATCATCGGGCTCTGGTTCTACTGCTGCTTCCCCGACGCGAAGGTCGTCTTCTCGTCAACGACGTACCACCAGGTCGAGACGATCTTGTGGGACGAGTTCCGCAAGATGCGCTACCGGGCGCGCGTCGCGATCCCGGGCGACATGCACGAACTCGCGCGGAGTGGCTTCCGCAGCGAAGACTTCCGTTCTGCCCGTGGCTTCACCGCGAAGGAGCCGGAAGCGGTCGCCGGTATCTCCGGCCGCAACCTGAAGTTCATTCTCGACGAGGCGAGCGGCATCCCCGACGCGATCCACGAAGCCGTGCAGGGGAACATGGCCGGCGGCGCGTCCGTCGTCATGTTCAGCAACCCGACGCGAACGTCGGGCACCTTCTTCGACGCGTTCAACGGGAAGAAGGACTTCTACACGACCTTCCAAGTCTCGAGCGAGGAGACGCCGAACGCCGTCACCGGCCGTCGTCTCATCCCGGGCCTCGCGACGCGCGACGACGTCGAGCGAATGCGGGAGGAGTGGGGCGAAGACAGCGCCTTCTACCGGATCCGCGTCAAGGGCGAGTTCGTCATCGCCGACGACACCAAGCCGTTCTCACTTGCTCGCTTGCAAGCCGCCGAGGAGTCGTGGTTCGACACGCCTGCGGAGGGTCGCCTCCATGTGAGCATCGATCCCGCCGGCCCCGGTGGAAGCGGTGACGAGACCGGCTTCGCCGTCCGTCGCGGTAACAAGGTCCTCGAGGTCTACGCGCGGTCGGGGCTCTCGGAGGACGGCATCCTCACCGAGCTCCGAGGTCTGATCCGGAAGCATCGCCGCGAGCGCGAGATCGCCGAGGACCTCCGCCCCGTCGTCGCGATCGATCGCGAAGGCCCCATTGGCTACAAGGTCTGGGTTCGCATCCGAACGCACTACGAGCTCGGGAGCGACGCTCCCGTCCGCGTCGTCGGCGTCCGCGCCAGCGATCGCGCCACGCGGCGCCCTGACCTCTACGACCGTGTCCGAGACGAGCTCTGGGGAAACCTCGAGCAATGGCTCAAGAGCGGCGGCGCGATCCCCGCCGACGCGAAGCTCGAACGCGAGCTCCACACCATCGAGTGGTCGCAGACGCTGCAGGGGCGGCTGAAGGCGACGCCGAAGGATGACATTCGAAAGCTCCTGAACGGACGCTCGCCTGACCGCGCCGACGCGCTCGCTCTCGTCGTGTGGGAGCCATCCGGCTTTCGTGAGGACCGCGATGCCGATCCTTCACCGCCAACACTGACGACGCGCATCGCCGATCGCGCCGAAGCCTTCGACCCGTACGCCGGAAGCGGCATCGATCCTTACTCGAAACTCTGATTGGGCTGGAAAGACGCGGTTGCAGCGCTGCTCGGAATCAGCGCGTACCAGAAGCCACCGCCGAGCGCGGGGCCCGACCTCGGCAGCGAGGCCGTGGAGCGGGTGCGCACCGTGCTCGGTGGCCAGCTCGCGCCGCAATCGCACACGCAGACGCGCTGGTACCTGCGCGACCTCGAAGCGGCGATCCACAGCGCAGACGCCGGCGACATCTCGTCGGCAGCACGCCTGTATCGAGCCTTTCGTCGCGACGGTGTTCTCGCCGGTCTCTTGGCGACGAGGACGAGCGGACTCGTCCGACTTCCGAAACGTTTCCGTGGTGACGCCGACGTCAAGGAGGCGCTCGAGCGTCGAGACGGCGCGACGGCACGAAGCGTCTTCGACGACATGTTCCCGTCGTCGGAGCTCGCGCTCCTCGCCGCCGACGGGATCGCACTCGGCGTCGGCGTCGCCGAGCTCGTGCCCGTCGAAGGCCGCGACTTCCCGGTTCTCGTTCGTGTCGACCCCGAGTTCCTCCGGTACCGCTGGTCCGAGAACCGCTGGTACTACGCGTCGATCGCCGGCCTGATCCCGATCACACCGGGCGACGGTCGCTGGGTGCTCCACGTGCCCGGCGGGCGCATGTCGCCGTGGCAGCACGGTCTTTGGACGGCGCTTGGTGAAGCCTGGATCAACAAGCAGCACGCCAAGCTCTATCGCTCCAACTTCGCCGGCAAGCTCGCGAACCCCGCACGCGCGGCGACGGCGCCGATTGGCGCGACCGAGGACCAGCGTCGCGGCTTCCTCCAGCAACTGATCGGCTGGGGCGTCAATACGACGTTCGAGTTGCCTCCCGGCTGGGAGGTGAAGCTGATCGAGTCGAACGGTCGCGGCTACGACGTCTTCCAGGCCGAGATCGACACCTGCGACACCGAGATCATGATCGCCCTCGCCGGGCAGGTCGTGACGACCACCGGCGGCGCGGGGTTCTCGAACGCGGACATCCACAAGTCGATCCGCGCCGACCTCATCAAAGAGACCGGCGACGCGCTCGCCTACACGATCAACACGCAGGGGATCCCGCAGTTCGTCGTTCGTCGGTGGGGCCTCGAGAAGCTGAATGACGGAGGCGCCACCGTCGACTGGGACGTGACGCCTCCGAAGGACGTCAAGCAAGAGGCGGACGCCCTCAAGTCTTTCGGCGACGCACTCGTCTCGATTCGCGCCGGCCTCTTGCCTTACCGACGCGACGTCGACATCGCCGCGCTCGCGAACCGGTTCGGGATCCCGATCGCGCAGGACTCGGACGGCGACGGGGTCCCCGACGTCGACGGCGTGGAAGAGCCGCAGCCCGACCTCGAGTCCGTCGACGTGGACTTCGACAGCGACGCGCCGGACCAACCGGAGGCCTAAACGTGCACAGAGGAGTCTTGCGACGCCTCGACGCTCTCGCGTCGGATGGCGTCGAACGCGCCGAGCCCGATGGGCCGCCGACCGCGTTTCGGATCTGGCGCGCCGGTCTGAACCCGACCGACGCCGGGCCGACGTTGTTCACGGATCGATCCGCCGCGCTCTTGCTCGCGCAGCAAGCAGATCGCGGGAACCGATACCCGATCGACATCGACCATCTGTCGCTGAACGTCGACGCGCCTCTCGAGTCGCGGCGCGCGGTCGGATGGTTCTCGATCGAAGTCCGCAACGGAGAGCTCTGGGCGCGTGACGTCGAGTGGACCGACACGGTCCGCGACGGGCTCACGAAGGAGCCTCCGGAGTGGCGATACCACTCGCCCGCCTACGACCAGGACCCCGTCACCGGAGAGGTCCTCGGCCTGCTGAACCTGGCGATCACGAATCTGCCGGCGACGCACTCGGTAACCGCCCTCGCGTCGAGGGTCACCAAAGGAGCCTCGATGAACTACGAGGACGTCAAGGCCGCCTTGTCAGGCGCCGATGAAGAGAAGAGGGCCGCGGCATGGGCCGCGATCAAGTCCGCGTTCGACGGCGAAGAGCCCGAGAAGAAGGACGCGGAAGACGAGCCTTCGGCGCCGGCGAAGGCCGACGCCGAGGAGCCGCCGCCGGAGTCCGAGCCCGCGCCCGAGAAGAAGACGGACGCGGAGGATGACGACGAGCCCGACGCTCCTCCGCCCGAGAAGAAGGACACGTCCGTCGTCGCGTCGATCGACGCGGAGCTCCGCAAGGTCAACGCGAAGCTCGCGGTGCTCGAAAAGGAGCGCGACGACAAGGAGCGCGCAACCATCCTCGCGAGCCGCGAGATGTCGGCGGCGCTCGCGAAGGTTCTCGAGAAGAAGCCGCTCGCGACGGTGCGCGAGATCTGCGCGGCGCTCCCGCTGAAGGCGGAGAAGCCCACGCCGAAGACGACGGAGACGATCCAGGCGACGCGCGGCGCGACGCATGGACAAGGCGGGGCGTCACGGCTCCCTGCCGACGAGAAGAGGAAGCTCGACGAGCGCATGGGGCTCGTCAAGCGGCAGGCCTCCATTCGCCATGAGGGCATGCACTCGTACTTCCCCGTGCTCACGGCGGAGGACGCGCGCCGCATCCGCCTCTCCAAGAAGGAAGGTGCGTGATGGCTGCTCTCACCGCCGAGCGCCGGCTTCGTGAGGAGACCTGGGCGTACCAGACGTTCAAGCTCCCCACCGGCAAGACCGCCTTCAAGGGCGGCATCGCGATGTACGACCAGTCCGTCGCGAAGTGCATCCCCGCCGAGACGGCGGCCGGACAGTCCGACCTCTTCGCGCTCGGGACGTTCAACGAGACCGTCGCGAACACGTCGGGCGCCGACAAGGACGTCGTCGTCCACCTGAAGCGCGAGATCCGCGTCCTCTGGTTCAAGAACGACGCGACCGATCCCGTCACGGCCAACGACATCGGCAAGGACGTCTACGCGGTCGATGACCAGACGGTCTCGATCTCCGGCGCGACGAGCACGCGCTCCGTCCTCGGAACGGCCTGGGCCATCGACGCCACGCTCGGCGTCGCGGTGGAGGTGAAGTGACATGGGCGCGCTGACTCCGGAGTTCTTGTTCGACCTCGAGTCGAACATGAGGAGCATCGAGGAGAACGAATACGTTCGGCTCTCCGAGAACATGTACTGGTCCCGGTTCTGCAAGGTCTTGCAGTCCGGGGCGAAGAAGGAGCTCGTCAACTGGCTCCTCACGACCGCGAAGATCGAAGACCTCGGCCGCAGCGGCGGCAAGATGGTCTTCGAAGACCTCGTCGCGATCTACACGACCTTCGAGTCCAAGAACGCCGGCGCCGGCCTCCGCCTCAAGCGCCAGCAGTTCGAGGACTTGGACGGCAACGGTGTCGAGCTCGCGACGAAGTGGGCCGGCGACGTCGGCGCATACATGGCGTACTGGCCGCAGAAGCAGTTCGCCAACGCGCTGAAGAGCGGCCACGTCGCGGGGAACACGACGTACGACCAGAAGACGTTCTTCGCCGCGGACCATCCGGTCAACGGCGTGAACGCCGACAACGGCGTCTTCGCGAACGTCTTCACGGGCGCGGCCGCCGGACTCTACCCGGGCGCGCTGCCCATCGACGACAGCGTCCCGCTCGACGTGGCGATCGTGAACCTCTCGAAGGCGATCGCCTACGTGAAGTCGATCCGGATGCCGAACGGCGAGGATCCGCGCTACCTCCGCGCGACCACGCTCCTCGTCCCGCCGCGGATGCAGCAGCGGGCGGTCCAGCTCACCAACGCGAAGTTCATCGCCCAGGCGGTGAGCGGTGGCGGTGGCGGCTCGGCCGACGTCGAAGCGCTGATCGCGTCCATGGGTCTCGTGCAGCCCGTCGTCGCCGACGAGCTCGCGAGTTTCGAAGGCGACACGACGTGGTTCCTCGCGTGCGAGGAGCTCTCGAAGGCGTCGCAGCTCGGCGCGTTCGTCTACGTCGATCGCGAGCCTTTCCGGATCAACTACTACACGGGTCAGGGCGGCGGCACCGGTATCGACGCGGTGCTCGCGCGGGCCGACGAGCTCGAGTGGCATTGCAAGGGCCGCAACGTGCTCGGGTACGGCCACCCGTACCTGATGTTCAAGGCCCAGGCGACCTGAGGGCGTCGTGCCTGCCTACGTCGACATCGACTACGTGAAGCTCGTCGGCTCGATGCCGGCGAGCGACGTCGACGCGCTCGAGGCGCTCTACCCGGGGACCGTCAACGGCGTCGCGGAAGCGGTGTCGCGCATGTTCGACGCGCGATTGGCGAAGCGGTACGCGGCGCCGTTCTCATCTCCCTACCCGGAGGCGCTCCGGTGGAACGTGGCGCAGGTCGTCGCGGCGGTCCTCTGGCAAAAGCGCGGGTACAACCCTGGGTCCGCCCAGGACGCGATCATCCAGGAGAACAAGGCGGACGCGCTCGCCTGGCTGAAGGAAGCCGCGGACTCGGAGAAGGGGCTCGTCGAGCTCCCTCTCCGAGAGGACAAGCGCGTCGAAGGCGTCTCTCGCGGTGGCCCGCTCGGGTACTCCGAGACGAGCCCGTACGTGTGGACGGATCACCAGCGCGACGGCGGCCGAGCGGATGACCGCCGATCTTGACGCGTTCGCCGCGAAGATCCGCCGGCTGCGGAACCTCGCGATCGACGCAGCGAAGGAAGCGGCTCCCGACGTCGAGAAGCTCGTTCGTGAGACCGCGGCCGCTGGCACCGACGTCGAGGGTCGCCCGTGGCCACCGAAGCGGGACGGCAGCCGCGCTCTTGCGAACGCCGCAGGCGCAGTGACCGCGGTCGCGCGCGGCGTCGCCGTCATCCTGAAGCTCTCGGGCGCGTACGTCTTCCATCATCGATCGAAGGGGAAGGAGCGACGGCCCATCCTCCCCGAGGGCGGCGCGAGCATGCCGCCGAGGCTCGCCGCGGTGCTCCGCGCCGCAGCGGCGAGGGCCTTCCGCACAGCGATAGGCCGCTGATTGGCGATCAAGTCAGGACTCGTCGCGCTCGTCGACTCGGTGCGCGCGTACCTCGACGCGCGCTTCGATCCGTCGGAGCGGCCCGTCGTCGTGCTCGGCTGGCGCGAGCGGACGAAGCAGGTCAACCAGGGACCGGGCGGCGCCAATCGTGTCGTGTTCACGCCGAGCGACGACGCGGGCCGCGGCGGTCGCATCGTCGGAACGCAGCAGCCCGGGCCCCGGACATTTGGCACGGCGCCGAACACGATCACCACGCGGGCGCTCTTCGATTGGGAGCGCCAGCTCGTCGTCTCCGTGTGGGCCTTCGACAGGTCGAAGCCGACCGACGAAGCCGCGCAGATCGAGGCGGTCGAGACGCTCTTCGAGTGGGTCGTCCGCGCCGTGCAGCAAACCGCACGAGTAAACGCCACGTGGACCGACGTGACGTGGACGGTCGAACCCGTCGAGCACGCGTTCGGACGCGAGCTCCGCGCGGGCCTCATCTTCCGGCACCCGCTCTTCGACGCGGAGGCCGACGTCGCGTTCCCGACGGGCGCGATCACGAAGCGTTTCGCGGACCAAAGCGGCTGAGCCGCCACGCCCGCCGACGGAGGTGCAGCTTTGCTTCCGAGCGTCAGTATTTTCAAGAGCGACGGGAACACCGGCGTCGTCAAGCCGAGCGCCGACGGGATCCTCGCCATCATCGCGCCGTCGCAGCACGGCACGCCGAACCAACCGGGTGCGTTCGCGCGCCGTGATCTGGCGCTCGCCGAGCACGGGTTCGGTCCGCTCGTCGAGGTCGCGGCGTACCACATGGATGTCGCCGGCAAGCCGGTCGTGCTCATCCGCTCGGCCGCTTCGACCGCGGCCACGGCGGGGACGGTGACGACCACCGGCGGCGGCACGGCCACGCACACCGTCGCGACGCCTGCCAACATTCTCGACGACTTCGACATCCTCATCACTTACGGCAATGGCGGGACGCAGGGCGTCGCCGGTATCACGTACACGACGAGCCTCGACGGCGGCCTCACGAACAGCCCCTTTCAGGCGCTCGGCACCGCCACGTCGCTCACGATTCCGAACAGCGGCGTCACGGTCGACGTCGGCGCGGGCACAATCCTCCCCGGCCAGAAGGTCTCCTTCTCGACGAAGGGACCGCGTTCGACCAACGCGGACCTCGTCGACGCTCTCGAGGCTCTCCGCACCTACGGAGGCGCGTGGTCAGATCTGCTCGTCGTCGCAGAGGCGGACGCCACCATGGTCGCGACGCTCGACCTGTGGCTCTCCGCTCGTGAGGCCGAAGGCAAGTTCAAGACGTTCGTGGCGAACGCCGTCCCGCGTGACGCCGCCACCCAAACCGAGGCGCAATACGCGACGGCGATGACGGCCGCCTTCGGGAGCGCGTCGAGCATCCGCGGCTGCGTCTGCGCCGACCAGGGCTATGTCGTCTCGTCGCTGCGCGGCATCCGCATGCGCCGGCCCGTCTCGATCGGGTTCGCGGCGCGCGGCATGGCGAGCGACATCTCGCGTGACGCGGCCTTCGTCGCCGACGGACCGATCGCCGGCTACCAGATCGCCGACGACCGCGGCAACCCACTCTTCCACGACGAAGCACTCTACCCGGGCCTCGACGATCTCCGGCTGACGACGCTCCGCTCGTTCCACGGGCGCGAGGGCACCTTCATCACGAACCCGCTGCTCCTCTCGCCGAGCGGCTCGGACTACGTCTTCTGGCAGCACGCCCGCGTGATGAACAAGGCGTGCGACATCGCCTTCCAGCTCCTCACGAACCGGCTGTCCCAAGGCGTGCGAAAGGATCGCGCGACCGGTTTCATCCTCGAAGAGGACGCTCAGGAGATCGAGGCGCTCGTTCAGGCGGAGCTCGACAAGCAGCTCGTGACGCCCGGGCGCGTGAGCGGCGCGGTCTTCCTTCTCTCGCGGACCGACGACCTCTCGTCGAACGCCGGCGCCGTACTCAACGCCGAGATCCAGGTCTCGGCGCTCGCCTACGTGAAGAGGTTCGCGGTCACTTCGAAGTTCGTGAAGCGGATCGTCGTTCCCCCGGCGGCCTGATTCGGAGGTGTAGCAGTGACGGACATCATCCGAGTGAACAACACGATCCTGTCGTGGAACTCGTGTTCGTTCAAGTTCGACGGCATCCCCTACAACGGCATTACCGCCTTCGACTACGAGCAAAAGCGAGAGCGGAAGGTAGTTCACGGCGCGAAGCGTGATGGCCGCCCGCTCGGCAAGACGAGCGGCAAGTACAGCGTGCCGTCGTGCTCGATGACGATGCTGCGCGACAGCTTCGACAAGCTCACGACCTACCTGACGTTGAAAGGTCTCGGCTCGTACGGCGACGCCGAGTTCACGCTCATCGTTCAGTACATCGAGCCGCTCCAGCCTCCCATCACGGTCCTCTGCACGGGCTGCACGATCGACGGGGACAAGGACGCGCAGCAGGAAGGCATCGACGAGCTCCTCACCGAGGTGACGATCGGATGCCTCGAGATCGTGAAGAACGGCAAGCGCCTCGCTTCCGTCGTCCGGGCTGTCCCGCTCTGAGCGGAGCCCGAACAGCACCACGAACAGAGAGGAACGAGAACATGTCCGACACGACGGATCGGCTCGCTGCCGCGCGCGCCGCGAAGGAAGCCAAGGAGATCGCCGCGCGCGAAGCTGCTGCCGCACGGGAGCTCGAAGTTCTCGAGCTCGATGGGCGGCTCGAGCAGGAGCTCGGCCCGCGTGGGGCGTACTTCGAGATCGTCGAAACGCTCGAGGGACCGATCGCGGTCAAGCTCGGCGAGGCCGTGCTCCACACGCGCTTCCAGGCCTCGAAGATCCAGGACGCCGACGTCCACGAGTACGTCTTCCCGAACGTGGTGCACCCGTCGAAGGAGAAGTACCTCGAGATTGTCGGCCGCCGTCCTGGCGTTGCGCTCCGCTGCGCTAACGCGCTTGCCACGCTCTACGGCGCAAAGGCGAACGGCGAAGCGGGAAAATTCTGACGCTCCACCGCGAGGCGAAGCGAAGCACGTGGCTAGCCGGCGAGTGCATCCACGCACTCGTTCGCGGTGGAGACGACGACAGCAGCGTGCGCAAGGCCAGGGTCGGCGCGCTGCTCCTCGCGGAAGCGGCACGTGACCTGAGAGCGCTCACCCATGGCAGCGACGGGTAACGAAGAAGCACGCTTCTCGGTCACCCTCGAAGACAACGTTTCGGGCTCGGCCGAGGACGCGGCCGAGTCGTTGGAGGCGCTGCGCACTCGCGTCCAGGGCGGCGAAAACGCGATCAAGAGCATCAACGCGGCGATGCGTCGCCTTCGCGGCGACACGGACGCCGTCAAGAAGGCGAAGGAGGAGCTCAACGCGAAACTGCAGGCCGAGAAGGACAAAGTCAGCGCCGCCAGCCTCGCCATCCTGAAGCACGGGACGACCTACGAGAAGCTCACCGAGCAGTCGAAGAAGCTCAACGCGAAGACGAAGGACCTCGCGTTCGGCCCGATCTCGTCACTGAAGCAGAAGTTCGCTCAGCTCAAAGAGGTCTTCACGAGCGGAAGCACCGCGATGAACGTCGCGACGCTTGCCGCCGCGGGCCTCGCCGCGGCCGTCGTCGCGATCACGGTCGCCGTCGGTGCCGGCGCCGTCTCTCTCGCTCGCTGGGTACTGAACGGCGCCAACGCTGCTCGCTCGGCGGCGCTGATGCGCGAGGCGGCGACGGGATCCGCGCAACAGGCGCAGGCGCTCGGCTCGCAGGTCGACGCGCTCGCGAACAAGGTCCCGACCGCGAAGTCGGCCCTCAACGACCTCGCGATCTCGCTGATCAAGAACGGCGTCCAGGGCCAGACCCTCGTCGACACGTTCAACGCCATCGGGCAGGCGTCCGCCGCGCTCGGCGACGACGCCGGCGCGAAGCTCCGCGAGCTCGTCGAGCGCGGACGTCTCTCGCAGCGCTTCTACGTCAACCCGCTCGAGCTCCAGGGCACCGGGATCGCCTTCGACGATCTGGCCCGCTCGCTCGGCGAGAAGATGAAGGGCGGCGTCGCCGCCGCGCGCCAGGCGCTCCGCGAGGGACGCGTCTCGCTCGAGAACGGTGCCGCGGCCCTGCGCACCGCCGTCGAGCGGAAGTTCGGCGGAGTGAACCTCCGCAAGATGTTCGACCTCGACGTGATGGGGTCGAAGCTGCGCGAGCGGTTCGACAAGCTCACGAGCGGCGTAAATCTCGAGCCGCTCCTCCGCGGGCTCGATCACATCGCGTCCGTCTTCGACGACTCCACCGTCTCCGGCGCGACGCTCAAGTTCCTGGTCGAGACCATCGGCAGCGGCCTCGCGAAGTCCTTCGAGGCCGTCGCTCCGATCGCGAAGCGGTTCATCCAGGGGATGATCATCGGCTTCCTGCAGATCGGCATCGGCGTTCTGCAGCTCCGGAACTGGCTACGACGCACGTTCGGTGACAGCGACCTTCTGAAGAACATCGACCTGATGAGCCTTGCCCTTACGACGGGCAAGTACGTCATCTTCGGCGTCGTATCGGCGGTCGCGATCCTCGGCGTCGCCCTCGCGGCGCTCGCCGCCGCGTACGCCGCTCCCATCGTCGCGCTCGCCTGGCTGCAGGAACAGTCCGAAGCATTCGGGAAGTACCTCCACGACCTCGATTGGGGCGCGCTCGGTCGAAGCATCGTCGACGGGCTCATCGACGGCATCACCGGCCGCGCGAACGCCCTCGCGAACACCGTCACGGGTCTCGCGGAGAAGGTGAAGAGCGGCTTCAAGTCCGCTCTCGGGATCTCGTCTCCGTCGAAGGTGTTCGCGGGCTTCGGCGCGAACACGGCCGACGGGTACGCCCAGGGTGTCTCCGACGGCACGCCCGCGGCGGCGCGAGCCCTCGACGACATGGCGACGACGCCCGCCGGAGGCGCGGCCGGCGCTCGCGCGGGCGGCGCCGTCACGATCCACATGCCGATCACGATCCACGCGGGAGGCGCCGACGCCGCGAAGCAGCTCACGAGCCCGGCGTTCCTCCAACAGCTCACGAAGGCGCTCGAAGAGGTGCTCGTGTCCGCCGGGATCCCGGTGAGCGCGTGAGCGTCGCGGACATCATCTCCGGCGCGACGTTCCCGGAGCAGGACCACATTGTACTCGGCGGGATGAAGTCGCCGGGGAAGGCGACGATCACCAGCGGCGCCCTCGAGCGCAAGTGGGACGTCCGCGAACCGTATGGCGCGTCCGGTGGCTCGACCGTCTACCACGGCGACAAGATCCGAAAGTGCGACGTCCTCATCGAGCTCTGGGAGAAGGAGCACTTCGCCGAGTGGGAGCGTTTCGCCAAGACCGTCCTCTTCAAGAAGCCGGGTCAGTTCGCGCTCTCGATCGATCATCCCGTCCTCAAGCTCCTCGACATCACGGAGGTCCAGGTCGAGAGCGTCACCGCCTTCGAGCAAGACGACTACGGACTCTGGTCCTGCACTATCCATCTCCTCGAGTTCCGTAGGCCGAAGCCGGCGATCGCGAAGCCCATCGCGGCGATCCCGAATGCGCCAGTGACGATCCCGACCGCGCAAGACGCAGCGGAGCTCGAGATCCAGAAGCTCCGCGCGCAGTTCGAGAAGCTCCTATGACGACGCTCGCCGTCAACGGTCTCACGGCGACGTCCGTGCGCCTGTTCCAACCGTGGTCAGGTGCTTGGATCGCGGACGCCGACTTCGACCTCGAGACGGTGCCGATGGTCCCGGTGGGCCCTGCGATCCTGAAGATCGGGACGGCCGTGCTCCTCGGGACAGTCGATCCTGACGCGTCGGGGAAGTTCGGCGAGAAGGCGCGAGCGCGAATCATCGGGGGCGGCGGAGGCTGGCACCGGACCGTCTCTGCGCGGCACTTCCACAACGACGTCGGCATCTTCTCCGCTGCAGTGATCGGCGCCACGGCGGCGGAGGTCGGAGAGAAGGCCGTCGATGCGTCGCCATCGCGCCTCGGGGTCGACTACATGCGCTCGGCGGGGCCTGCGTCGCGCGTGCTCGCCGGGCGCGACTGGTACGTCGAGCTCGCCTCGGGCATCACGATCGTCGGTCCGCGCGCGACGCTGCCCGCCAACCCGCTCACCGTCGAGATCCTCGACTGGGATCCCGAGCAGCAGCGCGCCGAGATCGCAAGCGACGACATCGTCTCGCCGGGAACGGTCCTCGTCGACGCGCGCTTCGGCACCGCGACGATCCGCGACGTCGAGCAAACGTTCAGCGCGGGTGGGGCACGGGCGACCGCGTGGTGCAGCGAGAGAGCATCGACGAGGCTCGTCGGGTTGCTATCGGCGCTCGTCGGAGAACGCGGCCGGACGCTGTACCTCAAGCCGCATCGCTACCGCGTCGTCGCCCAGGGACCGGACGGCCGACTGACGCTGCAGGCGGTGAGGAAGACGAGCGGCGTCCCCGACTCCATCGCGTTGCCGATCTGGTACGGCGCTCCGGGGCTGAAGAGCGAGCTCGTGACGCCCGGCACCGAATGCGCCGTGGTGTTCCTCGACGGCGATCCCGCGCAACCCGCCGTCGTCTCCTTCTACGGAGGCAACGAGCTCGCGACGGGGATCGCGACGCAGGCGTCGCAGGCCGCGTTCGTCTCGGCCGTCGTGACCTTCGCGGGTGCGCTCCAAGCCTTCTTCAACTTCCCCGGTGTCGCGGCCATCTCGGGCGGCACCGCGCAGCCCGCAGCCGCAGCAGCCGCCGCCCTCGCGACGACCACCGTGCTCCCGACGAACTACTCCCTCCGCACAAAAGCCGTTTGATCCGTGCGCGAACTACGTTGTTTCGACGACGCCAGCCCGTTTGGCGCCGAGACGGCGGACGAGCTCGAGGAGCTCGCCCAGGATCTCTACCACCGTCTCATCGAGCCACGCGGCGCGAACATCGACGATCCCGACCGCGGCCTCGGCATCGAGGACATGCTCTCGGGCGAGCTCGATCCGAGCTTGACGAGGCGGATCGAGGCGGAGCTCCAGAAGGACGAGCGCGTGACGCTCGTCGCCGCGACGATCGCCGAGATCGAAGAAGGCAGCTTCCGGATCGACATCCAGATTGAAGCCGACGATGACGAGCTCGGGCTCACGCTCGAGTACGACGCCGCCGGCGTACTGCGGAGGGTCGCCTGATCTCGATCGAAGAGCTGATCGAGCCGAAGAGCGCCGACGAAGTCCTCGAAACGTTCCTGGCGGAGCTCGAAACGCTCGGCATCCCCGCGCGTTCGTGGCGACGGGGTGGTGTCGCGCGCACGATCCTGGCCGTCGTCGCAAGGACGTACGCGGGCTTCACCGAGCTCATGGCGGCGGCGATCCGCGCGGGCTTCTTGGAGACCGCCCAGGGGCCGTGGCTCACGCTGCTCGCTCAGCATGTCTTCAACGTCGCGCGGCGCGAAGCGACGTTTGCCACCGGCGAGCTGCTCTTCACGAACACGGGCGGTGGCATCTACGCGTTCAACGCGGACGAGGTCCGCGCGCTTTGGGCGGACGAGGGCAAGGCGTACACGAACGCCGAGCCCTTCACGCTCAATCCCGCGGAATCGAAGCTCGTCGCGATCCGCGCGGTGGAGGTCGGCGCAGCGAGTTCGGCGCCGCCAGGCGCGATCACGTCGCTCGAGACCTTCATTCTGGGCGTCGCGGTCACGAACCCCGAAGCCGTCGTCGGGAGCGACGCCGAGACCGATGACGAGCTCCGCACCGCGTGCCGAAACAAGCTCGCGGCCCTCTCCGTACGCGGACCGCGCGACGCGTACGCGTTCGCCGTCCGCGAGGCGCGCCGTCCCGACGGATCTGCTGTCGACATCAACCGCCAGCAGGTCTCGCCGTCCTCGAGCACGGGCGTCGTGACGGTTTACTTGGCGTCCCCCTCGGGGGCGCCGAGCTCGACGGACATCGAGTACGTCGCGGCGTCGATCGAGGCAATCGCGCGTCCCGACTCCGTCACGGTCGTGGTGCTGCCGGCCGTCGAAGTGCCGCTGACGCGAACCCTGACCGTATGGGCGAAGCGTACGAGCGGCGTGTCGGCAAACGACATCCGGGCCGCGGTCGAGAGCGCGCTCGTCTCCGAAATCAGGGCCTATCCCATTGGAGGGATCCCGAAGCCACCGAGCACGCAGGGTTACCTGTACGGAGACTTCATCTCCGGCGTCGTCAAGAGCGCGCACGTCTCCATTTACGACGTCGATGGTGTCGGTGGTGACGTCGCGCTCGGCCCCGGCGAGGTCGCGACGCTCGCCACGACAATCACCGTGCGCATCGTGGAGGTCTCTTGAGCGCGCTCGTGCGCTTCCGCGACGCGATACGGAAGTACGTCCCTCCGTGGCTCTCGGACCGACCGTCCTCAGGGCGAACCGTTGGCTTTCGTTTGATCTGGGCGATGGTCGCGCCGCTCGACGCCGCCATGGAGGTTCTCACGCAAGGACTCACGGCGCGGCTTCCGGGCCTCGGCACGTCGACGGCGCTTTCGTACATCGGTCGAACGCGCGGGATCTTGCGCGGACAGAACGAGACGGACGCCGACTACGCCGCGCGCCTTCGCGGCTGGCTCGATCGCTGGCGCATCGCCGGCAGCATGGACGCGATCGCGCTCACGCTGCACGAGTACCTCTCCACGCGCCCGCGTGTCCGCGTCGTCAATCGCGCCGGCTTCATGGTGACCGTCGGCACGGACGGCACGATCACGCGTGAGCAGACTTCCTGGGATTGGGACTCGGTCTCCCATCCCGATCGCGCCGGATTCTGGTCGGAGCTCTGGATCATCGTCTACTCGCCGCCTTGGGCGAAGACGGGGCCGTTCCTCAATACGGCGGGCGCGCCGACGTGGGGCGAGGACGAGTACGGCATCGGGCACGACGTCTCGCGAGAAGAGCATGACGCGGTCAAGGCGCTCCTCGCGCAGTGGAAGGGCGCACACACGCAGGTGCGCGCCGTCGTCTTCACGTTCGATCTGGACGCCTTCAACCCGAGCAACCCCTCCTCGATGCCGGATGGCCGCTGGGGCGCGTGGGGCAACACCGGCAGCGGCATCCGGACGTTCTCGCCTCGCGACTACTCCACGAGCCGCTTCTGGGAGTTCGACTGATGGCCCATCAGATCTCGGGCAATCCGGGCAGCTTCCCTGTCAGCTTCTCCATCCCCGACGACGGCGACGCGCGTACGGCCGCGAGCGTCAACGTGGCGTTCGAGGCGCTCGCCGATCGCACGGCGCTTCTCCAGGCGCGCGTCGGCAAGATGGAGATGGTCGAATTCACGTCGTCCGGTTCATGGCCGGTCCCCGACGGCGTCGACACGATCTTTGCCGAGCTCATCGGCGGCGGTGGTGGCGGCGGAGCAGGCGGTAACAGCGGTGGCGGTGGCGGTACGGGGCACAGCGGTGGTGGCGGTGGCGGTGCCGCGCAGCTCGTTCACCTCCTCTCCTCGGTCGAGGCCGGGACGCTCCTTCAGATTGCCGTCGGAACAGGCGGCGCCGGAGCACCGACCAATGCAAGCGCGCAGATGAATCTGCACGGCGGCGACGGCGGCGCGAGCTCGATTACCTGGATGGACACCCTGATGCAGATCCATCGGCGCGTCGCGCTCGGCGGTCAGGGCGGTACAGGGGGATGGCGCGCAGGGCTCCCGGAAGTCTGGGTCAGTCCCGGCGGTGGAACCGTGGCGCGGGGCACGAACCGTGGCCGTTCTGGCTACTTCACGAATTCGGCCCAGGGGGGTGTCGTCCCCGTCCCCTGCGTGGCCCCCGGCGAGGGAGGCTGGTCGACCACGCACGCTGCGAGTCCGGCTCAACACGGGAGTCCGTCCGTGGAGAACCACTACGACGCTGGCCCGAGCAATCTCGGTCTTGCGGGGAGCGTCGGCGCGGACGTGGGAGCCAACCTCGGCGGCGAAGGCGGCGGTGGTGGTGGATCGAGTGCGTTCGGTCGAGGAGGACACGGCGGGTCCGGTGGTAACGGCAATACCTCTGGAGCGGGCGTCGCAGGCCAGCCTGGACAGGCACCTCCAGCCGACGCGTACGGCGCGGGTGGTGGCGGTGGTGGTGGCGGCGGGGTCGGCTCCTCGACGAACGGCGCCGGCGGCGCCGGAGCCGCCGGCAGGCAGGGCCTCGTTCGAATCTTCTACCTCGTTACGGCGGCAGCACCCTGAGGAAGCGCCGTGGCCAATGACATCTCGTGGCTCGACCGCTTCTTCGTCGCACGGACGATCGAAGACGACGGATCGGCCGTACCGCAACGCCCGTCGCTCAACTTCACCGGC
Organism: Labilithrix sp.; assembly: GCA_019637225.1. Lineage (GTDB taxonomy): Bacteria > Myxococcota_A > Polyangia > Polyangiales > Polyangiaceae > Labilithrix. The sequence goes on from JAHBWC010000001.1 coordinate 59,227, forward strand.
GATGTCGTCGTCACCGACGACGAGACGAACAACCGTACGAACGTGAACGTCACGGCGAACGGTGGCGGTGGGGGCTCGTCGACGCCGACGGGTACGGGCTTCGTCCACGTCACAGCCGGTACGCAGGACGCCGCGGCTCGTGACGTCATGCTCGGTACGAGCGACGTCTCCGGAACGCTGCCTGCGACGAAGGGCGGAACCGGCCTCGGCGTCGCGGATCTCGCGCTCGCCCCGGGCGAAGCGCTCGTCGTCAACGACAGTGGGAGCGCGATCGAGACGGCTTCGATCGTCGAGATCGTGGACGGCGCAGGTGTTGGCGGTGACGTTCTCACGCGTTCGGGGATCGGCGCCGCGTGGCGTCTCCCGCTCTCGGCCCTCGGTGACGTTGGCGGTCGCCTCACGCTTCAATCCGGAGCGCCCATCCCGCTCGCCAGCCTCACCGGCCAGAGCGTCCTCTTCTTCACCCCGCACAGGCACGGTGGGCTCGCCCTCTGGAACGAGGCGCGGCAGCAATGGCAGTGGGTCATCACCGACGAGATCCAGCTCACGCTGTCCGGCCTCACGAGCGGCCGCAACCACGACGTCTTCGCCGTCTTGAACGCAGGTCTCGTGTCGCTCGAGATTGGAGCCGCGTGGACGAACAACACGACGCGCTCGGAACCGCTCGCGCGACGCGACGGCGTGCTCGTGAAGAGCACCGACCACCGGCGTCGTTACCTCGGCACACTACGCGCAACGTCCAGCAACCTCACGAGCGACTCCAGCTCTCAGCGCTTCCTCTGGAACTTCTACAACCGCGTGCCGCGTCCCCTGCTTCGGCAGGAGACGGCGGACTCGTGGACCTATGCCGGGACCTCCTATCGCGTCGCGAACAACAACGTCGCGAACTGCGTCGAGTTCGTTACGGGCGATGTTTCGTTCCTCGATCTAAGCGTCGCCACCTTTGTCCTCGCGACAACGACCGCTTGGGGCGCGACCGTGGGGCTCGGCTTCGACGCGACGAACGTGAACAACGCGCAGCGCTACGGCGGCATCTCGAGTGCGAACTTCTACAACTACTGCCGCGCCGAGTTCATGGGCTATCCGAGCGTCGGCTACCACATCGTCTATTGGACCGAGATCAGCGGCGGCATCACGCTCACGTTCTACGGCGACATTGCCAATGGGACGTACTTCCAGTTCGGAATGCTCGGACACGTTCTCGGCTGAGGGGCGGCGATGGCAGAGAACGACATCTCGTGGCTCGATCGCTTCTTCGTCGCGCGCACGATCGCCGACGATGGCGTTCCGGTACCCCAGCGACCAACGCTCAACTTCGCCGGAGCGGGCGTCGACGTCGTTGACGACGAGGCGAACAACCGGACGAACGTCACGATCATAGGGGGCGGCGGTGGCGGAGGTTCGTCCACGCCCTCGGGTTCGGGCTTCCGTCATGTGACTGCAGGTGTCGAGGACGCCGCCGCGCGCGACGTGATGCTCGGCACGAACGACGTCTCCGGGACGCTCCCCGCGACGAAGGGCGGAACCGGCCTCGGCGTCGCGGACCTCGCCCTCGCCTCCGGCGAGGCGCTCGTCGTCAACGGTAGCGGGACGGGCATCGAGACGGCCTCGATCGTCGATGTCGTGGACGGAGTCGGCGTCGCAGGGGACGTTCTCACTCGCTCGGGTGTCGGTGCCGCATGGCGTCTCCCGCTCTCGGCCCTCGGCGATGTCGGCGGGCGTCTCACGCTGCAAAGCGGCACGCCCGTTCCAACCTCGAACGTGAGCGGCTCCTCCTTGTTCTTCACGCCCTACCGACACGGCGGGCTCGCGCTCTGGAACGAGCCGCGACAGCAGTGGCAGTGGGCCGTGACGGAGGAGGTCCTGCTCGTGCTCTCGGGCCTCTCGAGTGGCTTCAACCACGACGTCTTCGCGTATCTCGACGCTGGCGTCGTCGCGCTCGAGATCGGCGCGCCGTGGGCGAGCAACACGGCGCGCTCGGAGCCGCTCTCGCGGCGGGATGGTGTGCTCGTGAAGAGCGCCGATCACCGGCGTCGTTACCTCGGCACGCTCCGCGCGACCTCGTCGAGCGGCACGACAGACTCGGAGCTGCAGCGGTTCCTTTGGAACTTCTACAACCAGGTACCGCGAGACTGCTACGTCCAGGACGCCACGTCGAGCTGGACGTGGAACTCGGCCTCGTTTCGCCAAGCGCGAGGGCAAACGTTCAACAGGGTCGAGGTCGTCGTTGGCCTCGTCACACCGGCGCACGGAGAGGTCCACATCACGCAGTCCGGTCTGCCTGCCGGCACCGGCGTCGCCATGTGGCCCGGCATCGGCATCGACTCGACGACCGTGAACAGCGCTCGGTCTCATGCCCAACTGCAGAGCGTGGTCGCGACGCAGTGGAACGTTGCGTATGCCGTCTACGACGGACTGCTCTCCGTCGGCTACCACGCGATCAACTGGCTCGAGGCGGCTCACTCATCCGCGTGCACGGCCTATGGCCTCGTCGGACAGAATCAGGCCCACATGCGCTTTCGGCTGCTCGGATGAGCGATCGCATCGTTCTCCTAGCTCGCCATCGTGAGTTCGAGCCCGCGTCTCTCGGAAGCGTCATTGTCGATCTCGACTCCCGCGCCGTCGTCGAGAACGGCGGGCTCGTAACGAGCATGCTCGATCGGTCGGGCAACGGATTCCACGCGACGGCTCCGCCCGGCGTCGAGCCTCTCTACCAGGCGAGCCACTTCGACTACCTCGGTCTCCCCGCCGTTCGCTTCCCCGCGAACGAGACGAAGTTCCTCGTAACGAGCAACGAGCTCTCCTTCATGGTCGGGGCGAATCCCGTGACCGTGTTCCTCGTTGGCCACGTCGATGAGGCAACGTCGAACAACCGCTACTTCCTCAACTCGGCGGGTGGCCCAGCGTTCTGCATCTACGCCAGTAGTGCGACGGGATGGGGACAGTACGCGACGGGCTTCGTCGTGACGAGTCGGTCCGCACAGGTTCCGTCCGTCGTGTGCGCCGTATTCAACGGGAGCGCCTCGATCCTCTACGCGAACTCCAAGACGAGCGTGTCGACGGCGGCCGTCGGCGCCCACAACCTGATCACGGGTCTCTTCCTCGGGAACTGGACCGTTCCCGACGTCTTCTCGAGCGCGGCCGGACCGATCCTCCGATGTCTGGTCTACGCCGGCGCGCTCTCTCAGGGCGACATTGAGGCGGGACTCGAAGGCTTGGGCGCGCTCTACGGGATCACGATCGCGCCGTAGGCGAAGCGGTCCCGACAGCGCCGACGCGCCACCGCTGAGCCTCGCGCTCATGCGGCGAGGTCGCGCGCCAACTCGCTGACCGCCTCGAGCGGTCGCGAACGCAACTCGCGCGGACGTGCCGCGCCAGCGCCGTCGTGTGCGGCGAGACGAAGGAGAAGCATCATGAAGTTCAGTCCCTGGCAACTCGTCGCCGTGCTCGCGATCCTGTTCGCGGCGATCATCCTCGCCCACGTCTTCACGCCGGGCGCGGCCGCAACGATCGTGTCGATGGCGACGACCGTGTTCGCCGCGCTCTTCGTGCATCGAGACGGCGGCGGGCCTCCTCCTCCGGCGGGTCCTGGCGGTCCGGCGCTCAAGGTGCTGAACGGCGGACTCGCCGCCGTTGCTCTCGCCGCCGTTCTCGTGGGATGCGGTCCGTCGTTCTCGGAGATCGAAACCGCGATCGCCGGTGATGCCGTCTCCGAGAAGCTCGCGAAGTGTCGTGACGAGGCGCGCACCGCTTACTACGCCGAGAAGAAGTCGAAGGACGATGCGCTCGCCCGCTACGAGTCGTGCAAGCAGCGCGAGGGGCTCCAGTGAGCACCGCCGAGTCGTTCTTGCTCGAGACGGGGAAGTTCCTGCTCGCGAACCACGACATCGTCGAGGACGTCGCTCGCGCGCTCGCCGCAGGGACGCCCAAGGAAGCGATTCGGGCCGCCATTCGCGGCGCGATGATCAAGGTCAGCGACGACGCGCTCCGCGAAGAGCTCGAAGCCGCGGAGGGGAGGAAGACGTCGTGAGGGCCGAGCCGGCGAGGGTCGGCGCGCGCGGCGTCGACTCGTACCCGTACTCGCTTGGAGGGACGGCCGCCCAGGCGCGCCGTCTCAAGTCATCCGGGATCGACTTCGTCGTCCTGTATCTCGGCGTCACGTCGCCGGCGACGCTGCGGCACGTCCTCGACGCCGGCCTCGCGTTCATGCCCGTGACGCTCGCGGGCCGGTACGACGGCCCGGCCGCCGTCGCGCAGTGCAAGGCGCTCTCTCTGCCGGCGGGCTGCACCGTGTGGCTCGACCTCGAAGGGATGACGGCGTATCGAACGCCGGCCACCGAGCTCATCGCGAAGATCAACGCGTGGGCCGACGCCGTTGCGAACGCGGGCTATCAGCCGGGGCTCTACATCGGCTCGCCGCAGCCGTTGACCGGCAAGGAGCTCTACGCTTTGAAGGTCGTGCGCTACTGGAAGGCGCCGGCACGCGTCGTCGATCGCTTCGGCGAGCTCGGCGAACCGAACTGCGGCTACTGCATGTACCAGCTCTGGCCGGAGATCCACTGGCCGAGCAACGATGACCCGAACCGCGTCTGGGTCGACGTCGACTTCATTCAGCAGGACTACAAGGGGCGTGTTCCCTCGTGGGTCGTCGCGTCGCCCGACGGCATCGACCTGAGCACCGTGCGCGGCGTGCAGACACGACTGAAAGAGCTCGGCTTCGATCCTGGGTCAATCGACGGAGTCGTTGGCCCGAAGACGCGAGCCGCGCTCGTTGCATTCCAAGAGTCGCGAGGACTCACGCCCGACGGCGTCGTCGGTCCGAAGACGCAAGAGGCGCTCGCCATCCCTTCCTGAGAAAGTCGTCGGGGACGTTCCCCCGAGGCGAAGAACGAACACGGCTGAAGGCCACCGAGCGCTAGCTCGGTGGCCTTCAGCTTTTTTTCGTTGGCGCTTTCAGCTCCAGCCACACGGATCGGCAAGATTCGCAGACGTGCTTCGAGCCGCCCGGGAAGACCGCAGCCGTATACGTCCTCGGTCGATCGCAGCACTCGCGCCACATCTGGGGGTGTACCGCGTAGTCGTGCTCATGCGGCGGGACGCGAAGCAGTCTGGCCCATTCGACGATCATCTCGTGGCCCCATCGGTCGGGCACGCGACCATCGCGGATGGCTGTGTAGTAGCGACGCGCCTCCGACGCATGACTGTTCAGGCCGCGGCGCACGAGCTCGCGGCCTACGCGTACGGTCAGGTCGAGTCTAGCCTGTCGGTCCGAGGCCAAGCTCATTCCGCCGATGCGTATGTCGTGCCGGTCGTCGAACGTCTCGGCTCGCCGGTAGAACGGACCGGCGGGAAACCTTACCGCTGCGCTCGTGACACCCTCGTCCGGACGTCGACGAGGGGGATGACGTCCGCGATCGCGGTTTCGGACCTGCTCGGTAGCCGGTGCTGCCTAAGTGCCGGTGAGACGGTGCCGGCCACGCGAAAGCCCACGAGTCGTCGGAGCTCATCACATGCACGCGCATCCCGACACGACACCTCCACGATGCCCTCCGATGCGTTGCTCAGAACGACGGCGAGTTCTCGACCGTCAGCGGCAACGACGGCGTAAACGAAGCTCGTTCCCGGTAGTAGGTCGAGCCCGCGCCGATACATCTCGCGCACAGCTTCGGCCGGAAGCAACGAGTTCTCCTTGCGCGTTGACGTCATCGCCGATGCCCCCGGTGCGACCTCGAAATATGAGCTATTATAGTAGCCTGGTTTAGAGTAGCTCGTCTTGCGACTGTCGCCCGGTGGATTTCGCGCGATTCCGCGCCGCTGTCGGCGTCAATCTGAAGCGGGCTCGTTGGCTCGCCGGCCTGACGCAGGAACAGGTCGAGGGCGTGACGTTGCGCCACTACCAGGAGATCGAGCGCGGTCGGGAGAACCCGACGCTCGAGACTCTCTTCGGCCTGGCGAACCAATTCGGGGTCACGGTCGCCGATCTGGTCAACGTCCCTAGCGCGCGTGCGAGCAAGGTGCTGCTCATCGAACGAAGCGCGACGGCACCCAAGGTCGGACGAAAGCCGAGGCAGGCCGTCTCCCGAACGAACCGAGCTCGAACGTGAGATGCTCGTGTCGTGCGCGCTCGCGCTCGAGCGGCCGCGAGGGCAACGAGCCATCCATCTGTCGGTGGAGATCTGGGGAGCGCGGGGTCGGACGTCGTTCTTCTGCATCGCTCTACTAGAGGAGCGTCCCTCGAAGAATCACCTGGGCGACGTTGAAGTAGATCACCAGCCCCGACACATCGACGAGCGTCGCGACAAACGGAGCCGATGCGCTTGCAGGATCGAAGCCAAGCCGACGAATCACGAACGGCAGCATCGAGCCCGAGATCGTCCCCCAGGTAACGACACCGACGAGGCTCAATGCGACGGTCGCGGCGACTCGAACGTAGTGGGGCCCGTAGGTATGGAAGAGGGCTTGCCAAGCGACGATGCGCACGAGGCCGAGGGTCCCAAGGATGCTTCCGAGCATGAATCCGGCGGCGAGTTCGCGCCGAACGATCCGCCACCAATCGCGCAAGGCGATCTCTCCGAGCGCCATCGCCCGGATGATGAGCGTCGTGGCCTGGGAGCCAGAGTTTCCTCCGCTCGAGATGATCAACGGGACGAAGAGCGCCAGGACGACCGCGCGAGCGATCTCTTCCTCGTAAGACGACATCGCGCTCGCCGTCAGCATCTCGCCTATAAAGAGCGCAGAGAGCCAGCCTGCTCGTTTCTTGACCATCGCCAGGAGCCCGGTCTGGAGGTACGGCGTGTCGAGTGCCTCCATGCCGCCGAGCTTCTGAATATCTTCCGTGGCCTCCTGCTGAACGACGTCGACGATGTCGTCCACGGTGACGATCCCTTTCATCCTCCCTTCGGCATCGACGACCGGGATCGCGTTCAGGTCGTGACGTGCGATGAGCTTGGCGACCGCTTCCTGATCCATATCCTCGGGGACAGTGATGACATCTTCGCGCATGACCTCCGAGAGGCGTCGATCGCTCGGCGACGCAAAGAGATCCCGAAACGACACCACGCCTCGAAGGTGCTGCTCAACGGTGTCGATGACATAGGCGTAGTAGATCGTCTCGACGTGCTCCTGCGCCTGCCGTCGCAAGTAGCGAATGGCTTCGTCTACGGTCATCTCCGGCCGGAGTCGTACGAACCGTGGGCTCATGAGGCCGCCGGCAGCGTCCTCGGCATAGGCGAGAAGGGCGGCGACCTCCGTGCGGGTGTGCTCGTCGAGGAGTCCCAGCAACTCCTTTCTCCCGACAGGCGAGCTCTCCTGCAGAACGTCGGCGGCGTCGTCCGGAGCGAGAAGGCGGATCCAGAGACGACGTTCCGTCGCAGGCATTTCGTGAAGGATTTGCGCCTGATCTTCTGCGCTGAGGCCGAGGAAGAAGTCGTCCGCGTCTCCTCGATGAAGGCTCTCGAAACCCACGAGCCGCTCGTCCGGAGTAAGGGCGGCCCAGATCTCACGGAGCTCGTCGACGGTAAGCGTCTCATCAGGCGCCATGGAATCGCCTCCCGACGGGATTTGGGTGACCGGTCAGTCGTCGCATGGTCCGCGCGTCACGGGCGTCTGAACGGCCACGGGGCCGCTGTCGTCGCGGCCGCCCTCGGGCGGCGCGGTCGACGCGTGCGGTGGTGCGGGTGCCGTTCGATCGCTCAGCACGCACGAAGCGACGTCGAAGAGCAGAAACTCGAGCGCCCTCTCCTCTGGCGTCATCTCTTGCAGCGCACACCCCATGGGCCATGGAGGGCCTGGCACATCCGAGGCGGATGCGTGCAGGGCCGTATACGCGACGCGTCCGCAATGCTGGTCCTCTGGCGCGTCACTCGGCATGTTCGCAGAGAGGAGCGCTACGCCGGCCTGGCCGATCGCGTTCGCGTTCTCGAACGTGACCCACGGAATGGCTCTCGTCTGGTCGACGGCGTCGACGGTGTGGTGGGCGCTCTTCATTGACAGGTGACCGGTCGAATCGACGGCGTCGACGGCCTTGTCCTCGAGCCAGAAGCGCATTGCCTTCCCCTTCGGGAGCGAGAGGTCGATGGTTCCGTCAAGATCGGCGGGTGGATCGACGCGGTCATTCCACGTCGCGAACGAAGCGAATGGACTCGGCGGTGCACCTTGTGTGCTCCACCAGTAACGATGCCAATGTGACGCCAGCACACGGCCCCCCGAGCTCGTGAACGCCTTCATCGCAGCGAGGGCGGCTGGCGGCTTCTTCGCAGGGAAGGGTTCCCCTTCGCAGGAGAGGAGCACGAGATCGTAGAGCGAGAGCCTCGCCGGGTCGCTCCAAAGCGCTTCTGCGTCGGTGAGTGTCTGGCCGCCGTGCGCCGTGTCGAAGGCGGTAGTGCGCTCCGTCCCGGAGCCCGCGTAGAGATGAATGCGCCCAGGCCCTGCCTCCGTCGTGAACTCGCTGTCGTCGAGTCCGACCTTCCGGAGCCAGCACTCCATCGTATCTTCGCCCCCCGTCGCCAGCGCGATCCGTGGGATGTCACCCTCGCAGTGATTGCGAGGCAGCCGAATGTCCGTCAGAGGAGTAACCGCGCAGCCAATGATCTTTGGAACAACGAGTTGGCGGCGCCACTTGCCGACCTGGACGACGAGCGGGATGTCCTCCCCCGCCGGGACGTCCTTCAACACGAAGCGCCCGTGAGCATTGGTGATCGTCGCGACCAGAGGATCGCCGCTCACACTGCCGCAACGATCGCAGGACGGCCCAGAGACAATCGGGGAGGTCGGCGCGTTCGGTATGTAGACGATCGCGTTGTACACGGGATACCTCCCGGAGGGATCCTTCACGGAACCGCTCAGCGTCGTGACTGCGTCGGGACAGAAGACCTGCTGCTTGCAGAGGTTGACGCAGTTCGGGTCATCCGCGGCGTCTGACACGGGACCGAAGCCTGGCGTACCGGCATCCGAGCCAGCCCCGGCGTCGTCCTTTTCGCAAGCGAAGGCGAGGAGAGGAAGAACCAACAAGCTCGCGATGGCTCCGGTGATGCGCATGATCTGCTCCCGACTATCGTGATGGGCGTGTCCGACGCGTAGCTCCGCGTCCTCGTCGACGGAGCGCGAACATCAAGACCGCGCCGGCGCTCGTGATAACGGCGATCGCGGAAGCATGCGCAAGGCCAGAGGTCGTGCAGAGCCATCCGGCGCCGGCGACGTCGAGCGGGTCAACCAACTCGGGAGGAGCAATCAGCCCGCCCCCTTCTGGAAGAGGGATCAAGGTGCACATGCCCGTTCGCCAGTCGCACTCCTCTCCGACCTTGCACGGATCTGGAGAGCAGAGATCGACGCACTTCGCTTGGGCCGGATCGCCGTTGACGCTCACTTTCTTGCAGACCCGCTTCGGAGGGCAGACCACGCCTTCGCAGTCGTCGATGCACGCCCCGCGCTCGCAGTGGGAACCCGCGGGACACCGAACACCAACGCATGCGGTCTCCACGCACGCGGGTATGGGCGCCGAGAGGTCACACGTCTCCCCTGGAGGGCAGCTCGACGCGGGATCGCACGCGCACGAAGGCAAGCATCTCCCCCCCTTGCAAATCGCCCCTTCCGGGCACGTCACCTCCGCGCACGGATCAACGCAACCGAATCCGCGACAGATCTGTCCGTGAGGACATCGCACGCCCGGATTGCAGTTCGCGACGCATGCCTTGGCGTCGTCGCACGTCAGCCCCGCCGGACAGCCGAACATCGCGCAGTCGTCCGGCTTGCACAAGCAGGTTCCGCTGTCGGGCGCGTGGGCAAAGCCCGACCCCCACGGACATCCGAAGTCATCCAGCGGGATGCACGCTGGGACGCAAGTGCTGTCGAGGCAGCCGGTCTTCTTGGGGCACGGGTCTGCGACGATCCCTGTGCAGTTGTTGTCGCGCGTCGAGTCGCACGTTTCGGGCGCTCCGGGGAAGATCGTCGGGTCGGTGTCGTCGCAATCGCAGGGCGTCCCCGACCATGGGCAGCCGCACGCCGCGAACCCGTCGTTGTCGCTGTCGGGGCAAACCGTACCCGCATCGCAGACGATCTCTGCAGCCGCGACGCGAGGAAGGTGCACGCCGACGAGAACCGCCAAGAGCAGCCCCGCGTGCGAAACGAGCTTCCAGAAGCGGACCCACTCCGTTGTGCCCGCGAGGAACATCGTGCAACCCTTTTGCGAGATAGATACCACTCGGCTCGTCCACGGCCGTCGACGTCGCGTCATGGCAATTCGCCCGCTTCCCGCAGGGCGACGACGGCTCCACTCATGGCACTTCGCCATGACGGATGCGCAGGGGCCAACGCCGGAAGGCTCGAGGCCCGGCACGAGCGTTGCTTTTGCGCGAGCACCCGCATGTTCTCAGCCAGAGGAACGCTTCGGTGATGTGTTCGCGCCCTTTCGCTTCCGGGGCCCCATTCGGGCGCGTGACTTGGCGTCGCCTTGCAGGCCGTCGTCTCGGGTCTCGAAAGTAGGGCTCGAGCGGTGCGCTTTGGAGTTGCCTCGGTCCTAGGCTGGGCTCTTCTTGCGAGCTCGTGTGGTAGTGACGCTTCGCCGTCGGACGGTGCTGTCAGAATCCCCTTCACGATCTGGGTCTTCGACGAGCCTCTCTCCCTCGACGGTGAAAACGAGCCGATCGCCAACGTCGTCGTGGCGTTCGATCCGCCGGGTGGCGGTGAGCGCGTGACGAAGACGACGGACGCCGATGGTCATGTGACGTTCGAGGGCGACTTCTCGTATGGCGGCGCCTCCGTGACGGTCCTCTCCGATGAGCACGTCTACGTCACGATGCTCGAAGCGTCGCCGGAGACCGCCAGCGCACGCCCCAACGTGATTGGAAAGCCAGTCCCGGATCTCGTCATCTTTCCGCCACGATTCGATCGCGTCATCGAGGCTCGCTCCGTCGAAGTTCGCGGGAACATTTTTGGCAGGGGTAGTCCCTACAACGTGGTCTCGCTCGCGGTGAGCTCGCTTCCGAGGCTCGGCCGTGCTCAGGCCTTAGAATCGACCTATGCGCTCCGCGCGCCGCGGAATCGTCCGTTCTTCCTCCTCGGACACGAGACAAGGACGCTCATCGACAAGGAAGGGCACGTCGTCGACGACGAGCTGCTGAAGAGCTTCCGCATCGAGCTTCCCGCACGAGCGGACGACCAGCTACTCGATCTCGACCTACTAAAGCTTCCTGGGTTGCCAACGACACTGCTTCACGTTCGCGCGGAGGCCCCGCTGGCAGAAAATGGCTCGTTTGCCGCCGGGACACGCGCGATCGCCTACGTTCACAGTGTCGACTCCGGTCTGGAGATCGGCTTGTACGCGAGGACGAAACCGGGCACCGACGGACGTACGTTCGACATCGACGTGAGCGTCGTCGACACGGACATCGCTCCCGAACGGGCGCTCAGCCAGGCAGTCATCTCGGCTCCCGACGGTTCGCAATCGGTCCGAAGCGAGCAGGGCACGATGGCGGACGGGATGGTCTGGAAGGATTTTCTATTGCCCCCGACGATTCCCGCCCCTGATGCACCTCGAAAGATCCGCGATCCGATCCCCCTCGATGGCTTCCCAGCGGGCGCCGATCTGGTCGCGAGAGTCTACGCAGGCGGCGGTCAACTCTTGTGGTTGCTCTACGGACCTCCGGGCGGACCGCGCGCGAAGACGTTCGCGATCCCGTATCGAAACGAGGTGGGAAGCGTCGACATTCAACTTTTCGCGTTGAGTCTCACCGCGCGTATGGACCGGGTCGCGCTTTCTCCCCGAGGTGAGTTCTACCGGTTCGAGTCCACGTTCCGTGACGTCATTCTGCAGAAGTGATGGAGCGCGCAGCCGCTCTCTCGTGCTTGGTCTTGAGCGTCACGCTCGCCACGTTGGAGACTCCAGCGTTCGGACAGTCACGCTCGGGGTTCGCGGTGAGTCGCTTCGAGCCTGCCGAGCGCGGCAGCGACTGGTTCGTCGCCGACAGCCTCGACCTGCGGGGTTCCACGCGCACGACGCTCGGCGTGACGCTCGACTACGCGCACAAGCCGCTCGCGGTCTACGACGCGGCCGAAAACGAACAGCTCGCCCTCGTGCGCCATCAACTCTTCGCTCATGTTGGTGCTTCGGTCGTCCTCGTCGATCGCTTCCGCCTGGGGGCGAGTCTCCCGGTCGCGATGTATCAGGATGGCGAAGAGGCGCGCGTGGGCGGAGAAGCACTCTCAGCGGCGACGTCCCCGGCATTCGGAGACGCTCGGCTCTCCGCCGATGTGCGCCTCGTGGGCAGGTACGGAGATCGCGCCACGCTTGCTTTCGGCGTCCGCGGTTGGCTCCCCACCGGACTCCGATCGCAGTTCACGAGCGACGGTGCCGTGCGGATCTCTCCGCAGCTGCTCGCTGGCGGCGAGCTCGGCGTCTTTGCCTGGGCAGCTCGCGGCGCGATCGTCTACCGAGCTCGTGACGACACGTACGCCGGCCGTTCGCTTGGAAGCGAGCTCGCGGGCAGCGTCGGTGCCGGCGTGCGCGCGGGCCGACTCCTCATCGGACCGGAGATCTTTGCCTCGACGGGGTTGGGGAGCGATTCCTTTCTGAGTACGCATCGCACGCCGGTCGACGCCATCGTCGGCGTCCACTATCAGCACCCATCCGGGCTTCGTCTTTCCGGCGCGCTGGGAAGTGGCCTCACGCGCGGGTACGGCTCGCCGGCGTTGCGCGCGCTCCTCTCCGTCGAATGGGGAACATCACTCCCTGCTCTACCAGCCGACCGCGATCACGACGGGATCCCGGATGCGTCGGACGCGTGCCCCGATTGGCCTGGTGTTCCGAGCGGGGATCCGGAGCTCAACGGTTGTCCATCGCCCGAGCGCGTTCCTGACGAGGATACCGACAGCGATGGAATCTGGGATCTCGAGGACGCGTGTCCGACACTCACCGGCATCCGAACGTCCGACCCAATGACGAACGGCTGCCCGCCAGAGGCACCGCGCCAGATCGCAGTGATCACGAAGACGGAGATCCGAATCGGAGAGGAAGTGCGGTTCGCAACCGATAGCGCCGAGCTCGCTCCCGTGAGCGATGCCGTCCTTGCTGCCGTGAAGCGTCTCCTCGACGAGCATCCGGAGATTCGGCGTGTACGCGTCGAAGGGCACACCGACAGCAGCGGCGATCCCGCCTACAACGATGAGCTGAGCGGACGTCGCGCAGCGTCGGTCGTGAGGTGGCTCACGGAGCGCGGGATCGACACGCGCCGACTGGAGAGCGCGGGCTACGGGAGCGGGCGACCGATCGACACGAACACAACCGAGGAGGGACGCGCAAAGAACCGCCGCGTCGTCTTCACGATCCTCGAGCGCGGACCAGAGCGGCCCTGACGCTTCGACGTCACGAGGTCAGCTATTGGAACGGTCGTTGCGTTGGGTTCGCGGAGACCTGTCGGAGACCCCTTACGGAGGCCCTATGAAATCGTGTCGTGATGTGCGTGGCGGCACTTTGCCATCCAAACGACCATCCCACATGCAACGACTTTGGTCGAAGAGCGTCTCGCGAACGCTCCTCGATCGAAGCGTCCACTCAACGCCGCTGCTCGTTCTCCTCGGAGTGATCGTCGCGAGCATGGGAGGAGTCGTCATCGCGTGCGGTTCGTCGGGTGACAGCGAGTTCGTCGACGGAAACACGACGGCCGATTCGGGACCGGGCGGATTCGTAGCCGAGCAGGACGGGGGCCCGTGCCAGGTACGCACGTGCGCAGAGCTTGGCTGGGCCTGCGGGTACAAGGTCGAATGCGGCCAAGTCACGGATTGCACGGCGGAAGGTCGCGCGTGCGGTCCCTCGGAAGTCTGTACCGGCGGCATCGACGGTCCGACACGATGCACTGCTGGGACCGTCGGCAGTTGCGACGTGTGTTCGGCAATCCCGGCGTGCACTGGACAACCCCAGCGGACACGCATCACGGGACGTGTCGTCAGTCCTGGACGAAATGATGGCAACACCGCGAACCAAGTCGGGGTCCCCAACGCCATCGTGTACATTCCTCGCTCGAGCAGCCCGGCAGCCCTACCAGGGATCGGCTCGGGCATTCCGAGCGGCGGAACCAGCTGCGATCGGTGTGATAACCAGGATCTCGGACCGGTCCTCGTCGGAGCAGTGACCGACGCGACCGGCTCATTCGTGCTCGATGGGAACGTTCCGGTCGGGAAAGAGTTTCTCTTGGTTGTGAAGGCCGGCCGCTTTCGCCGGGCGACGCTGCAAACGATTCCTACAGGAGGCGAGTGTCAGACGACGTCCCTTCCTTCGGCTCTACCAGCCAACCCCACGCGCCTGCCACGCAACATGACCGACGGCCTCGCCGTGAACATTCCGCGGATCGCGATCACGACGGGCCAGCTCGACGCGATGGAGTGCGTCTTCGAAAAGATGGGGATCGCGCACGCAGAGTTTGGCAACCCTGGACCGACGGGAGCTGCGACGCCACGAGTCCATCTTTATCGGGGTGGTCCCTCGGCGCCCGGATCGGGAGCACGGATCGACGACAACACGCCTCATGACGGAACGATCTACGGCGATCTCGCGCGCCTTCAGAACTACGACATGCTCGTCGCGGACTGCGAAGGCGGAGGCTGGGACGACAACTTCAACCAGCGTACCGCCAACGGCGCCAAGGTCCGCGAGTACGTGAACCGCGGGGGGCGGATGTTCGCGAGCCACCTGAGCTTCAGCTGGCTTCATGCAAACGGAACCCAATCGTATGCGGCGGGTACGGCGATCGACACGGGCTTCGGGCCAGCGGCGACGTGGGAGGAAGACGCGATCACCAACATCAATACCGGCACCGGTGGCGTCTCCGTGGGACGGCCGAACGCCAGTCCGCGGATCGCGAACTTTCGGGATTGGATGGTGCGTGAAGGAGTCGTCGGTGCGACGGCGCCCTTCAACTTCATGATCGACGAGCCGCGCAGCCAGACCACGGGCCTCGGATCGGCTTCGGAAGAGTTCGTTCATCGAACGGAGACGCTGATCGTCCAGCAATTCTCATTCAACACGCCGTACGGTGCACCCTCGGGGAATGCTTGCGGGCGGGTCGCGTACAGCGGTTTTCACGTTGTTACTGGCAACGCGTCGAATGCGGTCTTCCCCGCCCACTGCACGGGCAACTTGAGCAGCCAGGAGAAGGTCCTCCTCTATATGCTCTTCGACCTCGGCGCCTGCGTAGGCGTCGACCTCGCGCCTCCCCTCTGCACGCCAGTCACGTGCGCCGCCGTCGGCGCGAGTTGCGGTCCCGCTCCCGACGGATGCGGGAAGCTGCTCGACTGCGGGCCGTGTGGAACGCCGCCGAAGTAGTCCACACCCCGCGCGCCCCCTGCACGCTCCACGCGGCATCCTTCAAAGGCGTCGCCGTCGCGGCATTTTGCCATCCGGGAGCTGCCTTCTGGACGGCCTTTCGAGGCAGATTGCAATGACGAGCGCGCCGACCGGGTGCGAGAGCGCGGGTTCACGTAAGAAGGGCCGTGGTCCCCAGAGCACACGACCAGGGTCGTGCGTCGTGAGGCGGAGAGGAAGCCGATGTCAGCACCGCAACACGAAGAGGATGACGTTCGAGCCGTCGTACCTGTTGCCGATCTCTCGATCATCGATGCAACCCTCGACGGCGCGCTCGAGCACCTGAAGGAAGCGGTTCAGAAGATTCGCCCAGCCGACATCGGGCGAGACCTCTCCCGCCGATCGATTGAAGTGGGTTGCCGATTGGTGCAGGCGAGCGACGACCGTCGGGCGGCAGCCATGCTTAGGGCAGCCCATCCAGCGGTCGCCGCGAACTTGCTCGCGGCAAGCGATTCGGGGCGAGCGGCCCGCATTCTCGACTTCATGCCCATGGACCATCAAGTCGCCATCCTCGGGGCAATGCGCGCACCCGATCGCGCCCGCGTCGAAAGCGCCATGGCACCCGACGATAGGGCACGTGTCGAGCGGGCTCTCTCCCAGAGCGAAGCCGCCGTCTCTCGCCTGATGACACCGAAGGTGTGTGATGTAGCCCCTTCACAGACCAGACAGGTCCGTTACTCATAGGACGGACATATGACCAAGTCATTTGAGGCCGAAGTCGTGGTGGCCGTGGAGCCACCGAGACCCGGACGTCGCCGAGCATTCACGGCAGAGCAGAAGCGAGTTCTCCTCGAGGAGGCTCAGCGTCCGGGCGAGAGCATTTCAGCCGTGGCGCGTCGGTACGGCATCGCGCCAAGTCAGCTTTTTCAATGGAAGCGGCAGATGGAAGGGGGAGCACAGCGCGCTCTCGAGGCCGGCGAAGCGGTCGTGCCCGAGAGCGAAGCGAAGAGCCTCCGGGCCCGCGTTCGAGAACTCGAACGTCTCCTTGGGCGGAAGACGATGGAGAACGAGATTCTCAAAGAGGCCATGGAGATCGCGCGCGCAAAAAAATGGCTACCGCGCGGCTCCTCCTCGGGCGAAGGCGGTGGTCGGTGAGCGGCGTGGCTCGCGCTCTTGGTCTCTCGCGTTCGCACCTGTCGGCGCACCAAGAGCCGAAGGAGCCGCGCGGGTGTCGTGCACGACGTCGCAAGGACGAGCCCCTCTCGGCGCGCATCCGCCACGTCGTGGACCGGCGTGGGAGCTACGGCTACCGACGGGTCACCGCGATGTTGAATCGGCAGTCGAGCGAGGAGCGCGTGAACGCGAAGCGCGTTTACCGCGTCATGCGTGAAACAGGGCTCCTGTTGCCGCGATTCACGGGGCGTCACTCTCGTCCGCACGAGGGCAAGGTCGCGACGCCACGAAGCGACATGCGTTGGTGCTCGGACAGTTTCGAGATTCGATGCTGGTCCGGAGAGCGGGTCCACGTTGCCTTCGCACTCGATTGCTGCGACCGCGAAGCCGTAGCGTGGGTCGCGAAGGCAGGCTACCTCGTGGGCGAAGACATTCGCGACGTCATGGCGCAGGGCATCGAGGCGCGATTTGGAGCCGGAGCGACGAGGACGCCGCATTCTATCGAGTGGCTGTCCGACAACGGGCCACCCTACGTCGCCCACGAAACGCGAGACTTTGGTGCCGCCTCGGGCTTCGTCGTCTGCACCACGCCGGCGTACTCGCCCGAGAGCAACGGCATCGCCGAAGCCTTCGTCAAGACCTTCAAGCGCGACTACGTCTACCTGGCGCGCTTGGACACGGCAGAAGCCGTCCTGCGTGACATCGCAGCATGGTTTGCAGACTACAATGAGCATCACCCTCACCGAGCTCTCGGCATGCGATCTCCGAAGCTCTATCGCGCGGAAATTTCACTGGCAGCCTAACTCACGACCTGTTCGCTCTTGCGGGGGCAACTCCATGTGGTCTTGCGAACGGACGATGACCGTGGGCGCCGCGCTCGCACGACTTCGCGAGGACCAGACCGAGATCGAGGTCGCGCAGAACTGCTACATCGTCGACCGAGACGAAAGTGAGGAGCCTGGCAACGGCTATCGCACGCCGGGTGGACAAGAAGGGAGCACGAGGCTCGTAGGCGTCGTTCCGCTACGACTGCTCGCGGTCGCCGATCCGAGCGCACCCATCGAGTCGATCATGACGCCGAGTCCGATCGCCGTGCGGGAGGACACGGAGCGTGGCGATGCCGCCGAAATTGTTCGTGCACACGACTTTCTCTCCCTTCCCGTCGTCGACAAGCACGGTCGCCTGGTCGGAGCCGTCCGCGTTGACGACCTCCTCGACGCGGCCCTCTCGAAGGTTGGCGTCGGCGTTCTGAACCAAGGCGGCGTCGCGGGCAAAATCGCCGCGCGACTGCCGTACTTTCAAACGTCGCTCTTCAAGGTCGTCCGCAGCCGCATCACGTGGCTCGTCCTCTTGTTCGTCGCGGAGACCGCTACGGGCACCGTTCTCCGGCACTTCGAGGACGAGCTGGCGAAGGTCGTCGCGCTCTCGTTCTTCATCCCGCTGCTCATCGGTACAGGAGGTAACGCCGGATCGCAGACCGTATCGACGGTCATCCGCGCGCTCGCGCTCGGCGAGGTGCGACTTGGCGATGCTCTCCGAGTGCTCTTCAGGGAAGCGTCAGCCGGGATCGCGCTCGGCGTTTTGCTCGCAGCAATCGCATTCGGCCGCGCACTGCTCTGGGGCGTCGGCTACGACCTCGCCGGGTGCGTTGCGGTGACGGTGCTGATCGTCTGCACATGGGCCAATACGGTCGGCGCGCTCATACCGCTTGCGGCTCAACGCGTCGGTGTCGATCCGACGGTGATCTCGGGCCCGCTTATTACCACGCTCGTGGATGCCTCGGGACTGTTCATCTACCTGACCGTCGCGAAGGTCATGGTCGCTCAACTCGCCGGCTCACCATGAACGTGCGACAGACTCCAGGCGTGTCTCGCCGACGCGATCAAAAGAAGTACGGGTCGCTCGCGATGCGCAGGCCAATGGACCCCCATAGCGGGAGTCCGTCGCCGGACACGCCCCTGCCGAGGGTTGCATCGATCTGCACGATGCGCGAGACAAAGTGCCGAACCCCCGCCTGGATAGCAACGCCGGGCGTTGCCGCGTAGGGGTCACCGGAGAAGAGCTCTCCGCAGAAGTGGAGCCCGCCCACGAGATTGATCTGAGTTCCAAGCCCCCAGGTCACCGTTCCCTTGCGCGCGCCATCCTTGGTGGTGGCGAATACCCCGAGGTTCTGGTGAACGAGGAACTTGTCGTCGGGCAAGAGCGACTCGCTGAGCGCGGCAAACGCGAACGTATCCCAGTGGTCGCCCTTGAGCGGCCCACCTCCGGCCGGCCCCAGAGTGCCCGAAACGAACGCGAGCCCGGGAAGGATCTTCGCGGTGCGCGTGGGCACCGCGAGCACCTTCATCTGAAACAGGGGGAACGAGCTACCCCAAGAACCTTGGTTCGTCCCGTGGAAGCCTCCGAAGGTGAGCTCCAGAGGAGCGACGGGGCCGACCGCGGGCAGGATCCAGTGCTCGATGCCGTGCTTGTCGACGCGTAACCACGTCTCGAACTGCAAGGCCCGGTCGCCCACGACACGCGCGTCATCCGTCACGAAGGGGCGTACGGCCATCGCGGATCTTGACATGAACGTCATGAGGCCGAATGCGATCGTGGCGAGAACGCATCGACGCGCGAGGCGGAAGAAACGTCGAGGCAAGACAATCCTGACGTTACACAAGCTCTTCGGACCATTCTTCGCGAGGGTCGCTGTCATGGCATTCTGCCATCCGCGGCGCGGCGCATTCGAGCGAAACGCAATGATGACCGTCCAGCGACCGTCGCCACGATTCGCGCGCCGTCGTATCGCGCGTGCGCGAGGCCTCGCGCTCAGCACGTTGAGGAACGTTCATCGCACGTCATCGTTGGCCTCGTGGTCCGCCTCATCGGCGGCCCCGCAGCGCCAATCTCGTCGTGACACCGCTGCTCCTCCTCACCTGCAAGCTCGAATCGTGCGGGCGTGGCTTCCTCGTCTGCTCGAGCTGCTACCGTGGCCATCGCTACTGCTCGGAGGCGTGCGCGCTGGCAGGTCGGACCGAGAGCGTGAAGCGCGCCCGGCTGAAGTACGCACGCTCCGACGAGGCGAAGGCACGGCACCGGAAGCGGGCTCGGACCTACTACCGCCAGAAACTTCGCAAGAAAAGTCTGCCGGATCAGACTTCAAAGGTGCCGTCGAGTGAGGACAGACTGGTGCCCACGGCGGCCTCTGTGAAGAGGCACGCCGCAAGGGAGAAGCATGTCCATGGACTGGCTCAAGCGGACGTCCAAGCGTCCAGCCTCGTGCGCACCGAAGAAGTACCCGTGGCGCGTTGTGAATGGTGCGGTCGTGCCGGTACGCGCGTCGTATTTCGCGCACACCGCTTCCAACGATAGGCGGCGCGCACGATGACGGCCGCGCAGCGCGCGGCCATCTACGTCCGCATGTCCACGGAGCACCAACAGTACTCGACGGAGAACCAAGCCGACGTCATTCGCGAGTACGCCGCGAAGCGAAGCATAGAGATCGTTCGGACCTTCGCCGATGCCGGGAAGAGCGGCCTGCGCATCGCTGGGCGCGACGCGCTGAAGGAACTGATCGACACGGTCCTCAACGGAGGCGCCGACTTCCAGTCGATCCTCGTCTACGACGTCAGCCGCTGGGGCCGGTTCCAGGACGCCGACGAGAGCGCCTACTACGAGTACATCTGCAAGCGTGCCGGGATCACCGTCCACTACTGCGCCGAGCAGTTCGAGAACGACGGCAGCATCGCGTCAAACATCGTCAAGACCGTGAAGCGTGCGATGGCCGGCGAGTACAGTCGGGAGCTCTCCGCGAAGGTGTTCCAAGGCCAGTGCCGGTTGATCGAGCTCGGCTACCGCCAGGGCGGCCCCGCTGGGTTCGGACTTCGCCGCATGCTCGTCGACGAGACCGGTCAGGAGAAGGGTGAGCTGCGAATGGGAGAGAAGAAGAGCATTCAGACGGATCGCGTGATCCTCGTGCCCGGCCCCGAGGACGAGATCGCCGTTGTCCGCCGCGTCTACCGGCTCTTCCTCGACGAAGGGCGAACGGAGCGTGAGATCGCTTGTCGGTGCCAGCCGGAGGACGCTCGGATCTGACGAACTCCGGGTCTCATGATCCATCCTCTTCGTCAATGACGTCGGCGGCGTCGGCGGGGTAGATCGCGCGTTGGAGAAGGTGAAGGCCCGGGTGGTTGCACACCCGAGCCCTCGCGGAGAGCGCAAGCAACGCACTCGCCGACGGAGAGCGTGTCGCTAGTCGACGCGCGCGTCCAGCCGCTCCGTGAGGAGCGGCGATCTTTCTTGGACGGTCGGTTCGGTCGGTGCGCGGGCTGCGGGCTCGTGTTGGTGTTCTGCGAGGTCTGCTCGTCCGTTCACGCCCGGTGCTTGGCGTGCGCGCGGCACCGGCGACTCGCGACGCACCGGGCGGCCAACCGGCGCTGGGCAAGGTCCGCCGCGGGGCGCGCTTCGGGGCGCCGACGGCAGGCGGACTTCCGCGCGCGGCGGCGGCGCGTAACGGACCCGATCTCGACGGAAGGCGAGACCTCGCCGACGACTCCCTCGGTCCCGAGCTCCGCGGTGGAGCCGGCGCAACCCAAGGAACGTCTCCATGATTCGAGTCTTCGATCGACCCGTCCGATCCAGGTGGTCCACTGCGCGCGCTGCGGGCGCGTGCTCTCGGGCCGAGTGCAGCCGAGCGAGCGCAGCGCCCCGCGACCGCGCTCCACACGTCGTCCTCGACCGGCGGCCGCGCGGGCACCGTGAGGTGGCCTCGTGAGCGCGCCGCATTCGCCGGTCACGGCCGAGGAGGGCGCGGCCATCCTTCGACTTCACCACGTCGAGGGCTGGCCTGTCGGCACGATCGCCAGCCAGCTCCACAGGCACCACGACACGGTCGAGCGCGTGCTCGCACACGGCGGGCTGCCCATCATGAAGCACCCTCGGCGCGGGCGCCTCGTCGACCCGTACGTACCTTTCATCGAGGAGACGCTCGCGAAGTACCCGAGGCTTCGCGCGAGCCGTCTCTGGGCGATGGTCGTCGCGCGCGGCTACACGGGCTCGAAGAGCGGCTTCCGCGCGATCGTGAGCCGGCTCCGTCCACGGCGCGCCGCCGAGGCTTTCGTCCGCCGCTCCGTGCTTCCCGGCGAGGAGGCGCAGGTCGACTGGGCGCACTTCGGGAAGATCACCGTCGGTCGCGCGGAGCGCCCCCTCTTCGCCTTCGTCATGGTCCTCGCCTTCAGTCGAATGCGCTTCGTGTACTTCGCGATGCGCGCGGCGATGCCGAGCTTCCTGCGCGGACACGTCGAGGCCTTCCGCTTCTTTGGCGCCGCGCCGCGCGTCATTCTGTACGACAATCTGAAGAGCGCCGTGCTCGAGCGCGAGGGCGACGCCGTCCGCTTCCACCCGACGCTCCTCGCGCTGGCGGGGCACTACCGCTTCGAGCCGCGCGCGTGCGCTCCGTACCGGCCAAACGAGAAGGGCCGTGTCGAGCGCGCGATCCGGGACGTGCGCGAGGGATTCTTCGCGGCGCGGGACTTCACGTCACTCGAGGACCTGAACGCCCAGGCGCGCGCCTGGTGCCTCGAGATCGCTGGCGAGCGGCGCGTCCCCGATGCGAAGGACAAGACCGTCGCGGAGGCCTTTGCCGAGGAGCGTCCGCGCCTGGTCGCGTTGCCTGGCGACGACTTCCCGGCCGAGGAGCGCGTCGTCGTCACGTCGGGCAAGACGCCGTACGTCCGCTTCGACCGCAACGACTACAGCGTGCCGCACACCCATGTGTGCCGCTCACTCACGCTCCTCGCGAGCGACGACCGTGTGCGCGTCATCGATCCGGAGGCACCGACCGAGCTCCTCGCCGACCACAAGCGGAGCTTCGATCGGGATCAGCGCATCGAGCACGAGGGGCACGTGCGCGCGCTGGTCGAGGAGAAGCGTCGAGCGCACCAGAGCCGAGGCTTCGACCGGCTCTTCTCGGCGGCGCCATCGACGCGCACGATGATGGAGAAGCTCGCCGAGCGCGGCGCGAACCTCGGCGCCGCGACGTCCGGACTCCTGCAGCTACTCGACCGCGTCGGCGCCGAGATGCTCGAGCGCGCCGTCGCCGAGGTCGTCGCGCGAGACCAACTCCAGCTCCGCGCCGTGCACTTCGCGCTCGACCGCTTGCGGTACGAGGCCGGTCTCGCGCCGCCGCTCACGGTGCCCGTGACCGACGACGCGCGCGCGAACATGCAGGTGCGTCCGCACGCACTCTCGACCTACGACAGGCTCCACGCCGAGGACGACGGAGGGGCCGATGGCGAGCGCTGACAAGCTCTCCGAGACGCTCAAGCGCCTTCGGCTCTTCGGCCTCCTCGCCCGCATCGAAGAGATCCGGAACAAGCCCTGGCTCGAGGAGGTGGTCGCCATCGAGCTCGAGGAGAAGACCCGCCGGAGCCTCGCCCACCGCCAGCACCTCGCCGGTATCGGCGCCTTCAAGCCAGTCAGCAGCTTCGACTGGAAGTGGCCACGCAAGATCGACCGCCCGCTCATCGAGGAGCTCTTCACGCTCGGCTTCATCACCGAAGGCGCGAACGTCGTCCTCCTCGGCCCCAACGGCGTCGGCAAGACGATGCTCCTCCGAAATCTCGCCGACCGCGCCCTCAACGCGGGACACCACGTCGTCGTGCGCACGGCGAGCGATCTGCTCGCCGATCTCATCAAGCAGGAGTCCTCCGTCGCTCGCGCACGCCGGCTCGCAGCCTACGTCCGGGCGCATCTGCTCTGCATCGACGAGGTCGGCTACCTGTCGTACGACGCGCGGCACGCGGACCTCCTCTTCGAGGTCGTCACGCGCCGCTACGAGAAGGGCCGCTCGATCCTGCTCACCACGAACAAGCCGTTCGCCGAGTGGCCGACGACCTTCCCGAACGCCGCGTGCGTGGTCACCCTCGTCGACCGCCTCATGCACAAGTCGGAGATCGTCACGATCGACGGCGACAGCTACCGTCTGCGCGAGGCCGAGGAGCGGCAGCGCGAACGCGCCTCTGCTCGGAAGAAGAAAAACGGCCCAGCCCGCGCGTGAGCCTACCGGAGCCGCCGGCGCTCACTCCGCGTCGTCGGCGGCTCACGCGGTGGTCGTAATCGCCGTAACCTCGTCGCAGCGAGCCGCACCCTCTCGTGATCGCCTCGACTCGTCAGCCGTCCGCGATCCGAAGCGATCGGCGACAATCGCTCGGGCGCTGAATGACGAAGGCATCCGAACCGATCGCGGCTCGTCCTGGACGCGCGGTACCGTGCAGCAGCTCCTGACGAACGAGAAGTACATCGGTCAGAACATCTTCAACCGTGTCTCGTTCAAGCTGAAGAAGAAGCGCGTTCGGAACCCACCCGAGATGTGGGTTCGGGACGAGGACGCCTTCGAGTCGATCATCGATCAAGCGGCGTTTCACACCGTGCGCGGGATCATTCTCGCGCGGCACCGCCGCCTGTCGGACGATGAGATGCTCGAGCGCCTCAAGGGGATCCTCGAGCAACGCGGCAAGCTCTCCGGGGTGCTGATCGACGAGCTCGACGAGATGCCCTCCGCAGCGGCCTACCGCCATCGCTTCGGGAGCTTGCTCCAAGCTTATCAGCTCGTCGGCTTCTCTCCCGACCGCGACTATGCGTTCATGGAGGCGAACCGTCAGCTTCGCGCCGTCTACCCGCGCCTCGTCGATGACGTCGTACGGTCGCTCTCGGGCTCCGGCGCGAGGGTCGAGCGCGATCCCGATACGGATCTCATGACCGTGAATGAGCAGCTACGCGTCTCCTTGGTCCTCTCTCGCTACGAGCAGACGTCCACAGGCTCGCCGCGGTGGACCATCCGGTTCGATCGGAGCCTCGAGCCCGACCTCACCATCGCCGTCCGGATGGATTCGTCGAACAGCGCCGCGCTCGACTACTACATCCTTCCGTCCCTCGACGTTCGTGCCGAACGACTGCGCGTCGCCCACGAAAATTTCTTCGGCATCGACGCGTATCGCTACGACAGCCTCGACCACCTCTTCGGGCTTGGCGAGCTCGTGACGATCGAGGTCGCAGCGTGAGCACGGTTCAGCACATCCCGATCAACAAGATCCGCGTGCTCAATACTCGGTCGCGCAACAAGGTGAAGTTCAACGAGATCGTCACGAACGTCTCGCAGGTCGGTCTGAAGCGACCGATCACGGTGTGCGCGCGTGCGGGTTCTGGCGGCGAATACGATCTGGTCTGCGGGCAGGGTCGCTTCGAAGCCATGATCCAGCTCGGGCAGACGCACATCTATGCGATGGTCGTCGAGGCGAGCGAGGAGGATCGGTACATCATGAGCCTCGTCGAGAACATGGCGCGCCGGCATCCGGGCAGTCTCGACCTCGTGCGTGGGGTCGCCGAGCTCGAACAGCGCGGATACTCGCCCGCGCAGATCGCGGAGAAGATCGGCGTCACGGAGACGTGGGCTCGAGGGATCCTCCGATTACATGCAAAGGGGGAGGAGGTCCTGCTCGCGGCCGTCGAGCGAGGGGAGCTGCCGATCAACGTCGCCGTCGAGATCGCGTGGGCGAAGGACCAGGACGTGCGGCGCTGTCTCGCCGAGGCATACGAACGCGAGGAGCTCAAGGGGAAGGACATCGCGAAGGCGCGCGCGATCGTGGAGCGACGGCTGGCGAGCGGGAAGAAGACTCGAAGCAGCAGCAGCAAGCATCCTCGAAAGAAGATGTCGACCGACGATCTCGTCAAGACGTACAAGCGTTCGATCCAACGACAGGCGCTTCTCGTGAAGCGTGCCCACGCCTGCGAGGCCATGCTCCGCATCGTCAACGGTGCGGTTCGCGAGCTCTTGAAGGACGACCACTTCGTGACGCTTCTCCGCGCCGAGCAGCTCGACAAGATGCCGAAGACTCTCGTGGAGCACGTGCACCAGCGAGGCGCCCGATGAGCCCCGTCAAGCCAGCTTTCCTCATGGACGCGGTGACGCTGCCGCTCGACCGCATTCGTCCATCGCGCCAGTTGAAACCGCAGGTCAAGACATCCTCTCGCTACAAGATGATCGAGGCGTCCGTCCGTGAGCTCGGTGTCATCGAACCGCTGATCGTTTATCCCGAGACGGGGAAGACCGGCTTTCATACGCTACTGGACGGTCACGTCCGTCTCGAAGTTCTACGCGAGCTCGGCCAAGCTACCGCGATGTGCCTCGTGTCGACGGACGACGAGGGCTGCACGTACAACCATCGCGTCAACCGGATCGCGCCCATTCAAGAGAACCGGATGATCCTGCGAGCCATCGAAGCGGGAGTACCGGAGGAGCGGATCGCGAAGGCACTCAACGTCACGACGAAGACGATCCGCGAAAGCAAGAACCGGCTCAATGGAATCTGCAAGGAAGCGATCGAGACCTTGAAAGACAAGCCGATCGCCGAGGTCGCGCTCCGTTCGCTCAAGAAGGTGAAGCCGTACCGGCAGATCGAGATGGCGGGGCTGATGACGATGTCGAACACGTTCACGGCCTCGTACGCGAAGACGTTGCTCGCGGCGACGCCCTCCGAGCAGCTCCTCGACCCGCCGAAGCCAGACACGCGGCCCGAGCAGATCTCGAAGCTCGAAAGCGAGATGCGAACGGTCGAGCGAGACTTCGTCATGCTCGAGGAGTCCTACAGTCGGGACACGCTCAATCTTCAAGTCGCTCGCGCCTACCTGAAGACACTGCTCCAGAATGCACGCGTAAAGCGCTACCTCTCCCAGAAGCACCCCGAGCTCGAAGCGCAGCTTCAGAAGGTCGTCGACGTGGACTCACTCGACGCCTGAGGCCTTCGCCAGTCGTGGCCGCCTCCCGCGGCGTTCAGCACCGGGGTCCACCGATGCCGGGCCCAGTCAATGCAGATCCGCCCAAACGCGTAGGAATCCGACACATGACGGTCAACTGATGGAAAGTGCAGAACTTTAGGTTGATTGTGACGCAGAACGTGTCCTCCTTATAAACCACCATGGAGAATCAACAACGACAGCCGCTCGAGAAGGTCATCGAGGATATTGCTCGGAAGAAACTCGGCGTGTCGACACTGGAGACGCGTCGCTCGGACTCCCTCGACTTCCACGACGTCGCGGTCTGGCAGTTGCGGGCCGCGCTCGAGGCCGCGTACCAAGCCGGACTCGCCGCCGCGACGGCCGCGAGCGCACCGCGCCACGACAAGCAAAGTCAGACATGAGCCGCGTTAGTGGATCCCTCGACGACGAAAGGGGCGCCCGGTGAACCTCAGTCCTTGGTGCTCGGACTCCAGAAGGCTTGTCGGATCGTTGGAAGCGCCGCGATGCGCGCAACGAGCTGGTCGAGCTCGGCTTGCGCTACCGAGGCAGGCGCCAGCGTGGCTCGGATGTTGACTTCCTCCTCGCCGAACGCACGGATCTCGATGTCGCGCGCCGGCATGTTGCCCTCCTCAAGCAACTCTTCAAGCGCGCCCAGCGCCTCCTTGCGGTGAGCTCGCGTCGCGATGACGGTGACGGTGTTGGTGATCTCGACGTTCGCCACGTCCATCGGTTGCCGATTGATACGGTCGGCAACTGGTCGAAGCAGCGTGTTTGCCGCGAGGACGAAGCCAGTGCCGAGTATGGCTTCGAGGATGAGATCGGAGCCCGCGCACGCGCCCACCGCAGCGGAGCCCCAAAGGGTTGCAGCCGTGTTGAGGCCGCGCACGTTGCCTTGCTCCCGCATAATGACGCCAGCTCCAAGGAACCCGATCCCCGATACGACGTAAGAGATCACGCGGACTGCCCCTTCGTGGCCATAGAGGCGGTTGGCGGCGTCGACGAAGACAGCCGCTCCAACCGCGACGAGGATGTTCGTGCGCAGCCCAGCCGTACGCTGGCGCACCTGGCGCTCGAATCCGATGAGCCCACCCATGACGAAAGCGGTCGTCAGGCTCACCAGAGTGTCGAGCAACGATCGCAGGTTGATGTTGTCGATGGCTTCCATGCGACGCTCGATGGGCAGGACGCGAATCTCGTGCCTTCGTTCAGATGACGCGATCCGACGCCTCTCCGAAGGCTCACCCCCCCTTCGCGACGAGGTTCGGTGGTCGCACGACGAGGACGTCGCATCGAGCATGGCGAATGACGTGTGCTGCGACGCTGCCGAGCCTGAAACGAATGATACCGGCACGGGCGTGGGTCCCGAGAACAAGGAGGTCTGCGCGGCACCTCTCGACCAAACCGAGGATCACTTCCCGTGCGTCACCGTCGCCGATCAAGACGCGGAGGCGTACGCCCCTCTCTTGGTAAGGAGCGATCGTGCTCGTGATGGCATCGGTCAGCTTCTTGCGCACCGTCTTCCGAAGCTGAAGGATCTCTCTCGTCGAAACGAACCCGCCCCAGAGCCAGCCTTCGAGCGGCACGAACGCCGCGCCGACGATCTGGACGCGGCATGCCTTCGCCGCGACTCTCAACGCCCGCTCAAGCACGAACGACGATTCAACGCCACCGGAGAGCGCGACGAGCGGAGTCTCGTAGGGTCCTCGTGACCGAGTTCCCACGACGAGAACGGGGACGGGACTTCTGTGGATCACCCTCTCCGCTGTCGAGCCGAGAAGGAACCTCCGGAGATTGGCTGCGCCGTGCCTGCCGACGACGATGATATCCGCGCGGCTCTCCTTCGCTATGTCGAGGATCTTGATTGACG
This sequence comes from Labilithrix sp., assembly GCA_019637225.1. GTDB lineage: Bacteria > Myxococcota_A > Polyangia > Polyangiales > Polyangiaceae > Labilithrix. The sequence continues at coordinate 87,336 of JAHBWC010000001.1, forward strand.
GCTCCCCGGTGGACGTCTCGGCTCGAACCCGTACATCCTCGCGGCCAAGACGGTCGAAGGCTCTTCGGAGCATCCGCACCTGGCGAGTTACCCGTTCACGGGGGTCCATCAATAGCTGCCCCGCGACCTCTCTTGATGGGGGCACGTGAACCAGGACAACCTCCCCCCCGTCTGCCAGCGGTAAGCTCTGCGTCCGGCGAAGCGCACGCATTGCGCCTGGTGAAAAGTCTGTCGCGACAACGACGGTCCGCAGCGGCGGGGCCAGCCGTGATTCGCGATCGGGAAGCGCTGCTTGACTCATTCGAGCACCAACTACGACCTCCGCAGGCAAACTCGATGCCGCCTGCGTCACTTTACTCGGAGCGTTTGGCCAAACAGCTCACTCCGAGCGCTTCGCTGAACCATGTCTGGGTCGATCAATCTCCGTCAGTACGCGACGACGCCAGAGTGACTCCTGGAGGAGCGCAGCGGTCGTGAGGACCGCTGCAATCGACCAGACCGTGGCGCAAACCACAATCGCGGCCCGCGGTAGCCGTCCAGGGAACACCGCGGTCGGCATGAGTATCGAGCCAGCTAGAGCGAGGACGTGGACCAGCAAGCGACGCCTCTGACACCAGAGCGAATGCATCCCGAGGGGGTCGCGCCTGCGCTCGCGCGGATGGCTCATGAGATTACGCGCGTGTAACCGAGGGGACCAGCATCCGACGCCGAGGGACCGTGACGAGTCACGGCAGACCATCGTTGAAGAGCGCGAGCTCTGCGTACGCCCGCCACGCAGCCTCGACGAGATCGAGACGACGCGCACGTCCGGTCGCGAGATCACGGCGCGCGAGCATCGCGCGCGACAGATCGATCTTGCCCGCGCGGAAGCCCTCAAGGGACGACGACACGCCGCGCTCAAGCGCGGGGATCCCGTTCTTGTCGAGTTCCTCGAGCGCCCGAGTGACCGACTGAAGCGCTTCGCGCGCCGCGTGCAAGCGTACCGTTACGACCCGACGAAGAAGATCGAGGCGCTGCATCGCGCTGGCGACGCCGCTCTCCGCACGCGCGATCTCTCCCTGGTACCGTCGCGTCACGGGTACAGTGATGACGGCGCCGGCACCGAAACGTGCTTCGCCGAGGGAGCCGCGTCCGGCGATGAGCTCGAACGCGACGGGCGGATATTTCTCGCGCTCGTAGCGCTCGATCGACGCTGACCAATACGTCTTCTCCGCGAGGAGGCGGGAGATTACGGGGGCCCGATCGACGACGCGAGCGATCTGCGCAACGTCCCACACCCCGCGGAGCGGAGGGGGAAGGATACCGATGTTTGCAGGCGGTTTGTCCGGATCGCCGATGCCCGTGAGCTGACCGAAGCGTGCACGCGCGCTGACGACGCGCAACTCCGCCTCTGTCCTTGCTTGCACCCAGCGCGCGATCTCCGCTTCGGCGAGGCTCTTCTCGTAGAGCGTCGTGTCCTTTGCCTCGAACCGGCCTTGGAAATACTTCGCCTCTTCACGCGCCGTGCTTTCGCCCTGACTCGCTTCGTCGACCCGCGACCAACTGACAACGAGCTCGCCGTACACGGCGACGACGTCGCCGGCCGCGAGCGCCCGCGCGTCGACGAGTCCGAGCGTTCTCCACTCGATGAGGCGCTCGGCTTCGCTGATCCGTTTGCCGCGTTGGCCCGCGATGTCGAGCGGAAAATAGTTCCAGGTCATTGCCTGCACTTCGCGGCCGACATCTCGCCCTTGCGTGCCGTCCGTAAACGGACGATCGACCTGGATCTCGCTGTAGGGATTGCCGAGGGAGCTCACGCGTGCGGAGGTGAGCTGACTGCGCGCCACCCCGAGCTCGGCCTGTGCTTCGCTCACGACGAGCGCTTGCGTGCGAGCGCGCTGAATGGCGGCCTCGATCGTCGGAAAGTCGGCACGCGCTTGCCTCGGCAGAAAGATGACAGCCAACGTAACAAGAAGGAATGCTCTAAGGAATGGGGAGATCACATTCCACCGAACGCACGCACCATGCCGCGGTTGAGAATCTCACCTTGCTGGTCGAGCAGGACGTGACGTCTTGGCAGAACGCCATCTCTTGACGATGACGACATGGCATTCCGCAAGGTCATCGAGCTTGAACGCCTCGAAGCGACCCGAACCAACGAACGTGACCATGTCGGCGTCTCGGCTCTCATCGGCCCTGCGAGCGAGCTCTATCCAGGGAGGGGCATCCTTGCTGCCCGCCTTGAGCTCACTCTGACGAATTCGATGAATCGGTTTCGGGCGGTGGGTCACCCTTCAGTCGGCGTTCCCAACGTGTCTCCTCAAACAAGGCCATTGCGGTCAGCACCACGGCCGCCGACCAGAGTGCAGCACTGACGACGATAGCTATCCGAGGAACGCGACCGGGAAAAAGCGCCGTGATGATGAAGACGGAGCCGAGTAGGGCAAGCACGTGAACCATGAGCCGACGCCGTTGGCACCAGGTACTGTAGTTCCGAAACACGTCACGTCGCTTCCCGTGAGCTCGGCTCATTCGCTTACCGCTCGTTCGACGTCCACGAGGTCACCAGCTTCCCGTCGACCCAGCGTTTTCTCGAGAGGACTCGCGTCCGGTACGCGAGCCATCCGCTCCCGGCACGACGCCACCAGACCTCCGCAACGACGGCGGACCGAATCGTGACGGTTCGTCCGGTCTGCCCGCTGACGACTTCCATCTCGCCGTCGCTCCGATCGATCACCAAGGCCGCTCCGTCGAGGAGCTTCACCTCCGCAATGGTCGTCGTCGCCCGAAGCGACTTCAGGCCGAAGAAGACGTCCTTCCTGTCCTCGCGCTCATCCGCCAGCGTTCTCTTCGAGCCATCGACATCGATGCTCTCCCAGTCGTTTGCGTATGGAGCGAAAGCACCCTCGGGATCCCGTCGGGACAACGCAAGGTTCTCGGCGTCGCAGATCGCCTGAATCTCTGCGCGGACCTTCGCCTCGAGCTCTGCGCGGACCTTCGCCTCATCCAGCGGTCGCTTGCACCCGCTTTCCGCGACCAGCAGGAGAAGAATCAGAGCGACGATCCGCTTGAGACTGCACGGATGTTGGAAGCTCATCGCTGACATCGAACGCGCCTTTCCTCACTCGCCGACGGACCTCGCAGAGCCGAAGAACCCCGAGGGCGGTCCCGAATCGACCGGATCGTCCGGTTCCTCCGCGGGCAGCGCCGGAGCGAAGAGGCGATAGATCACGGGGACGACGAACATGGTCAAAAGGGTCGAACATGACAGCCCCCAGATGATGACCGTCGCGAGCGGACGCTGGACGTCCGACCCCAATCCCGTCGCGAGCGAGGCGGGGAGCAGGCCGAGGATGGCGACCGTGGACGTCATGAGACCAGGTCGAAGGCGAATGAGGCGGCCTTCGATGATGGCATCGTCCAGCGACAACCCGCGCGTGCGCGACGCGTTGATCGCCCGCACCATCAGGATCCCGTCCATCATCGAGACGGCGAAGACGGTCGCAAAGCCCACGCCCGTGGAGACGTTGACGTGCATGTCGCGCACGTAGAGCGCCATCACGGCGCCGACGAACGCGAAGGGGATGGGCATGAGGAGCATGAGCGCCGTCTTGATCGAGCGGAACGCCATGAGCAGGACGAGGAAGATCGCCGCCACCGTGACGGGAATGAGGATCATGAAGTGCCGCCGCGCCCGCTCGAGGTTCTCGAACATCCCGAGCCACGCGATGGCGTAGCCCTCCGGCGGCGCGATCTCCTTTTCGAATCGCGCTTGCGCCTCCCGTACGAAGCTCCCTTGATCTCGGCCGACGATGTCGGTGCGAATCGTGATGCGGCGGCGGCCTTGCTGGCGCGCGATGATCGTCTGCCCGTCGACGACCTCAATCCGCGCTACCTGGGCGAGCGGAATGGCGACCCCGTCCGCCGTGTAGACGGGGAGTCGTCCGATCGCCTCCGGGGAGCTCAGCACGGCCCGGTCAAACTTGACGGCGATCTCGAACCGCCGCTCTCCCTCGTAGATCGAGCCGATGGGCTCGCCGCCCATCGCGGTGTTGATCATCTTCGTGACGTCTTCGATGCGAACGTTGTATCGAGCGGAAAGCGCGCGGTCGGGCTGGATGATGAGCTGGGGCTGGGGCCCCTCCTGCTCGATGTTCACGTCGGTCGCCCCCGGAACCGTGCGAAGGAGGGCGCGTGCGCGGCGCGCGAGGTCAAGGAGCACGGTCGGATCGTCACCGGAGACCTCCACGGCGAGGTTCGCCGACGTACCGTTGGTGTCCTCGGTCACGCTGTCGATGATCGGCTGAGTGAAGTTGAAACGGAGCGTCGGGAACTCCGATCGGAAGCGAGTGCCGAGTGCCGCCACGAGCTCATGCTTCGTTCGGAACCGCTTCCACTCGGACTTGGCCTTCGGGCCGACCATGATCTCCATGCGGCTCGGCGGAAACGGGTCGGTGCCGCTGTCGTTCCGTCCCGTCTGCACCGAGATGAAGTCGACCTCCGGGATCTCGAGCGCGAGCTCTCGGAGGCGTTTTCCGTACTGCGCTGTCTGCGTGAGGCTCGTCCCTTCGGGGCAGTTCGCGCGGACCCAGATGACGCCCTCGTCCATGTGCGGGAGGAACTCCGTTCCGAGTCGCGGCACGACGAGCACGATGACGGCGACGAACAGGCCGAGGGCGAACGTGGCGACCTGGTAGCGACGCCGAAGGAGCGCGTGAAGCCAGCGCGCGTAGACGCGCTTGAACCGCTCGAGCAGAGGGTTCTCCCACTCCGAATACCCCTGCCGAAAGAAGAACGCGGCGAGCACCGGAACGACGAGCAACGCGAAGAGCAGCGCACCGGCCAGCGCGAAGACGATGGTGAGCGCCATCGGGCGGAAGAGCAGCCCCTCGATGCTCGTCAGCGTCAGGAGCGGCAGGTACGCCGCGATGATCAGAAACATCGAGAGGAAGAGGGGGCTCTCCACCTCGAGCGCGGCCTCCCGGATGGCTCGAACGACCCCGCGCGCCGTCACGGGCCGCGGCATGGCGCCGACGCGCCGAGCGATGTTCTCGGCCATGATGACCGCTCCGTCGACGATGATGCCGAAGTCGATCGCGCCGATGGAGAGGAGGCCGATCGGAATCCCCGTCGCCCGCATCAGCGCGACCGCGACGAGCAGCGCAAAGGGGATCGTGGCCGCGACGAGCAGGGCCATCGTCGGCCGGCCGAGGAAGAGGATGAGGACGACGACAACGAGGGTGATCCCGAGCAGCACGCTGTGCGTGACCGTGTACATCGTGCTTCGGACGAGGAACGTGCGGTCGTAGAACGGGCGCACACGAGCGCTGCCTGGAAGCCCGCCCGCATTGAGCTCGGAGACGGCCTCGTTGACCTTCGCGAGCACCTCGGACGGGTTCTCGCCCTTCCGCATCAGGAGGATCCCTTCGACTCCGGAATCCGCCCCGTCCTTGCTGAAGATCCCGGAGGGCACGGGGTGGTCGAGGCGGACCTGCGCCACGTCACGGACGTAGATCGGCGTCCCACCGACCGACTTGACGAAGATGTTCTCGAACTCCTCGATCGTCTGCACGGCGCCCTTGCCGCGGATGACGAACGACATGCTTCCGCGCGGGATGACGCTTCCGCCCGCGCTCGCGTTGTTCGTCTCGATCGCCGCGACGACGTCGTTGACGGACAGACCGTAGCGGCGGAGCTGCGCGGGATTGAAGATGGCGGCGAACTGCTTCTCGTAGCCGCCGAAATTCGAGACCTCGGCGACCCCCGGCACCCGAAGGAGCCGCGGGATCACGACCCAGTCGTTGAGCGTGCGGAGGTCCATCAGGTCCTGCGTGCCGTCGCCCACGAGCTCGTAGCGGAAGATCTCGCCGTATGCTGTCGCGAGCGGGCCCATCTCCGGACTGGCCCCGTTCGGAAGGCTAACGGTCGCGAGACGTTCTTGAACGCGCTGTCGCGCCCAATAGCTCTCGGTCCCTTCCTCGAAGATGAGCTGCACGACGGATAGCCCGAAGATGGTGCGCGACCGGACCATCTCTACGCGAGGGACGTTGCGCATCGCGATCTCGACTGGGACGGTGACTTGTCGCTCGACTTCCTCCGGCGCGCGGCCAGGGTAGGTCGTGATGACCTGAACCATCTGCGCCGAGATGTCCGGGTAGGCGTCGACGCGCTGCCCTTGCACCGCCCAGACGCCGACGCCGACGATAGCGGCGACGACGATGAGCACCTGGATGCGAAAGCGCAGTGCGACGCGGATGAGGAAGGGGATCATTGACCTGCATCCCGCTCGGCCCGCCATCGACGGAGGCTCATGGTGCCCCGGCAGCGAGCGCGTCGATGACGAAGGGCTTGAGCAAGATCGCGCCGGGCCCGAGCACCTTGGCGTCGGCCTCGACCCCGCGGAGGACTTCGCTCTCTGTCCCGCGGGACTCACCGAGGCCGACGTCGACGATGGTCCACTGCCCGGCGCCTCGCGACACGATGAGGTAGTCTGCCTTGCCGACGTGCAAGACGCCGTCCGACGGCGCCCAAAGCGCGTCACGTTCGTCCGTCCCCAGGCCGACGTCGGCGAACATGCCGGGGCGCAGTTCCCCCTGCTTGTCTTCGAGGATGACCAACACGCGGAGCGTTCGTTGCTCGCGCGTGACGGTTGGAGAGATCCGGTTGACGACCCCGACGAACTCCTTTCCGGCCAGGCCGTAGAATCGTGCCTTGGACGACTGGCCCTGTCGTGCGCGTTCGATCTTCGACTCCGGTACGTCGGCCACGAGAAGCGCGCTTCCCTCCTTTGCCGTTCCAAGCACCTCGGGATCAACGCCCGCCTGTTCGAGCTGCCGGCGGAGCGCTGCCTGCGAACGTTCGGCGGTGCGGACGGCGGCGGTCGCTTCGTGGACGACCTTCTGTCCTTCGAGCTTCGCCTGCTGGAGGCTCGTCTCCTCGACCGCCAGATCCTTCGGGGAGTCGGAGCCGGCCTGGACGAGCTTGCTCATCCGCTCAACGACCTTCTCCTGCGCAGTCACTTTTGTCTGCTGGAGCTGCTGCGCTGTCGTCAGCTGTTGCCTCGTGAAAGTGACCTCGGCCCCCGACTTTTGCCATTCGACGTAGGCGGAGAGGAGCTCGGGGCTCGCGAACTGCCAGCGGCCTTCGGCCGTGTGCGCGCCTCCCTTTGGCAGGCTCGCGACGACGGAGCCGGTCACCTCCAGGATCGCCGATGTCGTGCGTTCCCGGCGGACGGTCTTGACGACGAGCTTCGACTCGAGGCTCGCGCCGGGCTCGATGTGGATCTCCTTGGGACCCGTGACGCGCGCCGCAGCGGGCCCCTCCATTCGCGAGGCTTGCGTCATCGCGGGTGGTCGCGACAGCGCGAGATAGGCGACGAGGGCGCCGAGCACGAGAACAGTGAGTACCCAGCTCCCGATCTCACGCGATGCCCTCTCGTGGGTGGTTCCGAGCGAGGATCCGTCTCCGTGGGGAGGCGAAGTACGGTCGTGAACGTTCGGGGTCGTCACGGAAGCACCTCCTTCCCGAGCGTCGCGTTGAGCGCGTGCTTCGCCTTCCAGAACTCGGCGCGTACCTCGATCGTCATGCGGACGGCCTCGCGGTACGCGTTCTGCGCATCGAGGACCTCGATCAGCGTCTTGCCGCCGAGACGGTACGACTCGAGGATCTTCTCGCGCGCCGCGCCGGCCGCGCTCAACGTGCCGAGTACGTCTTGCGTCACGACGTCGCGAGCGACCTTGTACTCGCGCAGCGCCTGCTCCACCTCGGCGCGGAGCTCGAGGGAGACCGCCTCTTGGCTTGCGAGGGTCTGACGCTGCGCGGCTTCGGCCTTCATGATGGCGCCCTGATTTCGGTTGAGGATCGGCAGGGACGTGTCGACTCCAACGCCCCAGGACGAGACGTCCGGAAAGCCGATCGCCTTCTCCTGGAACTGACGGGTGTAGCCGACCGAGATCGCGAGGTTTGGGAACGCGTTCCTGCGCTCCGTCCTGACGTCGGCTGTCGCCCGTTCGACCGAGCGCTTGGCGGCGAGCACGTCCGGACGCGAGGTCTCTGCTATCGCGAGCGCGTCATTGAGGCTCGGCGCCTCGGGCGCACTAGCGAGCTCGAGTGAGCCGCCTACTCCGAGCGTCGCCCGCGCAAACGCCGGCCCAAGGCGAGCGCGAAGCCGCGCCATCGCCTTGTCGACCTCGGCCTCGCTTCGCAGGAGCTCGCGGTGCGCGGCCAGCGCCGCGAGACGGACGCGGTCGAGCTCGATCGTGCCGACGCTCCCGAGCGTTACCCGCTGTGAGGTGATGGACTCCAGCGTCCGCACCTGTTCCCGCGCCTCCTTCGCGAGTTCAAGGACAGCTTTCGCCTGCAGGACGTCGTAGTAGATCGTGATCGCCTCGAGTACGCGTTGGCGGACGACATCCGCGTGCTCGGCGGCGGCGACATCCACCGTACGCCGAGCGCTCTCCATCGCAGCCGCCCGTTTGCCGAAGAGGATCCCATCGAGCGCATAGCTCAAACCGACATCCAATTGTGGTGGGCCGCCCTGGCGATCCTGCGTAAAGGGACTGCCCGGGAACGAGTTCAACGTCTGCCCAATCGTGAGCCCCGGGTTCGGAAGTAGCGCGCTCGTCACGAAGTCACCCTGAGCGATACGGATGTTCTCGATCGAGGCGCGGATACGCGGATCGCCGAGGACGATCCTTCGGATGACATCGGGGAGCGTCAGCTCGATCGAAGGCGCAGAATCGCTTCCCGGACTCGTTGACGTCGTCGATTCGAAGGACGCAAGCGGGCCCGAGCGAACCGGCGCCATCTCGGTCGCGGTCGGGAAGCTCGACGCCTCGCCGTACCCCGGAGCGGGTCCCCGGCTTGGCCAAGTGGGCTGCGCGGGCGGACTATAGGCAGGGGAGCACGCCGTGAAGAGGAGCAGCGCAATCTTCATCGAGCGTTGCCGGAACATGAGCAGCGGTCGGCCAGCAACCCCCGTGCCTCACGCGACGGTGATGGGACACCTCGCGATTCCAGGCCAACGACCCCTCGTCATGGCGAATTGCCATGCCTGAAGGAGGCCGCTTCAACGGCGAATTGCCATGATGGTGATGGCCTGGAGGACTAACACCGATGCGACGCACCGAGACCGCGGCAAGGCGGGGGCTCGATCGTGATCCGGTAATCGACGCGACCTTCTACGATCACGTCCTCGGAGACCGGTTGCCGCTTCTCGACCGAGACGAGCCATGCTCCCTCGCGAACATACGGAAGCAGAGGAACGCGAGCCGACGGAAGGAGTTCCAGCTCCGTGAGCCCCCTCGGAACGAACGCCGACGCGACCTCTCGACGTGGGAGCTGCGAGTCCGCATCCGTGCTCTCGACGAAGATGTGGATCTCGTCGGCCCAGTCGAACGTTTGAGTCGGCGAAGCTGCGTCGATGCGAAGGATCACGCGCTCAAGCAAGACGTTCGTGACCCTGCCGCCACTTCTCGCCTCCGGATCGAGGTCGATGCGAATTCCATCGCCAAAGAGCGAAGCAGAGCCGGAACGTGCGATCATCCGGGGAAGAGACTGCGTTACCGTCCGCTCCGGATCTGCTGAACTGCACGAGAGCCCGCACGTGACGAGGACTGCGATAAACGTTGCGCGAAGCATCGACCGCGTGGAACGCAAAGGGCGTTCCGACACGCGCGGGCGGCTCGCATTGCCACAGCCTGTTCGGGCTCTCTGGGGTCACAGAGGCCCCGTCACACGGCTCGATGGTTCCGTCAGAGGGGTCGCCAGCGCGTGAAGCCCGCGCGCTCGGCATCCTCGCTGTTTCGGAACCAGACTTCTGCCCTCGTCATCCGGAAGTAGGGGCTTTCGGCGGTGTGATACAGCATCGACTGCTTGTTCCCCTTGATCGTGTAGTCGACCAAAGGAGAAGCGCCGTCCTCGAGCGGCAACGCGGAACCTGGACCGTACGGGCCGTCTGGAATCGACGGTGAGACGCTTTCGGTCGTGGGGAGCCTGAAGCGAATCGGCAGGTGATCACTGATGCTGCGAAAGCAGGTGTCGCCGGTCGCGTAGCGACGAATGTCGAGTACCTCGGCGGGCGGTATCGAGGCCAGAGGCTCTCCTGGAGGAACGATGAGATGGTCGATCAAGTTGTCCGTGATCTCGTCGTGTTGGTTGAGCGTCGATCCTCTCCCAACGGTGAGGTCCTTGAACGTCGGAAGAGCCGCCGCGAGGTCCCTCGGCTTCACGTTGAGATCGCCGACGATGAGCACGGCGGCGTCCCCTGGTCGCGACCTCTTGATGATCCGGACGACATCGTCGGGCTTCCCGTCCAAGTCGAGATCGTCGTCGAGCAGCCCGACTTCTCGGCGTGGGAACTGAGGCCCCGACCCGCGGATGGCGTGGTACGCGGTGAGGAGAAGCTCGCGCGAGAACCCTTGCACCTTTAGACATATCCAGGCGGGCTCACGGAGAAACGCGTCTTCATCGTCCGGCAGATACTTCACGGCGTTCCAGCCCGTGCAGTGGGTGGCCACGCCCTTCCGATAGAAGAAGGCGTAGTGCTCCGCGTTCGGGGTAGATGTGTCGGGGCGAGGTCGATCCGCGACCATCCCGTCCCAGCGAGCGCCGAGCTTCGCAAAAAGCGCGTCGTAGCCTGCGCTCCCTCCCCCTGTCGTCTGCATCACTTCCTGCACGGCTACGACGTCGCATTGTTCGTCGATGACCTTCGCTGTGCCGTCGAGATCCTTCTCGCGGTGATCGAACAGGTGCCCGAGCCGTCGTATGTTCCAGGCGCAGATCCGCGCGCCTGCATCCTCGACCCGCGCCGCTTGTCCCGCCGCGGCGGCCGCCTCCTCCTCTTGGGGAGCAGCGCACGCCGTGAAGAGACACATTATCGCGACGCCGCACTGTCCACGCATTCGATCGGGAGCTCCAAGGAGGTGGGTCGAGTCAGTGCGGAGATGAACCTCCACACTGGGCATATCCCCTTGGGATGTTGTGCACCATCGGTCAAATGAAATTGCGTAACGGTACGTTGTCTGTCTGGCAACGAGTCGGAATGGCGCGTCGTTTCACGGCCAACACCGACATCCTTCGGTTCGTCTCCAAAGCGTCAAACGGAGATCACGCCACTCGTCGTCAGCGGGTCAAGATTCGCTCCGCGCCGGCAGGACGATCTCGACGCGCGTGCCCGTGGATGCGTTTGCGCTTTGAATTTGTATCGTGCCCCCGTGGGCGTCGACGATCTGCTTGCAGAGATAGAGGCCGAGCCCTGCCCCCGGCGGTTTGCGCGCCGAGCTCGGTTGCACGTGCTCCACCCGAAAGAACTTCTCGAACACGGCCGCTTGAAGATCCTCTGGGATCCCTGGTCCGGTGTCGGCCACGATGATTCGTACCGTCTCGTTGCGGCCGGCGTCACCGTCGGCGCCATCGCGTACTTCCAGTGAGACGGTGCCACCCTGCGGGGTGTACTTCACCGCGTTGGTGAGGACATTCGAGAGAACGGTCTCGATCCGTAGCGCGTCGATGGTCGCCGATCTCGCAGTCTCACCCATCTTCACCGTGAACGAGAGACCTGCATCTTCGCAGCGGCTCCGGAACCGATGGACGAGGGGCTCGATCACGGTTCGGAGATCTGTCTCTTCAAGCGACAGTTTGAGCTGCCCAGCTTCGATGCGCGTGACGTCGAGGAACCGCTCCGTCAGCGTCGCAAGCTCTTCGCACCCCTGTAGCGCTGTATCGAGCATCTCTCGCTGCTTTTGCGGCAATCCTACGAGAGTCTCTCCGAGAAGCAGGAGGTTCATGCGGATGGCCGTGAGAGGGGTCTTCAGTTCGTGCGAGGCGACGGCGACCACCTCGCTTCGCAGCTCGTCGAGCCGTGCGAACTCGGTCACGTCGTAGAGCACGAGGACCGCACCGAAGCCGTCGCCGCCCGGATCGGCCACCGCTACCGCAAGGGGTAGTACTCGCTGCTCCGTCCCATCCAAGCTGGCGACGAAGGCGTGCGTCAGATCGGGTCGCGGTCGTTCGGTTCGTCCGTCCAGCGCTCCGGCGAGCTCACGACGCGCTGGATCAGGGAGAGGGAGAGTCTCCCATGATCCGGGGCGCTCATCCTGCTCGGCCCGTCTGAGGAGTGTGCGCGCTGGACGGTTCATCGCGTCGACGCCGCCCTCGGGGTTCACGAGGATCACGGCGTCTGGCAGCGCCTCCAACGTCGCCTCGAGATTCTTCTTCGCTCGAAGGACTTCACCCAGGTTCGAGCGTCGAAACTCGTCCAGGGCCTCCGCCATCCGATTGAAGCCCGCTCCGAGACGTCCGAGCTCGTCCTCGGATGCGACGCTGACGCGACCGCCGAACTCCCCGCGAGCGATGGCCTCCACACTCCTGGTGAGTGCGAGGACGGGCCTGACCACGGTTCGCGTCAGGTGACGCGCGACGGCCAAGGAGATAAGGAGTGCAATGAACGCCACGAAAGCAACGATGAACGTGGCCCGAGATGCTTCGTCGCGTGCTCGTTCTCCTGCACCTTGCATCTCCCGAAAGTTCACCTCGCGAATGGCCCCGCACTCGGCCACGGCTTTCCGGAGCAGCGGGTTCACCGACTGGTGGTATCGGACCAGGGCGGTCGGCGGATCGTCGGCGCGCAGGAGATCGTCCGTCGCCGCGCGGTACGCGTCGACGTAGCTTCGGAGCTGTCGCCCCGCCTCGAGCTCCTCGTTGCCGACGAGGATTGGCTGAAGCAATCCGTAGACGCTGTCGAACTGACGGCGTTGCGAAGTGAGCGACGGCATTCCGTCGGTGGTCCGCTCCACCATCGCCCGGAGCAGTTCGTCGTCCTCCCGCTCGAGTAGCGTCGCTGCGCGCGTCGTAAGGTCGAGCGTTGCTTGGCTATCGTGGAGCGTGTTGCCCACGACGATGCTCAGTCGTGCGAAGGTGTAAACGCCGAAGATCCCGCACGCGACCGTCGAAAGGACGAGGACCGCGCTGGAGAGCAGGTACTTCGTCGAGAGTCGTCGAACGGTCATGACGTCGGCATGTACGCGTCGTTCCCGCCACGTCAAGCCAGACGATAGCGCTTCCGCTTTCTGTGCAGTGTCGTGATGTCGATGCCAAGGGTCTTCGCGGCGGCCTCGAACGTAGGCGCTCGCGCAATGAGCCTCGCGATGTGCTCACGTTCGAGCTCTTCGAGCGAGACGTCCGCGCCGATTTCGATCGGACCGGAGCGCCGACCTGAAGGCGCGCTCTGTCGTGCGAGGATCTCGTGCACGTCTCCCTCCGGCAATCCGAGGTCCTCGGGAAGGAGGAGGCCTGCAGGGGCGAGCGTCACCGCGCGCTCGATCGCGTTGCGAAGCTGGCGAAGGTTCCCCGGCCACGCGTACTCGGTCACAACGGACTCCGTGTCGGCGCGGAAAGTGAGCCCCGTACGCCCGTGGCTTCGCTCGAAGAACCGCAGAAAGTGGAGCGCGATCGGCAAGACGTCTTCTCGTCGCTCCCGGAGCGACGGCAAGGTCAGCGTGATGACGTTCAGCCGGAAGAGGAGGTCCTCGCGAAAGCGGCCGCTTCGTACCTCGTCCTCGAGCGGTCGGTTCGTCGCGGCCACGAGCCGAACGTCGGCGTGACGTTCGCGGCTCTCGCCGAGGCGTTCGTACGTACGGTCGTTCAAAAATCGGAGGAGGCGCGCCTGCGCGTCGGTCCCCAGATCCCCGACTTCATCAAGGAACAGGGTCCCTCCCTGAGCCTCTTCCACCTTGCCTGCTGCGTCGCTGATCGCGCCCGTGAACGCCCCCTTGCGATGGCCGAAGAGCGTACTCGTCATGAGATCCCCGGCGAGCGTTGGGCAGTGGACCGTCACGAACGGGCCCGCCTTCCGCTTGCCGCTGCCATGAATCCAACGAGCAAGGACATTCTTCCCCGTACCGCTCTCGCCCCGCAGCAGGATCACGGACTCCGCGGAGGCGGCGCGCGAGGCCGTCTCGAGGAAGGACCGGTAGCGCGCACTCCTTGATTCAAACCCGTGAGTCTCCATCCCGGCGTCAACGCGTTCCCGCAGCCGCGCATGCTCGGCCTGGAGACGTTGGGCTTCGACGATACGTCGCGCGGCCTGACGTACCTGCTCGGGCGTGAAGGGTTTCGGCAAGTAGTCGGACGCGCCGAGCTTCATTGCCTGGACGGCGGTCTCGAAGCTCGCGTACGCCGTGACCACGACGACGCCTACCCCCGGTCGCCGCCGCAGGATGTCGGGCAGCACATCGAGCCCCGACTTTGATCCGAGCCAGAGGTCGAGAAAGACCACGTCGAAGGTGGAGCGCTCAAGCGCCTCGAGTGCGGCCTCCGCCGTAGCGACGCCGAGAACACGCGCCCCTTCGACCTCGAGACAAAGACGCAGAGATTGCCTCACCGCTGCGTCGTCGTCGATGACGAGCGAAGACCACGATTCTGCGGTGACTTCCGTACGCACCGGCGCAGTGTCCCGCTCACAGTTCGGGGACGCAAGGCTCATGCTTCGATTCCTCGTGACCGGCGAAACCCGCCGCTTGCGCGACGACCGGCAGGCAGGCCAGTGGCGGCAACGGTCCCCGGGGCCGCCTCATCATTACGATGCGGAGGGCCTCGCAGTCCAGCGTCGATGAGGGGGGGCCACAGACTGGCGCGTCTGTCGGCGGTGGAAGCGCGACCGCTCTCGGAGGACATGCTCGTCATGGCGATTCACGTCCCCTCGCGCCACCCCACAACCGCATCCTGCCAAGACAACGCCGACGTGAAGTTTGCGCGGACTTCGCCCGCAGCGACGACATCCAGGCAAAATGCACCCTCTCATTGAGCACTTGGTCGCGTAGCGCACCGCAAAGTGCCCGCACGTCGTGGTCCTGGATTTTGCAGGGGCCTGCGGACCCCAAGTGCGAGCCGCTCGACTCTCCTCGTGGCCATGCACGGCGCTCGTTATCGATCCCGATCCCGGGAAGCGCCATGCGCTCCGTCTCGCGCTCGAAGCGGCCGGGGAGACGATCGTCGGCGTCAGCTCGATCGACGCCGCGCTCGACGAGCTCGGACGTAGAGGCTTCGACGTGGTCTTCTTGGAGGAGTCGCTGACAAGTGAGACAGAGGGAATGGCGACGCTCCTCCGTCAAAGCCCCGACCATGCGATCGTCGTCATGGCGCGCGCGCCGAGCATCGCCAGCGCCGTCGACTCCATCAGGCGCGGCGCCATCGACTACGTCACCGATGCCCCTGCTGAGCTCCGACGCGCTGCACAGCGGATCCTCGAGTCCGCTCGCAATCGCGCCCAGGCCGCGCTTCTGCGAGGCGAGCGAAACGAGCTCGGTCTGGAGCCCTTCCACTTCGAGTCGCGAAATGGAACGTGCGCGACGTTTCTCGAGCAGGCGGCGAGAGCCGCGCTCGGCGAGTCAGCGGTGCTTCTGCGCGGAGAGAGCGGCACCGGCAAGAACGTCTACGCGAGATGGCTTCACCGCGAGAGCCGGCGAGCGCATCGGCCATTCGTGACGGTGCACTGTCCGGCGCTGGGCGGCGATCTCATGACGAGCGTCCTCTTCGGTCATTGTCGCGGTGCCTTCACGGGGGCGATCGCCGATCGTGCAGGCAGCGTCGAGCACGCGGAGGGAGGCGTCCTGTTCCTGGACGAGGTTGGTGACCTCGTTGCCGATGCACAGGCCCGACTACTGAGGTTTCTGAACGACCGATCGTACGAACGCCTCGGAGAAAATCGCGAGCGCACTGCCGACGTGCGTGTCATCGCTGCGACGAATCGCGAACTCGAGACGGCCGTGGCCGCAGGCCGCTTCCGAGAGGATCTCTTTTATCGATTGAACGTAATCAGCCTCACGGTGCCACCCTTGCGCGAGCGGCGTGAGGATCTCCTTCCGCTCGCGCGTCACTTCATACGCTTGTTCACGCAGGTGCAAGGTCGCTCCGATATCGAGCTCGCCCTGGAGACGGAGCGTCTGATCTCCCAGTACGACTGGCCGGGCAACATTCGCGAGCTCCGCAACGCGATGGACCGCGCGATCGTGCTCGCCCCCTTGAGCACCATCGAACCGCGCGATCTGGGGATCGACCCTAAGGTCGTCGCCAGCGTGCTCGGCGAGACGTACGCGCGCGAAGAGAGCACGGTGGCCGTCGGAGCCGATATCTCACTCGAGGCGCTCGAGAGGGAGCACATCGCCAGTGTCGTCGCGCGTGCACCGACGCTCGAAGCGGCTGCACGCACGCTCGGAATCAACCCGACCACCTTGCAGCGCAAGCGCAAGCGCTACGGTCTCGTCTGACGCCGGAGAATTCTGGTGGAAGCCGACCGCCTCGAGCGCGAAGGTGTGCTGGACGTTCCCTTGCGGCAGCGTGCGCGGTGACGTAGGTGTTCGGGCTCGAGCCCCCGGTCATGGCCGCCGCCAAAGTCAAGAACGGCAGCCTCGAGCAAGTACAACCCGCGCCAAGCTCACGCCCAAGGGCGTTGTCTTCTGACCCGTACGCGGCGGCTCCGCTGCGGGGCTCGGCGGAGTCGTTGTCCATTCGATGAAGGCCTCGGCCCCCGGTGGCGACGGCGAGATCGAGCTTCCCGCGCAGGAAGTTCACCTTCAGGTCGGCGCCGATCTCAGTGATGCTCCCGATGCGCGCGCCGACGTCGACGCGATCGATGAGGCGCACGCGAGGCCCACGTAGGCGGCACGGTCAGCGCGCCGGTGGCCGTCGACGACGTCTCGCGATGTAGACCACGATCGCGAGCGCGCTGAGAGCGAGCACGAGACGTATCGGACTGCGTGAAAGGGAGGCGTCACATCCGCTCAGGAGCCGTTGTCCAAGCTGATTGCGCATTCGCACGCCCGCAGTCTCTCGCACCGTGCAAACTGCCACGACAAGCATCGCGATCGCGGTCGCGGTCTTCAGGATTCTCTTGGTGTGCATGCGCAGATGACCGTCGAATCGGCGTGCCGATAGACACGCGCGGGTCTCGCAAGTGTCAGGCCAACGTCGTTGCGAACTGCCAACTGATCTGACGAACGCGGCCCGACCGAGCGACCAGCGCATTGGGGGCACACGCCGTGCACCGACCGCGCGACGAGCCGCGGCCCTTCCGGCCGAGAAAGCAGAACGCACCAAGAGGACCGGTTCGCCGGGGCATTCGTAGCTGTCGTCGGCGCCATCGCAGCGTCAGGGGTTCTAACGTGCCCGGTAGGCAAGCAACTCGCTCGCCGAGGAATCGCCGTCAGCGAAGAAGAAGCCGCCGCGTGGACGCACCGTGAACGTGAACGAGAACGGCATCGGGAGCTGCGCATGGGGTGAGCTTCTCTTCGGGACGGTTCTACGTCTCGTCGCGTTCGTCGTTCGCACGCTCGGCCGCGCGCATGGAGGCGAGCGCGTCCAATTGCCCGACGACGCGTTGAAGCTCGGCAACGACGCCAAGGGTGTGCACGACGAGTCCCCGCATGCGGTGCGCGTGATACCTCAGCGCGTCGTCACTCAGGCCGCCGTGGATCTCCCCGACCATCTCGAACGACTGCTCCCCGATGGTCTCGAGGAGCTCCGCCTGCTCGGTCGCGCGTTCCGAGCACCGTGTGATGTGTGCGCGAATCGCGTCTGAGATCTCGATTGCGAACTTGGACGGGGTCGCGTCGTCCGCATTCCCGGGTTGCGGTTGCTCCGAGGTGCCGGTGCGGGCACCTCGCGAACGGATGGAGGAGCGCTCTGACGCCGCGCGGGCGCGTGATAGGTTGTTCATCGTCGACCTCGGTCGCACGGGGTTGGCCACGGGTCCGGCGGTTGCACCCGCGCGGACCCACTTGCATCCCTACGATGCTGAGGGCGCGGCAGTCCAGCATCGCATCGGAGAGGGCCGCGGACCTGGGCCCGAGCTTGTCAATCGGCGTGGGCAGTTCACGTGCGGTCGCCGCCTTCTCGGCGACGGCGCTCGGCCCGCTCGCGTCTCGCCGTGACGAGGCTCTCGAACGCCCATCGAAGCCAGTCGCCGAACGTCCTTGGAAACCAACACCACATCACGTCCCTCCCTGCGTGATGGCCAGACGACGCGGATGCGAGCGAGAGGCCGGAAGAGCCGGCCGGCGTACGGCGCCTCCTCCGGGGGCAGAGGTCAACGCCACACGCGGGCCGACAGATCACCATACGACGCTAGCGTCGTGGTCCACAAGTCGCGACGCCCGTAGAGGTCGGCAAGCGATGCGACGACGTCGGACCGACCGAGCCGACCAATACGAGAGCCGGGCTTACAAGGAGCTCCAGCGCCGTCTCGCCGCCAATGTGTATCGATTTCGCGAAGAGCGCGGCTGGAGCCAGGAAGAGGCTGCTCACCAAAGCGGGATGTCGACGCGCCTCCTCCAGCGAGTCGAGGCCGAGGAGGTGAACATCACCCTTACAACCTTGGCTCGGCTCTGCGAGGGATTTGGGGCGGACGTCCTGCGCCTCTTCGCATCCCGTCGCGCGTCCGGGAGGCGGCGGTCCGCCGGCTAGCGCGTCGAACGGCGTGCTTCGTCCCGCGCGCGAGCGCTCTCTTCAAAGGAGGCGCTCGAACGCCTCACGCGAACGCCGCCGCACACGTCGAGCGCAACGTCGGGCGTCCGGGGCGGCGGCGTGGCGTGATACCTTGAAGCGGACGATGGGACGCCCGTACGCAAAGGAGCTCGCCGAACTCGACGCCACGTACGCGTGGGCGGCGACTGCCGAGATTCCGAAACTTCAGCGCGCCGTGATGCGTTCAGCTACCTCGCCTCTCATCGCCGTGGGCTCGGGGGGAGCCCTCACCAGCGCGAACGTGATGGTCCAACTTCATCGTCGGTTCGCTGGAGCACTCGCCCTCACGACGACACCGCTGCACCTCAGGACGGCGATTCCGAGTGATCACCGCGCAGCCGTTTGGCTCCTGAGCGCGGGCGGCCGCAACCAGGACATTCGCTCCGCGCTGCGAGCGGCGGTCGAACGTGAGCCTCGTCAAGTTGCGATCTTCTGTGGCGCTCCCGAGAGCCCGCTCATGCACGAAGCGGCAGACCGGCCGTGGGTCGATCGTATCGGAGCCGATCTACCTAACGGAGACGGCTTTCTTGCGACGAACTCGGTCCTCGCGTTCAGCGTGTTGCTCGCGCGAGCTTACCTCGATCTTGTTGGCAAGCGACTAGAACACCAAGATCTAGGTGGTCTGCTCACCGCAACGCACGCCGAGCACGAGACCCTTGCGGAGCGAAGCGCTCCCTTCTGGGGACGCCCCACCACTATCGTCCTCCACGGCGCTACGACCGCTCCCGCCGCGCACGATCTCGAGTCTCGCTTCACCGAGGCTGCGCTCGGGCTCGTCCAACTTGCCGATTTCCGAAACTTCGCCCACGGTAGGCACCACTGGCTGGCGAAGCACCCGGAGACGAGCGCGGTCCTCGCGTTTGTCGGCCCAGAGGATCAGGCCCTAGCTCACGCCACCCTCCGCCTCCTTCCACCGAAGGTCCCGACCCTGCCGCTCCATTTTTCGGGTGAGCTGCCCGAAGTCCTCCTCGGCTCGATCGTCATGGCGATGCGAGTTGCGGCGAGCGCTGGCCTCTCACGCGGCATCGACCCGGGACGGCCGGGCGTACCAGAATTCGGAAGCCGGCTCTACCATATGAAGACTCCACGGCCTCGTGCGCTCCTCGAAGACGACGGGCTCTCCCCAGTCGATGAGACGGCGATCGCGCGAAAAGCTCGCGCTACAGCACCCTTGCTTCGCGCTCGCGATGCGTTTGAAGTGTGGAAGAGCGCACTTGTCAGCGCCAAGGCGCGCCTAGCGGACGTCCTCTACGGCGGTCTCGTCTGTGACTACGATGGCACGCTGGTCGAGAGTCTGCACCGTGACATGCCACCGGAGCCGCCCGTAGTCGAACAACTCGTTCGTCTGCTCCATGGGGGAGTCTTTCTCGGGATCGCAACGGGCAGGGGCGACTCCATCACCGCCGCGCTTCGCGACGTGCTGCCGGAGTCGACATGGAGCTCGGTCATCGTCGGCTACCACAATGGGGCAACCGTCCAATCGCTCGACGAGGAGCCAAACCTGGCGAGCGGCGAGCCGACATCGTCACTCAAGCGATCTGCGGACGTGCTCGCGGAGGATCCCTTCCTCCGCGCGCGTGCGCGTGTTCGGACGGCAGCCGATCAGATTACGGTGTCGGCTTCGGCTTCCTCGTACGTGAGTGAGGAGGACCTCTGGCTCGTCGTTTCAGACACGCTTCGGCGTGAGCGTCTCGACGATGTTCGCGTCGTCCGATCTAGCCACTCCGTTGATGTCATACCGACGACATCTTCCAAACTGCGGGTCGTCGACGAGGTCCAGCGACGGATCTCGCCGGACCGCAAGGTGCTTGCGTTGGGCGACCGGGGTTGCTGGCCCGGGAACGACCACGAGCTACTCGCGATAACGTACGCCCTCAGCGTTGACGAGGTTTCGCCGGACCCTGCAACGGGATGGAATCTCTGTCCGATCGGTCAACGAGGGATCGGTGGAGCCCTTCACTATTTGAGCGCAATGGACGTGAGGAATGGTGGCTTTCGCCTGTCACTCGGTCGAGATAATCGATGATCCAACGGCTCTCCCTTCGCACTCTGGCCGACTTGATGAAGTGGAGCGACGAAGTCGCTACGCGAGAATTTGCCTGGCTACGCCTCATGTCCCGGCTGAAATACGACGGCTACCAAGACTACCTCGCTGGCGTGCGCTTCCTGGAAAGCCTCGTCACCTGGCTTCGTCAGTTCAAGCCCGAGCATCGAGAGACCGCCTACCGCCTCGTTCGGGAGCGCCTGGTCTTCATCTCGACCCCGGAGATGCGTCGACTTGTCGAGCGGTTCTACCCTCGCGACGTCGAACCCCGACTGGTTCGCGCCGCCGCCGACGCCAGCAACGTCCGCTGGTACGAGGTCTGGGCGAATGAAGAAGCGGTTCGTGTTTTCGAACGGCTCCGAAGACAAACCCTCTTCGTCGGCCTGAGCGACGGCGCGCGCATGGACGTGTTTCGCCGAGCGAACACCGGCATCATCTCGAACGAGCAAACGGTGCTCGGTCCCCTTGTCGATCATGACAAGTGGCGTGATCTCGGCGACGAGCTGAAGAAGGACAGCGCCTTGACCGGCGTGAGCGATCCAAAGTTCACGCAGCTTTACCTAATCGACGATCTCACCGCATCCGGAACGACGCTACTGAGGTTCGACGAGGTCAAGAAGAAGTGGAAAGGAAAACTCCCGAAGCTGCGGGATGCAATCTGGAAGGCACGCGCAGACCTCGGCGCCGAGTTCCCGATAGCGACGAACTTCCAGGTCTGCGTCTACCACTACATCGCGACCAAGGCCGCCCTCGAATCCGCACGCGCGCTTGATTTGAAGGCGCGTTCCGAGCACCAGGCTGGCGAATGGTTTACCAACGTGGAGTTCACGGCAGGACTCACGCTGGATGACGCCGCACGCGTGCACGCGACCGACAATGAGGATGCCGCCATTCGAGATCTCGCCAACCGCTACTACGATCCCGTGCTCGAGAACCGGCACACCGCCGAGAGCGGCATGAAGGACATGCGCATGGGCTACAAAGGCTGCGCTCTCACGCTCATTCTCGAGCACAATACGCCGAACAATGCGCTTTCCCTCCTCTGGGCGGACACGCCTGGGGCCAACGGCGCGCACGCGATGCGTCCGCTATTTCGTCGTCGCACGAGGCATGTCTGATGGCGAATCCGTTCGAGAAACGGGCGACGGAGTATTCGCGCGATCGCGAGACGTTCTTCTCGATCGTCACACCCGAGCCGCTGCGCACGTTTCTGGAGAACCCTGCGAAGCAGGGCACCCTCTACGACCGGTTGGTGCTGATCACGGGAACGCCGGGGAGTGGGAAAACCACTATGGCGACGCTCCTTCAGTTTCACTTCGTCGACGCGCTGCGCCGCAACCAGAAGCAGACGGGCTACAAGGAGCTCGTTTCAGCGCTGCGGGCGTGCCGAGCGATCGACGACGACGCCCAACCTCTCGTTGCTGGCGTGCGCCTCCCGTTGGAGTCGGAGTACCGCGAGTTCTGGCAGCTTCCTTACTCCGAAGCACTCCGAACGCGCCTCGTCCTCGCACTGCTCGGAGCACGCGCCATCCTCGGCTGGCTCCGAAACCTTACCGCATCGGAGTCGGTGCGGCTCGAGGACGTGCGGCTCGTGCCTCGAGCCGGGGCAGACGCTGCGATGGCACAGATTGGCGGACTCGACTCGACGAACGTATGGAATCGCGCGGCGGCGGTGGAGCGCGCCGTCTATCAGATCGGAGCGGCGCTCGTTCCTCCCGCGTCCGAGGCCGAATTCCCAGAAGCTGCACGGGAAGCCTATTGGCCCTTTGGAGCGCTCGAAGCGTTCGAGATTCCCGACGCGAACGGCCGCCTGCGGCTCCAACCGCTCGTCATGCTCGACGACGCGCACACGCTCCATCCCGATCAACTCGCGGCGCTCAATCGCGACCTCGCCCGACGCGAGCTCCGGGTCGCCCGATGGATACTGACACGTGTCGATGTCCTCACACCGACCGAGGCTCTTCTCTCGACACGAACGCCGACATCGGGAGCCGAGCCTGCGGGTCCGCAGCTCGGTCGCGACGTAACGGTGATCGCGATGCAGAAGGGAGAGGACCGAGCCTCTCAGCGTCGCGCCTTCCGGAAAATGGCACGCGACATGGCGGATCGGTATCTCCGCCAGATGCCCGAATTCGTCCGAAGAGGTCGCGACAGCTTCGCCGACCTTCTCGAGACCGCCCCAGAACCTCTCCCAGCGAAGGCACTCCAGTCTCTCGATCGCGAGATCGATGCGAGTATGCGGCGGTTGGGCATCTCGCAGAGTCGGCGGCAATCCCTCGATGATGAAGTGAAGCGTTACGTCGCTGGTGCGACGACGCGAGACGTTGGCGACGACATCCAGCGCGCGATGCTCCTCGTCATGCTGAACCAATATGCGAAGCGCGTGCCGCAGAGCACACTCTTCGAGCAAACCGAAGACTTCGACCCGAAGAAACCCGTGAAAGCGGACGCCGGCATCGCGGCAGCGGCACGGATTCAACTCCATCATAAGTATGGCCGGCCCTACTACTATGGGATCGACACGGTTTGCGACGCGGCATCAGAGAATGCCGAACAGTTCCTTCACCTCGCGGCCAGACTGGTCGACCGTGCCGAGACGCGCCTCCTACGCAACCGCGATCCCGTCCTCGACGCCCGCGTTCAACACGCTGACTTGAAGGACATCGCGATCAAGATCCTCGAGAAGTACGACTATCCCTATGCCCGTGAAGCACTCGCCCTTACAGACGCGATGGCGCGGCAGTGCCTCGAGCGGACGCTCGAACCGAATGCGTCGCTCGACGGGGGAGCCAACGCGGTGGGGGTTCCCCAAGACGAATTCGACCGGCTTCCCGAGACCCATCCACGCCTCGCCTCCGTTCTCCAGTTCGCCGTCGCCTACAACGTGATCACACTCGCCGAGGACTACGGACAGGGCGGAAAGGGGAAACAGTGGTGCCTCCTCGAGCTGGGCGGCTGCGTGATTATCAAGCATGGGCTGACGCTGCGACGTGGAGGGTTCCTCGAGCGAACCGTCGCCGCGCTTGACGCACTTCTTCCCAGTGACGAGGGGTGAGTGAAGCAAGCTCGCCGATGGTCCCCCTGCGTCGATCACCGAGGCCCGGCCACTGCCGAGTTTTTCGAGCGGTATTTCGGCGACGCGACGCGGCGATGTCTCTTGATCGCCGGCGGCGGGTTCGATCCGCGTTCGACGATCACGGCGCGCGCTCTCGCGGCACACGCGGGCGACCGACTGGAGGGACTCTTCGTTCGTGAAGAACGTCGTGCGCCCGCTCGACGGCTCATCACGGCCGCCGAGAGGCACGTGCAAGAACTTCAGGCTCTCGTACCACGGTCGAGAATCGTGAGCCTCGACATTCTCGCGTCGGACAACGCGGTCGTCGGCGGGCGCAATGCTGTCGAACTTCTCCGACAGGAGCGCTTCGAGAACGTTACGGACGTGCTCGTCGACATGAGTGCCCTGTCGATCGGCACAAGCTTCCCTATCCTCCGATATCTACTCGAGGCTGCAGGGCAAGCAGGCGGCCCCCGCAACGTCCACGCTCTTGTCGTCTCGGTCCCCGCCGTCGACGAACGCCGAAGGCGCGTCTCGAACGACGTCGTGAGTCTCGTCCATAGCTTCCATGGCACCCTTCGTCTTCACAGTCAGCAGGAGAGCGCGCGGCTGTGGATCCCGCAGCTCAGTGTCCCGAAGATGGCGGCCCTCGACCGAATTCACGCGGCGGTCCCATTCGACGACGTCTGCCCGATCCTGCCGTTCCCGAGCAAGAACCCACGAGCTGCGGATCACGTCGCCGAGCATTTCTTGGAGCAGCTCGAACGGACGTGGGACGTCGACGCGCGCAACGTCATCCATGCGGCGGAGGACGACCCGATCGACGTCTACCGGACTATCCTCGATATCGAGGAGCAGCGGCGGACGGTGTTCGAGGACCGCTCGGTGGTGGTGCTTTCGCCCGTGGGCACGAAGGCGGTCGCCTTGGGCTCGCTGATGGCGGCGCTTGAGCGAGATCTACCCGTGGTCTATGTCGAGGCCCTGCAGTATGATGCGCCGCCGAAGGAGCTTCAGGTGCCCGCAGACGCCGAGCTATTGCACGTGTGGCTTCATGGTGACGCCTATCGACCTCATGCGCCTAGGGTGACGCCGTGACCGTTCCGGTCGTGGTGGGAACCGGCCTTCTCGCACTCGACGTCGTCCTCCGCGGCCGCTCGAAGAGGCCCGTGCGATGGTGCGCCGGAGGAACGTGCGGGAACGTGCTCGTCGCGCTTCGGTACCTCGGATGGAAGGCGGTGCCGATTGCACGGCTCGCCGACGATCGAGCCCGACGTGTCCTCGAAGCCGACCTGGTGCGGTGGGGGGTGGACGTCCGGCTCATCGGCGTCGCGCCGCAGGGGCCTACCCCGATCATCGTCGAGCGTATCCTTCGGAATGCTTCGGGCGAGCCAGAGCATCGTTTCTCGTGGACCTGTCCCTGCTGCGGTGCCTGGTTGCCGCGGTACAAACCGGTCCTCGCGAGCGCGGTGGCGAGCATCGCGGAGGAGATCTCTCGTCCGGCGGTTTTCTTCTTCGATCGACCGTCGCGCAGCGCGCTCGTTCTTGCCGAGACGTACGCATCGAAGGGGACGCTGATCGTGTTCGAACCCTCCGCGAACGCAGAACCGGCCCTATTCGATGCCGCAATCGAAGTCGCAGACGTCATCAAATACTCCGATCAAAGGGTGGCGGCGATTCCCCCGTCACGTTCGAAGAAGCGCCGTCTCGAGATCCAGACGCTCGGCGCCGCCGGGCTCCGCTACCGGACGACTCACGGACGTCGAAGCGGCTCATGGCATGTACTGCCAGCGATCCCCGCCAGCGCTGTCGCCGACACCGCGGGAGCGGGGGACTGGTGTACCGCTGGTCTTCTCTCGCGGCTCGGTGGCGGCGGTCGTAGCGCACTCGACGATATCGCGGCGAAAGACCTTCGGGATGCCCTCCGGTATGGGCAGGCGCTGTCCTCTTGGAATTGTGGCTTCGAGGGAGCGCGAGGCGGGATGTATGAGCGATCTCGCGAGGAGTTTGCTCGCGAGGTGAATGCTATCCTTGCGGGTGATGGGCAAACGGCGGTTGCCGACAGCCTTGAGCATGACGAGCTCGAACTCGATATGATTTGCCCCGCGTGCCCGGCAGAAGATGACGAGAGAAAGGTCGTCGCTCGTTCAAGAACGAGCCCCATTGCACAGCGTCTTCGGTGAGGCTGCGTCGCCTACCGGCGAGCTGCCGCCCATGCCCTCGTTCTCCCGAACGGATCAGGATCACTCGTCTTCGAGCCGTTGATTGCAGACCTTCGACCCCTCGGTCCAAAGCTGCGCGTGGAGGTCCGCGAGGTTTGTCAATGAAGGCGGCTCGACATCACGCCGGCAAGATCCCGCCATCCGATCCCCGCCGCCTACGGCTGGCGCTGAGGTCACATCCGCGGGGACGAGCGGACGGCGTGCGTGGGGAGGACGTCCGCGACGTGCCGGAGCTCGCGCTGAAGAGGCCCCATCGCCGACGGAGCTCGCCGGCCGCCCGGTGACGGCGCCGGTCCCCTCGGTGGGCGACGACGGTGGCGGCCGGGCCGCGGGGCGGGGCAGCTCAGGCGTCGGGCGCGCGAGCGTGAAGGGTCAGATAGGGATGGAGAGAGGGATCCAACACGGCTGAATCCCCGTGTTTTCTCGGGCTTGAATACGAAAGTCGCACGCCCGCGCAACTGATAAGCCCGCGTAACTGCGGGCTTTTTCGTTTTTGTTCCCCGAAAGTTCCCCAAGATCGTTCCCCGCCAGCTCGGCGGGGAGCGTGAGGGCAGGGGAGCCGTAGCGGTTGCCCCGGTTCGAGACGGCCTTCGCGTAGCCGAGCGTGGTCGCGATGTGCTCGTGTCCGGCCTCGCGCTGGACGACCTCCGCGCGCTCGCCTGCGAGGAAGCGGAGGGTGATGCCGGTGTCGCGGATCGATCGGAAATCGATCTGCTCGTGGGTCGGGGTGTCGACGTAAAGCTCTGCCGGTACTTCGCCGCCCGCGCGGAGGAAGTCTCGGAAGAGTCGAGCGCGTGCGCCCTCAGGCGTCGCCGCAACCCACGGTGCGACGTGATCGTTCGCGCCGCGGTCGCGCGCGATGCGAACGAGTAGCGGCATGAGCCAGTCAGGGATCGTCACGGTGCGAACGCCCTCGTCCGTTTTCGGTTCGGTGACCTTCGCCTCATCCTCGTCATAGGAGCGTGTGATCGACACCTCGCCGGCCCCGAGGTCGAGATCGCGCACGCGTAGCTCGTGAAGCTCGCCGGGACGCAAGTGGAGCCCGACTCCGATCGCGACGGCTTCCTTGATCGGGGTGTCATTGTCCGGCGAGGCGAGTGCCGCGTTGATCCATGCGGAGCGGAGCCAGTGACGACGCTTCGCGTCCCCTCGCTTCGGCGGGCGAACGTCGTCGCAAGGGCTGCCGGAGTCCGTCACGCGGAGTGCCTTCGTGCCTCTCCGCGTGCGCGCGTGCTTCATCGCGCATGTCAGGATCGACCATATGTTTGCCGCCGTGTGATACGCGAGCCCTACGCCGCGCGTCTTCCCCGCGGCTTCCCACGCGTCGATCTGCGCGTTCAAGTGGTCGCGCACGGCCTCTACATCGTCGGCGTTGATCTTCGTGATCGACTTCGCGCCGAACGATCCCCCGACCACGGCGACCGGCGAGATCCACTTGAGCCATTGCCCGTGGTCGCGGTGAACCGTCGTGATCTTCCCCGTCCGCGACAGGACGAAGCGATCCATCCACTGGTCAGCGGTCTCGACCTTCGCGGCGAGGATGGGCCCGAGCGCCGGTGCAACCGTCTGCTTCGCCCATGCGGCGACCTTCTCACGGTCGCTACGCCCGGTGTAGAGCGGCAGCTTCGTGATCGGGTCAACGCACGGGAGGAGCCCCTTCGCGCCCGGCGGCGGATCGATGATCTCGAGGTACCACCGTCCGACGTCGCCGCTCGGGCGACGCGGACGGAAGCGGAGCTTGTAAGGAGCGGTCAAGTAAGGATCTCGAGTCGTCCGCCCTCTCGGTAGAAGAGGAACGGATCGTGTCCGGTCTCGCGCCAGCCGCGGGCCTGAGCGGCGAGGATCGTGTTAGCGGCGTAGACGTCGACGCCCTCGGCGGTGAGAAGCTCCTCGCCGAGGGTGTATGCGGCCTCGGTCTCGGCCGCGAACCGCGGATCGATCTTGCCCTCGCGATCGATAGCGTCCAGCGCCTCATTCGCGAGGTCGGCGGTGATGCAGGTTTCATAGAGTCCTTCGATAAAGATCATTTTCTCGTTCCTTTCTTCGGGGCCGGCATTAGCCCGGCCTCGTCTGCCTCGCGATCCATGAGCCGACGGATCCATTCCGTGAGCGTGCATCGCGCGATGTGAGCCATCTCATGGGCTCGCTCTAGCTCCGCTGCCGAGACCGGAACACGAATGCTCCGGTCTCGATCAACGGGGCCCTTCTCTCGTCCGCGTCCAGCCATAGGATCATCTTGTACAAGATGATCGTAACGAGGTCAAATCGGGCGTGCGAGACTCAGCGCAAGTCGCTCCGCGGTCGTCCGGAGCGCGTGGCGGTCCTCGTCAGACATCGCCGCGAAGTGAGCATCCCTCTCGTGGGGGAGCCCACCTTGGCAAATCTGTTGCGCTAGCTCCGCCAGCAAGGCGCGCTCCTCGTCCGTGGCGTGGTCTCGGGGACGGTCGAGAAACAAGCCCAGAGTTTTCGTCGATTCGGAGTCCGTGACTCCACGTTCGATGAAGTCGGCGAGCATGTCTCGCAACCGTTCGCGACGAGTCGCGCGGATCGAATTTTCGCGGTGCTCCGCGTGAGTCGGCTCAGTCTCCTCGTCACTCATGCCGCTCTGTCCCCTTGTTCGCATCGGACGGCGAATCGTCCGAGTCATGAATGCATAATAGCAATTCGTGCCGCGCGCGCAAGGCGACCAATCGCCCTGTCCGCGGGCGCATTCTTGATTGCCGCGTCAAAGATTACGCGGTTTCAATCAGACTATGTCATACCGAAACATCATATCCCGTCAGTGAGCGTCAGAGGCCGTCAGAGGCCGTCAGAACGTGGAATCCGTGTGGATGCATTTGATCTGGACACCAAGAACTGTTGAGGGTGAGAGCGTCCAGATCGGGCGCACTCGGACGAGGAGCACCCATGCAGCGACAGGTACCGGCCACATCGATCTACGCAGACGTCCCCCGCAAGCGCCTCTACCGCTGGTGTCGCGAGGGCCGAATCCCAGGCGCCACGAAGATCGGACGTACGTGGTTCGTGTGTGCGACGCCTGAGCCCGACGCGGGAGTCACCGCGTGGTTGGCCTCGTTTGGCTACCGGGGGGCGGTATGATCGGCCTTGACCGGATCCTTGCCCTCGCGGCGGAGCACGACGCGCGCCTTGCCGAGGCCGATCGCTATGGCAAGTGGATGACTCGCGACCAGATCGCCGCATCGATCGGCGAACGCGCCATGAACCGCGTTGTCGATCGGCTCCTCGCACGGCCGGTCGCCCGCGGCGGACGCGGCCTCGAATTCGACGTGAGGCCGATCCTGCAGGGCCTCGGTCGCGGCGAATGGATCCGCGTCGCCTCTTTGACGCCGGCTCAGCGCGCGATCCTTGCCGAGCGGGGCATCGAGCCGTTCGACGTCCCGTGGCCGACTCGGTTCGCGCCGTACGTTGGCGCGCTCGACGTTGCCGAGGGCGAACCGGGCAAGCTTGATCATGCGGAATAAATAGTCATGACGAAACCGTCAGAACGTGAGGCCGTATGGCCCGAGACGCAGGCGAAGGGTGTCCGACTCGACGCCAGCGAGTCAGAGCGATGCCGCGCCATCGAGCGCGCGATCGGCGAGCACGAAGCGGCGCGGCGCGCCGGTGTCGGTCGAGAGGCATTCGTCCGTGCGTGCGCAAACCTCGGCATGTACGGCGCGACGCGGATCGCGATCCGCGCCTACCTCCACCGCGAGACGTGCGCATGAGTACGATCCGCCCCCCGCGACCGCGTCCGCCGACTCCACCGCGACCTACCCCGCCGCGTCCGCCGCGATGCCCTGGGGTCAGCCAATGATCGCCGCAAAGGATCGTCGGGCCGTCTACTGCCTCGACCGAGCCGCAGGTCATTACGTCATCGTCGAGATCATCGCGTGGCGAGACGACGGTGCTGCCATGGTCGTCGGACGCGGCGGGAACCTCGTCCCGGCGACTGAGCACTCTCAGTACGTCGGGCACATCTTCTCTTTTCCAGGCGGTGGCCGACTCGCCGAGCACGAAGCGTGGTTCCGCCGACAACTAGGTCTCGCCTCTGACGCTCCGCTGTACCGTCGACCCACGCATCACACCGTTGGATTCGGTGTCTCGCGACCGACGATCCCCGCCGAGCCTGCCGGCGGCCCTCCCGTCGAAGAGGTCGCCGCCATTCCGCCCGATCCTGCCGGTAGCGACTGATGCCGCGTGCCGCCGTCCCTCCGCCGTTCGACGTCGTCGACGCGGCGGGGATCGCCGAACCGCTACCGCCCGTGCCGTACGTCATTCCGGCGCTCGGCTTCGCGCGCTCGTCCGCGCCGAACATGATCGCCGGCTATGGCTACAGCCGGAAGACGCTGGCACTACAGGACGCGGCCCTTGCCGTCGCGACGGGCGGGCTCGTGTGGGGCCGCTACCCGTGCGAACAGACGACCGTGCTTCACGTCGACTACGAGCAAGGCTCTTACCTCTCGCGCAAGCGGTATCAACGGCTCGCCCATGCTCGCGGCGTCGATCTCGCGGCCCTTGGCGACCGTCTACGATTCACGACGTCGCCGCGCATCTATCTCGACGGCGACAAGGCGGAAGACGCCTACAGCCGGCTTCTCGACGGTGTCGGCTTCGCCTTCGTCGACTCCCTCAAAGCCGCGACGCCGGCGACTGAGGAGAACAACTCCGCGGTCCGCGTCCCGCTCGACATGCTCCTCCGCGTGAGCGAGAAGACCGGGACGTGCATCGTCGTCGTGCACCATGCGCGCAAGCCGAGCCGGGACGACGTCGGCGGCGCAAAGGCCATCCTCCGCGGCTCCTCGGCGATCTTCGACGCGTGCTCTAGCGTGCTCACGTTCTCGTCGGACGCGGGCGAGGCAACCGACGTCCAACAGCCCAAGCAACGCTGGACGGGCAAGGGATTGGAAGCGGTGCGCCTCGACTCTGAGGACACGGACGACGGCAGAGGACTCCGCGTCGTCGTCCGCGACGTCGACGGCACGGCCATCCCGCCGTGGCAGGACGCGATCCGTGGTCAGATCGTCGCGATTGTGGCAAAGACCCCTGGACTCAGCAAAACAGCGATCTACGCGAACGTTTTAGGCAACGCGAAACGTCGGGCAGAGGCGATGGCATCGTTGATTGCCGACGGGACGATCACCTACACGGGGGGCAAGGCCCGGCTGGCCGCTGCGAATGACTCTTCGCCCCTATTCGGCGGAGGGAATGAGTAGGGAATGGCCGGGAATGGGAAAATATTCCCTCACCGTTCCCCGTAAATTCCCGCACATTCCCATCGCCGGAATATTCCCAAATTCCCCCTCCTTATAGGGGGGAATGGGAATGGTTAGCGAGTCAGAACACGCGCGGGAAGGGCGGCGGTGATGTCTTGGGCGCGTCGGGATCTGGAATCGCACGATCGATCGTCTCTACCGTAAAGAAGACGACAACAACCACCGCTAGGACGGACACGACGGCCACGCTGGCGCGCGTGACGAAGTGGTCCGCGACGCGAGGAAACTGCCGCAAGGCGAGCGTCGCGAGCCTCACGACAACATATGACGCGATGATGATCGTCAGGTTCGGGAACATGACTCGCAACGTTAGCGAGTGAGAATGAATACGTGAAATATGCAGCAACACGCGACCGCGACGTTCGACTCGAGGTCGAACGGATTCGCGATCTCCTTAGGCCGCTAGGCGGCCGCGATCGGCGATTCATCGAGGACGAGCTGGCAAAGGTATTCCCCGGCTGGTTCGCCGAATGGCGCCCCGGCCTGCGTTAGCCGGCCCTGCCTACCGGCCCCTGCCTAACCAGCCCGCTCCGCGCCCCCCGCGGCCAAACCCCGGACCGGGGCCCACGTGAGGCCCGAATCCCCCGCGAAATAGCGGCCTGGATTTGCCTACCTAACGAATCTCCCGAATTTCACGATTCGGAACAGCGCCCGCCCGTCTCCCCGAAGGAACGGTGTTTAGGTGTGTCAAGACAAATCGACTATCCCGGTCGGAAAGGCCGAAAACGCGACGGTAGGAGAGACTCCCTCCCGATCGCGAGCAGTCACGCGTCCTTCCACGATTCCTTCCCTCATGTCTACAGGTACCCACATGTCAGAACGTCGCCCGCGCGATCCATCTCTCCTCCGCTCCGCCCACGGCACGAACCGTGACGCGCTCCTCGTCGTCGAGCG
Source organism: Labilithrix sp. (assembly GCA_019637225.1). Lineage (GTDB taxonomy): Bacteria > Myxococcota_A > Polyangia > Polyangiales > Polyangiaceae > Labilithrix. The sequence continues at coordinate 119,322 of JAHBWC010000001.1, forward strand.
TCCGCCGCTGGACGAAATCGAGCCCCCGAACGCGGAACGAACGGAGTCCGCGTTGGCGTCCAAGGCGGCCCGTGGACGGCCTTTCGAGCCCGGTAACGCGGCTGCCAAGGGCCGCCGTCCAAAGCTCGCCAGAATGCCGGACAGCGCCGCCACGGCGCATCCACGGTGGCAGCGATACGAGCGCCAGGCGCGCCGGTACGTGACTCGCCGATGCCGTGAGCTGGCCGTGGAGACGGGTGTGGCGTCGCTCGGGGCCGGCCCTAGCGCCATGCTGGCCGCTGCCGGGCTCGCCCGCGCGGCGAGCCTCGCTCTTTACGAGGTCGCGAGTGAGACGCTGGACGGCCGCACGTTCGCCGAGGCGGCCGCCCTCGGCGACAAGGCCCGACAGAGTGAGCTGACGGCCGTTGCCCTCGCCGAGCGCGAGGCCAAGGCCCGACCTCGAGACGACGGGTCGGACTCTATCCGGGCCCGGCTAGAGCACCTCCGCGCCGGCGCCCCGACCACCGCGTAGGCCGCGCGGCCGACAGCCATCCCGACCGGGACAGCTCGAGCCCGATCCCCCTCCCCCCGGCCTCGGCGCGCCGAGGCCGCTTCACGCCCACTTTTTTGGATTGAAATATTGCATCACCACGGCTTTCGCGACCCCACCGAATTTGAATTCGCATATCTGATTCCAAAAGGCCTAGCTCCCCGACTCACGCTGCCGGTGTGGAGCGCAGCGACGAAGGCGGATTACGGCCAGCCGCTGACGCCGGACGAGCTCGACCTGTATCGGCGCATTTCCGGCGGCGTCGATCCCGCGCCGAATGGGCACGATCGGATCCTCAATGTGTTCGGCCGCCGTGGCGGCAAGAGCGAGTGCGTCGCGCGGTGTCTGCTGTTCGAGGCGCTTTGCGTTCCGCACGGAGATTTCCTCGCGCCTGGCCAGCTCGGCACACTCGCGATTCTCAGCCCCGACCGCGCGGTGTCCTGCGAAATCTACAATTACGTGCTCGGCATGGTGCGGGGTATCCCCGACCTCAAAAAGTATGTTGAGAAGATCCGCGACTCTCACAACGATCGCGCCGTCCAGTTCAAGACTGGTATTGAGGTCCGCATTCTTACGGCCTCGACGACGAGCGTACGCGGTCCGACCTACGTGGGTGTCACCCTCGATGAATTGGCGTTTTGGAACCACTCCGGCGTCGACGCCGACGGTGAGGTGCTGGACGCCGTTAGCCCCGGCCTCATGGTCTCGACGGCGGCGCCGATGCGACGCCTTTGGGCGATCACGAGTGCGAACATCAAGCGCGGCCTCGCATGGGAGATTTTCGAGGCCGGACACGGCAAGGCGGACTCCACATGGGCCGTGCGCACGGCGCCGACACTCCTCCTACGCCCCGACCTGACAGAAGCGCAGATCGATCGCGAGTGTGAGGGACGCCCGGCAAAGAAGCTCAGGGAGTATTGCTGTCAGTTCGGCTCGGCGTCGTCTGAGTCATTCTTCGATGCGGCGACACTCGCGGCGTGCGTCGACGCGGATCGCGGCCCCGAGCTTCCACCGCGTCGGAACGGTGCGCGCTACCACGTTGCGATCGATGCAGGCTTCGCCGTCGACTCCACGGCTATCGCGGTCGTCGAGAGCCGCGGTGTCTTCCCGCCGGGGACGCTCCCCGGTCCTGCGGCTGAGCGCGTACGCGAAACCTCTGTCGTCTACACGCGCGCATGGCCGGCGAAGTCCCTCTCACCGCAAGAGATCGTGGGTGCAATCGCCGCGGTTGCACGTCACTTCGGGGTCACGACGATTACCGGGGATCAGCACTCCGCGCCGATCCTCGCCGAAATGTTCTCCAAGGGACACAACATCTCGCTGAAACAGCGGTCATGGCATGCCGGTAGCGCGCCCGACTCGAAAGCGCAGAAGTTCGAGCGGACGCGACAGGAAATGGTCAAGGGTGCCTTCCGGCTCCCTTCCGATCCGGCCGTCCTCGCGAGCCTCGGCGTCGTGAGCGCCGAGCCGACATCTGACGGTGGCCAGCGAATCGAGAAGACGAAGGGAGACGACCTCGCATGCGCGATCGTCCTCGCGGCTTTCGAGGCGATGTGTTGGGTCAGCTCAGACGGCAAGGTCAGCCCCCGCGCACCTCACGTCGCCGAACACGAGCTGACACCGTGGGAGCGCGCCGCCCGCGTCGACGCCGATCTGGCGCCGTTCTACGCCGTGCATGGGGCCGGCTTCTACTAGCCGTCGTAGAAGTGGCCGTCTGACGACCACTTGGGCGGCTCGGGCAATATCCGACTAGCAGGATATTAGATGCCGCGCCGACGACGAAGCCAACTCTACTCGCGCGTGCTCGCGATCCTCGCCGAGCGCGCCCCCGACCTCACAATCCACCAACGTGCGCAGCTTGCGCGCGCGTGCATGGCCGCAGGGCTCGCCGTGTCGACCGACGCGGGCGACGTTCTGCTTATTACGCCGGACCTACTCCGGCAGGTGACTCCTCATGGCAGCTAACGACACCGTTGTTCTCTCTCGCGATCTTCGCCGTCGTCTTCCCCACGCGACCGAGCGGGAGATCACCGCATTAGTCGAATACGTCCACACCTACGGATTCTTTGAGCGTGTTCGTTGGCGCGACAGCGCCGCGCCGCAGCTCGAATATCACCCCGATCTGTTCGCTATCGCGCCACGGCTGTTCCCGTGCCCCGTCGTGCCCGACGACGCATCGCCCGGCGCGCGCCTTACCGTCGCCGAGCAGGTAGCGCGATGGCTCGACGGGTCGATCGTGATCCCGACGAAATCGCCCACCGCGATTGACGCCACGCCCACGCGCCCCCCGACAGAGGCCGAACAGAAGTGTCTCGACGCCGAAGCGCTTGCGCACGTCCTCGCCGCGGCGGAGGCCGCATACCTCGCCGCATACCAGGGCGCGAACACCGCGGACGCCGAACGATCGGCGAATGCAGCCTTTGACGCCGTCGTCCGCTCGCATGCGCACGCGCAACATGAGCGCGAGCACGCTGCGGCGGAAGCTGCAGCCCTCGCCGCGAACGAGACGACGAATAGGGCGCTGGACGCACGACGCGAGGAGATCATGCAGACTCTCACCGGCGATCTGCAGACTCGCGCGCTCGAACGGCTCGACGGCGAACGCGACGCAATGAACGCGGCCGGGCTCGCGGCTAGTAAGCAGCGACGCGCGGAGTTCCTCCGGCGACGCGACGAGATCGACCACGCTGTAGCGGCGCCGAGCAAGATTGACGAGGCCGCGGAGATGTATCGACGGGTCGCGCACCTGGAAGGGATGCTCTGATGACGACGTCTGACGACATTGTGCAGCTCGACGCGAAGATCGCCGCCGCACGCGAGCACGAAGGAGACATCGCGCGCGACATCCTCGGTCACACGCTCCACCGCAACGGATACACCGAAGAGGCGCCGCACCTCGACTACGCGACGGCGCTTGATCTCCACGATCGCGCGCTCGCGCATCTTCGCGGGCTCGAGCAGAAGCGCACGGCACTTCAGAAGCGGATCGACGACGAGGCGCGCCTGCATCGCGAGCTTGTCGCGAACACGGCGAAGCCCGAGATCGCGCGACGCGAGGCGGCCGCCCTCGCTGCATTTGAGGCCGCGTTCAGCGTGCTCGCCGACTGCATGACCTACCGCCGCGAGCATCATCATCTGACGACGGGCACATACGCGACGCTCGACGACAACGCGAGGCAGGGCATCCGCGCCATGGCGAAGCGCTACGGCTTTGAGATGCGGAAGGTGGCGACGTGAAGCCCCGTTGCCTTGCCGTTCCGCTCGAGAAGGCTCCGGAGCTCAAGGTTGACGTCACGTTCATCCCCCCGGTTATCCCCGGCGCAAACCTCAACCTCGAGTTTTGTTGCAAGGCCCCGCCGATCGAGATCCCGCCGATTCCGGTTCCGATCCCGCCCGTCGCGCTGACGGCGGCGACACCATTCCTCAAGAATGCGGTCGCGGCGCTCAATGAGTACCTGAACAAGCTTCAACTCAAGTGTCCGCTCGAATGAGCATCTACCACCCTCGCCAAGAATCCCCCACGCTCGAATACGGCTCGATCGGCTGGGAAGACGTTCCCGATTACATCTTCCCTGGCACGGACGACAACGATGGCCACACGCTCGTTCGCGTGCAGCTCTTCCGCGGCCGCGACGTGACCAAGCCGCTCTCCTCCACGCGGGCTCAGGGCATCCAACTCGTCGCGCATATCAACTCCCTCGGCGGCTTCCGGACCCCGCCGCACGGCACACGGTGTCTCGTCGCGATCCCTGCCGGGATGGAGCAGATCCCCGGCGCGGCGATGATCATGGGCATCGTCGAGAAGAGCAGCGAGCGGTTCGACACGCTGCCAAACGGGTCGGTGGCGATGAGCGCCGGGCAGGGCCAGGCGCGCGTGATCACGAACAACGACGGATCGATCACGCTGTTCTCGACGGACGACAACACCGCGAACGGGAAGAGCGTCTACGTTCGCGTTGCACCGGACGCGATCCAGTTCGTCGCACCGTGGGGAACGATCCGATGGGACGCGAGCGGGTTTCACCTGTTGCACTCCAGCGGGGCGAGTATCGACCTGGGCGGGATCTACGGTCTGCCGGCGCCGCTGGACGCGCTCACGTCGTACGTGAAGCTGCAAGCGGCGAGCATCATCGGAACGGCGGTCACGCAGACGTTCGGCACCGGCCTCGACACCCCCGACTCCCTCGTTGGGAAGGAACGAGCCACCGTCGTCCTCGAAGCCTTGCAGGACGAGATCAGCAAGATCTCGATCTCACTCGTCGCGCTTCGTGTCGCGATGACCGCGATGCTGACCGAGTACGCCGCACAAGTCGGCTTCAACGGCCCCGGCGTCGCTGCGGGAATGGGAATCGCAAAGCTCGCCGCCGCATGGGAGCTTCCGACGGACGGCGCCGGCGAGCTCCTTCTGTCGCAGGCCACGAACGTTGGCGAGAAGGCTGTCACGATCTCGATCGCGCTCCCGAACCTCGGGACGTCGACGAATAGCAACTAAGTTTCGCAAGCGCGCGGGGGTTATGGCTTTCACTCGCGCGTTCGGCAAAAGTCCCTGTCGACGCCCTGGGGTGTGCGAATGGGCAATTCTTTGTGCGTGCGCCACACGCACTGAAGGGATCGAAGCCCCGATCCCTCGGGGCCGTCCGGTGTCCTGGTTTCTCGCCGGACGGCCCCGCGCACGGGCGTTGGAATTGAATGTCAGCCGATCTGCAATATAACGTCTCCGTAGTTTTCTCCAGCAGTGGCCGCATCGACGGTGGCCTGCAACGCATGCAGCGCGTGCAGGAGCAGGGCGCCGACAAGTACCTCGCGAAGGTCGCCGGCGCTGGTCAGCGGCTCTCTGCGTCCGTCGGTGGGGTGTTCGACTCGGCTGCATCTTCGTTCATCTCGACGGCCGGGACTGTCGGCGCGCTGGCCGGTACCGCGGCCGCTGCGGGCATCGGCAAGGCGCTCCACACCGGGATCGAATTCGCCGACACGATCGAACGCGCTCAGCTCGGCGTCGCGACCGTCAAGACTGCGCTCGGCGATATGCCGTTTCCGAAGGCGCTGCGCGAAGCCGTCGAAACGACCGAAGAGCTGCGCAAGGCAGCGGCGCGGCTCCCCGGCGAGTTCAAAGACGCGCTCGAGATGTATTCGTCGATCGTCCCGGCCGGTCAACAGCTCGGGCTCGATGACAAGATGATGACGAAGCTCGCGACGCGCGGCGTTGCGATGGCGGCGGCCCTCGGAATCAACCAAGCGACCTTCGCTCACGAGCTTTCGTCTGCACTCGGCGGGCGCGTCACTTCGGCAATGCCGCTCGCGCGCAAGCTCGGGCTGCATCAGAGCGACTGGAAAAAGCTGAAACCGCAAGAGCGCGTCGACTACTTCGACAAGCTCTTTACCAAGGCCGATCCGGCGATCGAAGCCTACTCGCATTCTTGGGCTGGTCTCACTTCCGCGACGAAGGACAACGGGAGGAACGTCGCGCGCGCGTTCGCCGATCCGCTGTTCGGTTCCGTCAAGCGCGAGCTCGAACGTGGCCTTGACTGGTTCGGGGCGAACGAGTCGAGCGTAATGACTTGGGCGTCGACGCTCGGGCATTACGTCTCCTACGCGTTCGATCGCGGGCTCGACAAGATCCGCGAATGGGGCCCCGCCGCTCTCACGTTCGCGCGCACCGTCGGTCATGGCCTTTCGTCCGCGTTCAACGCGGCCTCGCCATACCTCGCGCGCCTCGAGAAGCTCACGCTGCGGTTCATGTCGGATCCGCAGGCCCTCGACAAGCTCGCAAAGGTCGCCGGTACGCTCGTCGCCGCGCGCGCGGGTGTCGGCGCACTCGGGGTCGGCTCGTCGGGTCTCTCGTCCCTCGCGCCGCTCCTCGGATCGGTCGGCGGCGGCGCGGCAAGCCTCGCCGCGATGGCCCCCGTCACGGCCGGTGCAGCCGCCGCGCTCGGGCTGCTCGCGATCGGCACGTACGGTGCGACGAGCGCGCTGACCGACGGCTCGAGCCGCTACCACGATGCGGCCGTGAAGTTCGCCGCGTCGATTGGCGTGAAAACGACCGAGACGGCGGCATCGCTTACCCGCCTCGAGACCAGCGTGCGCCCGATTACGGAGCTGTTCGGAACGGTGCTCCTCGCGAAGCTCGACCTGATGGCCACGGGAATCCAGGTCACGATCGGCTGGTATGAGCTCCTCGGCCAGTCCCTGCGGCGCTTCTACGATTGGATGCCCGACATGTTCAAGGGCGGCGTGACGGCGGACGAGATGATGACGGATCGCCGCGAAATGGATTATCGCGGGTTCGCTAAGGCGCTGAATTTCGACGGTGACGGCGACGATTACGGCAAAGCGAAGATGAAAGCGCCCGTCATTCATCAGACCAATTACAACAAGGTACAGATCAACGTCGACGGCACCGAAGATCCCGACCGTGTGGCTCAGACGGTGTTCGAGAAGTTCGACGACACGATCAAGAACCCGACAACGAGTCCGTGGGATCCGATGGCGGACATTATTCGGGGGCGCGACAACTGATGGCTATGTGGGAATTCCGCCAACTCGGCGGTGACCAGAAGATGCTTCGACTTGACGGTTACGCCGCACCTTTTGGCCGACCCCGACAGGGTGCCGTCATGAAGGAGACGATCAAGGTTTCTGTCGCGACGACCGTCTATCCGGGGAGCAGGGATGCCCCGACGCGCCACACGTTCGGCAGTAGCTTCGAGCCGACTGAGCTTCACGGGCGGTGGATGACTCGACACCTGCCAGGCAAGACCGCCGCCGAGTATGCCGCAGCGTGGCGCGAATTCGTCCGCGACGAGCAGACGATCCGAATGGCCTGGGGGAACGTCGTTAGTTACCAGGGCGTGATCGAAGAACTGGAACTCGCTTACGAGAGTCCGGACGAGATCGCATGGCGGATGGTCGTGCTTATCGACCTGCACGAGCAGCAGATTGAACTCGGGGGCAAGGAGCCGCCGATTGCCGTCCCCGAGAAGCTCGACGAGCTCCAAGCGTTCATCAACAAATACAGCTTCGATCTCTACGACCTGCCGGATATGCAAAGTGATCTGTTTGAACAACTCGACTTCATGTTCGGAAGTCTAAAGTCTCTGACCGGTCTGATTGCCGACGTCGGCAACATCTTCGACAACCTCGAAAGGATGACGTTCTCGACGATCCAGTCCGCCCGCGGTGTGCTGGCGAACGTCAACTCCGGCATCACGCAGATCCGCAACACGATCGTCAACGGCCAGATCGACAGCGTCATGGCTGTCCGTCGGGCCGAGTCGGACATCAAGTGGTGGCTCTACGAGTTCAGCTTCGACGCCGACAGTCTGAACGCTTTCGCCATCCTGGCGGAACTGGATCGGGCCCTGGAACTCCAGCTCCAGAGCGACGTGGGCAAATTCGTCACGGCGATCCAAGGAGACACGTGGGAAAGGCTGGCGACACGTGCCGGCATCGGCCCTGACGGGGCCGCCACGATCCGCGAGATGAACGGTGCCCGATTCGGCGACAAGCCCGTCCCTGGCAACTCCTACATGGCGCCTTGATATGGCAGAAATCAGCGTTCTTAGCGTCTACTACGACACCGCCGACGGCGGCGTGAAGGTCCGGAAGCCGGACAACACCACGATGACGGTGGGGTCGCCCTCGTCCGGTGAGGCGAACACCGCGTCCAACGTCGGCAGCGGTGCGGGCAAGGTCTACAAGGAAAAGTCCGGCGTCGATCTTCGCCTCAAGAGCATCGCCGCGGGGACGGGCATGTCCGTCACGAACGGCACGGACGACGTCACGATCGCGTGCACGGTGTCGGCCGGTGAGACGAACACCGTCAGCAACCTCGGCTCTGGAGCTCAGGTCGCCGGGACCAAGAGCGGCGTCAACTTCCCGTTCCGCTCGTTCATCGGCAGCGCGCCGATCGTCGTCTCGCAGAACACGAACGACATCACGATCTCCGTCTCGAACATCGCGAACGCTCAGATCTCGACGAGCGCTGCCATCGCTTCAAGCAAGCTGTCGCCGCCGGGCTCGAGCGGCCAGCCGATCATCAACAGCAGCGGTGCGTTCGCAGGCGCCAGCAACTGGTCTATGGGCACGGGCCTGACCGGATCGACCGGCAGCTTCGTGTCGGTGGCGAGCTACTTCTCGACCGGCGCAGCACCTGCGACCACGGGGCAGTATCGTCTGACGGGCTCGGCGAGCTCGAGCCTGATCTTCGTGCGCTACTCCGGGACCGACTACTCGTTCCTGTCGCAAGACGCGAGCGGACACTACCTCGTGGGTAGTACGTCGCTGAACTGCACCCTGAGTGGCTACGCGACCATGCTGAACGCCACCACGGGCCCGACCATCATCGTGGGCGCTGGGACCGAGACGTTCCGCTCCGACGGTGGTTACAACCTCCTGACCCGGATGATGGTCGGCAACACGTCGTCGAATTCACCGTGGAGCGTCCACGGCGACAAGTCGATCACGATGGCGAACGCGAACAAGACGCTCACCGTTGATGAGTACACCCGCCAGTTCTGGCGGTTCACTGGATCGCTTGGCGGTAACCGCGTCGTCACGATCCCATCGATCGCCGGGGGCGAGGCGTACTCAAAAGATGCGTGGGTTGACATCAACGAGAACAGTACGCTCACGCTGTCTACGGGTAGCGGGAAGACGGTGGCGCTTCGCGGATCGGCCTCGACCGACAACATCACGCGAGCGCGCATCACTGTTACCTCGGCAGGCGTCGTCGTCGACTCGTGCGTGACGGTAGCCCAAGCCAACTCGATGGGGAACTGATGGCGCTTGACGATCTCTACGCTCGCGCACGCGAGTACGGGCGGCGGATCCGCGACGCCGAGCCCGGCGCGCTCGCGCGGTGGGTCGTGTGGACGTGGGAGTATGCGCCGGGGCACTGGTCGACGGGCCATTGCCGCGACGCCTCGCTACTCGCCCATGCCGAGGCCGCTGGCGTTCCGGCGGACGTTGTCGCCTCGTTCCGCGGCGTGTTCCTAGATGGCCGTGGCGACGGCGAACTCGTCTACGTCATGATCACCGCGGACGGCACCCTTGGCGCACGGACGTTCGCGATCGACGCGCCGAACTGAAACACGACGGCCCGACCACCGCATGGGCGACCGGGCCGTCGAGGGCGCGTGGCGCGTGCTAGGTGTTCCGTCGTGCGCCGAGTTCCTTGGCGAGGACCGCGACGACGTCGAAACGCCCCGCCGCGGTCGCCGCTTCAAGGGCTCTGACCAAAGCGGTTTCGACCGCGTCTGAACTTACCTGAACAGGCTCAAATTTCCCCGGCATGGGGGTCGAAGTGTCGGAAATGACAAGCGAATCCGGGCGTTCAAATCCTACCCGCGCAACCCCCACCTTCTACAACAAGGTCGAAAGCCTCGGCAGCGCTCGCTGACCGGGGCTTTCGTGTTTTCCAGCGCAGGTTCATCGGGAACACGACCGAGGACCCCTTGTACGTGCCGTCCTCCTGCGGGTGCATGGCGATCTTGCCGTCGAGGAGCACCTCCCGGAGAAGCTCACGGGCGCCAACAGGATCGTCGGCAACGCGGGCTTCGACATCGAGGACCAGCGCCATGATCTCGTCCACCGTCGGCAGCCGCTCGTCCGTCGCTCGCCCGACGGACTCCAGCTTCAACATGAGCTGGCGGTGCTCCTGCGTTGCTTTTTCCAGGGAGGTCCGCACGGCGTCGTAGGCGCCGGGCATCGCCGAGGAGTCCGTTGTCCGAACGAAGCTCACGAGGCGCTCGATCTCGCCCGTCACTTGCCCGACTTGTTCCTGGAGACGCCTCCGTTCGTCGTCATTCCGCGTGGTGAACGTCTTGAGCTTCTCGGCGACGCGTGCCCGGAGCTGATCGTAGAGGGAGGTGTTGGTAAGGACCCGCTTCAGCTCGGCCATGGCCGTGCTGGTCAGCACGTCTTCTCGGAGTGGGCGACGGTTCGAGCACGTTCCTCCGTTCACGGCGGCCGAGCACTTGTAGTACCGCGAACGGCTCCCGCCGCCGTCCACCATCCAGAATCCGCAGACGCCACACGTGAGAAGGCCGGAAAAGGCGCGCGTCGTCTTCTGTCCGGGGGCCGCGTTCGTCCTCTGGCCCTTGTACTTGTTTCGGACGGCTTCACGACGCTTCCGAACGGCATCCCAAACTTCGGGCTCGATGAGGATCAGGTGCTCGCGAAACTGCCGCTTCACATCCTTGTCCTCGCGCTTCCTGTACCGGCGCCGTCGCGAGATCGGGTCCTTCGTCCACTGCTTCTTCCCGAAGGTCCAGACGCCGACGTAGGAGGGGTTCTGAAGGATCTCGCGCACGGTCGTCTTCCGCCAGAACTTGGCGTGACGCTTCTTCTTGAACTTTGCCTTGGCCCGAGGCGATGCGACGAGTTCGTCGTTGAGGGTCTTCGCGATCGACAAGTACGCGTGGCCGTCCGCGTACATCTGGTAGATGCGCCGGACGACGTTGGCCTGTTCTTCTTGAATGACGATCCGGTAGCCGATGGGGTCGCGCTCGTCGCCCCATATCGGCTCTGACCCGTAGCCGTAGGGAAGCCCGCCCGTGGAGTAGCCCCGTTCGGCGGCCCCAAAGAGCCCACGACGGGTCTTCTTGCCAAGATCGACGAGGTACTCGTCCGCGAACATCGCCTTGATGCGGAACAGCATCCGGGAGTGTTCGTTGGTGCTGTCGATCCCGTCGGCGATGCAGATGAGGCGGACGTTGTGAAAGGAGATGACCTTCCACAGCCGGTCCGCATCCCCAAGGTCGCGCGACAGGCGGTCGGTGGCTTCGCAGACGATGACGTCCACCCCACGGCGCTCCACCAAGCGCATCAGCCTCTCGAAGTCCTCCCTGTCGTTCCGCGCTCCGGACATCGCCGCGTCCGTGAACACGAGGTCGGGGACGATGCCGTTCGCCCGAGCCTCGACGAACTCACTCGCCATCTTGAGCTGGTCGTCGATGGAGGTCTGCCTCTGGTTGTCCGAACTGAACCTCGCGTACGCAGCCACCCTCAAGCCCGCGAGCTTGTCCATGCTTTCAGCCCCTTCTCGATGAGGAAGTCCAAGAAGCGCTCGTGGCCGGGCAGCCGATCGCTGACCGTGATGGGGAAGCTCGGGATCCTTCCGGTAGCGATGCTGGCGAGCACGGCGTCGGAGAGCGTGGCCGTCACGAAGACCGACTCGGTGTCGAAAGGACTGTCTTCCAGCCCGTAGTCGGGCGAAACGTCCTGCACGTCGACGCGGACAATGAAATGGGGGTCGCTCCGCTTCATCGCTTACAGAACCGCCTTGTTATTTCCCTGGTCGGCCGCCGGGGGACGAACGAGCCCGGCGAATGGACACGTGCAACTGGTGCGGCCAGACGCCCAAAAAGGGGACCCGTTCGACGGGAAGCGCGATGGCGAGAATTTTCTGCGGTCCCATTTCTAGCTCGTCGTCCACTACAGCTCCGGCTTTCGGATGCGCGACCAGGCGGTCCTCTTCGAGGTCTTCTTCTTCGACTTCGATGGTGCATGGTTCGCGTCTTCCGTTCGTGAAGACCTAGAGGTGGACGCGGTACGTTCGCTGGCAGCGGCGGTATCGTCGAAGAGCAAGCCGACCTGCTTTGCCCTCATTCTGATGAGCGCCTCAAGGACCGCCGTTCGGCTTGAGGTCCCTGCCAGACCTTTGGCGGCGATCTGCTCCTTCTCGTGCGCCACAAGCTCGTCGAGGAGTCGGACGACGGAGTTCGGGAGCCGCATCGCGACAACAACGGCTCGGATGCTAGAGCGGTCTTGACGGGGCCTACCTGACATGCAATCTCTGTATAACAAACATTAGTTTGTTTGCAACAGGAGTCGTCATGAACGGGATCCGATGGCTGCGAGTCATGCTGGACGCGAAGCTCTTCGCCGCGCTCTCTGAGGCGAAAGTCCGGCGCGGCGTGACGTGGGACGCCCTCGCCGAACAGGCTCTTCGAGCTTGGCTCGCGGGAGCTTAGGACCGGCAACACGAAGCCCCGATCGTCAACGCCTTCAACGAGAACGATCGGGGCTGGGAGCAGCCTCCGTGACAGATTCTACACCGCCGACGTCGGCGACGCCGCTGGTCTGGACCAGCTCAATATCAAGTGCCCGATTCTCCGCCGCTGCGGACCCAGCCGCAAAAAAGGAAGCAGGGTCCGGGGGCGCAGCCCCCGGCAGGGGTGCGGGGGCTTGGCCCCCGCGGGCAGTCGCCTCGTGATCGACGACGTGTGGATCACGAACCACGTCCCCGATGACGTTGCCCTGGATGTTCGTGAAGACCTTCGGCTCCGGCGCCTTCTGACTACGGATCCGCGCTCGGGCCGGACGTTCGAGACATCCCTCTTCTGTCGCGGCTTCACCGCGCTCATGGTGACCCCGGACACGCGGACCGTGACGATGCGGTTGAGCGTGCCCAGGATGCACGGCTTCTACAACTTCCCCCTTCGAGCCCTTCCGCTCGGACACGGGAGCATGACCCTGGACGCCCCCCTGACGCTCTTGCAGGAAGTAACAACGTGGCGAACTTCGATGCCGTTGGAGTTCTGGCCCGTGTGCCGCGTTACGTTCGGACTCGACTTGTTCGTCGGCAGGGGCAACGTCCTCGGGACCCTGAACGCTCTCAAAGCGAATCGACGCAAGCACTCGTCAGCGGGCACGGCCTGGACCAACAGGCAGGGCGACCTCACCGGCGTACAATTCGGGGGTCGCAAGGACCAGAGCTACCGCGCAGTCTTCTACGACAAGGGGGCCGAGATCATGAGCCGGATTCCGAGGCTCACGGACCAGCACGAGCCGTTCGATCGAGGACGAGCCGAGGACCGGCGACGGCTTGCAGAAGAAGCTGCCGGGTACATTCGCTTCGAGGTTGTCCTTCGGGGTGGCTCTCAGATTCGGAAGCCCTTCAACCTTCGAGGTGGGCTTCTCCCGAACCTCCGCCTCATCGCTCTTCCGATCGTGAGCGCGTACGTCATCGCGCTGGAGCTTCGGAAGCTCGGGCTGGACCAGCTCGCCGTAGACCTCGGGGATCACAACGCTGAGCGGGGCTTCGAGGCCCTTCTGTCGGAGATCAGCCGGAAGTCGAAAGACTACCGACCCCGCCAAGGATCGAAGCCGAGGGCCACCCTCACATCGACTCGGCAGTACCTCATCTTCGCCCACGCCCTTGCGCTCTCGGAGATGAGCAGGAAGACCGTCGAGAGCTACATCGGTGGGTCCTCCATGCTGTACGACCTGGAGGCGGACATGCGGTCCATCGGTCTCCCGGTGATGGGCGCCGTGTCCAATGAACCTCCCCGTCGACTCGCCGAGTTCATGACGAACGTGCGGGACCAGCTACCGGACCTTTCTATGGTCGGGCCGTGGGATCTCCCCGACGGGCTCGACACCAACCCCGTTGCGGAAGGGTGGGCTACCGAGGCTCCTTGGGCCGCCTCGTTCTCGATCGCGGACGGCAACGGTATCGTCGTCGACGACTACGACAACGAAGCTAACGAAGCAGGACTGTAGTTCTCGGGGGACATCGCGGGCGCCCGCAACCTTGGCTGACACACGCAGGTGGCTCGGCGGTCCGCAAAGCGGAAAATAATCCGCTCCGCCCGTTCACGCCGCAGTTCCGCGGGTCTGAGGACCATTCGATATTTCTCGAATTGCGTGGAAGAGAGGCTCGTTCGTCTAGCCCAGGCTCTTGCTTGCGGTACCCGATCGGACCTCCTTCGGCGTCTTGGCCCAAGCGGCTGCACGATCTCGGAGGTGTCGGTGGAAACCAAGCTCGCCCCCTCGACGGTTCACTACCACCTCGCCCGGTTGATGGAGGCGGGCCTCGTCGTCCGAACCCGAAGGGGACGCCGGACGATCTACGGGTGGGGACCTACTCGGTGGTCTGTCGTCGAGCGCCCCGCCGACACGGTTCCCAGCGGCGCCCCTCCTTGAACGCCCACGCCACGAGCGTATCGATCTCGAACGAAGCACGGTCGTTCACGAGATCCTCGACGTGTAGATACAGTCGCCAGCCCTCATCGTCGACTCCCCGCCGGAGCTTCCGCTGTGCCTGCCGCACTTTGGCCGAGAGCCTCCTGTACCCCTTCGTCCGCATCAACATCGCGCCGGTCACGAACGCGAGGGCATCGCCGTCCTCTACGATTTCGGGCGTCAACGTCGACCGCCGGTTCATGCGCAGGCCCTCACGGCCGCCACGTGTCGTTGAATGGTTGATGCCCCGACGCCAAGAGTGTCGGCGATCTTCCGGACGGACCACCCCTGCTCAAGAAGCTCGTGTACCTGATCGAGATCGACCCTGGCCCGAGGGCGGCCAAGCCGCACACCGCGACGACGTGCGGCTGCAACTCCGGCCCGCACACGTTCCTGTAGGATACATCTCTCAAACTCGGCCATGGCGCTCACGACGTGCATGAGCAACCGTCCGCTCGGGCAGGTCAGGTCGAACGACTCCTTCACCGAGGCGAAGGCGACGCCGATGGCGTCAAGCTCGTCGAGGGTGACGACCATGTTCTTGATCGACCTGAACATCCGGTCGGAGCGCCACACCACGAGCACGTCATACCGCCGCCGACGCGCGTCCCCGAGAAGGCGGTCAAGCTCGGGGCGGCGATCACGAGCCCCGCTGACGCCGTGATCCACGTAGGTGTCGCCAAGCACCCATCCGCGTCGGGTGATGAAGTCTTTGGTTTCGTCGTCCTGGAGACGAGGGTCCTGGTCCGTTCTCGAAACGCGCAAGTACCGGGCGGCGCGAAGGGGCATGGCCGTATGACAAGCGGGACACTTTTGGATCAAGGCCGTGCCGAAAACCATCGCGGACGCGTCCCTCGAAGCCCCTCATTTCGAGCCCCCGCCAAAGCGGACTACCGGCACCCGAAATCATTCGATTCCGGCACGAGGGAAGGCCGCTATGGCGTGCAGGCGGACGCGACCACCGCCCGGCACTCCGCAGTCATCCGCTTCGGCTCACCGATCCCCGAGTCGATGCCGACGACGGCGGCGTCCGTGTCGCACTTGTTCTTCGCCCGCCTGGCGAAGTCCTGGAGCCCGGAGTGGTCGACGAACGCCTTGCGCGCCGGGCAGTAGGTGTCCTTCGTCCGCTTGGGGATCTCGGCGTCGACGGCCGTCGTCGCCCGTACCCGACTCGGGGTTTGCGGGAGCGTCCGCGCGACCGTGTTCATGTGCCGGAGCTTCGAGATGTCGTCGATGGTGAACGCGACAGACTGCCAGAGGTCCTCGGCCTCACGGGCAAACGCTGCCTCGCGTCGGTTCAACTCGCCGAGCGCATCGCAGGCGTACGACGGGCCGGTGCCCTCCTTGCAAGCTCGCCGGAACAGCTCGTCAGCCTTCGCCAACGTCTCCGGCGTCCGCTTGGTCTCGTAGAGCTGGATCCCGACCCGGACGCAGGCATAGTCGTCGTTGGCAGCACACGCCTTCTTGCAGGCGTCGATGCCTGCGGCACAGGTCTTCTCGGCCGCCTCGATCTTCGGCCTCTCTTCCGCCAGGCGTGCCTGTCGTGCCGCGTTGGCTGCCTCCCGTTGGTCCCTCGCGGTCGCGATCTCCTCTGCCTTCCGTGCAGCTTGGTCCGCGAGGGCCTCACACTCCGCCACCCTCCGCTCGTCGTTGGCGAGGTTCGGGTAGGTAGCCGCCGCCTTCGCGCGGGTCACGAGGTTGACGAACAGGGGGTCGTCTTGGCATCCGCACCGGGAGAGCGCTTGGGTGGCCTTCTCGGCGGCGACCTTCGCTCGGGCAAGGAGGGCCTGCTGTCCCTCAGCCCGTTGCCGAGCCGCAGCCTTCTCCGGATGGAGCCGATCGTCGAGGAGTTGTTCGGCATGGCACGCGCGAGCTTCACCTCGCCGACACGCACGAGCGGCCATCCCGCGGTACTCACCGATCCAGCCAGCCTTCTCCTGGTCGAGCGTCTTCAGGCCGTGAGCCTCACGCCAGTCCACGTACGGCCCCACGCCCTCGACGCGGTAGACGAGCAGCAGCTCGCACCACGGACTCGCGCCGTCCCCTCGCTGTGCTCGGGCGGAATGGTCGCTCTCGCAACGACTCACGCAGGCATCGACATTATTCGTACACCACCGATCTTCCGCTTCCCACGTAGTCCACGCCGGGGTCGATGCTTGGGGTGCCGTTCCAGCACACGCCAGCGTGATACTCAAAACGACGATACCGACCACTACCCGCACGACACCGACGAGCGCAGCTCCCGCTGTAACACGCATCCCTATCCTCCCTGATTGCAGCCCTGGCCTGGCTCCAGACCCATGTACACCATCGTTCCATCGAACGTACACGAAGGGTCATCGACCGGGAATCGACCTTCCAGGCACCCTCTGCGGCGTGCGCATTGGCCGAGAAATTCGACGGCGGCGGCATGCCTTTGGGTGGACGCTTGAGGAGCTGGCCCACCGCTCGGGCCTCTCCGCAAGGTACATCTCCAACGTCGAGAACGACCGGCGCGATCCAAGCCTCTCGACCATTGTGGCTGTCGCCAAAGCTCTCGGTGCCGAGCCTGGCGAGCTTCTAGGGATCCAGGCTATGTCCCCAACGGCCCTCGAAGCTGGCAAGCTCTTCGCCCTCCTCTCGCCCGAAGCACAGCAGGTCGCGCTCCAGATGATGCGGCTGCTCGGCCGACGACGCCGTTGACGTCAACGGTTCGACGGCCGGTTCTCACTCAGGGTGGCTTGGGCTCGAAGAAGAGCTGCACGCGCCTCGACGTGGGGCTCGATCCGCAGGCGGTTCCCGATGAGGCCCAATGCTTGGGCGGCGCCAGGCAGTCCGAGTTCGAGCCGGTGTGCAATGGCGACGCGAACGTCGGCGTTGAGGTCGTTCAACATCTTGGCGATGAAGTCCACGTCTGGCTCGATCAGCTCGGAGGCGAGGTCCACGGCGGCTTCCCTTACAGCGGCCGAGCAGGAGGCCGCCCAGCGGTCCCGTGCACCCAGGAGGATGCACGTCGGAACGCCACGCGCGCGGTGAACTGCTTCCAGCAGGCGTGCGAGCTGTCGAACATGTTCGTCGGCCCGAGCCCGGTCGAGAAGTCGAAGAAGGGCACCATCATCGACGTGTGCCGCCTGGCCTGCACCGCAAAGAACGTCGACCGCTACATCGCGAAGGTCATCTCCGGCGGTGGCATCATCAAGAACGCGAACTGCATCCTCGCGGACGCGGGGGTCATGAAACCGGCCGAGCTTCTCGGACGATCGCCACGACCTGTTTGCCGGGATTCCCCTCAACCAAGTCCACACCAGCCAGGGTGCCCTTGTGGGAACCGAAAGCCCTTCGTTCGTGGCGACGAGAAGTGCCTCGGCTGCGGCGGCTCTTAGCCCCGGAGACGACTCGACATGCTCCAAGACTTCACAGGCGGCTGCCAGGAGTGTCCCCACGAGCGGCCTACACGCCCCATACGTGTCGATCAAGCGGCTGGCCGCTCCGAGCTGTCCGTCCGTCGAAGTTGGCACCGACGGACTTGGGCCAACGCGGTACGCTCGTAAGGGGCCGCATGCGATTCAAGCAACTCGCCGATCGAACGGGCTGGACGATCCCAGCGAACGTGCCTTTGAAGGTCGAGAGCGTGGCCGACCTCCTTCTCGCGTGCCGGAAGGAGGACGTGCCCATCTACATCTCGATGGGCGACTTTCTGGTCTACGGCGTGCTCGTGCCGTCGTCGTTGCTGACGGGCGACTTCGCGGCCGACATCCTTGGCTGGAACATGATGGTGCCGCCGCCGGGGTACGGCTACGGCTATGGCTTCAGCTCGGGAGACATCGACCCTTTCCTTAGCGAGCCGCTTGACCACACCGGCTCGACGATCCTCGACGAAGGAACGGCTCCGTTGTTCATGCGGCGTCCCGCGGCGAGTGGGTCGTACATCGAACCGAACCAGTGGCTTACGCACGTCCTCGATCTTCATCGCGCGGAAGCCAAGGGCGGTTGGTGCCGCCTCAACCACCTAGGCGAGAACGTCCCGGTTCTGCGCGTCGACACCGACGGGGCGGTCTGCACCATCGAACGGGACGCGCTCGACCTTTTCCTCGTTGCGGGGGACCTGAGCCTCGTCCGCGTTGTGGATGTGACGAAGCGGAGCACCGACTTTAGCTCCGTGAGGTACGTGCCGGGAAAGGATTACGCTGACGCGAAAGCTGAGGTCTTCTTCCAAACGTACGAGGCGCAGGGGACGGTGATCAGCGTGCGCGGCTTCGACGTGGTGCGGGTCACACCCGAGAGGGCTGCTCGCGCACGGCTCGTGATGCAGGGGAAAGAGCCTCGCGACTACGAGAGCTTCAAGATCGTCGACTTCAAGCACGGCGTCGTAAGGGAATGGGAGGCCGACCCAGCGAAGGTCGGCAACTACTTCGTCCCTTCGGAGCTTCCGTTCGGAACGTCGCCCGTATTTTTCAAGCCGGACGTGTTGGTCCAATATCGCACGGACCCGGCCCGCTTCCGGGTACTCCCGGATCGCGTGGAGTGCGTCGGGGCGTGGTCACTGCCGTTCTACGTAAACGAAGACGGACAGGTTCACGTGTACCTCGTCGACCTTGCGGCCATCCCGTACGAGGAGCAGCTCGGCTGGAAGCGGTTCAACGAGGAGCCGAAGGGGCCGATCGCGGACGTGGCGTACCGGCAGGACTTCAAGGGCGAATGGACCCGGAACTACGACCCGCTTCTCTCGTTGCGAGAAATCATCCAGTCCTTTCCAGCCGCGGACGTAGACGCTGGAAACGTGACGGTTTGGGAGCTTGGCACGCTGCCGAGCACCAGGAACCTCGACTTCTTGGGGTACGTCGTCACGGAGTCGCAGAAGGAGTTCGAGGACCAGATCCTCGCGCTCACGCAGATCGTCGTCGAGGGCTTGAATAGGGGTGAGATCAACCGCCTTGCCGATGCGCTTGGATGCCGCGACAAGCAGCTTGGCTCGATCAAGCAGCTCGCGAAGGTGATGGAGTCTTTGATGGTTCCCGAGGACGCCCGCGGGGCCATCTTGGTGCCGTTCATCGAGGTCCAGAACCTCCGAAGCAGCTCGGTCGCGCACCGAGGCAGCGGCAAGCTCGAAGGGGACCAGCGCGTTTACTACCGCGAGCTGCTCCGGCGGGTCGACGAAGCGATGCGGAAGCTCGCCGAGCTGGTCACGGCCTCGACCTTCAAGCTGCCTGCATCGTCGCCGCCTCCTTGAGCCACGCCCCATGGCTTACGTTCGGATCTCCGTCGCTGACCTGTGGACGTACCGCGTCGCCGAGACGGGGGGCACCGAACGAGAGCCTCTCTCTCGACTCGCCGAAGGCCAGAACAGCGGACACGTTCACGGCACGTTGACGATCGAGATCGCCGGACGGACCGTTCCTCATCTTGGGTTCTTCGGTCCAGACGACGTGTGCATGAACACGTGGGTGGTGGAGCTGTGCTTGGCGGCCAACGCGCTCGGCGAAGGATCCGGTGAACACACGTTCGATGAAGGGGAGCAGGGACAACCCGCGTTCACGTTTCAACGTATCGGAGAGGACGTCTCCTTCTCCATCAACGAGTCCGTCTTGGGCGGTGGCCCTGCCGATCCCGAATGGCAAGACGTCAGGTTCCCGTACGGCGCCTTCCGGACGGCCGTCGTGGCCTTCCTCGATGACCTTCGCGAACAACTCCGGCGCCACGCCCCGGACGGGTGGGAGCCATGGTGGCCACACAAGGCCCGTCTCAGCCCCGCCTAGCATGCTCGAACGTCGTTGCTAGCCCGTCTTTCGGAGCCAGGCGTCGGGCGTCCGACGACGATCCGGCGGTCTCTCGACGACGAACTCGTAGGCGAAGCCGTCGCCCGAATAGGGAGAAGATGGACGGTTCGCCCCCGCGCAACGAAGTGAGGACGCGAGGTTAGCCATGACGGCGGACCTCGCGTTTTCTGTTTTGGGGCCACGGTGGGGCCAACGACCGTTCGGAGCATGAGCCGCTCCTGCAACGGCGACGGTCGCGGTTGCAGGAGTCACGAAGCCAGCCCTCCGGCAAGGAGAGGGTCATGGCGACGCCGATCAGGCACCGCGGCAAGTGGCGGATCCGGTGGATCGACGCCGACGGGAAACGGCGGAGCGAAGTCTACGAGGACTTCAACGACGCCAAGCGGGCGCTCCGAGCCCGAGAGGTCGAAGCGGACGAGATCCGGGCCGGGACGCGCGCGAAGCGTCCCGAGGATCGGACCTTCGCCGAGCTGTGCGATCACTGGCTCGATACGCGCGGGGCGACGAAGCGGAGCGCGAAGGGCGACCGGAGCATCTGCAAGCGTTGCGCGAGTTCTTCGGCGATGCGCGGCTACTGCGAGAGATCGGCGTCGAAGACGTCGACGCCTACGTGGACGAGTACGACGACCGATCGCCGAAGACGCTGGCGAACCACATCACGCTGCTGATCACGATGATGAACTACGCGGCGGAGTTCCGGGACCCTTGGATCCTGAAGGTGCCCAAGTTCAAGAAGCCCAAGGTCGCCGCGCTGGGTCGGAACTACTCGTACCTCCGGACGAACGACGAGATCGATCGCTTCCTTCGAGCGGCCAAGGAGGAGGGGGACGCGATCCACATGCTCTACCTCATGGCGATCGCGACCGGGATGCGTGCGGGCGAGCTTGCCGGTCTCGAATGGCCGGACGTCAACCTGGATGGTCGGCTCATCATGGTCCAGCGCAGCTTTACCGGGCCGACCAAGTCCGGCCACGCGCGACCCGTTCCGATCCTCGACATGCTCCTGAGCGATCTCCGCGAATGGCGTCTGCGTCACCCGGGGCGCCTCGTCTTCACGAACCGCGATGGTCGCATGCTCGACAAGTCGGCCCGAGCGTTCCAGGAGATCCTGCACCGCGTGCTCGATCGCGCCGGGTTCCCGTCCGAGATGAAGACGAACGGACGCGTGCGCCGCTACGTCACGTTCCACGGTCTACGTCACACGTTCGCCTCGCACTGGATGATGCGCGGTGGCGACGTCTTCAAGCTCCAGCAGATCCTTGGTCATCAGAGCATGGCGATGACGCTCCGCTACGCGCACCTTGCGCCGCATGCGTTCGCCGAGGACTACGGCCGGTTCGGTCCGGCGCGCGCGAACACGCCCGGAGAGGTCGTGGCGCTACCGCGTCGCACGGGCTGAAGCTCCGGCAACCGACGGCCATGGCGTTGCAGGATACAGGCGAGGGGGCTCCATCTACGAAACGGAGAACAGGACGCCTCAAGGCGTTCAAGGAGTCTCCGAATGCGCACGCGCCGTCTGCTGGCTCGGGTCGGTGCGGCGCAGCGGCAGCGGAAAGCGGCGACTCCCAGAGCGTTGCAAACTGGCTCGCGAGGGGGCCCGACGGAGGAAGATGGCTGACGGAGCCCGGACCGCGGCACGATGGCCCGAAAACCGCGTGCTCAAGCTCCGCCGTGGGAAGATGAAAGGCGGTCCGACGGCCTGCGGTGGTAGGTCGCTGGAATTGCCGTCGTTATCGCCCTCATGAGGCGCTGAACACTGTCCAAAAAATATGGACGGCTCGATTGCGCGAGGGGCATCGAGGATGCACAATGTGTCCAAGGAACATGGACGCAGTAGCGCTTGCTCCGGCAGACGTTCTCGTTGTGATGAAGCTAGTCGCTCATCCCGAGCGTGCAGGCTCGGTTCGCCAGCTTGGCGAAGAGCTTGGGATGTCGAAGAGCTCGGTTGCTTACTCGCTCCATCGGTTGACCGCGCTCGACCTCGTAAAGGAGGAGGGGGGTGTGCGGCGCATCAACAAGCTCGCGCTCCGCGACTTGCTCGAGAATGGCGTTCGATGGATTGCGCCGGCGAAGCTCGGCGACTTCGAGCTTGGTCTGCCGACTGCGCATAGTGCGGACGTGCTCGCGCAGAACTTCGTTGGTGACGCCGACCCTGTCGTCATGCCGCTCGCGCATGGTCCGGTGCGCGGTCGCGCAGTGAGCCCGCTGCACCCGCTAGCGCCGAAGGCCGCGGCGCGTGACGAGCGCCTGCATCGTCTTCTTGCGGTCGTTGATGCACTCCGCATCGGGCGTGCGCGTGACCGGCAAGTGGCGGCGAAGGAGCTGCGTTCGTGGCTCTGAGGGGCGAGGAGCATCGCGCGGCAATTCGCGCGGTGCTCTCCGTCTTCGGCGCAGATGCTACTCACTTCGTCTTCGTCGGCGGCTGCACGCTGGGCCTGTACGCGACTGCGCGTCCGGCGGGAGCGCCGTTGCGCGCGACGAAAGACGTCGATTGCATCTCCACCCGACAGCCGTGGGTGCTCCAGGAGCAGACGCTCGCTCGGCTCTGCACGGAGGGTCGCCTCAGTCCTGAAGAAGACCTTCAGTGCCGCTACCGTATCTGCGGAACCAAGTACCTCGTCGACGTGCTTTCTCCTGATGGAGCAAACGTCGGCGGCGTGAACGCGTGGTTCGAGCGCGCCGCAGATCGAGCGGGCGAGTACGACGTCGGAGATGGCGTCCGTGTAAAGGCTGTCACCCCGCCGTACTTTCTCGCCACGAAGCTGGTGGCGTTCGAGGACCGGGGGCCGGACGTGCAGTCGAGCGTCGACTGCGAAGACATCGTCGCCCTTGCCGCCGAAACGGCGGATCTGGTTTCGCTCGTCGATGCAGAGGGAATCCGGGAGGACGTAGCAGCACTCTGGAAGCGAGTCTTCGACAAGTACGGCTTCGGTGTCGACGACCTCTCGGACGTCGTCGATGGTCACCTCGACTTTCGCGAAGACGAGCACCGTCGGCGCGTCGTCGAGACGCTGAGAGCACTCGCTCGCGGGTGACGTCACGCCACGAGCGGCAGCGAGAACGCTCTGAAAACCACATGCTCCAGCCCGCGCATCGCCCCCGCGCAACCAGAAAGGCCGCTGAATCGAAGGTCCCGGTTCAGCGGCTTCGTCATTTCGCGGTATTCAGCGCGCGTGCGCTGCTCAGCCCTCCCTCACCCACGCGGTGAGGCGCTCTTTCTCGCTCGGGCGGAGGCGGAACCCAAACGTGGCGGCGCGCGGCCAGGCCCATGTCAGCTTCAACTTGGTGGCGACGTCGTCGAGATACGAGCGAATCGTCACGAGATCGCGCGGCTTCGGGAGCCGGAGGTCGTTCCCGAGTGACTCATGCTCGTCGAAGCAAGCGTCGCCCTTTGCGGTCTTCACCTCGACGCGGAAGCAAGGATCGACCCCCGCGGAGATGTCGACCGACGCATGCGGCTCGGCCGGATTGAAGAAGTCGGCGTCCTTCTTCGGCTTGCTCTCGACGACGAACTTGAACGACCAACGCTCTTCGCGCGGCTCGATCCCGAGCGACGCTGCGAGAGCGGCGGCGGCCGAGCGGGCGTCACGGGCGCCCTTACGCGCTTCCAACTGGTGGACGAGCGCGCCGACGCCGGGAGCAACGGCGCGGTAGTGGCCGAGGAGGCGGGCGAGGACGTCGAGCCTTGTCGACTTCGCCTTCACCGCGCCGCGCACGACCTTCTCGAGCGCCGCGCTCGAACTGCGCGTACCCGACTGAGAGAGGACCGAAACGAACCAGAGCCAACAGGACAGCGCGAGCAGGTCCGGGTTCGGATGGCGCGGGAGCGTCGACTCGATCGCACGCACCAGAACCTCGTCGTTTGCGATGAAGCGGACGCGCTCGGCGGCGGCGCGGTTCGCGGCCGACGCTACGAAAGATGCGATCTTTGCGAGCGCGCGATTGGCGCGCATGAGGCGATCGTAAGCGGCGTCGGACAACGTCTTTCCTGTCCCCGCACCCACAGCGTGAACCACGAAGTCCGACTGGACCGACCGGAGCGGCTTTATCGCCGCCACGTAGCCCGCCGCGTGCTCCCGCCGGACCTTGTGCCCGATCCGCCAGAGTTCGTATTCCCCTTCGCGCGCGAACCGTTGGTAGGCCTGCCGCACGAGCGCAGAGTCGACCACCGCCGGGAGGGCCGAGAGTGCCTTCCGCGCCGAGGTCACGACGGCGCGGTCCATCGTCGGGACGAGTTTCTTTCCCGCGACGAACGCACGAAGGGCCTGCTCCGCGGCTTCTCTCTTCATACTGCCGACGTTCGCACATCGCGGCGCGGCTTGCACGGACCCGCCAGGCGCCCGACATCGTCCGATCGTTGTCACGCCACGAGTCGCCTCTCGAACACCAACGAGATCGCGGTATCCAGCCCGCGCATCGCCCCCGCGCAACTACTCGCAGAATACCGCGATACCTGGTCCCGCTCGCCCTGGTCACCCTCGGCGGGCGGTCTCGTAAGTAGGACCAGCGGGAGCAGCTCGAAAGGCTTCGTCCCGTTGAGACGCGTTCGGTTGGTTGGAAATGATAGATGTGGGGGTTCGGGGGAAGCTCCGACTTCGCACACTCCACTCGTCAGGGATCGTTCATGCGCCTCCTCCGAACCACTGCCATCGTCGTTACGCTCGCCTCGCTCGCGGGTCTCGCGCAGCTCGTAGCCTGTGGAGGGGATGACGAGACTCCGGCCGATCCCTCCTCTCCCGACGGCGATGCAGGTACGGATGCCGCGCCGCCTGGCACGGCCTCCGGCTCCACGCTCACGATCTCGAGCTCGCGTGCGAAGGTCTATCTCGGACAGACCGCGAAGATCGACGGCGCCGCGATTGCGCCCGAGATCGTCTCCAAGCACGCGTGGACCGTCGTCGCAGCTCCCTCGACGAGCGCGATCAAGACCGAAAGCATTCAGGACGCGGCGATGCCGACGCCGTCGTTCAAGCCCGATCAGCTCGGACTGTTCACCCTCCAGGTGAGCGGAGCGAAGGCGGACGGTACGACTGTCTCGGTCGTCGTGATCGTAGAGGCGATCGATGTGCCGGTGTTCGTGCGCGACCTACACGTCACCAACGGCGACCCGACCCTCGCCGCGACCTCGACGACGAACACGCTCGTTGCCGGAGCATACGGCAGCGCTGCTCGAGCGATCGATTGTCCGGTGACGACGAGCGTCGACGGAGGGGACGGGAGCAACCTGCTCGTCCAGGCCATCATTGGGACGAGAAGTGGGGCTGTCAGCGGCGACTCGTGGGAAGGACCTCCGGGAACACCATCACGCGTCGCGCTCCCCGACATACGGTTCGCGCCCGCCGGCATCACCGTAGGTCTCACGGTGGCGACGTCGACTTCGCGTTGCGGTGCGGCCGAGGCCAAGGTCCTCGACACCACGTTCGTCAGTGCGAATCTCGAGGTCGCCCCTGCGTCGGTCCCGAACTTCATCTTCAACGCGCGCTTCTCTCCGGACGGCAATCGCATCGCTTACATCAACGACGTTGGTGGCTCGGCTCGCATCTCGACCGTCGGCTTCGACGGTGCCGGCAAACGAGACCTCTCGCCGACCACCGCGGTCGGAGATGGCTCACTCACCACACTTGGCGCCACGCCCATCATTGCACCTTCAGCAGCCGAGGTTATTGGTCCGGTAACGCCTCGGTGGAAGGACCCGACGCACGTCGGCTGGGTCTCCTTCACCGGGGAAACGGCGGCGCTCGCCGCACGTGAGAGCTGGGAGCTCTGGGTCGTCGAGGACAAGGCGGGCGCGCAGGCCGAGCGCGCTATGGTCTGCACGGGATCGGGACTCACGCACTTCGACTTCCTGCCCGACGGCACAGTCATCGCAGCGGTGAAGCATCCCGCCGAAGCCGAGAAGCTCGGGATCATGGACCTCGTCGTCTATCGCGCGAACGCGGCGACGAAGGGCTGCGAGGTCGTGCGCAACTTGACCAAGTACACGGTCGACGGCTCGATCGCCCGCGACTTCGCGCTCTCGCCGGACAAGTCGACCGCTGCGTTCTTCGCAGGGGGCGCAATCGATCCCGACTTGGGCGGCTCTCTCTTCCCGATCCTCACCCTGCTGTCCACGGTGCCGGTCAACGGGTCTCTTGCGCCGGCCCCCGTGCCTGGCGTCACGGGGCGGGCCGACTTCGGCGTTGGTCCGCGGTGGGTCGGCGGCGGCACCGCCATCACGTGGGGGCAGGTCGATGTATCGTTCGCTCCCGGTTTGCCGCTCAGCCGTTTGATGCCCGTTCCGGTCGGCGGCGGTCAGCCGATCGCCGTCACAAACAACGTGATTGGAGCGCTTCCAAGCGGCGACGGCGGGCTATCCGTCGACTACCACCTTCGCTTCGGCATGGGACAAGGCTGCACGGCCGCGCCAGGCCCCATCTCGAACGGCATCCTGATCGCGTTCGGCCTCCTCGGTGGAGCGACCCTCATCGCCCGCCGCCGCTCGCGCTGAAGAAGTGGCCTGAGCAGCCGCTGAGTCGGTGAACACTCGAGGTCGAAGCGTGCGGCCTCGTCCCGAACTCTGTTGAAATCGGGTGGCGGCGCATTGGCAACTACGCGGCCTTGTCGGGCGCGTCAACGAGCGTCACGCGGCGGTTCGTCGTGGTCAGGGGGTCCTAGGCCTCGAGGCTCAGAGCTGGGTGAAGCCGCCGTCGACCGGGAGCTCGACGCCGGTCGTGTAGGTCGCTTCGAACGCGAGGAAGAGCACCGCACTCGCCACCTCGCCGGCGGTGCCGAAGCGCTTCATCGGGTTGGCGGCCGCGACGTCGCGCTCGAAGTCGGCGAGGCCTTCCTTCGAGAAGCCGAACTTCGCGTTGATCGGCGTCAGGATCGGTCCGGGGCTGACGGCGTTCACACGGATGCCCCTCGGCAGGAGCTCGCCGGCGAGCGTGCGCGCGAGCGATCGCAGCGCGGCCTTCGAGGCCGCGTAGACCGTGGTACCGGCGATGCCCTTCGACGCGGCGACCGACGTGTTCAGGACGACGGCGCCGCCTTCGTGAAGGAGCGGCGCGATCCGCTGCGCGGTGAAGTAGGCGCCCTTCACGTTGACGGCGAACGTCTCGTCGTACAGCGCCTCGGTCACGCGATCGAGCGGCGCGGGCTTCGAGATCCCGGCGTTGAGGAACAGGAGATCGACCGAGCGGAGCGCGTCCTTTGCGGTCGTCGCGAGCGCGTCGACGTCGGCGAGGTTCGCCGCGTCGGAGCGGACGACGTGCGCGCGCGGACCGAGCTCGCGGCGCGCGGCGTCGAGCGTCGCCTCGTTGCGTCCGGTCACGAGGACCTCGCCTCCGCCGTCGAGGAGCGCCTTCGCCGTCGCGAAGCCGATGCCGGTGGTCCCTCCAGTGATGAGCGCCTTCTTGCCTTCGTATCGGTTCATGCGGGTCCCTTCTTTCTCGGACGGAAGAGCGTCGCGGCGATCGCGATCGCGACGACGACGAGGGCCGCGCCGGCGGCGAACGCGGCGCGGTACCCCCCCGCGAGCGCGTCGGCCGCGCCGGCGGCGGCGAGGCGATCGGTACGCGCGGCGGCGATCGCGCCGAGGCCGGTGAGGCCGAGCGCGCCGGCGATCTGCTGGGTGGTGTTGAGCAGCCCCGACGCGAGACCGGCGTCGCGCGGGGCGACGCCCGACATCGCGAGCGTCATGGTCGTCGGGATCGCGAGGCCCGCGCCCGCGCCCAGGAGGAGCGTCACCGGCAGTACGCTCTCCGCGTACGTCGCGGTCGCGGGCATGCGCGCGAGCCACGCGAGGCCGGCGGCGAGGAGACTGAGGCTCGGGACGAGGACCGTGCGTGCCCCGAAGCGCGTGAGAAGGCGCGCGGAGAGGCCGAGTGAGAGCGCGGCGATCGCGATCGCCACGGGCGCGAGGGCGAGGCCGGTCTTCGTCGCGCCGTAGCCGAGGACGCGCTGGAGGAAGAGCGCGCCGAGGAACTGGAACCCGAACATCGCGCCGACCATTGCGCCGAAGACGAGGTTGCCGCCGGTGAGATCGCGCGAGCGGAAGACGCCGAGAGCGACGAGCGGATGCGCGGCGGTCGCCTGGCGGACGACGAACGCGACGAAGAGCACCGAGACGATCGCCAGGAGGCCCGTGACGCGCGGCGACGTCCACCCGAGCTCGCCGGACGCGATGATCGTGTAAACGGCCAGCATCGTCGTCGACATGACGAGGAGCGCACCGGCGACGTCCGCGCCGCCGTGCGACGCCTGTGGTCGATCGCGCGGGAGCACGCGGAGCGACGCGATCGCGGCGGCGATGCCGAACGGGACGTTGACGAAGAAGACCGCGCGCGGCCCGACGGCGTCGGCAAGGAACCCGCCGCCGACGAGGCCTACGGTGCCGCCGATGGCCTGGACGAAGCTGTAGACGCCGATCGCCTTCGCCCGATCGCCCGGCTCGGGATGGATCGCGACGATCATCCCGAGGATGACCGACGTCATCATCGCGCCGCCGATCCCCTGGATGAAGCGGGCGGCGACGAGGATGTCCTTGTCGCCGGTGAGGCCGGCGAACATGGTCGCCGCGGTAAAGACCGCAAGGCCGGCGACATAGATGCGGCGCCGGCCGACGAGATCGCCGAGGCGACCGGCGAGGAGGAGGAAGCCGCCGAGCCCGATCAGGTACGCGTTCAAGACCCAAGCGAGGCCGCCCGCCGAGAAGCCGAGCTCACGCTGCAGAGGCGGCAGCGCCACGTTCACGATGCTTCCATCGAGGACGGCCATGAGCGCGCCGGTGCACAAGACCGCCAGCGCGATCGTGCGGCCCGCGCCGGAGCGCGCGTGGTTCGTCGACATGATTGGACCGTAGCAGATCGTCTAGAACTAGACAATCTGCTACGGTCTGATCTTGTGCCGGACGAGGCGGGCGGTCTAGGACGCGCGGAGCGGGCGCCGGACGGCTCGCTCCGGCTCGGCCGGGACCGCGAGGCGCCCGTTGACGAGCGTGACGAGGGCGTTGACGAAGGCTTCGCGCTGGCGCTGCGGAAGCGTCGAGAGGATCTCGTCGTAGACTGCGGCGACGACGCGCTCCCCCTCGGCGACGACGCGCTTGCCCGCCTTCGTGACCGCGACGATGCGGGCACGTCGATCCGTCGGCGACGGGCGGCGCTCGGCCAGCCCTGCCTTCTCGAGCTCGTCGAGCGTGACCACCATCGTCGTCTTGTCGAGCGCGGAGAGCTCGGCGAGCCGGATCTGCGTGCGGTCTCCGGGGAGGGCTTTGGACAGGACGCAGTAGTGACGGACCGAGATGCCGACCTTCGCGAGCGCGGCCGCGAGCTCCTTGTCGAACGCGTGGGCCGCCTGCTGGAGGAGGAGGATGAGATCGAGGCTCTCTGCCATCCTCGAAGCGTAGCACGGACAATCCGTTACGAGATTATCCCGTGCCGACGCTTGTGCGCGTCCAAGCTCTCTTCTCGGGCGTCGCCGACGGGGCGGTGATCTCCACGCCGATGGCGCTGAGTCGGGCGCGCGATGGCCTTCGCGACGGCGCTGAGCCGCGGCCAAAGCAATGAGTGTTGACTAATTGATGAGTGGTTGCTAATTGATTGGTCGTGGCTGACGCAGATGTGAGCACCGTGATGCGCGCCCTCGCCGATCCGACTCGGCGTGCCGTCTTCGAACGCGTCGTCGGTAGCGACGAGATCACCGTGGTGGAGCTCACGCGTGGAAGCGGCGTGACGCAGGGAGCGATCTCTCAGCACCTCAAGGCGCTGAAGCAGGCCGGCCTCGTCACCGAGCGTCCAGAGGGGCGCAACGTCTACTACCGCGCGCAACCTCAAGGGCTCGCGCCACTCGCGGACTGGATGAATCACTACGGCGCGTTCTGGCGCAAGCGCTTCGCCAATCTCAGGACCCTTCTCGAGGAAATCGATCCATGAACGACATCGCCCCGAACGCCACCACGCACG
The DNA here is from genome assembly GCA_019637225.1 of Labilithrix sp. Classification (GTDB taxonomy): domain Bacteria; phylum Myxococcota_A; class Polyangia; order Polyangiales; family Polyangiaceae; genus Labilithrix. Next base: position 149,510 of record JAHBWC010000001.1, read on the forward strand.
AGATCGTGGTCGACGAGGTGTTCCCGCACACGCCGGAGACGATCTGGAGAGCGCTCACCAACGGCGAGCTGATGGCGCGCTGGATCATGCCGCCCGCCGGCTTCGCGGCGGTCGAAGGCACGCGCTTCACCTTCCAGACGACGCCGGCGGGAGCGTGGGACGGAACGATCCGCTGCGAGGTGCTTCAGGTCGTGCCAAACGAGCGGCTCGCCTACGCGTGGAAAGGGGGGCACGAAAGCAACGTCGGTTACGGCTCACTGCTCGACACGGTGGTGACCTTCACGCTGACGAAGGTTCAAGACGGAACGCGCGTGCGTCTCGTGCACTCCGGCTTCGTGTTGCCCACGAACGACACGGCGTTCAAGAACATGAGCGGCGGCTGGCCGAAGGTCATGACCCGACTCGCCACGGCGGCCGGCGAGCTGCATGCACCAGCTGCGAGAGGAGAAGAGCGATGAGCAAAGCCTATGCGGGCGGCTGCGGGTGCGGAGCGCTCCGCTATGAAGTGAGCGCCGAACCCATGGCGATGAACGACTGCCAGTGCCGCCAGTGTCAGCGCGACAGCGGCACCGGCCACGGCTCCTATCTGACCTTCCCACGCGCGGCGGCGCGCGTGACGGGCGAGATGAAGAGCTTCGACTTCATCGGAGACAGCGGCACCGTGAAGGCGCGCGCCTTCTGCCCGACGTGCGGAACGCCCGTCTTCATGTTGTTCCCGGCGATGCCCGATATCATCGTCGTGCGCGCGGGGACGCTCGACGAGCCTCAGCACTACCGGCCCGAGGTGGTCTTTTGGACCGCCGCCGGACACGCCTGGGATCGGCTCGATCCGGAGGTGCGGCGATTCGACAAGATGCCTGGCTGAGAGATCAGCCCTTGCTCGCATGTAGCCGGCCACACCGAAACGGAAGAACCGGACGCGTCCTCGGGGCGGCGCGTCAGCGCCGTCACGAGGTCGCTCTCGTTCACTCGTCGGTCTTCGGTTTGCGCCCCTTGCCGCGCTTGAGCGCCGCCTTGTGACGCCAGGAGTCGGCGTCGATGTCGATGACGTGGCAGTGCTGGGCGATCCGATTTCGCGGCGCGATCCTCGTCGAGCACGAAGGCGTGTCGAGGCCAGCCAAAGATTGGCTGTCGCCGAGCGGCCGGGCGACACGACTGGGAGGCGCCCGTGTAACGAAGGAGCGCACGGAGGTCGGCGCCGTGATCGCGGTGCGCGCGAAGGCCATGAAGGAAGCTTGGTTCCTGGCTACGAACCTCACGGAGAGGACGGCCGCGGAGGTGGTGAAGCTGTACGCACGGCGCTTCACGATCGAGGAGACCTTTCGCGACGAGAAGGACCTCCGCTTCGGTATGGGCCTGCGCGCGACGCACATCCGCAACGCCGACCGGCGCGACCGGCTCTTGCTCTTGCTCGCCATCGCGCACGCCTTCCTCACCCTCATCGGCGCTGCGTCCGAGCGCTCCGGCATGGATGCCTGGCTCAAGGTGAACACCGTGAAGCGCCGCACGCACTCGCTCTTCCGCCAGGGCTCGCACTGGTACCGCTCGCTCCCGACCATGCGCGACGACTGGTTCCACAAGCTCATGTCCGCGCTCGCCGAGGTCCTCGACGAGCATCAAGCGCTCAAGACCATGCTCGGCTCGATCTGAGGGGATGCTTCAGCGCAGACCGCGCCTTCGGAGACCAGAAGCTCTACGCGTCTCTTGCGTCGCTTGGGTGGGATTACGTGCTTCGGTTTCGCGGCGCTATCGTCGTCGAAGACGAAGACGGAACTCGGAAGCCGGCCGAGGCATGGGTACCGAAGAGTGGTCGAGCGACGATGCTCCGTCCCGCGCTTGTCACGCACGACCGCGCTCCCGTCCCGGCCGTCGTCGTCAGGCACCAGGCGAAGATGAAGGAGGCCTGGTGCCTCGCGACCTCGCTCGCGGAGAAGAAGGCGTCCGAAATTGTCGCGCTCTACGGAAAGCGCTTCACGATCGAGGAAACCTTCCGCGACGCGAAGGACCTTCGCTTCGGGATGGGCCTGAGCGCGACGCACATTCGCGACGCCGGCCGTCGCGATCGCCTGCTGCTGCTCGCGGCCATCGCGCACGCACTTCTCACGCTCCTCGGCGCGGCCAGCGAGAAGACCGGCATGGACGCCTACCTCAAGGTGAACACCGCGAAGAAGCGAACCCATTCGCTCTTCCGTCAGGGCGCCTACTGGTACGGCGCGATTCCGAACATGCGCGACGACTGGCTTCAGAATTTGATGAAGGCCTTCGACGAGATCGTCTCCGAGTACGCGATCTTCGGCGAGGTCTACGCCCTCATATGAGGGGATGCCTCAGCCTTCAGACCGGTGCCGTCCGTCGCCATCCACGAGCCTGCCAGGAGCTGCTTCCAGTGCAGGCCGTCGATCGGCGCGAGGAGATCGGCAGCGCGTTCGACGAAGCCGACGAGCGTGCCCATCGCGAGCGGTACGCCTCGGTCGGCGAGATCCCTCCGAATACGGTCGAGAGGCGAGAGGAGCGCGAACTTGTCGTGCACGAACCACGCGAGCCACGCGCTCGTGAGCTTCGAGCGCTCGTAGGGCGCGGGCAGTGAGCGCGGCGTCGCGCGCGCGCCGCAGTCACGGCAGCGGTACGTCGTGCGGCGGACGACGCGGCGTCGCTGGTGCTCCTTCACGACGTGGAGCTTCTCGATCTGCTCGGTGAGCTTCTCGAGTTGCTGCGACAGCCGACCGTTCGAGGCGCGCAACTCGGCGTTCTCGCGGAGGAGCTTCTCGCCCTCGTCGTCGGTCACGCCGTGACGAGATCATGCGCGGAGATCGGTGTCGAGCCCCTTTCGACTCGGTGGGTGTCGATACCATCCGCGCCGCGCCGCGGTGAAGTCGATCCCCGCGAGCAGCGAAGCGAAGGTCGCGCCGTCGATCGCGACCCGAGACGCGCTCTCATCGAAGATGGGCAGTTGAAAGCTCCCGGTCTCGAGACGCTTCGCGAGAACGCACCAGCCCGAGCCGTCGAACCAGATCGCCTTCGCGATGCGTCGCCGCCTGTTGAGGAAGAGGTAGAGGTGACCGTCCGTTGGATCGAGCCCGAGGTGGCGCACCGCGCCCGCGAGCGCGTCGAACGAACCGCGCATATCGAGCGGCGCGACGACGACGAAGACGCGAACGGCCGGCGAGAGCGTCAGCACGCGCGGAGAACCTCGATGAGCCGCCGCAGCGTCCCGGCGTCGAAGTCGTCGCCGACCTCGAGCGCTGCCTCGCCGACGCGCACGAGGTATCGCCGCGCTTCGGGTGCCGTGCGCGACACGGGGACGAGCTCGACGAGCCGCGCCTTCCTCCTTGGCAGAGGGGTCGTCGTCCACCGTGCGAGGTTTCGCTTCCACGCATTCAGCGATCGGCCGTCGACGTGATGTCGCTTCGCCCACGCACGCAGCGTCTCGCCCGACCGAGCCACCGACGACAGGCACGCCCGCGCGTCCCTCTCATCCACGATCTTTCGCAACGGCGACATCACTCACCTCCATGAACGGAGGCTCGGGGCCGATGCTTCGGGCGTCATCCCGGCGTCGCTGATGGGTCACTTCATGCCGACGTGGGTGGCGTCGATCAACCGTCGCGACGCGGTCGCGGCCACGTTCCTGAGCCCGGGGACCTGGGAAGGCGAGCCGCGATCCGGTCGCTATCGGATCGTCTCCGTGCCCATGAACGGGACAGCCGGCAGGGCTCGCCTACGTCAAGGGTGCCGACGGCCGCTACGTCCCCGTCTGCTTGACGGTGATGGACCTCGACGCCGAAGGGCGCGTCTTCGACATGACGGTCTTCGTCTTGCCGCAGTACTTCGATGCGTGGGGAGTGCCCGCGTCGCTCGAGTGACGCTATTCGGTGAACTCGACCTCGCCGCCACAAGGGAAGTCGATGCTCTCCGGCGCTTGGTCTCCGATCTGGATCCGGTGGCGACCGCAGCGGACGGCGACCTTGCGCGGTGAGGTGCCGACGACGCGCCCGTCGACGATGAGCTTTCGTCCAGGAGGCAGCTGCGTGCCGTCGAGGTAGGCCCGCGCCGCCGGGTCAATGCTCGCGGCAGGGGCCGCCCCGCCAGCGCCCACTCCTGGCTTCTTCGCAGCCGACGCGCTCGGCGGCGGCTCCGTGGTGTGCGTGGGAGGCGGAGCGGGAGTTGCGGTGAGCACCGGTTCGGGCGGTTGGGCGGTCTCCGGCGGAGCAACCTCCGTCTTCGCCGCCCTCGCCGACCGCGCAGCCACTTGCGACTGATAGGCGAACCCCCCGCCGCCGAGAGCGACCGCCACGAGCACGACCGCGATCACCTTGCCGCGCGACCGCGTCTTGAACGGCGGATCCTCCAGCGTGGAATCAGGCTTGGCGACGTCCTGCGGCTTGGCGCGCTCCACGTCATCGGCAGCGACGGGCACCTCCTCCATCGGTTCGGCGATCGCGATGGGCGGAGGCGGAGGCGGAGAGATCCGAGGGGGCGGAGCCGGGTCGGCGGAAGGCGTGCGTGCGGACGGCGGATCGTCCGGTAGCGCCTCTGCGCTGGGCGCGGGCTCGAGAGACTCCGTGACGTCTTCGAGCGCGCCCCAACCGGCGTCGATCTTGCTCGACGAGATCTTGCTGGCCGACGCAGGGAGGAACGGATTGGCCTCGACCGGTGGAGGCGCTTCTGGTCGCGGCGGCGCGCCCGGCACTGCTGGTTTCGTCCGCGGCGCTGCCGCTGGGATGTTCGTGCTGGCAGGCCGCTCCGGCTTGCCGTCGTCTCTCTGCGACATGACTTGTCGAGCGAGCGTAGCGAACTCACCACCTCCGGTGAGTGTCAAAGTAGATGTCGCTTTCGTGAAGGACATCAGCTCGTCGAATCGGCGACGATCGTCTCCTGATCTCGTTTTGGTTGCGCGTCGCGCGCGGCCACGCGCGCGTTCGTAGGCACATGCGCGGTTGGGCGAGGACCTCGTACCCGCGCGTGCGTCCTCGATGGCAACCGACGTTCTCGGCGCGCGCGCCCCGATCCGAGCGATTTCGAGGCGCGAAGGCTCGTTTGCTGGTGGCGGTGTGGACGCGCCGAAGTCTTGCGAGATCGCGAATCAACGTGCCTGCGCCGCCCGGAGCTCACGTCCGCAAGATCGTGCGCAGGCAGGAAGCGGTCTGCGCGACGTAGCCGTCGCCGAAGATCGCGACATGCACCAACAAGAAGTAGAGCTGGTAGAGCGCGACACGATCCGCGTGCCCGGCCAGGAGGGGAAAGCTCTCCTCGTAGGCGTCGAACGTTCGGCGGGAGAAGCCGCCAAAGAGGCGCATCATCGCGAGATCGAGCTCGCGCGAGCCGCCGGAGACGGCGGGGTCGAAGACGCAGGGCTTCCCATGTTCGTCGGCGCATGCATTTCCAGACCAGAGATCGCCATGGAGGCGAGAGGCCGGCTCGGCATCTCCGACGAGCTCGTCCATCCGGTCTGCGACGGTGTCGACGAGAGCGCGCGTGCTTGAATCGAGACGACAACGTTTCGCGACCGCGAGGATCCGTTCGTCGCGGTAGAAGTCGGCCCAGCGGGCGTGCGGGGTGTTGCGCTGCTCGGTGAGGCCGATGAAGTTGTCGCGATCGAGACCGAACGACGGCGCGCCGCTTCGATGCAGCTCAGCGAGCGCGTGACCAAAGCTTTCCGCAGCCGCGCCACCGACCGAGCAAAGATCGAGCGCCTCGAGGACGAGGAAGTCGGCGCCGCGCGCGAGCACGCTGGGCACACGGAGCGCGCTTCGACCACGCAGGAACGCAAGGCCGTGCTCCTCGGCATCGACCATCGCATGCGCGCGCGGATCGCGGGGCGCCTTCACGAAGACGCGGCGGCCGTCGCAGAGCTCCACCACACCGGCGCTCGGCGCCGACGAAGCGTCGCGTGGGCGAGAGCCGAGCGCCTGCTCGAGCGTCGCTGCGAACGTCGTCACAACCGGTGCTTCCGACGGAGGTCGGCGAGAAGGGCCGTGCAGGCGTCGAGGCAGATGTCGACGACCTCGTCGAAACCCTCGAGCTCGCCATAGTAGGGGTCGGGCACGTTCGCCTCGCGCGGCCCGTCGACCACGTGGTCTCGGGCGAGCGAGATCTTCGCCTTCATCGTTTCGGTCGCTGCAAGCCGAACGAGCGCGAGGACGTGAGTCGTGTCCATGGCGACGACGTAGTCGAATCGATCGAAGTCGCGCGCCTTCCAGTGTTGGGCGCGGCTCTCGAGGCGGTAGCCACGCGCCTCGGCGGCGCGGATGGTGCGCGGATCCGGCCGCTCCCCGACGTGCCAGTCGCCGATCCCGAAGCTCTCGACGTGAAAGGCGTGCGCCAGCCCAGCCTCGGCGACGAGCTTCTTGAAGATCCCTTCGGCCGTGGGCGAGCGGCAGATGTTTCCGGAGCAGACGAAGCAGACGCGGATCTTTTCGGCGGTCACACCTCGGACGCTACCGCAGGCCGCAGCCGGGAGCGAGCGCACTACCGCCGAGCTTTGTCGAACGACGACGTCACGATCCAACTCGCGGACCAGCGTCGATGCTGAGGGCCGGCGTCATGCCGTTCTCACCGCTCACGCCGTCACGAAGGCGTACGGCCTCAGGCCGCTCTTCGACAACGCCACGTTCACGATTCGGCGAGGTGAGAAGGTCGCGCTGCTCGGCCCGAACGGCACCGGCAAGTCCACGCTCCTCCGCGTCCTTGCGCGGATCGAGCCGCTCGCGCGGATCCTCGTGGCGAAGCCCGACCTCGCGATCTTCGACGAGCCGACGAACCATCTCGACGCCGAGACGATTGGCTGGCTCGAGCAATACATGCTCACCGAGCTCACCGGCGCAGTGCTGTTCGTCACCCACGATCGGTACCTCCTCGACCACGTCGCCTCGCGCGTGTTCGATCTCGAGGACGGCCGCGTCGCCGAGTACACGAAGCGGAACGACGCCGTGGGCGCGTTCGAAGACTTCCTCGAGCAGAAGGCCGAGCGCTTCGCGCACGCCGAGCGTGTCGAATCGAATCGACAGAACTTCCTCCGCATGGAGATCGAGTGGCTCCGCCGCGGCCCGAAGGCCCCGTTCTGCACGCCGAATCCGTGCCTGCATGGCGCGGCCTGCATCAACAGCATGTGCATGTGCCCGCCCCCGTACTACGGGGCGTTCTGTGAGTTCGACGGCGGTGGGATCCATTGAGGCTGACGGAATCCCTCAGGTCGGCTGAAGGCCTCGGGCCTCGAAAAGATGCTGAAGTCGAGCAGTAGAGAAGAGCGGACTCACTCCCTCTTCTGACAAGGCAACTTCTGGTATCGGCGACTCGCGATCATGCGCTACTCGGGTTCGAGTCGCGCATGATCGCGTTCGACAAGATCGTTCGAGAGCGCGACGTGCTCGTTCCAGGCGCTCGGGATCCTCTGCTCGGCGTCGTGGGTCGAGCTCCGTCCTGCCTTCGGTTACGCGCGGGTCGCCCGGTCGCGTCGCCGATGCGCGAACGCAGCTGAAGACTGCTCGCAGGTCTAGACGCCGCCGCCCGAGACCCCGGAGCGATCACGGATCGACATCTGTCAGCATCCGCGCCGCGACGGGAACGGCGGCTCCGAGGGTACCTCGGCCGACGCGCCTGGCGAGCCTGCATCGGGGGCGCCGGGCGCCACGATCGGCACGTCGAGTGGAGCCGAGACGTTTCCGGCAGCGTCGATCACCACGAACCGGAGTGTCGCCTGCTCACCCGGAGACAGCGTCCCGGCCGCGAGGCGCACCCCGAAGGGGCTGGGCCGAGGAAAGGTGCCGATCGACGTGCGACCGCGGCTGACGTAAGCGGTGACCGGCGCGACGACAGCACCAGCCGCACGGACGAGGGTCACCTTCGCGCGCACGACCGCCTCATCGTCGACCTCGATGGTCCCCACGACGAGATCGGCTGGAGTCGACGGCGGGCACACCGGGCCGGGTACCGCGAGCGAGACTCTCTCGACCTTCGCGTTCGCGAGCGTCGGCGCGTGCGTGTCTGGCGTCGTACCGACCTGATAGGTCGCCGTCCGGATCCGATCCACCATGACGACCACGCTGGCGCGCGGCGGAAGCGGCGCCTTCGGAGTGATCTCGATCTGCTCGTCCGACACGGCGCGATCGAACGCGGCCGCGACGCCGTTCACGAGGAGCTGGACGGGAACGGTCTCGACCGGTCCGACGACGGACGTCACCCGGAGGCGTGCGTTTGTCGGAACGAACGTAGGACTCCTCGGAGTGTCGAGCGCAGCCTGTTGCTCGCGCGGCGGCTTCGCAATGCCGATCGTCGCGACAGGCGCGGGCGGGCAGGCCCCCTCCTGAGCGACGGACGAGAGGGAGAGGCAGAGTGGCACGAGGAAGGCGGCAAGAGCAAAGACGCGGCGCATTCCGAAGGGTACGGTCGTGAGGTCGAAACGATCTAGCGAGAGATGGCGCCCCCCGGGTGCACGAGAAGCCATCCGCGCGCTGCAGCCCGACCCGATCGCGCACGAGCTTGGAGAGGCGTAGCGGCCGGAGCGGAGCGCTTGCACAGCCTGATCGCCTCGAAGGCCCGTTCGACGAAGCAGAAGGCACGCATCCAGCGCGCCGAGACGGCGATCGCCGCCGAAGGCCTGCGCGTCCGCGGCGAGGTCGAGCTCGGCGGGCTCGAGTCCGGCTCTTCGCGGCTCGGCCGGACGATCCTCGAGCTCGTCGATGTCAGCCTCGACCTCGGCGGACGCCGCCTCGTCGACGACCTCACGCTCCGTCTCGTGAAGGGCAATCGGATCGGTATCGTCGGGCCGAACGGCGCGGGCAAGACGACGCTCCTTCGCCTCATCACCGGCGAGCTCACGCCCACCAGGGGCAAGATCGAGCGCGGCGTGAACACGAAGTTCGCGTACTTCGATCAGGCGCGGACCACATTGCGCGACGACTGGACCGTCTTCGACAACGTCGCGGAGCGTGAAGGTGCCGATCGCACCGGTGCGGGGGTCGTCACGATCGGCGACCGCACCCTCGAGATGCGCGCGTACCTCGAGCTCTTCATGTTCGAAGGCGCTGCGCTCCGCCGAAAGGTCTCGGCACTCTCCGGCGGAGAGCGCGCCCGCGTGGCGCTCGCCCTCGCGTTGAAGACGGGCGCCAACGTCCTTCTGCTCGACGAGCCGACGAACGATCTCGACATCCAGACCCTCGGCTCGCTCGCCGAGCTCATCGAGAGCTGGCCGGGTTGCGTCCTCGTCGTCTCCCACGATCGCTTCTTCCTCGATCGCGTCGTGACCTCCATCCTCTCCTTCGAAGGCGGAGGCGAGGTGCAGCTCTACGCCGGCAACTGGGAGAGCTACCGCGACCAGAAACGCGAGGAGGCCAAGGCCGCCAAACAGGCGACGAAAGCCGCGTCATCGCCGCCGCCGGCCTCGCGCCGTCGGCCGAGCGCCGGCCCGCGCGAGCTCCCGCCGCTGCCCGGATTCTCCGAGGCGCCCTCCAAGCGTCGCGGGTAGGGCAGGCCGGGCGCTAGAGCGTGCGCAGGTACGCGAGCAGATCGCGCCGCCGCGCTCGCGGCTCTGGGGCTCCAGGCTTTCAAGCGGCCGCAGCAGAACCGGCATGAGCGGGAAGACGGTCCCCCGCGCGATGTACGAGCCGTCCGGCTGGGCGGTCGAGCTCGATGGTGCCGTGCTTAGGTCCTTGAGGCCGTGGGGTCGATCCGTTTTAGGCCTGAGGGTGAGCGCAGCTCGCCTCGCGAGTCCGGAGTCGCTTCGCACCAGAATCAGACCGCGATGGCGAGCTTCTCCCCGATCGCCGCGCAATAGCGCTGAAGCGTGGAGAGCTTCACGTCGCCGCTCGCCTCGAGCTTACTCACGACCGAGGCGGAGGTGCCCATCCGGGCGGCCACAATGGTCTGCGACAGAGCCTTCTTCTCGCGCATCGCGGCGAGCTTCCGCGCGAGCTTTCGGCGCGTCTCAGCTTCGCGAACCAAGTTCGGGAACGCCGGATTCTTCCGGGTGCGCTCGTCGACGATCTCGGCCAGGAAGTCCTTCGCCATGCAACCAGTGTGAAGCGCGGAAGCTATGTCGGAAACGCCATAGCTTGGAAGCTATAGGCGCGTCCGCTTGGCACGCTTTCTTCGCCGCGCCGCGGTCGCGCCAGTCACGGAGGCGATCCTCCGCCAGGTCGAGCTCGCGTGGCGGGGGCTTCTGGGTGCGCCGGCGACCCACGTCAACGTGGACACTTCCGAGCCTGAAAGCTGTCGACGTCGAATCTGCCCTTCCTGTTCCCGCTAGCCGAGATAGCGTGACACCATGGCGACTACGTTACTGCGAGCGGTCGGCGCGGCGCTGCTGCTCGGTGTCTTGGCGGTTGCATGTGGAGCCGACGACCTCCCCGCCGGTTCGGAGCTCGACGCAGGAGTGGCGCAGGACAGCGGGGCTGGGCCCGTCCCCGGCGACGATGCCGGCGGTCCGAGCCCGTCGGCGCCGACCTTCGCGGTCGGGGGCGTCGTGAGCGGTCTCGTCGGCACGGGGCTCGTCCTCCAGAACAACGCCGGCGACGACATCACCGTGACCGCCAGCGGCACGTTCGTCTTCGCCACGAAGCTCGGTGCGGGCGCGCCGTTCGCGGTGACCGTGAAGGCGCAGCCGAGCTCGCCGCCGCAGACCTGCGTAGTGACCGACGGGACCGGCGCGGTCGCGTCTGCCGATGTCAGCAAGGTGAAGGTCGACTGCGTGACCGACGCGTTCACCGTCGGGGGCAACGTGACGGGGCTCGCGGCAGGCAACGAGGTCGTCCTCCGGAACAACGGTGGCGACGACGCGACGGTCAACGCCGACGGCAGCTTCGCGTTCGCCACACCGATCAAGAGCGGTGAGAGCTTCGACGTCAGCGTGTTCACCCAGCCGAGCGCGCCGAACCAGACCTGCATCGTCACGGGCGGCACGGGGACGATCGCCGTCGGCAACGTCGTCACGGTCGTCGTCAACTGCGCGACGAACGAGTACACGGCGGGTGGAACCGTGACCGGCGTTAGCGGTGTCGGGCTCGTGCTCCAGAACGGCGACGCGGAGGCCCCGGTCAACGGGAACGGGACGTTTTCCATGCCCCCGCAGGCCGACGGTTCGGCGTACGACATCAGGGTCAAGAGCGACCCGGCGGCGAAGCGCTGCACCGTCACGAACGGCTCCGGCACGCTTCAAGGCGCGAACGTCACCGATGTCACCGTCACGTGCATCGACGTCTTCACCGTGGGCGGTTCCATCACGGGGCTCGCAGTGGGGGCGGTCGTACTCTCCAACAACGGCGGCGACGATCTCACCGTGAGTGGCAACGGGAGCTTCACCTTCGCGACCGCGGTGGCGAGCTATGCGGTCGCGATCAAGACGCAGCCGACCGATCGCGAGTGCCAGATCGAGAACGCCTCCGGCAACCCGAACGCGAACGTCACCAACGTGACGGTGACCTGCGGCCATACGCGATGCCGCACGGTCGGCGGGCAGCTGTGGTGCCGCGACTCGGTCGGCGCGCGCAGTTGCAACGCCTTCTGCACCGCGACGGGCCTGAGCCCGCCGACGATCGACGACGCGACGTGGTTCGCAGCGCAGAACGAGGCCGCCGAATGCAGCGCGCTCGCAGCTGCCTTCGGCGTCGGCTCGACGAACCTCGGTTCGTGGAGCATTTCGTGCGCGCAGATCCAGCAGAACAGGATGGCTTGCTCGACCAACCCGATGTGCCCGACGGCCTTTCGAGAGACACCGGGCATCACGCCGACCGACTACGCGGTGTGCCCTTGCGGAGACGCGACGGCGTGCGCGACCGGAGGCGAGGAACAGGAGACGACGGTGACCTGCCCGGCGGGGTCCGTGATCAAGCGCATCGCGTTCGCGAGCTACGGCACGCCCAACGGCTCGTGTGGCGGCTTCACCACCAACGGCGCGTGCCACGCGGCGAGCTCACTCTCCGCGGTCGAGCAGCGCTGCCTCGGCCGCGCGTCGTGCACCGTCGTCGCCACCAACGGGATTTTCGGAGACCCGTGCCCCGCGACGGTCAAGCGCCTCTACATCCAGGCGAGCTGTCAGTAGTCGAGTCAGCTCGTCCGTCACGCACGCGGGAATGGCTACTCGTTCCAGACGATCTCCGGCGCCGGCGGCGCATCCTTTCCGAAAGGTCCTTCAACGCGGGTGACCCATCGACGCGCGAGCTCCTCACCGATGCGTCGGAGGACGGCGTCGATGCGAGCCACGTCAGGTCGCTTCGGCAGCGTCGAGACGTCCCGAGCGGCCTCGAGACCGAGCGCCATCGCGTCGGCCTCGGCGAGGACCTCCGAGAGCGCGACCTCTCCGCGCTTGATGGCGAAGAGGCGCGAGCGGAGCGGCTCCTCGACCTCGAAGGTCGGCGTCCCTCCGCGTAGCCAGCGTGTCGCGGTCGCGATGAGCCGCACCGCCTCCGCACGTCGATGCGCGAAGAGCGCCTGCCCAAGACGACGTGGCGTGAGCTCCCCGCGCGCATACCGGAGGACGCCGACTCCCACGACGGTAACGTCGACGGCATCACCGCTCACCTTCGTCACGCGCCCGACCGTGCCTTGGGGAACGCGGCGCTCTCCGACGACCCGGTCGATGCGCGTCACCACCTCCGTTCCGTGAGGAAGCGGCACGGCGCGAGAATCGAGCCGTTCGAGGTTGCGCAGCCGAGGATCCACGATGAGGAGCCCAGGCTATCTCATGCCGCTCCGTCGAGGTCCCAGCGCGACGCCCATGAGCTCGGCCGAGAGCGCCGATGCCGCTACGCCGTCGCGGCCCGAGAGCGCGGCCGACCGAAGGCACCGGCTTGAAGGTGATCGTGCCGGAGCCAGTCGACGTCGCCGTCTTCGTCGAGGCGCTCGAGCAGCAGCTCGCGCACCCGGGCGGTGCGACGGACGGCGGAGCACCGGGCGCCGAGGACGTGCGCCACCGCGATGCGCGCGCTCGTCGGCGACGCGTACACGGGTCGATTCAGGCCTCCGGGCTCGCGCCCGCCTTGGCGGGCCTTCCCGGCTTGCGCTCCTTCTTCGCCTTGAGGACGACCGTGTCGATGTCGAGGTGGTCGTTGCCGGAGCCCGCGAGGTAGTCGTCGTACGAGCCGGGACGATCGCGGAAGCCATCCTCCGTCACCTCGACGATGCGCGTCGCGAGCGCCGAGACGAATGCACGATCGTGCGAGACGAAGACGAGCGTGCCCTCGTAGGCCTTCAGGCCCTCGGTGAGCGCCTCGATCGACTCCATATCGAGGTGGTTGGTCGGCTCGTCGAGGACGAGGACGTTCGCCTGCTCCGCCATGATGCGCGCGAACACGAGGCGCGCCGCCTCGCCGCCGGAGAGTGAGCCGATCTTCTTGTTCACGTCCGGGCCCGTGAAGAGGACGCGCCCGAGGCGACCGCGGACGACGTGCTCGGCCTCGGTCGGGCACGCCGACTTCATCAGCTCGAGCGGCGTCTGCTTCGGGCTCGGGAGGAGGTCCGCGTGGTCCTGCGCGAAATAGCCGTGTCGGGCCTCGTAGCCCCAGCGCGCCTCGCCCTCGTCGGCGCCGAGGCGCTTCACGATGATCTTGAGGAGCGTCGACTTGCCGAGGCCGTTCGCCCCGAGGATCGCGACCTTCTCGCCACGACGGATCGTGAGCGAGACGTTCTCGAGGACGCGCTTCGGGCCGTAGGACTTGGCGACGCCCTTCAGCTCGAGGACGTCCTTCCCACTCTGGCGCTCGATCCCGAACTGGAAGAGCGGCGCGCGGCGCGAGCTCTCCTCGAGCTCCTCGACCTCGATCTTCTCGATCTGCTTGAGCCGGCTCTGCGCCTGCTTTGCCTTCGAGGCCTTGGCGCCGAAGCGATCAACGAAGGCGCGCTTGTCCGCGATGATCTTCTGGGTGCGGGCGATCTCCGCTTCCTTGCGCTCGCGCGTCGCCTTCTTCTCGATCGCGAAGCGGGCATATCCGCCCGTGTAGAGCTCGACGGTGCCGTAGTCGACGTCGAGGATGTGGGTCGCGATGGCCTCGAGGAAGCGCTGGTCGTGAGAGATGACGAGGGCGCATCCCTGGTAATCGAGGAGGAACGTCTCGAGCCAGCGAATGGAGAGGATATCGAGGTGGTTCGTCGGCTCGTCGAGGAGGAGGATGTCCGGCCCCGCGACGAGGACCTGCGCGAGCAGGACGCGGAGCTTGAACCCGCCGGAGAGCGTCGCGAGCGGGCGCCGCTGGATCGCGAGCGGGATGCCGAGGCCCTCGAGCACCTCGGAGGCGCGCGCCTCGAGGGTGTAGCCGTCGTGGGCGCGGAGGACGTCCTCGATGTCGGCGAGGTTCGTCGCGTCCGCCTCGTGATCGACGATCTGCTTCTGCTCGGTCAGGGCGTTCCAGACGACGGTGTCGCCCATCATCGCGAGGTCGAGGATGATCGCCTCGTCGTCGAGGAAGCGGTCCTGGCGAAGGACGCCGAGGCGCGCCTCGCGCGGGATGGAGACGCTGCCGCTCGTCGCCGGCTCGTCCTTCGCGATGATCTTCATCAGCGTCGACTTGCCGGCGCCGTTCGCGCCGATGAGTCCGTAGCGCGAGCCCGCGTTCAGCTGGAGGGAGACCTCGTCGAAGAGGGTGCGCCCGGCGTAGGACTTCTCGAGCCGCGTGAGACCGATCATGCGCGGCTCTTAGCGTAGGAACGATGGCGCCGTCGCTACCTATTTGTGCGAGGTTGCAGGCGGTCTCCCCGGCTCGCCAGGCTCTTGCTCAGGCCGATCCCCGGACGGCTACGCCGCGACGGCGCGATCCTCGCCCGGCGGCGCGCGGTCCAAGGCGCGGCCAAGAAGGGGACGCCCCGGCGCTCGTGAACCGCGCACGCTCCGGATCGCGCGTGCCTCGCCTCTTCGGAGCGCGCGCGACCCGGGGACGCCCGCGCGGTGCATGGCGGACAGAGCCTGAAGTTCCCGAAACCAGCTCGCGTCGAGGACGCCAGAGCGGCGACGAAAGCCGCGCGCGCTCGATCGCACCTTGCAGGTGGCGAATCCGTGCGGTAGAAACTGAACCACATGGTTCATCGTCAGAGTGACCGCCTCGACGCCTCCTTCGCCGCTCTCTCGGACGCAACCCGGCGCGGCGTTCTCGAGCAGCTCGGACGCGCAGACGCTTCGATCACGGAGCTCGCCGAGAAGTTCCACATGACCCTCACGGGCATGAAGAAACACGTCGGCGTCTTGGAGCGAGCCGGGCTCGTCGCCACGGAGAAGGTCGGGCGCGTGCGGACCTGCAGGCTCGGCTCGAGCCGACTACAGGCAGAGACGGCATGGATCGAAGGGTACCGCCAGCTCTGGGGCGCACGCTTCGACGAGTTGGACGAGATTATCGAGGAACTGAAGCGCAAGGAGAACGTCGATGAGCGCAAGAATGGACAGTGAGCCCAACCCCACGAAGAACCGCACGACGGTGGAACCGAAGTCCGAGCGCGAGATCGTCGTCACGCGAACCTTCGACGCCCCGGCGCGCATCGTATTTCAGGCGTGGACCACGCCCGCGCTGTTCAAGCGGTGGTGGGTACCGAAGTCGATGCCGCTGGCCCTGCTCTCCTACGAGGCGGATATCCGTGTTGGAGGCGGCTACCGTCTCGTGTTCGACGTCGACGGTACGAAGACGATGGCGTTCTTCGGCAAGTACATCGAAGTGACACCGTACTCGCGAATCGTCTGGACGAATGACGAGAGTGGCGAGGATGGCGCCGTCACGACGGTGACCCTCGAGGAGAAGGGCGACAAGACGCTGCTGGTGCTGCACGAGCTCTATCGCTCGAAGGAAGCTCGCGATGCTGCCCTGGCCTCCGGGGCGTACGACGGGATGGGCGAGACGTTCGGGCAACTGGACGAGGTGCTCGTCGCGCTGGATGCGGAGGGGTGAGGACCTGTCCGAAGGCTCTCTCGGTGGCGCCGCCCGATCGCGCGCGCGCTCACGGCGACGCCGCGCCGCGCGGCTTCGCAGCCGACGGGGGTGAGATCGAGCCGGAACGTCCTGCGGCGAGGGCGAGCGAGGGCCCGCACCCGCGTCACCGCGTGGTCAGAGGGGGCACGCGTTGAAGGTGGTGTTGGTGACGTTCACCGTGGCGTTGGTGTTGTTGGCTCTGTCGACGTCGCACAACAGGCCGTTCGAGAAGGTCACATGTTCGAGCGCGACGCTCGAGCTCGCGCTCACGTAGAGCTGGCCGTAGCCGGAGGCGTTGCCGCCGCCGCCTCCGTACGAGATATCCGCATAGCTGAAGACGTTCCCTAGAGAGCGAATTTCGATGTAGTTCCAGATGCCCATTACGGGGGCGGCGGCCGCGGACGTGACCGTGACGTGACTCGCGGCGGTCCCCGCGAGATTGAGCAAGCCTCGGGTGTCGGCGATGAAGGTGATTCCGTTGCCCATGGCTAGCCTCGCGCCTGCGGCCACCGTCAAGGTCGCCGTGCCGGAGGGTGCCTGCACGTAGACGGTGGCGTCGACGCGGTAGGGGACGCCCCAAGCGCCCCACGTCGCGTTCTTCGAGACGGTGCCGCCGTCGACGCGGATCACGTCGTTGACGCCGCCGCTCGTGTAGGTGCCCGCGCCGATCTGGCCGATCACGTTCGCCCTCGCCCGAATGTGCCCCTGGGCGTTGTCGGTGAAGGTGTTGCCCGTGAACCCGCGGAGCGCGGACGTGTCGGACACGACCTGGAGCCCAACGTCCTCGGAGTGTCGGACGGTCGAGTCCGTGATCTTCACCGAGGCCGAGGCCGCCACGTAGATCGCGCCGTACCCCTGGCCGCCGTACTCGACGATCGCGTGCTCGATGACGTTGTCACCCGCGGTGCTGTCGCTGCGGAACTCGATGTACCCCCAGTCGCCCGCGCTGGGGCTCGTCTCGCTCGACGTGATCTTCACCGGAGCCGCCGCGGTTCCGGCGAGGGTGAGGCCGCCGGCCGTGTCGACGTTGATGCTCTGGCTTGGCCGCATCTGTAGCGTCGCGCCGGCCGCGAGCGTCAGCTTCTGCGGCGTCGCGCTGCCCTTCACGTAGAAGGTGTCGGCGCGGTAAGGAATGCCGAGGTTCCGCCAGGTCGCCGTCTTGTCGACGTTGCCGCCGTCCACGCTGATGACGTCCGAGGCGTTGCCCGTATACGTTCCGCCGAGGAGATCCCCCACGCTGTTCACGTGGATCTTCACGGGAGCCGTGCCGCTCGTCGTGATCACGTTGTCGGTGAAGCCGCGCAGGTGGCCGCCACTCCGCACCTCGACGCCGTACGTCGCGCTGTTCTGGATCGTCGTGTGGTCGATGGCGACCGACGCGCTGCTCGCGACGAAGATCGCTCCGTAGCCTTTGCCGCCGTGCTCGATGACGCTGTGGTGGATCTCGCTGTCGGCGCTCGACGACGAGGCCCGGAACTCGATGTAGCCCCAGTCGCCCGCGGACGGCGTCGTGTTCGACGACGTCACGCGGACCTTCGTGGTCTCTCCCCCGAGCAGCTTCAGCGCGCCGCCCGTGTCGACGACGATGTTCGCATCGGGCGCGAGCCGGAGCACGGTGCACGCTGGGATCGTGAGCGTGCCCTTGAGGTACAAGGTGCCCTTCACGAGGTAATCACCCACCGGCCAGGTCTCGCTGGCCTCGAGGGGACCGCCGTTCCGTTCGAACTTCTGGAGCGCGCCACACGTGTCGGAGGGGCCGGCATCGGGCGAGCCGTCGCCGGGCGCAGCGTCGACCGAGGGCGGCTCGCCGCCGTCCGGGACGTTCGTGCTCGGGTCGGAGGGGCTCGGATCGGGATCGCAGTGAATCGCAGCGATGACGAGCGAAGAGATGCCGAGGATCCTGAAGGTCGGGTACCGCATGGGGGTGTTCCTAGGAGTTAAGTGTTGGGCCACATCACCGATGCGGCGGCATCGCGCGGCGGGTGTTGGTGAGCTCACCAGCCAAGAGCAACGGCGAAGCGTCCTCCTCGCGAGCGTAGGTCCTCCGCCCGAGCGCCTGGAAGGCCCTGAGGATTTACGTAAACGCGCGCGCTCGACGAGGTGCTGGCGCTCATCGAGCGCCGCGCGCCATCGCGCGTGTCAGGTGGTCAACACGGAGGACGGCGCACGCGACCTTCGTGCAACGCCTCGGGCGGCAAGGTCCCCGCCACGGACCCGATCGGTTTGCAGTGCATCCACAACTTGAATGCGCATTGACAGGGGGGAGGAGAGTAGCGACCGTTGGGCATGCGCGTCGTCGCGAGTTGTGTGTTGGTCGCCGCTCTCGGCTGTTTCCCAATCGGGCTTGTCTCCGCGCGGCCCCCTCCGGGCGCGGCTGCCGGCAAGGTCCCCGCGCAACGACCGACGGAGATGGCCCCGGTGATCTGCGAGCCGAAGGTCGACGATGCGCCGCTCAAGGTGTACCTGCCTTTCGACGGCAACGCCGTCGACGCGACGGGGCATTGCAACGACGGCGGCGTCGCCGGGGCGACGGCCACCGAGGATCGGGCGGGCATGCCGAATCGGGCCTTTCTGTTCGACGGTGTCGATGACTTCATCCAGCTCAAGCAAGGTCAGAAGTACGACTTCTCCAGGTTCACGATCGCGCTCTGGGTGAAGCCGCTCGCCTTCCCGAAGGTCCCCACCATCGGGGTACTGCCCGGCGTCCCCCACTGCGCGAGCGCGGTGCTCGTCACGAAGAGCTCGGGCGTACGTCCGGACTACTCGGGAAACTTCAGCCTCAAGCTCGTGCGGTGCGGCGGCGCGAGCTATTTCAACATCGACTACCAGCACGCGAAACCGGCGGCGCCGAACACGAATCCTCCCGCCTTGCAGATGACGGGCGCCCGTGACTTCGGCGCGACGATCCAGCTGAATCGCTGGACGCATCTCGCGGTGACGTACGACGGGGCGAGTCTCCGCACCTTCGTCGATGGAAAGCTCTCGAGCACCAACGCCATCTCGGGGCCCGCCTCGAATGCGCACCCCATCCGCCTCGGCAGCAAAGCGAAGATGAAGCCGCCCGAGGAAGAGCGCGACAAGCCCTTCAACGGCGCGATGGACGAGGTGCGGGTCTACGATCGCGCGCTGTCCGTCGCGGAGGTCGCGGCGCTCCCGGGGCAGCAAGCGCCGTCGGTCCCGTAGCGACGACGTCGACCGCGAGGCCGTGCTCGCCGTCCTCTCTCCCGAGCTGCGCCTCGAGCTCCGCGAGCTCGATCGGCGGGCGCGCTGGGCTCGTTCCAGCCGACGGCGCGGACGAAGAGGACGCTCTCCACCTCGCCGTCGCTGAGCCGCTTGCGAAGACCTCGCGCACTTCTCCTACGTCATCGACGTAGAGGGTGCGCGGTTCCTGCCGAGGGCGATCGCTCGGCAGCAGGGCTCAGAGCTCGAAACAATAGAAGTGCGCCGCGGTTGTGCAGCTTGCATCCTTGAATTCGGTCCACGTCTTGTCGAGCGCACCGACCTGGCCGACGGCGCCCTTGCCGAGACTGGTGCCCCAGTTGAAGCCACAGTGTTGGGCGGTTTGACCGCTCGCGTTGGTGCCGGTCCAAACGAGCTGGTCCGCCGACACGGTGTTGCCGAGCTCGTCGATGTTCAGCGGCACCTTCGGCGGGCTCGCCAGCGCGGCCTTGTTTGCAAACACCTGCTGGTGGTCGGCGCGATACCACGGTCCGTTGCCCACGCGGTCGATGGCGTTGGAGTTGTCGTCGGAGATCCAGGCGCGCCAGGCCACGGTTGGCCGCGGGCTGCGCTGTCTGCAGTAGTCGTCGGCGGCCGCTTGTCCGCCGAAGAACCCCTGCTTCGTCTCCGACGTCACGAACACGAGCTTCTCGGGCGTCGTTGCCGCGGCTTCCGCACCAGCGTCGGAGCCGTCCGGCTTCACCGTCGTCGTCGGGTCGGGATCGTCACCGACGCACGCCGCGACGCACGCCGCGAGGGCACACGCAACGAACAGAAGAGGGCGCTCGCTCGGGGGCATGGCTCGAAGCTCGACGCAGTAGAGACGCGCTTGGTCATTACAGCCGAGAGCGGCCGAGTCGGTCCAGCCCTCTCTGCCAACGTGCGCGAGACGGCTGCCCCGGCGAGGTTTGGTGCAGGACCGAGTCTCGTCGTAGCCGCAGGGGGCTCTGGCTCTTCGCTGAGCGAGCGTGCTCGACGCGCTCAGCCCTTCGGAAGGCCCGGGATGCGGAACTTCTTCTCGGCGGTAGCCGATGGAATCGCGATGCCGCCGCAACTGTCTTCGTAGCGCGTGTAGGTGGTCTCGCCGGAGGGAGCGTGCGCCTCCACGATCGGACGACCGGCGTCGTCGTACTCGGCTCGGACGTCGCTGGTCGCAGGTTTCGAGTAGTCTTCCCGGAAGTCGACCGTGCCATCGCCTCCCATGTCGACCTCGCGCCAGGCCACCCGCTGGTCGACGATGCCGTAGCGTTCGATGCTGCGGACGCGACCGTCCGACCTTCGATCCACGTGCGTCCAGGTCGTCCGCGTCTCGTCGGGAGTCCACGTCTCGCGCTCGCGGAAGCCCGTATCCATTCCGGAACGTCGATCGTCGACGTCGACCACGCGCTCGCGAAGGTCGAGCTCGTCGTACGTGTTGGTGTAGCGCATCGTCAGGTCCATGTTTCCGTCGCGGCCGACGTCGACCTGGTCCAGCACGACGAACTCCTGCTTGTCATAGGTGTACGTGCGCCGGTAGACCTCGGCGAACTGCCCGACGTCCGCCTCGACGGTCTGGACGGAGAGCGCACCGTCATCCGCGTACTCGTACGTGATCACGGTCGGCTCGGGTCCGACGTTCGATGCGCCCCCGGACGTGTGGTCGGAGAATCGGACGAGCCGCCGCGCGGCGTCGAAGTCGTAGACGCGGACGGTTCGAGAGAGGACTTGTCCGGCCCCGTTTCTCAGCTCGGAATGAGCGGTGAGCTGGCAGCCGGTCTTCGCGTCCGACGTTGCTTCCTCCTCGGGGGGCGAGGTCGCCTCGTTCGAGCCTCCGGCGGGAAGGGGAGCAGGCGCGGACGACGAACAGGCGACGAGACCGAGGATCGCTAGAAAGGAAGCTGCGTTCTTCATGGGCATTCTCCGGCGCACGCCCCGTGCGAGCGACATGCCAACGTACGGCCCGCGGTGTCGCCGTGTTTTCCGGGGTCTCGCTGCCTGGTCGTACGGCATGTGCCAAGAGACATGTGCCAGGACTGCGACGGGGCGATCGCGCAGTGGAAGCGCCGGTGCCGCGAACCGCGGGGATGCCTGAAACAACTGCGAGCGTGATACCGACCCGCTCGTCGATAGAGGCTTCGCCGGAATCGAGTCTTGCCTAGCCCGAGCCCACCGCCGGCCGGTACGCTGGCGGCCGGCATAGGAGCAGACCTTGAGCATTCTGGAACGCTTGCAGGCACGATGGATCGACGTGAAGGGGCTCGACGAGAGCACCCTGAAACAGCGCCGAGGGTTGCTGGTGGAGGTGCTCTCCGGCAAATGGCCCGCCGAGCCCGCGGCGCGTGACGAGTACGTCACGGCGATCGGAGGCGACGTGACCGCGCTGCTCGCGCTCGGGTGCGATCCCAACCAACACGGGGGGACATTCACGCCACTCACGATCTCCTCGCGCAACGCCGTCACCGATCCTGCGCTCGCCTGGCGCTGGTGCGAGCTGTTGCTGGCCGGCGGCGCCGATCCCAAGGGCGAGTACGGCTTCGTCACGCCGCAGCTGCAGGGTGCCACCGTGCTGCGCGACTTCTTCTTCGCGAGGCGTCGCTACTTCGCGAACGACGAGGCCGCCAAGAACGTCTGCCTGCAGGTGATCGAGCGCCTGAGCGCGCTCGTCGATCTCGGCCACGCGGAGATCGCCGGCGCCGCGTGCGCCTGGGAAGACACAGCGCTGCTCGAGCGCTGTCTCGCTGCCGGCGCCGATCCAACCCACACGCTGTATTCCGCGCTCCTCGACGATTCGATGCCTGCGATCGAGCTGTGCCTGCGCGCGGGCGCCGACCCGAATGGCAAGTACGGCGTGTGTCCCTTGCTCGGCTGCGCACAATCGCGCGCGGCCGTCGAGAGGATGCTCTCCGCTGGCGCCAATCCGGAAGCGCGCAGCGACGACGGGCTGGCGGTGATGTTCTACCTGCGCGATCGCGGCGAGGACGTGGTGGCCGCATTGCCGTCCCACTGCATTCAGAGCCTCGACGAGCTGGTCACCAGCGTCGAGCACCGGGTAGCGCAGGGCTTCCCATGCTTTCACCCGCTGTGGTGGATCTCGCGGCGGGCGCCGTCGGCCCTGGCGCACGAAGCGACGTCGCTCGCCGAATGGAACAAGCGCACCGACGAGATCGTCGCCGAGGCCACGCAGGCCATCGCCGCCGGAGCCAGCCCCACCAGCCCGGCGGGGTTCGTCGGCCTTTGCCGCCTCGGGCACGCCGCGCTGGTCCGCGAGGCGCTCGCCGCCGGGGCCGATCCCAACGGCGCAGCGATGCTCCACGAGGGCAATCGTACCGCCGGCCGGACTCCTCTCGAGATGGCCACCGAGCACGATCGCATCGAGGTGATCAAGGTGTTGCTCGAAGCGGGAGCCCTGGTGCACGGTCAACCGTTGCCGCGCTATCACGGCATGCCCGTGGCGCGCACCGCGGCGTTCCGGCTGTGCAGCGAAGAGGCGCTCGAGCTGTTGCTCGCGGCAGGCCTCGACCTGCAGCTGCGCGACGGCGACAACAAGACCCTGCTCGATCGCTGGGCGCTCAACGGAACCGTGGTCCTCAACCACAAGGTCCCCAAGGGCATGACCATCCACGAGCGCCTGTTCGCCTGCGGCAAGCGGCTACGCAAGCATGGCGTACCGATGACGCTCGCGCTGCGCGAGGTGTGGAAGGCTCACATCAAGAAGAAGCCCGTCGCCGCATTCGCCGCCGAGCTCGGCTGAAGACGGAGACGTGGCGGCAAGTGCCGCGCGACGACTCGCTGTAGCGGCCTGACCGCCTGGTCGCGGCCCACGCAAACGGCCGCGCGCGTCGACGCACTCACGTGCCGCCGTCGGCGCAGTACGAGCAGCGCCCGTTGGTGCAGAGGAGTGAGGAGCAGTCGCAGTCGCTCGCGCAGGCGCGGCAGGCGCGGAGGCGTGTCGGGGCGACGCCCGCGTCATCGGGGCCAGGGCAGACGAGTCGGCTGCCGGAGACCGTCACGTCGACGTCGAACTCTGCCCCCTGGCAGCCCGCGACAGAGGACGGCGCGCGGTCGTTCGGGCAGAACGCGACGCGGGCGGTGCTGATCGCGGCCTCGCGTGTCGGCGCGCCACCGAGCTGGATCGCGCTGCACGGCGTCGCGACTTTCGTTGCGCGGTCGACGACCTGCGTCGTCGTCATCGGCAAGAGCGCGCCGCCCAACGAGCGTGCGTCGTCCATTTTCGTTCCGCCG
Source organism: Labilithrix sp. (assembly GCA_019637225.1). Classification (GTDB taxonomy): domain Bacteria; phylum Myxococcota_A; class Polyangia; order Polyangiales; family Polyangiaceae; genus Labilithrix. The sequence continues at coordinate 172,831 of JAHBWC010000001.1, forward strand.
AACGTCGCGCCGCAGAAGGTCGCGTTCGAGAAGTCGGCGTGTTGTGTCTGGGTCGAGCTCAGGTCGGCGCCCGTGAGATCGACGCCGAGGAACGTCGCGCCCGAGAAGTCACCCCCGCGCGCGGTGAGGTTGACCATGTTGCTCCCCGAGAGATCGGCGAACGCGAACACCGCATCCCCGATCTCGAGCAGGGCTCGGTCGGCGGGCGGCGGGAGCCGGACGGTCGCCTCGCGGAAGACGCCGCGGCGAAGTCGCGCACGCAGCATGCTCCTCGGGGCAAACGTCGTCCCTTTGAAATTCGTCGACAGGAACGCACCGCCGCTCCCGCCTGCCCCGTCGGCGTAGGCGTCGCCGATGAAGTCCGTGAGGTCGACCCCGCTGAGGTCCGAGTAGATGAAGGAGGCGCCGCTGGCGAACGCGCTCTTGAACGACGAGTCGCGAAGATCCAGGTTGACGAAGCTTGCGCGGACGAGCGCGGATCGGTCGAACCGGGTGCTCCGGAACGAGAGGTTTCGAAAGTTCGTGCCCGAGGCGCGGAGTCCGCAGAGGTCGGCGCCGTCGATGGTGGTCGCGACGGGATCGTCGCCACTTCCGTCGATCGTCGCGCCGTCGAGGTTCGCGCGGCGCCAGAACGACGGAGGAAGCTGAGAGGGGCGCAACGTGGAGCCCGAGAGCCGTGGGATCCGGAGGAGCGGAGGGTCCTCGTCGCATGGCTTCTCGGAGAGCTTCTCGCCGGGATACGGGAGGAAGTTCGGTGGTCCGCCCCACTTCACATTGCGAAGATCGATGTTGAGAAAGTCCGTGCTCGTGAACGACGCCGCGGCGAAGCTCGCGCCGTCGAGGTTCGCTCGATCGAAGACGCTGGAGCCGAACGTGGCAGCATCGAACACGGCGCCGCTCAGGTCTGCCCTCGTGAAGTCGACGCTACTGAGCTCACAGACGCGGCAGGACGTTCCACGCCAGATGCTGTCGGTGGCGAGGACCTTCGGGATGCCGGACACCTTCATCCCGTCGATGACGGCTCCAGTGAAGTCGGTGCGCGTCAGGTTGCTGTAGAGGAGCCAGAGTCCAGGCGCCTGAACGTCGACGAGCTTCGCGTCGGTGAAGTCCGCGCTGATGAACTGAACGCGCGAGAGGTTCTTGCCGCTCAGATCCTTGCCGCGAAAGCTGCAGCCCGTACAGGCGTCGACGTCGACGACGAGCGACGAACGACGCTTGACGACGACGTTCTCGAACGAATTCGTCGGATTGCAAGGTACGTCGCTCTGGACCTCCTTCACGTTCATCGGGATCGGGCCGGCCCACGTTCGAAGGTACGTGTCGCAGCCCACCTTGATGCTCTTCGGTCCACCCGCGAGACCCGGAAGGCCGAGGACCGCGCCGCTCGCGTTCGACTCGTTGATCACCCAAGCGGTGCCGCCGAAATCGCACGTGTCGAAGAGCGCGACCTCGCCGACCTTGAGCTCACCGACCCGATCGGCCGGAGCACGCCGAGCGGCGAACGTCACCGGGAAGACTGGCCGAGCCGCGAAGCTCGTCGCGTTGATCGCTCCGACGCCGGCGCCGTCGACCGCGGTCGGCAGGTAGAACGAGAGGACACCCGCGCCGTCCTGCGCGTCGTTCAAGACGAAGAACGACCACGGCGACGGCGACGGACGCGCGATGAGATGCCAGCGCTCGTGCGAGTCGGCCCTTGGACGGAGGGCGAGCAAACCATTCTCGTTGCCGAGCACGAGTGACGGATCGCCGGCGCGGGTGATCTCGCGGGGGGCCGCGCCGGCGCCGAACTGGAGGCCGCGGCTCGGGTCGACCTCCTTGTTCTTGTACGCTTCGACGACGACGGGCCCCCGTCCGTTCGTGCTCACCCGCCCGGCGGGTCTCGGGACGTTCTCCGACCCGAGATCGACGACGTGCCACGTGCTGTCCGGGAAGTCTCCCGGATCGATCCGCCGGCTGTCGGCCGAGCACGCGGTCGACTGGAGCGGCGTCGCGGCGTGCACGAAGACGTTCTTCGCGGCCTCTGGTCCAGTCGAGGCGTCGTGGGTCACGCGCAGGTCGTAGTCACCCGGCTCGAGCGTGACGGACGCGCAGCCGTCGGGGGCCCCCGCCGCGAGCGCGAGCACACTCTTGCCGTCGGCACGAACCAGCTCGACGCCGGCGAGCCCATCGCGCTTCTCACCGAGACACACCTCGAGTGTCTCGGCCTCACCGACCGTGTAGGGCACGACGTCTTCACCCGCCTTGCCGGTGTCGTCGACCGTAACCTGATCAGGACCCTCCAGATCGAGCAACACCGTGCTCGCGAGGTGCAGGCGCAAGCCCGGAGCCTTGACGAGCTCATGTTCGAGGAACGTCCCGTCGTTCCTCGGCGCGTCGACGATCGGCGCGGGCGGGGCGGGGTCACCGGTGCCACATGCGGCGACCGCGAGGACACTGGCGAGGCTCGCCGTGGTGGCGACAGCGAACACGGCGACGAACGGACGGGACTTGCAGAGGGTCTTCATGGGCTCACCGACGGGATCCAAAGCCAGACATCGGGCTCACGCCGTCCACCGAGAAGAAGCGTGTTCCATCCGAGCGCATAGACGTTCTGATTGTCGTCGAGCGCGAGCTTCCGAGCGACGAACGCGGACGTGCTCGCGACGAGGCCGGTGTTGCGTGCGTAGATGTCGAGGACGAAGTCATTCGGCTGGGCTGACCGAACGCCACGGGAGAGGACGTAGATCAGCTTGTTCGCCGGCTCGTACGCGATGTCGAGGTACGTGCGGTTGTCGGCGAGCGGAAAGATGGCGCTCGGCTTTCCGTCGATGGCGAAGAATGTCGTGTCGGGGGCCGCATCCGCGCTGCCGAACGCTTGCATGCGCTTGTTCCCGTCCTCGAGCACGATGAAGGAGTCGGTGTCCGTGGTCGCGCAGATCGCCACGGGACGAGAGAGGTAGCCGACGAGCGAACCGGGCCCGCTCCGCAGCGACGACTCGGGGGCGTCCCGATCGGCGGTCGGCCCGCGCGAGATGCGCAGCGTGAGCAGCTCGAGCTTGTCTCCGATGCCGCTGAGCGCGAGGACGACGCCGGACTTGTGGATGGCGGCGCCGCGGATCGAAGGGCTTCGCAAGCGACCCCAGCTCGCGCCCGCACGCGGGTCGGCGTTGCTCGTCGGGGTCGGCCGGTACGTCCGGAGATGATACGTGCCGCTGCTCGCCTCGAGGACGAGCGAATCGGGCACGGCGCCGGCGACGTAGGGCGTCTCACCGTCGGTCGTCACGCGGTAGAGCGGGATCGTGGGCGCGAGCTCACCGCAGCCGGGGTTCTTGAGCGTCGCGTCGGGATCCCCCGCGCCGTACTCCGGCAGCACGTTCAGGTTCACGTTCTGCATCGTGAAGACGACCGTGCCGCGCGATTGCGCGGGCCTGCCGCAGACGCCGGTGAGCTGCTCACTCTCCTTCCAGGCGTAGGCCATCTGCGCCTCGCCGCCGACCGTGAGGGCAACGGCTTCGCAGAGAGTATCGGCGGAGCACGCGAGGTCGGACCCCGGAAGTGGGGTGGTGCTGTCTTCGATCCACTTGTGGCGTGCCCCCTCGACGGCGAGGCGCTTGCGCGGCGAGTATCGCGTTCGTCCGTCGATCGTGATCTTGCTGTTCGTGATCGTCGTAGCCACCTCGACGTAGCTCTTCGCGTTGGGCGCGATCTCGAGGACGTTCTGGAACTCGCCGCTGCTGCGACCGACGACGGCTCCAGACTCCGCGAGGATCTCCATGACGAAATGGACCTTGCCGCCCGTCAGAACCGCAGGGACGTCGACGGTGAACGCGGACGGGGTGGTCACGGGGCTGAAGGCACCCGTCACCGGAGCGAGCGTGTCGCCGTTGAGCGGCGTGAGGAGCAGGCGGTAGCTCCTGCCGGTCTGCGGGAACCCGTATTTCTTCGCGGAGACGACGACGCGGACGGCGTTCGTCGAGGCGATCTGCGTCTCGCTGCACACCTTCGCCATCCCGATCTCGACCGTCGTTCGCGCGAGGACGGCCGCCGTCTCGGCCGCCTGGAGCGCGAAGAGCGCGGTACCGAGCACGGGGATCCCCTTCGTCGCAGCGCCGGCCGCGATCGCGCCCGCCCACATGAGCGCGAAGGTTCCGCCGCGCGCGATCCCGAGCTGGATGACCTCATTGGCGAGCCAGACGCCGACCTTGGCGTAGTCGAAGCGCTTGCCTGGCTCCCGCGGGATCGCGGCGGCGGTCACCACCACGAGCTTCCCGAGGATCGTCAGCGCCTCCATCCCGAGGGTCTTCCACTTGCCCGCCGTGAACGACGCACCAAACGCGAGCGCGGCCGTCGGGAGGCCGTACTCGATCCCGAGTGTGTAGGTGATGGCCTCGTGATCGACCGTGCGGTACTCCGGTCGATAGTCACCGGCGTCGAACGAGAACGCTCCGGTGAGAACCGCGAGTCGGCTCACACCCGGTGGGATCGCGACGCGGAATGTCTGCGTCTGCTTGATGCCGAGCGGAATGCCCATGAGCAAGGGCGGCGCATCGATGACACCGCCATAGAGCATCCAATCGGTCGATGACGGGCTCTCATTGGCGAGCTTCCAGATCGCTTCACGGCGAAGTGGGTTTCCACCTGCATCGAGGTAGGCGAAGAACACGCCGAGGTGGCGGTTGAAGGAGTTCTCGACGGTGACCCTGACCATCCGCCCGTTTCCGGGGTCCGGCGTGAACGACACCGTCTGGCCCGCCGCGTTGCTCTCGCGCGGCATCGTCCACGTGTACGCCTGTTCCGCGCCCCCCTGAAGGAGACCGGGCGCCACGAGATCGATCGGCGGGGCTGGCGGCGGCCCGTCAGGTCGTGTCGCGGGCACGCCCGGCGTCGGATCCGGCAGCGGCTCCGCGCGCGTGGACCTCGCCTGCGGAGTGAAGAAGCGGGTGCCCTCGAGGTCCTCGTCGCTTCGAATCGAGTTGAGGAGCGCGACGATGAGCTCTTGAAGCTCCGGCAAGATGTCCGGGTTCGGCTCGTAGTGGAACCGCCACGCCGGGCGACCTCTTCGATCCTTGAGCTGAACGCCCTGCTCGTCGGTTTGGGGGATGAGGGCATTCGTGACGGGATGGCGCGACCATTCGGCACGCGCCCAACCGTCCTCGTCGAGGTCGTCCGTCGCGAGGCCGAACGACTTCATCTTCTTGATGAGCCGCGAGAAGGGATCGCTCTGGTCGACGCGCGTCATCGCATCGATGTGCGAGAGCAAGATCACCGAGACCGCAGGGTCGAGCGAGAGGACGTCCGGGTGGTGGTAGACGAGCCAACGTGCAGCGTCGGTGAAGTCGGTCAGCGCGGTGAGGTCCGTCTCGTTCAGCGCGGGCGCGGGTCCGCCGAGCTCCCGCGTGCCCAGGCCCGGCTGCCGATGGGAGAGGAAGGAGAGCGAGGTGCCCTTCAAGGTGCGTGCGGCTGCGATCCCCTGGGCCGGCACGTGGATTCCGGCGAGGGAGAGCCGTCGGCGTCCGTCGTCGAGCTCGGTCGTCACGATGTAGCTCTGAGGCGCGTCGGCCGGGAGGGCGACTTCATCGATGTAGTGAGTGAGCTCGCGGTCCTCGAGCTTCGCGAGCATCGCGTTGCTCGAGCGCGCTCGGGTCCGTGACTCCGGCGTGTGGCGCTCGAGGACGTAGCGCTCCATTCCGAGCTCGAGGACGTACTCGCGATCGGGGCGAAGCAAGCTCAGGTCGAAGCTCAGGTGCTTTCGCTCGACCGGACGATCGCCGCCGACACCGAGATCCGTATCCGGATCGTTACACCCAACGCCGAACGGAGCGGCGAGTCCCGCCCCCGCCACCGCTTTGAGGATGGCGCGCCTCGAGAGTTGCCACATGGACCTGAAGTGCTCCTTTGCCGACTCGCATCGTAGAACGACGTCGCCGATGCAATCTCGAAAAGCACACGTGTGACGCCACGCCCGTTGCCAATGGCACGACGTGTCCGTAGCGTGAGAAGCTGGGCGATGCCTGCGCGTCGATGCCGCTCAGCGCGCCCGTGACCGCAGGCCACCCGTTGGCGCCCTTGGCGAAGAGCCGGTACGAGAGCCCGACGCCCGGTGCCCGCTGGCGATCGAACCGGTGGTCAGAGGACGCCGGTGACCCAGTTCGACGGGGCGCTGTCGCCGACGGCGTTGACGGTGGTGACGCGGTACCACTTCCGCGACAGCGGACAGCCGATGTCCATGTTGACGCCCGCCACCCCGGCCGGGACGCTGCATGACGGACGGCTCGTGAACGAGCCTGCCGTCCCGGAGCCGCCGGGGACCGTCGCGAGCGGCCACCAGTAGCCGTCACCGCCCGGCGCCGCGTTCGGCACCTTCGCTCGCCACACTTCGATCTTGTACTGCGTGACCTGTGTTCCGCCGCTGTTCTTCGGCGGGTCCCATTTGAGCGAGACGAGGCCCCACGAGACGGTCATCTTCAGGCTCTCCGGGCCTCCGGGAAACGTGCCCGCGACCCCTTCGACGGGTGCCGACGGGGCACCACGCCCCGCGCCGTTGACCGCGATCACGCGATACGACAGCCGCGCGCCGGGCGTCAGGTTGGAGTCCGTGAAGCCGTAGCCGCCGGGCCGGTAGAGCCCGTGACCGTTCCGCACGCCATCGCTCGCCTGAAGGGTCCCGTGATCGGTCCAGGTCCTGCCGTCGGTCGAACGTTGCACGACGTACGATGTCACCGCGCTCGCGCCATTGGCGTAGGTCTGGACGACGCCGCCGACCACGCCCCAGAGAATGTTGAGTCGCCGATCGCCGCTGATCGCCACCTGGACGACCGCGGGAGGCGACGCCGGACCGAACGGCGTGGCCGTCACGATCGCCGACGACGCGCCTATCCCACTGGCACTGTTGGCGAAGAGCCGGTACGAGAGCCCGACGCCCGGTGCCCGCTGGGGATCGAACCACTTGCGGCCGGTCGGCGGAATGGTGGCGACGTCGCTCCACGTCGTGCCATCGGTCGAACGCTGGAGAAGATACGTGTCGACGGGCGCGGCGCCCTCCGCGGTCGGCTGCGTCCAGGCCAACGCGACCTGCTCCGTACCGGCGGTCGCGGTGAAGCCTGCTGGCGCAGGTGGCGCGCTCCCCAACGCGGGGATCAGCTTGCCGACCGGGGGCTTCCCGCTCGGGCCAGACGGCGGCACCACCGCGCTCGGCTGCACGGCAACCTTCGGCGTCGCTGCGAACGCGAGGCCGCTGGCCGAGAGCATCGCGAAGAGCAGCGTGAGGACGCGGTAGTTCATGCGATGGATCGTATGAATCGCGGTGCATGGAAACCAGCGGTTGGGCATTTACGTAAACGCGCGCTCGATGAGCGCTCGTCGCAACGTCGTGCGTACATCGTCGACGCCTTCCTGGCCCTTCACCTAAGGCGCAACCCAGTCGTGCCGCTTTACTAGCGTGGCGTTGGCTTCCGATAACGAAGGCCGAGTGCCGGGCAACGGACTCTTCACGGCTGGCGTGCGCCGAGCTCGTCGAGGAGCGCCCGCGCGTCGCGCTGTGCACGACGCGGGCGTCCCCGATTCGCATTGCGTCGTGTGTATTGCTCATTGAGCCCCTGCACGATCCGTGGGACACCGCGAGTGATGAACCGGGGAGTCGTCGGCGCGTCGTGTTCGGATAACTCGAGCGTCAGGCGTCCGGTCAGCCGAGGCATGCTCTTGGTGGTTCTCGCGGCTCTCGCGGGCGCGTTCGCGGCCTGCACCGACGACAGCGACGAGAGCGGGGCGCCGACGGATGCCGGAACGTTCGACGCGCCGTCGAGTGACGGCACGTCGGGCGACGCGGACGTGAGCGACGCCGCGACGGACGATGCGAGCGATGCCAGCGACGCGGGCGACGCGAGCGAAGCGGGCAAGCCGGGCAAGCTCGTCATCACGTCGCCTGCGACGGTCGTGGACGAAGACGGCGGAAACCCGGTGACGGTGCCCGCGCCGAACGGCGACGTGGAGGTGATCGGCTCGACCCCTGCCGGACGCCTCGTTCTCAAAGAGCCCGGCACCCTCGGCGCGATCGTGAGCGTGTGGCCCGACGGCACGGGGCGCGTCGTTCTCGCCGACGCGGCAGGCTCACCGAACGACACGACCGTCATTCGCGTGGTGGCGATCGCGCCGAACGACACGATCTATTACGTGCTCACGCGCGGCGCGGCGGACGACTACCACCTCGGGAGCATCAAGAGCGACGGCACCAACCGCGCGACGACGGTGCAGCTCACCGGCGGCGCGACGGGAGCTACGAACCTCGCGTTCCACGGGCAGGTGCCCGGCAGCGGTCAGTCGCTCTTCGCGCGCTATCGCACTCGCATCTTCACGACCGACAGTCGCCTCGTCTTCTCGGAGTACAACGGGGGCGCGATCGTTCGGGCGCGCGCGATCTCGCCGGACCTCGCGACGGCGACGACCGTCTTCACGGCGACCCCAAACCGCTATCAAACGGTCTGCGGTGTCACGCCCGACGGCCGCGCCATCTACTATCGAGCACGGGTGCCGAACGGCAGCGTGTTCGATGCGGTGAGCGTGAAGCTCGACGGCACCTCGGAGAGCGTGCTCACGGCGAACGTGACCACGATGTACAGCTGCGAGGTCACGCTCTCCGGGCACGTCCTCGTTCGCCTCGACACGGGCAACAACCAACGCGACCTCCACATCGCGACCGGTGGAAACTTGGTCGCGCTTCGCGCGGACGCCAGCGTGGACGAGGGCTTCTTCGCCGAGACGAACGACGGGCGTCTGCTCGTTCAAGCCACGAACCAGGCGACCGGCGCGACGAGCCTCCACGTCGTCAACGCCGACGGAACGGGCGCGTTGCCGCTCGTGACGACGTCGGACCCCGCAGGCGCGTTCGGTGGCTTCCTCGGCGTGACACCGACCGGTCGCGTCATCTTCGAGCGTTCGCCGAATTTCCAGAGCGTAGGATCGCTTCACAGCATCAAGCTCGACGGGACGGGGAGGCTGAATCTCCTCCCTGTCGGGAGGTGTCGCTCCTACGAGCCGTTCAGCGTCACGTCGTCGGGGCACTTCGTCTATCGCGGGACGGGCGTCGTCAGCCCGAACCCGCTTCGCCTCTACAACATGCGCGTCGACGCGGTGGTCTCGGACAACGTGCCGGACCAGGTGATGATCACCAACGATCCGACCACGATGTTGAGCCTCATGCTGAACTGACCCTGGTTCAGTGAACGCCGCGGGTTGCCCACGGCGCGGCGAGCCGATCCGCGCCGCGTGCGGCGCCCCGCGGCGCCGCGCCGCAATTTCTGTTGTCTTCGCCCGCGGCGTGACGGACGATCTCCGTGAGAAAATGCGCGGAAAGTACTCTTTCGCGGGGGGCGCGCTCGCGGTGGTGCTCGTGTCGGCGTGTGCCGACGATGCCTCGACCGAGGCGCCGATCCCCGATCGCGCCGATTCGGGCTTCGCGATCGGCGTCAACGCGTTCGCGTTCGAGAACTTCGCCGACGGCTACGCCGACTCGCGGATGACGCCGCCGCTCGTCGCGCGGATGTTCGGCGACGAGGTCTGCGCGGCGAAGACCCCCGACTGCCAGCTCACCTCGGCGGCGCGCGTCTGGATGGACAAGGCCAACGCGGCGATGGACGGCGGGCGCTGCGAAGGCTTCGCGGTCCTCTCGTCCCTCTTCTACAGCGGCGCGCTCGACCCGACGCGGTTCGGCGCGGCGACGACGCGCGACCTCAAGCTCGAAAGCAACGTGCCGCTCCAGGAGGAGCTCGCCTACTGGTTCGCGACGCAACGCGTAGCCGACGCCGCGAAGACGCAGAAGCTCGGCGCGAAGGACGCTCTTCGGTTCCTCGGGACCGTGCTTCGGCCCGGCGCGACCGAGGCGTACCGCATCGGCCTCGTCCGCAGGACGAAGAGCGGCTTCCGCGGGGGGCACGCGGTCACGCCGATCCGCTACGCGCGCGGCGATCGCCCCGGGCTCTACGTCGTGCACGTCTACGACAACAACTTCCCCGACGAGGATCGAACGATGACGATCGACCTCGACAAGGGCCGCTGGGAGTACCGGGCATCGGCCAACCCGGACGAGCCGAGCGCGCTCTATTACGGCGACGCCACGAACGACAATCGCCTCTACTTCGCGTCGGTCAAGACGCGCCTCGGGAAGCTGACGTTCCCGCTCGGCAAGAACGCGACGCAGACGACCACGACATTCCAGGGCGCGCTCACGGGGTCGGCGCACGACGACAGCGGAAACGCGGCCGGCTTCGACGCCGACGGCAACCTCGTCGAGACCGGGACGGGCAGCGTGTCGCCGGGGTTCTCGACGCTCGCCACCTGGGACGGCACGCCCCCGGTCGACCTCTTCTTGCCCCCCGGCGACAGCACGGTCGATCTCCGCCTGGGCGAAGGCGCGCGCGAAGGTCACGTCCTCCAATCGGGACCGGGGTACACCCTCGAGCTCGCGCACCTCTCCGTCGGCGGACCGGGCGACACCCTCACGGTGCGCGCCAACGGCCGGCAGTCCGTCTACGCCAACGAGTCGGGCACCGCGCTCACGCTGCGCAGCTCGGTGCAAGCCGACGACGGCACGAGCCTCGACGTCGAGATCACCGTGCCGCCAGGTGGGACGAAGCTGACGACCGACGTCGACCCGAACACCGGCGTGATCAAGGTCGGCGCCGACGGGACCGCCGGGGGCAAGATCACGATCGGCGTCGCGCGCGGCGACAACTACGGCTCGGTCGTCGTCGACGGCGGCGACACGACGACGATCACGATCGACGCGAAGCCGCTCGACGCGGGGCAGCCGCTCGGCGTGTCGCGATCGGACGGCGCGGTCGCGCCGAAGTGCAGCGACGGCGTCGCGAACGGCAACGAGACCGACGTTGATTGTGGTGGCAGCTGCGCGCCGTGCGCGCGCGGAAAGCTCTGCGGAGCCTCGAGCGACTGCGTAGCCGGAACGGGATGCGAACGCGGCGTCTGCCTCACCGCCGACCGGTTCGTCTTCTTGTCGAGCGCGACGACCACCGGCGCGATGGGCGGGCTCGCCGGCGCCGACGCGATCTGCCAGGCCGCAGGCGCGGCGCTCGGCGGCACCTTCAAGGCGTTCCTCTCCGATCAGAACACGAGCGCGGCGGCCCGCATCGGCCGCGGCACGGCGCGTTACGTCCTCCCGGACGGAACGACCGTCATCGCGAACGACGCGGACGGGTTCTTCTCGCCCGCGCACGCCGCCGGCATCACCAGGAGCGAGACCGGCGCGAACCTCGGGAGCGTCGAGGTCTGGACGGGATCGCAAGGCAACGGCGAACGCGACGGATCGAGCGCGTGCGCGAACTGGACGGCCACCCCCGACACCAGCTCGTACAGCGGGCTCAGCTCCGCGACGGGCGAGCCATGGCTCAGCGCACGGTTCTCGCCGTGCGCCGAATCGAAACACCTGTACTGCGTGCAGGAAGGACCGGTCCCCGCGCCATGAAGACGATCCTTCGCGCCCTCGCCGTCGCCACCGTCGCCCTCGCCTCGAGCTTCGGCTGCTCGAACGAGGAGGGGGCGGCGTCGAACGACGACGATCCCGTGTTCAACGGCGTCGACAAGACGCTCTCGTGCGGCTCCGGCCAGGTCGGGTGGGACTTCTCGACCGGCGGCTCGTCGCTCGACAGCATCCAGGGCTCCGCGCGCTCCGGCATCCAGATCGACGTCGCGAGCTACGGCCTGAACTGCAACGCCGGCCTCCTCGGCAACACGACGAGCACGATCCAGGCGCAGTGCAACGGGTCGACCGTGTGCAACTTCACGCCCGGCTCGGCCTACGACCCGGCGAAGAACTGCGCGAAGAACTTCGACGTCACCTGGAAGTGCGGCGCCGACAGCGTGCCGTACACCATTCACGTCGACGGCGAATCGGCCGGCAAGACTGTGAGCCTCAAGTGCGGGCCGCAGCTCACCGTCCAGTCCGGCACCTACGGCAAGAACTGCGGCGTCCCCACGGGGACGCACAGCGCGCAGCTCAAGGCGAAGTGCGACGGCACGCGCTTCTGCGAGTACAAGGTCGACGGGCTCGGCGATCCGAAGGTCGGCTGCGCGAAGGACTACGACGCGACGTGGTCGTGCGGCGAGAGCTCGGTCACTTCGTCGGCGCGCGTGAACGGCGAGGCGTCCGGAAAGACGCTCACGCTCTCGTGCGACCCGTACTACCCGATCCGCGTCAAGACGGCGGCCTACGGCGGCAACTGCGGCGTCAGCGCGGCGTCGTTCACGAAGCCGGTCGCCGATCTCTTCAACGCGTGCAACGGCAAGCAGGAGTGCACCTACGGCATCGACGCCCGCAAGCTCGGCGATCCGAAGGTCGGCTGCGCGAAGGACTTCGTCGCGACCTACACGTGCGCGGACTTCCCGCGCGAGTACACCGTCGCGGCGACGGCCGAGGCGAGCGGCAAGCAGCTCAAGCTCTCGTGCGTCGGCGCGGACGGCCAGAACCCTGCGCCGGCCGCGAAGTACGCGACGGGCGCCCGCGCGTGCATCCCGGCGCAGTGCGCCTGGAACGAGAAGCGCGACGCCGGCATGAACTGCGTCGCCGATCCGTCGAAGCAGCTCATCACGAGCGGCGTCGTCTACTCGGCGGGGATGATCGACCCCCGCACGAACGCCGAGCCGCTTCAGGCGGGCTCCTCCAACGTCGTCGCGCTGAAGGCGAACAGGCCGTACAAGCTTCGCGTCGACACCGACCTCGAAGGGCCGGCCGGCGTTCGTCCGCGGATGGTGCCGTGGTTCACGAAGCAGTTCCGGAACCCGAAGACCGGCGAGGTCGCCGAGGGGTTCCTCTGCACGCTGACCCCGGTCGAGCTCTACAAGGACACCGCCGACAAGAAGCGCGTGAAGGCGACGGCCGACGCCGCGATCCTCCCGACGGCGTGCTTCGACTCGCGCACGAACGCGTGGGCCGACGCCGCGAAGCGGCGCAACGCGAACGAGCAGGATTTCCGAAGCGCGTTCGTCGAGGTGACGAACAAGCTCCACGTCTCGATCGACCCCGAAGGCGCCTACGGCTTCGTCAAGACGCCCGGGCGCACGCCGACGCTGCCGAATCCGCCGGGCTTCTTCTTCGACGCCGCCCGCAACTACGTCGACCTGATCGCGTACTACCAGCAGCGAGAGCTGACCGACATCGTCTCCGACGTGAACACCCGGACGCTCGGACCGGGCTCGAACACGACGTCGACGTTCCGTAACTGGGATCTCGCGCCGTCGCCGTCGATCGACGTCGGGCTCACGATCGCCCGCGTCCCGCAGGGCGCATACCAGCGGCTCAACTACTTCGACGCGGTCAAGTCGGAGAGCACGTTCGAGCTCTCGTACTACATGAGCGGCGACTGGCCGGACAACCCGTTCTCGCCGACGTCGACGCAGACGCGGATCCCGAACACGAGGGCCCGCCGCCTTCGCGCGACCTTCCAGGTGTATCCGTACAACGACGAGGGCAACGCGATCACGCTCGGCGCGATCAACCTCGACGAGGCGAACCCCACCGGGGCCGTCCGCTCGGCGGTGATGGAGTGGCCCGTCGCGCTGCGGGACGCGATCTTCGGCAAGTGGGGCGCGACCAACTCCCTCGACATGAAGGTCTGCATCGACGCGGACGGATCGAACACCCGCACGAGCCAGGTCACGACCGTGCGTGACGGTCCGACCGGTTACGAGCTCAACATCATCAACAACAACGGCTGCTTCCGGTACACGAACGCGCTCGTCTTCTCGCGCGACTATACGAAGCGGGTCCTCTTGCCGGAGGTGTCGTCGTCCTCGACGTCGTCGACTTCGTCGACGACCTCGGGCGATTCGAAATCCGCGTCGACCGAGGACTCGGGGCACCAGAAGAGCTGCTCGGACAGCGGCGGGACGCACAAGTGCACGGCGACGACGCGCGGCGGCAACGCCGCCTCCGGCGACACCGGCCGGAGCACCTACGGCGCGACGACGACCACCCAGCGCACCGAGACAGCGACCACCGTCACCGCGGGACCGTCGGGCCAGGGCGAGGTGCTCGGCTACCAGGTGATCGACGTCGACGACGACGACGACAAGCGGACCTTCGACAAGACGAAGACGAACGTCTACGACGGCACGAAACAGCCGATCAAGATCTCGATCGCCCCGAACTGGGACCTCCTCATCCAGAGTCTCAAGCCGCAGGTGCCGCCGCCGGGGACGGTGACGAAGGGACGAGCCGGCGGCCGCATCGGCCTCGGGATCGGCCTCGAGAGCAAGGCGCCGGTGTTCGGGCTCGGCTTCGCGACGCTCTCCTACGCGGTCGCGGCGTCGATTTCGCTCGAGTTCAATATGAACTGGGTGCCCGCGAGCCCGTATCCGTGCACCAACGGCAGCCGCACGAAGTGCTTCGCGGCGATCCCGACGGCGATGACGCAGGCGAGCGCGCGAAAGGCTTGCGAAGCGCGCGGCGGGCGCCTCGCCGAGATGCTGACCGACAGCGATCGCACCGGGATCCTGGGGGTGGCGTCTGCCGCGCAGAACTACTGGACCGGCGGCCAGCTCAACTACTCGTTCAGCGACGTCACGTGCGCGCGGAACCCGTCGTCGCAAGCTTGCAAGAACGCGAGTACGACGAAGTTCGCCTGGCTCGCCTCGAACAAGGAGTTCGGATCGCTCGCCGGCACCGCCGGCAACGCGGTCCTGAACGCCAGCTCGAAGATCCCTCCTGCCGAGAACGGGCTCACGACCAACGTGCCGATCGACTCCGGCGTCGTCCTTCACGGCGCGACGCGGGCGGCGACCACGCAGCCGCAGGCCTCGGCGTTCGCGCCGATCTGCGAGTACACCGGCGCGGCGAAGACGGAGTACGAAGAGTGGACGGTGGGGCTCGCCGTCGGCGCCGCGGCCGGCGCGACGCTCGGCTTCTGCACGCCGAGCGCGGAGATCGGCATCTGCCTCCAAGGCACGCTCAACTTCGTCGACGTCTCGATCGAGCCGCAGTTCGGCCATCGCGCGTGGACGCTATACGACGGCTCCGGCCGCCGCTTCCAGCGATACGGCTCCACGTTCGTCGACACGCCGTTCAGCCTCGCGATCATGTCCGGGCAAGTCGCGATCGTCGCCAACTTCCTCTTCTTCTCGACGTCCTGGACGCTGTCTCAATACAACGGCATCAAGCTCCTCGGCCGATCTCTCGGGCGCACCGACGACACCTTCATGGAGGCGTTCTGATGAAGCCGCGCAACCTTGCCATCGCCGCGTCCGCCGCGGGTCTCGGGGTCGCCGGATTCTTCTCGCTCCGAACGCCGGCCGAGGCGCCGGTACCGCCGGTCCCGCCGTCGTCGATCGCCGCCCAGGCGCCCTCGCCATCCACGATCGCGGAGGCGCCGATCGAGCGGGAGCCGGGCTGCAGGTTCGACCGAGGCGCGACGCTCGGCTACGAGCTCGTCGGCACGATGTCGATGAAGCTCGACGAGGCGAAGGGCAGGGCCGATCAGCCGCCGTCGCTCGTGCGCACGGTCCGCGTCGTCCTCGATCTCGAGGCGCTCGGCGGCGAGGTGCTGCTCGCGCACTATCGCGAGGTCGACTCGACGCTCACGGCGGAGCAAGGCGATCTCGGCGCGCCGTTCCTCCTCCGCGTCGACGCACGCTGCCAGATCGCGGGCTTCGCGGCCCTCGACTCGACGAACGTGCGCGAGGCCCGCGCCCAGCAGGCGATGGCCCACAACCTCGTATGGAGCTGGCCGAAGGGCACCGAGACGCGCGACGGCGCGAACGACTACGGCGAGTTTCGCGCGACCTACAAGGATGTGAGCGGAGCAAGGCCGCGCGTCCAGCGCACGATCGACGCCTATCGGCGCGTCTGGTCCGACGATTGGGACGCGAACGGCTTCGTCGACGAGGCGACGCCGGCGCTTCACAAGGAGAGGAAGCCCCTCGCGAGCGCGATGACGATCGAGCCGGGCGCCGGGCCCTGGTTCGCATCGCTCGACGGCAGCGAGCGTCTTCGTATCGGCGGCGCCGAGGTCACCGGCACGATTCGCGCGGCGAGCGTGCCACCCGGCGATCTCGGGGCTTTCCCCCACGCGGAGACGCGCTACGTGTGGCGCGATTTTCTCCATCGGCGAGCGAAGCCGACGATCGCAGCGCCGCTCTCGGCGCACGATCAGAAGGAGATCGCCGAGGTCCGGACGCTCCCGCTGGCGGTCGCGATGGACCGGTACCGCGCGCGGATGGACGCAGGCGAAGGCATCGCGGAGGCATGGACCCACCTCAAGAACTACTTCGTGGCGCGCCCCGAAGCGGCGACCGAGGTGGCCCTCCAGGTCCGCGCGCAGAAGCTCCCCGAAGACGGAGCGCCCGGCGTGTTCATCGCGCTCGGCAAGACGCCCACGCCCGAGGCGCTCGGCGCGCTCATGGCCATCAAGGGTGACGCCGGCGCGCAGGCGATCGATCGTTCGCGCGCCGCGTTCGCGCTCGTCGCCCGTGAGGATGTCGGCGTCGAGCTCGCGCAGGCGCTCCACGCGGATTCTCGCGGCATCGCGACGGGGTCTTCGCGCGCCGTCCGGCTCTACGCAAGGCACGCCGCGCTCGCGCTCGGCATGATGGGCAGCCTCAGGGCCGAAGACGCGGCGATCGTGGCGGAGGCACGCTCGGCGGTGAACGACATCCTCGCGAACGGCCGTTCGGCGACGACGCTCCGCCCCGGGTTTGGCGCGATCGCGAACCTCGGCGATCCCTCGCTCCTCGCGAAGGTCACGCCGTACACGCGGCACGCCGACGCCGACGTTCGACGCGCCGCGACGATCGCGATCCGTCGGATGCCGCCGAGCGCGACGATCTCCCTCTCGACCGACTGGCTCGTCGTCGAGACCGATCCCGACGTGCGCCGCGACCTCTGGCAGACGATCCGGCTCCAGCACCTCGACGCGCGGCAGGTCGTCGATCGCGCGCTCGTCACGAACGCGATCGTCGAGCTCGAGAAGCAGCCGAGCGCGCTGACGCGTCAGTCGCTCGTCCACATCCTCGGCGAGGCGAAGGATCGGTTCCCCGAGGCCAAAGGAGCGCTCCTCGCGGCCGTCCCACGCGAGCTCGAGGTGCCGAAGGAGGGCATCTTCGAGCTCTTGCTCCAGTACCTGAGCCACGACGACGTCGCTCCGCTGATGGGAGACGCGCGATGAGGCGCGTCGGCGTCGCGGCGGCGGCGCTCCTCCTCGGCATCTTCATCGGCTGCTCGAGCAGCGACGACGACTCGCCCGGTCTCGATCTGCCCGACGACGACGCCGAGGGTCAGTACAAGGGACCGGCGAAGGGCGACACCCTGCCTGCGTCCGAAGGTGGGGCGTCGTTCGTCCCGTCCTTGGGGCTCGACAGCGGCATCGTCCCCGGCGACGCGGATCCGCCGTGCTGTGAGACGACCTTCGGCCTCGAGGACGCGACGAACGACGAGACGACGGCGGTCCTGCGCGGCAGCTTCGGGCCGCTCGTCGGAGACGGCGTGCCGCTCACGTACGCCAACGGCCGCTGGAGCGCGAAGGCCTGCGTCCCGATCGGCGCGTACATCGAGTACTGGTTTCACTTCGGCCAGGTCCACGAGAACCAGGACGAAGGCTCGGGGCCGCTCGTCGACGACGACCGTCACGATCCGCAGCTCCCCAAGGCCAGCGACGGCAAGGGCGGCTTCGTGAACACGGTCCAGCTCGCGAGCTGCGTCGCGCCGCCCGACGGCGGGCCGGCGGACGCCGGTCCGACGAGCAGCGACGGCATTCGGAACGGAACCGAGAGCGACGTCGATTGCGGCGGCGGCGCGCCGACGAACGCCGAGCGCTGCGCCGTCGGGATGAAGTGCAGCGTCATCGGGGATTGCGCGAGCGGCGTCTGCACGGCGCAAGGCTTCTGCAGTCACGCGGGTCGGCTCTACGCGACGATGCACGGAGCGAACGCGTTTCGAGGCTTCGCTTCGGCGAGCACCCTCGACGGCACGGCCGTGAGCGCGACGTCGGCGACGGTCGCGTCCGCCGGCGGCATCGCGATCGATACCGGCCGCGACGCGCTCTATGTCGCCTCGAACACCGACGACAAGGTGTACGTCTATTCCCCGGCTTCGACGTCGAGCGGCCCTCCCGCGCGGGCGTTCGCCGTGCCGCAGACCCCGTGGGGCGTCGCCGTCGACGGAGTCGGCGACCGCCTGTTCCTCACGGCCTTCACGAACGTCATCGCGATCTACGACTCCGCGAGCACCCTCGACGGCGCGGGGACGATGCCCTCGCGGCAGATCACGGCCACGGGCCTGGGCACCGAGCCCTACGGCCTCGTCTACGACAGGCCGCGCGATCGGCTGTTCGTGTCGTTCCGCGGCGCGAACAAGATCGCGGTGTTCGACGCCGCGTCCACCAAGAACGGGACGTACGCCGCCACCGTCGCGCGCGAGATCACCCACTCGACGCTGCAAGGCCCTTCGCAGCTCGCCTACGACGCGCGCCGCGACGAGCTCTACGTCGCGAACAGCGCCGGGACGGCCGTCACCGGCCAGGTCACCGTCATCGGCTCGGCGAGCACCGCCGCCGGCCAGACGGCGCCCTCGCGCACGATCGTCACGACCGGCTACGACACCGTGTCCGGCATCGCGCTCGACGCGACCCGCGACGAGCTCTACATCACGACGCTCTCGCACATGCGTGTGCCCGTGTTCGCGGCGGCGTCGACGCTCAACGGGGCCGTCGCCACGTCGCGTCAGGTGAACGGCTTCTCGGACTACGCGACGGGGCTCGCCCTCGACCTGACACGCGACTGACGGCGGTCCTCGGGAGGGGGTTCGCCGTATCGAGCGAGTGTCGTGGCGCGTCAACCGCCTCGGAGCTCGTCGTTGAGGCGCCGTCGGGCGGCGCTGAGACGCGACCAGACCGTGCCCTCAGGCACTCCGAGGACGTTGGCAATCTCCCGGTGCGAGAGGCCGTCGATGGCGAAGAGCGAGAGCACCGCGCGGTGTTCGATGGAGAGCCGGTCCATCGCTGCCGCTGCCCGGCGAGCCTCGTCGCGGAGCTGAATCTCGTCCTCGGTACTCGGCGCGCGGAGGTGTTCCGCGAGGGGCTCGAACGTTCGCCGCTTCGATCGAGCCGCGATCGCGGCTCGAAGGGCGATGCGGTAGATCCAGGTCGAGAGGCGCGAGTCGCCGCGGAACAGCGGCAGTGCGCGGTGCACCGAGAGGAAGACCTGCTGGACGACGTCCTCCGCCTCGCTGGCATCGCCGATGACATGCACGCAGAGCTTGAGCACGGGGAGGCGATAGAGGCGGAAGATCTCGGCGAACGCTTCATCGCGCGCCGCCTCGGCGGTCCGGGCACGCTCGACGAGCGCGGCCTCTCGGGCCTCGTCGAGCGTGGGAAGCGAGCGTGGTGTCGTCACCGCTGTACCCGATTGAGCATCTCGAGCTCGCGCCTGAGCGCCGGCAGCCCGACGAAGAGTCGCTCCACCCAGACGGCGGAAGCGATCGCCGCGAGCACGAGATAGACGATCCGACCGCGGACCGTCAGGTCGGGCATCGCGAGCGCGAGGACGAGGAGTACGGCGATCACGGCCAGGGCGACCCAGCGGAGGATCGTCGAACGGCGGATCTGCCGTGCAAGCTCCTCGCGGTGCGCCTGGAAGAACTCGTGGCGCTCGGCGGGCCGTGCGAGCTTTCGGTTGCGGACGATGTCGGCTCCGATTCGGAGCCCGATGACGGTCCCCACGATCGCGGTGAGGCCAAGCGCGTCGTCGACGCGGGCTCCGGGCCTGCTGAGCCCCCACATCGAGAGTGCGACCGCGACCGGACCAATCCCCGAGAGGATGAGCGTCCGGCGCAGGCGCGCTCGTCCCGCTCCCCGCAGTCGCGCCTCGATCTTGGTCCAGTCGACGTCGGACGTGGCGGCGTTGGCGATCGCGGCAAGCCCGCGCCGCGCTCGCTCGGAGGTCTCCGAGTAGACACGGCACCGATCGCAGGTCGTCAGGTGGGTGGCGAGCTCGGCGCGTTCCTCCGCGGACGCGGCCTGGTAGCGCTCACGCTCGATCGTGATCTCGAACGACTCGCAGGTTGCCATCGGCATCTTCGCTCTTTCTGTTGTCCTGCCTCATTGGAGCGGAGCGCCCGACAGATCCTTCACCGGGATCCTCGCGGAGCGGTCGATTTTCGTCCGCCGACCCGACAGGCCGTGCGTGAGCGCGCGCAATGGAGCCGCAAGGGGCGCTCGAGCCGGAGGGCGCCCGCGGCGGTCGTCCCCGTCCAGACCGCGCATGGCGCCACCGAGGTCGGCCGAGACGCGCATCGTGGTACGAAGGGGACGTGCGCGCCTTCAGCATCAGCCTCGGGGTCCTCACGATGCTTGCGTGTGCTCGACCGCGCACGGAAGCGAAACACCACGAACCCCCGATTCGCGTCAGCGCGACCGACGAGCAGCACGCAACCCTCGCTCCGAATCGCTCCTGGGACTGTCGCCTGCCGGAGGCCGCGCATTCCATGGACTATGACCGCGTCTCTGTCGTCATCGAAGTGCACGTCGGGGCAGACGGAAGGCCCGAAAGAGTCGATGTCTTGCAGGACCCTGGCTACGGCTTCGGTGAAGCGGCGAAAGACTGCGCGATGAAAATGCGTTACGTCCCGGCGCGGGGGAGTGACGGGGAGCCGATTCGATCGAGCACGGGGCCTTTCAAGGTTCGCTACTTCGAACGCTGACTCGCGCCTCTTCGGCGCAGGCGCCTGCCCGGCGCGGACATGGAGCTGCGCGCGGGCGGCCGTGAGCGATGGGGCGCCGCGCTCGAGAATGTCGAAGGCCGCCGCCTCTGCGCCGAGGTCCTCGAATGCGCCAGCGGCGCGGAGCGTGGGCAGCGTCACGACCAAGGTGCTCCATGACGACCAGCCGCCGATCACGTCGACGAACGAGCTATGCTCCATGTCGATGGGCAAAGGCGGATCGATGCGCGCGAACCTTCAAGCGACGCGCACGCAGATCAACAACGCGAGAACGTCCGCGCAGACGCGGGCGTTCAAGGCGCGTCAGATCGCGAAGCAGAAGCGAGATGCCGAGGAGCGCAAGCTCCGCGCAGCGCAGGCAGCCGCAAGCGAAGCAAAGGCAGCGACGAGGGAGAGCGAAGCGCCTCCGGAGAGCGCGGACGAGCAGGCAAAGCCGAGCCCTCCCACCGAACAGAAGGGCTGAGCCGTGACGCTACCGGATCGCGCGAGCGTGGACGTGTCGTCGCCGTGCGCCTAGGGACGACGGCCGAGCGTCAGTCCTGGACGCAGCTCGGCGCCTTGCAATCGTTGGTGCACGTCGAGCCTGTGCTGCACGAGGTCGAGCAGCTCGCGGAGCACTGGCGAAGGTTGCAGGTGTACCCGCGGCTACAGGTCAATGAGCAGCCGTTTCCCGGGCAGTTCAGCGTGACGGTCGCCGCGTTGCTCGTCGCGTTGCAGTTTCCGAGCGGGCAGTCGAGCGTGCATTCTGCCCCGCTGCTGCATTGGAACGTGCAGCCACCCTCGATGCAGGTGAAATGGCACTTCGTGCCGGAGCTGCATGCCATGGTGCACTGACCGCCGCTGCACGTTCGGTCGCAGTCGTATCCGTCGGTGCAAGAACAGCCCGCGCCGCTGCAGGTGCCGGGGCCGATGATGGCGTCGCGGCTAGCGTCCGCGGGGGCGGGCCCGTCCCCGTCGCTGGAGGAACCGTCGACGCTCCCGCCGCTGCTGCCGCTGCTGCCGGACGCGCCCGACGAGCCGGACGAGCCACCGTCGTCCGCGCCGTTGTCGCCGTCGAGCCCATCGAGGTTCGTGAACAGCGAACAGCTCGCGATGAAAATGACGAAGAGTCCGACGAAGGGCGCGCGCACGAGATCACTCTACCATCCAGGCGCTCCTGAACGCCCGTTCGGCGCACGGGGCCTCGTGTTCCCGCTCCTCTCGCGCCGCCCGGGGGCCGGGAGGGAGCCTTTTGGCTACCTCGAAATTCAGACGAGCCCGGGCGTAGCGTGGATGACCATGCGCTCAGGGTGAAGGTCGACGGCCCGTTGCTCGTGGCTACCGCGAGCCCCGAGAGCTTCTCGGACGTCCGCCTCGTCTCATGTCCCGCCCGGCGGCAAGCCACTCGGCACGCGCTCGGGGATCGTGCGGTCGAACGTACCGTCCGAGAGCGCCTCGTAGAACGCTCGCAGATCGTCACCTCCACCGAGCGGCGGCTCGACGTCGCCCTCGAGGAGCGGCGAGGTCACTTCGAGGTTGTGATAGAAATCGATCGTCCCGTCGAGCGTCGTGACGGTGCCGTTGTGCATGTACGGCGCGGTGAGGGTGATCATGCGCAGCGAAGGCGTTCGGAACTGACCCGTTCCGTCTCCGAGATCCGGCGCGCCCGACTCCCGCACCGGTAGGCGGTGCAGCTTGAAGTCCGAGAGCATGGGGCCGGAGTGGCAGCGCGCGCACCCCTGGGCGATGAAGCCATGCATGCCGCGGATCTGGGACGCCGTCATGGCTCCATCGTCGCCGGCCATGTAGCGATCGAACGAGGTGGGCGAGGGCACCAGCGTCCGCTCGAACGCCGCGATCGCCTTCGCCAGCGTGGTCGCGGTCACGCCTTCCGCACCGAACGCTGCCCTGAATCTTGCGACGTACTCGGGGATGCCCGACAGGCGCGCCACGAGCTCGTCGAGGATCTCGTCCTCGCGGAAGGCATTGCCCCGCATCTCGAGCTCATTTTTGATCGGCCCGAGCGCCTGGGCCTCGAGTGAGGCTGTCCGGTGGTCCCAGAACATCGGCGCCGCCTCGGGCAGCGCCGCTCCGTCCACGGTCAGTCCGTTGAAGGCGGCCCCGAGGACCGACATGGAGTTGCGTGCGACACGCGCGCCGGGGCCTGCCGCGCGCGCCGAGCCCACGCCACGACCGCCCACGCCGACCGAGACGGCGAGCCCGTCGGTGTAGCCGAAGCTCGGATGATGACAGGTCGCGCACGCGACGTCGCGGTTGCCCGAGAGGATCGGATCCCAGAACAATGCGCGCCCCAGCTCGACGGCTTCAGGCCGCGTCGGGTTGTCGGCCGGTGCCGGGACGGAGGTCGGCAGTGAGGAGAGCGTCTCGCTGGCCGGCGGCTTCAGAGAACACCCGATCGCGAGAAGGAGCGCGACGGAGAGGAGCCGGTGAAAGCTCATAGCTTCACCCCGAACCAGGCCAGCGCGTAGCCGCGATGCGGGTCGGCTTCGTTCCCCATGTAGACGCTGTAGTACGACCACGGCACGACGATGTGGTCCCAGCCGAGGCCGACCTCGAAGCGTTGCACGATGCGGACACCGAGGGAGGCGTCGGCGGTGACGACGGCGCCGAAGTCGGTGGCGCTCGCCGTCCGCTCGGGGAGCACCACGCCGACGCGTTCGGCGTGGGCTGTCGTTCCGACGCCGAGCTGCACCCACGGCGACACCGGCCATTTTGGCCACGGCATGAGCCGAACCCCGACGCCGAGCTTGGCTTGGTAGCGCTGGATGCCGTCGAAGAAGAGCGCGCCGGCCTCGCCTCGCGCGACCAGCTCCAGGCGTTGCGCGAGACGCCAACCCAACGTGACGCCTGCGAGCGGTCCCGGGTTCTCGTAGATCAAGAACATCGGGAACACTGCGCCGGCCCGCACGGTGACCTCGGGCGAGCGCAGCACGTCGAGCCTGCCGCTTCGCTGCGGCGAGTCTGCTTCTGCATGTGCCTGCCGCGTCAGGCCCATTCCCAGCAGGAGAGGCAGGGCGAAGAGGAGCCGGCCGAGTGTCCGCGCGGAGGAGGCTGCCACGAGCAACGTGCTCTCATGGCGTGCGCTGCCCAACCAGCAACTCCCGACCATCTGACGTTGGGTTTCGGTGAATTGACGCTCCAGCAGGGTGAATCGTCTTGAGTTGCTGAACGCCGGAACGGCAGCTACGACGAGACTCCGTGAGTCGCTCCGCTTGGTCGTATCCGACGCTTCTCACGCGACAGCGTTGGGTGGTGTGCATCGCCCTGACCCTCGGCATCGGCCTCCTGCAGACGTACCCCGAGTTTCGCGAGGGCGAGCTCCTCTCGAGCATCATGCTTCGATTCTCGCTGTGGATCGTCGAGACACCGCTCCAGGTCTTGATCCTGTCCGCCGCGTTCGATCGCTGCGCCGAGCGGCGCCTCGCTCCGGCATGGTTCTGGGGCGTGAGCTTGTCTGTCGCCGTCGTCAGCGGCGTCCTGTTCGCGCTCGCGTTCGTGTTGCTGACCCAGGGGCTCCTGGACCTCGAGCTCGACGAGAAGGGACCGCTCTCGTATCCGCTCGCCGGAGGCTTCGGCGGCATGATGGGCGTCGTCATCGCCGGCATCTGGGGAGTCGCGTTCGTGTCGCCGCATGTGACCGAGCAAGCGCAGCGACGCGCGCTCGAGCGGGAGGAGCTGCGCCACGAGGCCGAGGAGCTCAGGGTGTCGTCGGAGCTGGCGCGATTGCGCTCGCAGCTCGAGCCGCACTTCCTCCTCAACACCCTCAACACCATCGCCGGGCTCGTGACACAGGACCCACGTGAGGCGCGCCGCTTGCTCGGCTGTCTCGGGGACCTTCTGCGCGATTCGCTCCAGGGGCAGGACGAGATGCAGACGCTCGATCGGGAGATCGCGTGGCTGAAACGTTACGCAGCGATCCTCGAGTCCCGTCACGGTGACGCGCTTCGCTTCGATTGGGACATCGCCGCCGATGTGCGAGACCTGTTGCTGCCGCAGCTGCTCCTGCAACCCTTGGTGGAGAATGCGGTCCAGCACGGTGCGCTGTGTCGAGAGAGCGGCGGCCGAGTGACCGTGCGCGCCATGCTCCGCGGGGTCGGCTCCGACGCAAAGCTCGTGTGCACGGTGACCGACAACGGTCCCGGTCTGCCACCGGAGGAACCACGCGCTGCGGCGCTCGGTCTTCGCGCCGTGCGTCGTCGACTCGAGCTCCGGTGCCTCGGTTCCGACTTCCGCCTGCAGTCTTCCAGCGAAGGAACGTCGGCGATCGTGGAGCTTCCCTTGCCCTCGGCGGAGGCCCGATGAACAGCGACAGTGGCGAGAAGCTGCGCGCGCTCGTGGTCGAGGACGAGTGGACGGCTCGCAACTACCTCGTCGAGCTCGTGAACGGCTCGGACCTGGCCCAGGTCATGGGCGCCGTCGCCTCCGCGGCGGAAGCCCGTCAGATCCTGCTCGGCGACGCGCGTCTGGCGTTCGACGTCGCCTTTCTCGACATTCGGCTCTCGGGCGGACGGAACGAGGGCCTCGAGATCGCGAAAGAGCTCGCCGCGCTGAAGAGCGCGCCACAGCTCGTGCTCGCCACCGCGCTGAATGCACACGCGCTCGAGGCCTACAGCCTTGGAGTGGCCGACTACCTGGTCAAGCCGTTCACCGAGGAACGTGTCGAGCAATGTCTGCAGCGGCTTCGGGCGCGCCGCCCGGTGACCCCGCGCGATACGCGCCCGCTGCGCATCGCCGCGCGACGGAAGAGGAACCTGGTCTTCTTCGAGCCGGACGAGGTGTGGGCGTTCGAGGCCGCCGAGCGCCTGACTCGGGTGCACACCCCCCACGGCGTCTTCGACATCGACCTGTCGTTGTCCGCGATTGAGGCCTCGTTCGGCCGCTCGCTCGCGCGCGTCCACCGCAGCTGGCTCGTGAACGTCCAGCACATCAAGGAGCTCGAACGCGACAGCGAGACCAGGGTCTGGGTGGGGGACGGCTTGGACGGCCGCGGTCTCCACGTGCCCGTCGCCCGCGAGCGCGCGCAGCAGCTCCGCGACATGCTGCTCGCCAGCACCACGGGCTTGCGCCGCACGACTTGAAGGCGCGCATCGTCACGACGCCGCCGATCGCGGCGCAGTGAGCACCCTCGCGTCGTCAGGGAAGCAGCTTTTCGAGCAGGCCGATGGCATCGACGGACGTGCCACGGGCGAGGGGGGCCAGATCGTGGAGCAGGACGGAGGTGAACTGCCTCTTCGCAGCGTCCGAGGACTTCTTTGGAGTCCGATACTCGCGAGCCCGCGCCGTCGCGACCCGCGTCGCGGCGATCTTGCCGAGCGCTGCCAGGTCGGTGCGCGCGCTGTAGGCGTCATCGGGCAGGTCGTCCGTCGAGGCCCTCTCGTCGTCCGTCCCACCGAGCATCGCGTTCTGCCAGACGTTGCTCAGGATCCAGGCCGAGCACGCCCCCGAGCGCTGGAACAGGATCGCCGCCGACCTGGCCGCCGGGCCGCCGCTCGCGTCGGGGAGCTCCTTCGGGCGCTCGGCGTCGAGCTTCGCGCGGCATTCGTCGAGCAGCGGCCGCAGGGCAGCGAGCTCCGCGAACGACGTCGGAGCGCTGCGCTTCCTCCATTCGTCGGCCTCGGACTCGAGCCCCGCCAGCTCGAGCCAGTACGGAGTGCCGACGGTAACGTACCAACTCATCGCGAGCTGTCCGGCGGCCGCGTAGCTCGGGCCTCCCGATCGCGACGCCAGGATGCGCGGCAAGAGCGGCAGGAGTCGCTCCTGCCTGTCGCGATCGAAGAAGTGGTTCGTGACCTGCTCGGCGACGGACTTCACGAGAGGGCGCACGACCTCGGGGGTCTCGTAGTCCCACTCCTTCGCGCGTCGCTGCTTGGGTGTCCCTCCGAGGTAGGCGAGCGCGGCGCCGAGGCTGAGCACCGGAGGCGCCGCGCCGGAGGCTCGAAGCGAGACATGCTCGAGCGCGACCGCAGCGCCGTCCTTCCACGTCGATTTCGGAGGCGGAGGGGGCTCCGCAGACCAGAGCTTCTCGAGACCGCCGAGCGTCTCGACGTATTCGAGCTTGCTCGCGGCTTCCTCCGCGCTCGGCAGCGTGCCGCCGGTCGACGGCTTCGCCTTCGCGCCCGCTCGCTTCTCCGATCCTCGCTCGCCCTTCGGCTCTTTCGTGCCGCCGGCGCCGCTTCCCGGTCGCGGCTTCTGCCCGTAGTCGCCCACCCGGCGCAGCCGGAACGCGCGAACCATGACCCTCTCGGTGGAGCCGTCGGGATGCTTCACGTCGCCGTCGAACTCGCTCGCCTCGAGATCGTCGACGGCGTACTCACCCGCCGGCAGGTCGATGATGAGGAACGGCTCGCCCTTCGACGGACGCGACGAGCCCTTCGCGGCGGCCGCGTCCACCGCCTTGGTGACCGTCCGGCCGTCGACCGTTCCGTGCAGGAGCACCAGGCCGCCCGCCGGGACCCTCCACCTCCGCAGCTCGAGCGGTCGGTACTTCTGCGTGAGCGCGACGCCGAGCACCGCTGCCGCGCTCTTCGCGCCCACCCACCGAACGAGGTAGCCGCCGCCGTCCGAAGGAACGAACGAGGTCCCCGCCTCTTCATGCAACACGAACACGTCGTCGTCGCCCACGCGGAAGAGGGCCCCGCTCGCGTCGATGGCTTCTTGGTAGTGCGAGTGCGAATCGGCGCACGACTCTCCGTCCTCGTCGAAGACGCCCCAATATCGGGTGAGCGACGAGCGCGGTACGATCACGCAAGGTCCGCCGTCCCCGTGGCCGACGAAGTAGAGGCCCTTGGCCTGTTCGTGATGCGCATCCGTGAGCATGACGTTGGCCTTCGGCATGCGCCGATTACAGCTCGCTTCGAGCTGGACGCAAAGTCGCGATTCACTGTCCCAACGGGAAGTGCTGGTGAGGCGCTGAACGTCTTCGCCACGCTCACGCGACTTCTCGAGGGGCGTGGCGCCGTTGGTGCGCTACGCCGCCGCGGGCGGCCCGAACCACGCGCTCAGGGCCTCACGAAGGCCCTCGTCCGTGCCGCCGGAGGCCCACGCGACGTGTCCGTCGGGTCGAATCAACACGGCGGTGGGAGCCGCGACGGCGCCGAGCAGCGGGAGCTCCCACGCGCCCGCGTATTGCGCGTCGACTCGCTTCACCCGAGCCGCCCACGGAGCGATGTCGAGGGCGCCGGGCTCACCGAGATGGAGCAACACCGGTCGGGCATCGTGCAGCAGGGTGAACACCCGGCGCGGGCCGCTCTCCGTGACCACGTCCAGATCGGGCATGCGGAGCCCGAGCAGCGGGTGTCCCGCGCCGAGGTCGTAGCGAATGTCGAGGCCGGACATCCTCGCGGCGTAGCGCTTGCGAGGCTCGTCCATCTGGAGGAGCTCGGACAAGGTCTCGCGGAGGGCCGTCGTGCGGTCGTCGCCGCGGTTGAGCGCGGTTTGAGCCAGGGTGTCCTTGAGCACGCGCGCGCCGATCGGGTGGCGCTCGGCCTGGTAGGTATCGAGCAGGCTCTCCGGCGACGTGCCGCTGACCACCTGGGCGAGCTTCCAACCCAGGTTCACGGCGTCGTGGACACCGATGTTGAGTCCCTGTCCTCCCGCCGGCGAGTGCACGTGCGCGGCGTCGCCGGCCAAGAGCACCCGTCGCTCTCGGTAGGACGCCGCCTGCCGGGCCATGTCGGTGAACCTCGAGAGCCACGTGACGTCGCGGACGCCGTAGTCGGTGCCGTAGACGGCGATGAGCGCGGCGCGCAGGTCGTCCAGGGTCGGCGCGTCGCCTTGCCGGACGTGCTGCTCGGTCGACACCACCCGCACGCGCTTGCCGTCCTCGAGCCTGCTGATGCCGTGGATGCCCTTGTCGTCGCGGCGGATGCCGAACGAAGGCTCGCCGGTCATCTCGACCTCGGCGATCAGGTAGCTCGTGGACGGATCCGATCCCGGAAAGTCGATCCCGGCCTTCTTGCGGATAAGGCTGCGACCGCCGTCGCATCCGACGAGGTACTGCGCCCGCAACGAGGGCGCGTCGCTCAGGTCGACGTCGACGCCGGTGTCGTCCTGGGCAAAGCCCGTCACCTCACGTGCGCGATAGATCGGTACGCCGAGCTCCTCGATCCAGGCGGCGAGGATGCGCTCGATGCGGTCCTGGAAGAGTGCGAGCCCGTAGTTGTGGCGCGTCGGAAAGTCGCTGATGTCGAGAGGGACCATCGCGAAGCCCGCGACCTGCATGACCTTCCCCTGCGAGAGGAAGCGATCCGCGACTCCGCGCTGATCGAAGAGCTCGATGGTCCGTGAATGCAGACCGCCTGCGCGCGAGCCCTCGATGTCCTGGTTCACGCGCCGCTCGACGATGGCGACGTCGACACGCGCGAGCGCGAGCTCGGCCGCCAACGTCATCCCCGTCGGACCTCCGCCAACGATCACCACGGCATGTTTCGTCATGACGACGACTGTGCCGCATGACCCCTGGCTTGCCGCAAGCCCCCGTGTCTGGCATACGTTGGCAGTGGAGAGAGGCGCGAGCCGCGCTCCTCCTCGTATTCCGGGCGCGCCTCTCCCGCGGACGGCGGCGCCCCAAAATGCGGCGATTCACGCAGCCACGGGAGGCGCTACGTCGAGCGCCTCCGCGGGAGGCGCTACGTCGAGCGCCCCCGTACGCTACGCGGTCAGTTCGCGTCGGGCTGGGCGATGCCGCGCCGCGTGAGCTCGCTCTTCGCGTACTCGCGGAACTTGCTGAGCGTGGGCTGCTGGCAGACGCCCGCGGCCGTGATCACCGTGACCCACTTCACCAGGTGATCCTGGAACGAAGAGATCTGCTTGAACCCGGTGGGGCCGTTGCGAAGGTCCGTCTGGAACTGGAAAAAGCGGTACTGGAAGCCCTCGCCGTGAAGCTTCACGTACTCGGCGGGCGGGTCCTGGAGCATCTTGCGCAGGCGGTAGTAGCCCTTGGCCCAGCACTCGAGGTTCTCGGCGTTGACCGCCACCGAGCCACCGTCGTAGCTCAGCACGCGCGGGTTCGAGGTCGGCGACGAGAGCGTGCCGTATTTGTAGGTCTCGCCGTCGGCGGTCGTGCCGATCTCCCACGCGCCGAGGCCGATCTTTTCCTTCCCGAGGAGGGCTTCCTTGGGGATCGACGGGATCGCAGGGCAGCTGCTGATGTCGACGTCCGCCGCATCCATGTCCTGCCCGTCGAGGCAACGATCCTCGATGGACTTCGAGGCCGCGCCGGGGCTCTTCGGCGTCGTGTCCTCGTCGCCCGTCTCTCCAGACGCGGGATCCGTACCGTCGGCGGAGTCCTCGGGCTCGCCCTCGGCGCTCGCCGGCGGAGGAACCTTCTTGATGATGGTCTCCGTGGTGCAGCCAACCATGGGAACGGTGACGAGCAGCGCGATGAGGAGGTTTCGCATTGAGAGCCTTGTCTTCGTGAGAGAGAACCGAGCCCAGCCTTCGCTGGGGGGACGTCTACCTACATCGTGGATCGCACTCTGTCGAGGCGACAAACCCACTTTTTTCCGGCGCCCTGGTGGCGCACGGATACGACCGATCCGGCACGCGGCTTGGCGGTCGAACGTGCCGGTCACCGCGCGAGCGCACGCAGCGCGGTCGAGGCGCGACACGCGCGGCCGCCTCGGGCGCGGCGCGCGGACGGTGTGGGCGCCGTGAGGGGCGCCGAGCGCCCTCCTTCATTTCCCTTGACTCTGACCGGATTCGACGGCAGACAGTCATATTGAAAATGGTTTTCATTTTCAATATGACGCACGCCGTCGCGCTCCCGAGCGCGGCGCTGCTTGCACGGACCGAGACGGCCTTCGTGGACGACATCGTTCGCGGACAAGGCCGCTCGGCGTCGTGAGGAAGGGTGCCGTCGTCGTGCTCCTCCTCGCCATGACCTCGGCCAAGAAGGCCCGCGCGGAGGCCCCTCCGTCGCCGCCCGGCGATCGCGAGAGAGAGGCCGACACGGTGGTCGTCACGGGGACGAGGACGCCGGAGCGCTCGCAGCGCGCGACGGTCAAGACGGACATAGTCACGCGCGACGAGGCCGAGCGACGCGGCGCGACCAACGTGGCGGAGGCGCTCGCGACGCAGCCGGGCGTTCGTGTCGATCCGGGCGCCTACGGCTACCTCGGCGGCGTCGGCGCGATCCAGATCCAGGGCTTCGACCTCCAGCGCGTGCTCATCCTCGAGGACGGCGAGCCCGTGGTCGGCGACGTCGGCGGCGCGATCGACCTCTCGGCCATCCCCATCGGCGACGTGGAGCGCATCGAGATCGTCACCGGACCGACGAGCTCGCTCTACGGCTCGAGCGCGATCGGTGGCGTCGTGAACGTCATCACCGCGCCGCCGCGGCGGGCGGGGCCGAGCGGACGCCTGCGGACGGAAGGGCGAAGCCATCGCGGCCTGCTCGCGCAGGGGAACGGCTCGTTTCGGAACGAGCGAGCGTGGTTCGGGCTCGACACGAACGTCTTCCGCCAGGACGGCATCGCGCGGACGCCCGGCCTGCCGGATCTCCAGATCCCCGAGACGTCTCGCTTCATGCTCGGCGCACGCGGAGGGACGAGCCTCGCGAAGGGCGTCGACCTCCGCGTTCGCGCGCGATGGTTCCGCGACCGCCTCGACGGCCTTTCGTCGCGCGTCGCGCCGGGCATCGGCCGCTACCTCGTCGACCAGCCGAACCACACCGATCGCTACACGCTCCACGTCATCGAGAACATCGATCTCGGCAAGGGGTCGCGGCTGCGGCTCACGATGGGGCGACAGTGGATCGACAACACGACGGCGCAGAACCAACAGGGCTCGCCCGTCGGCGAGCGCCACGACCGGTACCATCGCATGCAGAGCTTCGAGGCGGTCGATACGATCGCGGACGGGGCTCGCACCTGGGTCGTCGGCGGGCGCGTCGAGGTCGAGACGTTCACGCAGACGGTCACGAAGACCGAGAGCCTGAGCTCCGGTCTCACGACCCGCACCGACGACGAGGTCGCGCCGCAGACGCTCGGGCGCGCCGCGCTCTACGGGCAGCTCCAATGGAAGCTCGGCGAGACGTTCACGGTCCTTCCGGGCGTCCGCGCGGAGACGCACACGCGCTACGGCGGCGCCGTCACGCCGCGCTTCGCGACCTCGTACCAGCCGGCGAGAGAGGTTCAGATCCGCGCCTCCGTCGGCCGAGGCTTCCGGGCGCCGACCGCCAAGGAGCTCGGCTTCGTGTTCGATCACTCGGCGCTCGGCTACCGCGTCCTCGGCAACGGGGATCTCCGGCCCGAGACGTCGTGGGGGCTGAACGGCGACGTCACGTGGCAGCCGACGAGCGCGTACACGCTGCGCGCCGGCACCTTCATGAACTGGGTCGACGAGCTCATCGACATCGACCTCGCGGGCGGCGCGGCCAACGGCGCCGTCGTCGACTATCGGTACAAGAACTTCGGCGCGGCCCGGACGATGGGGGCGCAGCTCTCGGCCGCGGCGCGCCTCGGCGATCGGCTGCGCGCGGACGTCTCGTACGACTACCTGTGGACGCGCGACGACGTGAACGATCGGCCGCTCGGCGGTCGTCCTCCGCACACGGTGACGGCGGCGCTTCGGGCGACGATGCTCTGGAAGGTGGAAGCCAGCGCCCGCTGGCGCGCGTCGACGGACGCGTTCGTCGACGCCGAGACGCGCTCTCCCGGCTACCAGACGATCGATCTGCGGCTCGGCAGGGAGCTCTGGCCGAGGTCGCAAGGGTACGTCGGCGTCCTCAACGTGACCGACGTCCATCAAGAGCCGGCGCGTCTCGGCGATCTGCGGCCGCCGCTCGGGCGCGTCTTCTACGTCGGTGTCCGCGCCGAATTTCCCTCAGAGGAGGATTGATGCGAGCCCTCGTTCCGGTCGCCTTGGCGACCTCGCTTCTCTTTGCGTGCAGTGACGAGGCCGGGTCGAAGCCCACCGGCGATGCTCCGGCCGCCGACGCCGACGGTGGCGCCGAAGCGGCGGCGTTCGACACGGGGACGGAGCTTCGGATCGACGTGCCCGAGTCGGGGCGCGTGTACGTCAAGCTCGCGCCGCCGGCGGTCGTCACGCCGGAGGGCGATCCGAAGACGTCCACGAACTGGGACGTCGCCTTCGAGGGCGTCGACGTGTTCACGAACAGCGGCGTCTCCGGGGCCGGCAAGGGCGGCGGCTTCGGTCCGCTCGACGCGATCACGTTCATCGGTGACACGGCCCCGTCGGTCCCCTTCATCACGCAAGACAAGGCGGGCGGGGCGTTCCTCGACTGGTACGCGTACGAGGGAGCCTCGCACGCGCTCTGGAGCCGCTACCACGTCCACGGCGTCCGCGACGGATCGCGCCTCTGGAAGGTGCAGGTCCTGACGTATTACGGCCAGCGCGACGGCGCGACCGTGCCGGCGCTCTACAAGCTTCGCTACGCGGAGCTCACGGCGGGCGGAGATCCGTCCACGCGCGAGCTGTCCGATCTCGACGGCACCGCGGGCGGCCTCGGCGCTTCGGCGAGCGCGCCGAGCGAGTGTCTCGACCTCGGGAGCGGCGCAAGGACGATGCTCACGCCCGACGCGGCGCGCGCCTCGAGCGAGTGGCACCTCTGCTTCCGTCGCGATTCGATCAGCGTCAACGGCGAGATCGGCGGACCGCGTGGCGTGACGGCCACGGACCTCGACGCCGACAAGACGGCAAGCGAGGCGATCGACGCCGTCAAGACGAAGACGGCGGACGGCGAGAAGGCGACGTTCGACGCGGCGACGGCGGCGTCGTTCGACGGAAAGACGTTCCGCGGCGATCGCGTCGTCAGCGCGTTCAGCGACAAGTGGATCGAGCCGGCGAAGGCGCCGCTCGCTCCGGTCAACGTCACGTGGCTCGTCCAGGACGCCGCCGGGACGCAGAAGTTCTTCCTCGGATTCACCTCGTTTCAGAGCCCCACGTCGAAGTCGCCCGGCACGGTCGTGGTCCGCATCAAGCCGGTGAAGGGATGAGAGCGATGAAAACCGTCGCGTGGATCGCGGTCGCGGCCGTCGTCGTCGCGTGCAGCTCCGATCCGGAGACGACGCCGTCGGTCGACGCCGGAGAGGGGACGGGCTCGAACGACGCCGGCGGCGGCGGAGACGGCGACGTCACGCGTGACGACGGCGGCAGCGACGACGCGGGCGGCGCGAGCTGCACGGCCGCCGCCGAACAGCTGCTCCAGCCCATCGACGCCGTCTCGACGGGTGAGGTGACGGTCCTGTCCGAGGCGGACGGGGTGAAGACGCTCTTCGTCGACGCCTCCGCCGGCGGCACCCAGGGAGCGAGCGCGAATCCCCGCCTCTACGTCAGCCTCGAGAACGCCCGTCGCGTCGACGTGACGGACCGGACGGCGGCGACGTCGATGGCGTGGGACCTCGCGATCAAGCGCCCGATCTTCTT
Organism: Labilithrix sp.; assembly: GCA_019637225.1. Lineage (GTDB taxonomy): Bacteria > Myxococcota_A > Polyangia > Polyangiales > Polyangiaceae > Labilithrix. Next base: position 206,909 of record JAHBWC010000001.1, read on the forward strand.
CACCAACAGCGGTGACGGAGGGGCGGGCGAGGGCGGAGCGATCCTGATCGCGAAGGACTTCGACGCCGTCACCAGCGCGGACGCCTCGGGCCAGACCTTCGCGCCGGAGAGCTTCCTCGAGGACGACTGCACGGCGAAGGTCGACGCGACCGGTGCGGTCAGGACCTCCTTCGACGGCTGGTACCGCTACGACCAGGCGACGAACATCCTGACGCCGGAGGTGGGCACGTGGCTCGTCAAGGGCGCGACTGGGAAGCTCTACAAGCTTCGGATCCTCTCGTACTACGCCACGCCCGACGGCGGCGTCGGCCAGTCGGGGGGACGCTACACGCTGAAGGTCGGAGCGCTGTAGCGATGCGCGTTCGCAGCCTCCACATGTTCCTCGCGCTCCTCGCGGTCGCGGTGGCCGTCTTGTCGGCGTGCGACCGCGCGCCGGTCAAGCCGCGCGAGGACACCCCGGCCGAGGCGCGCATCGTCTCGGTCGGAAGCGCGGTCACCGAGACGCTCTTCGCGCTCGGCGCGGGCGATGCGGTCGTCGGCGTGGACACGTCGAGCCTCTTCCCCGACGCGGCGACCAAGCTCCCGAAGGTCGGCTACCAGAGGACGCTCGCGGCCGAAGGGATCCTCTCGCTCCGGCCGACGTTGGTGCTGGTCTCGGACGAGGCCGGACCGCCTGCCGTCCTCGAGCAGCTGCGGAGCGCAGGCGTTCGGCTCGAGATCGTCGGGGCCGAGCTGACCGTCGACGGCGTGAAGGCGCGCGTCCACCGCATCGCCGAGGTCGTCGGTCGCGATCCGTCGAAGGTCCTCGCGGAGCTCGACGCCGACCTGACGCGCGCGAGGGTGGAGCGCGAGAAGAGCACGACGCACCCGAAGGCGCTCGTCCTCTATGCCCGCGGCGGGGGCACGCTCCAGGTCTTCGGCAGGAACACCACCGCGGAGACGATGGTGCGCCTCGCGGGCGGTGAGAACGCGGTGACGGGCTTCGACGGAACGAAGCCGCTCACGCCGGAGGCCCTCGCCGCCGCGGCGCCCGACGTCATCGTCATCCCGTCGCGCGGCCTCGAGAGCCTCGGAGGTGTCGACGCTCTCTTGAAGGTGCCAGGCGTCGCGACCACACCCGCGGGCAAGACGAAGCGCATCGTCCCCATCGACGACCTCTTGCTCCTCGGCTTCGGACCGCGGACCGGCAAGGCGGCGCTCGAGCTCGGCGCGAAGCTTCGCGCCGACGGGGAGGGGAAGTGATGCCTGCCACCGCCGAGGCCGCGGCGATGGGACAGCGCGGGATCCCGCCGAGGGTCGCGCGGCGCGCCTGGACGGTGCCCGCGCTCTCGGCGGTCCTCCTCGTGGCCGTCGTGACGTCGTCGTCGGTCGGCAGCGTCCCCATCTCGCTCGCCGAAATCGGCGCGCTGCTCCTGCAGAGGCTCGGCCTCGCGACCGCGTCCGCGGCCGTCGACACCCACGCCGAGATCCTCTTCGCGATCCGCCTTCCGCGCGTGATGCTCGGCGTCCTCGTCGGCGCCGGGCTCGGGCTCTCGGGGGCGTCGATGCAAGGGATCTTTCGCAATCCCCTCGTCGATCCCGGGTTGCTCGGCATCTCCACGGGCGCGGCGCTCGGCGCCGTCGCGAGCATCGTCCTCGGGGGGAAGCTCGCGCATGGAATCCCGCCGGCGCTGGCTCCTTACGTCTTGCCGGCGGCGGCGTTCGCCGGAGCGCTCGTGGCGATGATGGCGGTCGAGCGCATCGCGCGCGTCGGCGGCCGGATGGTCGTCGCCACGCTCCTTCTTGCCGGGATCGCGGTCAACGCGCTCGCGTCGGCGCTGACCGGCCTCCTCATCTACGTGTCGAACGACGCCCAGCTCCGCACGATCACGTTCTGGAGCCTCGGGAGCCTCGGAGGCGCGACCTCTCGAACCGTCGTCGCGACGGCGGTCTTCCTCGGCATCCCGCTCCTGCTGCTCGTACGGTACGGGGGAGCGCTCAACGCGCTCCTCCTCGGCGAAGCCGAGGCGGGGCATCTCGGTGTCGATGTCGAACGCACGAAGCGGACGATGATCGTGCTCGTGGCGCTCATCGTCGGGGCGGCTGTCGCCGTCTCGGGCGTCCTCGGCTTCGTCGGGCTCGTCGTCCCGCATCTCCTTCGCCTCGCCGTCGGTCCCGACCATCGCCAGCTCCTGGCCGGCTCGGCGCTCCTCGGCGCCTCGCTCCTCCTCGGCGCCGATGCGGTCGCGCGCACGCTCGTTTCACCCGCGGAGCTTCCGCTCGGGATCGTGACGGCAGCCCTCGGGACGCCGTTCTTCCTCGCGCTGCTCCTCCGCGAACGAAGGAGGCTCGCATGATCGAGGCGCTCTCGATTTCGCATCGGATCGGCTCCGCGACGCTCCTCGAGGACGTCTCGCTGGCCGTCTCTTCGGGCGAGGTGCTCGTCCTCGTCGGACCGAACGGCGCAGGCAAGTCGACGCTCCTCCGCATCCTCGCGGGAGAGATCGCGCCCACGGCAGGCACGGTGACGCTCGCCGGTCGCCCCTCGAGCGAATGGTCCGCCCGGAAGCGCGCGGAGCTGCGCGCGGTCCTACCCCAGCAGTCGGAGCTGTCGTTCCCGTTCTCCTGCTACGAGGTCGTGCTCCTCGGTCGCACGCCGCACACGCTCGGGCACGAGAGCCAGAAGGACCACGCCATCACGCGCCTCGCGATGGCGGTGACCGATACGCGCGGGTACGAAGAGCGCGCCTATCCGACGCTCTCGGGGGGCGAGCGCCAGCGCGTGCACGCCGGGCGCGTCCTCGCGCAGATCTGGGAGGGGCCGTCCTTCCGAGCGTTGCTCCTCGACGAGCCGACCGCGAGCCTCGATCTCGCGCATCAGCACGCGATGCTGCGGCTCGCCCGGCGCATGGCCGACGACCAGTGCGCCGTCGTGTGTGTTCTGCACGATCTGAACCTCGCCGCCCAGTACGCGACGACGCTCGCCGTGATGCATCGGGGTCGGCTGCACGCCGTCGGCCGGCCCGCGCGGGTCCTCTCCCCGAGGCTCCTCGCCGACGTGTTCGAGGTCGACGCTCTCGTGGTTCCGCATCCGGAGCTCTCGTGCCCGATGGTCGTCACGCGGGGCCCGCTCGAACGAAAGGCCGACTCGCCCTCTCTCTCTTCCCCGGCATCAACCCCTTCGAACGAAAGTCTTCAAGGAGGTCTTCCATGACGTACGAACCGAACGCCCTCCGCGCCGAATGGATGCGCCTCCGCGCCAGCGAGAAGGGCCTGCACGCGCTCGAGCTCGCCGAGCGCCTCGAGGTCAGCGAGTGTCAGCTCCTCGCGTCCGCCTGCGGGGCGATCGAGCCCGTGTCCGCGATACGCCTCGAGGCGAGCTGGCCGGAGCTCATCGCCAAGCTCCCCAAGCTCGGACACGTGAAGACCGTGACGCGCAACCCTCATGCCGTCATCGAGGTCGAGGGGACCTACGACAACATCGAGTTCTTCGGCGCGATGGGGCAGAGCGTCAGCAGCATCGACCTTCGCTTCTTCGTGTCGCGGTGGGCGCACGGCTTCGCCGTCCGCGAGGAGACCCGGCGCGGGATCTCCCGCGGGCTGCAGTTCTTCGACAAGACCGGGCGCGCCATCCACAAGCTCTACCTCCGGGACACGAGCGACACGGCCTTCTTCGACGCCCTCGTCCGCGACAACGCCTCGTCCGACCAGAGCGCGCGGCAAGCCGTCGAGCCCGCTCCTTTGGCGCCGACGCCGCGACGTGACGAGGAGATCGATCTCGTCGGCCTTCGCGAGGCGTGGCTCGCCATGAAGGACACGCACGAGTTCTTCGGGCTCCTCCGCAAGTTCGACGTCGCCCGCACGCAGGCGTTCCGGCTCATCGGCGACGACCTCGCGCGCGGCGTCGAGCGCGACTCGCTGGAGAAGGTGCTCTACGCCGCCGCCGGGACGGAGCTGCCGTTCATGACCTTCGTGGGCAATCCGGGGATCGTCCAGATCTTCACGGGGACGATCGCGAAGGTCGCGCCGATGGGCCCTTGGATCAACGTGCTCGACCCCGGCTTCGACCTGCACGTGCGACAGGACCGGATCGACAGCGCGTGGGTCGTGCGGAAGCCCACGGCGGACGGCGTCGTCACCGCGCTCGAGCTCTACGACGCCGAGGGCGAGCAGATCGCGCTCCTCGTCGGAAAGCGCAAGCCGGGGCAGCAGGAGAACGCGGCGTGGAGGGCGCTCGTCGAGGGCCTGCGCTCTTCGGCCCGAGTCCCCGGAGCCACGTCGTGAAGCTCGGACATCACGAAAGCGTCGTCGCGATCGCCGGGCGCCCGCCCGAGGCTCCGGACGTCGCGGACCGCACGGCGGCCATCGCCGTGCACGAAGAGGACGCTCTCTCGCTCGTCGCGTGCGCCGTCGCGCGCCGCGCACACCTTCGGTTCGTCTGACTTTGCACAAGGAGAATGACATGGCACACGGAGAGAAGAACGTAGACGCAAATCCCCTCGCGGCGCTCGCGGCGCGCGAGGCACCGAGGGCCTTCGTCGGCCGTGCGGCGCCGGACTTCACGATGGCGTCGACGAAGAACATCCAGACGCTCGACGAGCCGGTCCGGCTCGCCGACTACGCGGGCAAGTGGCTCGTGCTCCTCTTCTATCCTCTCGACTTCACGTTCGTCTGCCCGACGGAGCTCCAGGGCTTCAGCGCGCGCTACGACGACTTCAAGGCCGAAGGGGCCGAGGTGCTCGGCGTATCCATCGACTCGGTGCACACGCACCGCGCATGGATCAAGGCGCCGAAGGAAGCCGGTGGCCTCGGTGAGCTCCGCTACCCGCTCGCGAGCGACGCCACCCACCGCGTCTCGAAGGACTATGGCGTCCACCTCGAAGACCAGGGCCACTCTCTCCGCGGGACGTTCCTCATCGATCCGAAGGGGGTCCTCCGGATGTCGCTGGTGAACGATCTCGACGTCGGACGTTCCGTCGACGAGACGCTGCGGACGATCCAGGCGTTCAAGACCGGCGCCCTCTGCCCGGTGGGCTGGCGTCCGGGACAGGCCACCCTCACGGGTTGAGGCGTCCGTCGGGACGCCGGTCGACGAGCGCCGGCCGCTCGAGCGCGGTACAGTCGACGAGACATGAAGGCGGCAGCGGGGCTCGAGGCGACGCTCGGACGCGTCGGCTTGCGGATGGCGCGGTCGCTCGATCTGGACGACGTGCTGGGCGAAATCACGCGCGGCCTCGTACGGGACCTCGAGGCCGCGATGGCGCGCATCTGGCTGGTCCGCCCCGACGATCCGGGGGTGCTCCGCCTCGCCGCCAGCGCGGGGCTCTCGGAGCGGCTCGACGGCTCGCACGCGAGGGTCCCGATCGGCTCGCTCAAGATCGGACAGATCGCCGCCACGCGCACGCCGGTGTGCAGCACCGACGTCCTCGACGATCCGCGCTTCACCGACAAGGCCTGGCTGCGTGACAACGGCATCGTGACCTGCGCGGGCTACCCCCTCGAGTCCGACGACGAGGTCCTCGGCGTGCTCGCGATGTTCGCGCGGCGACCCCTCACCGAGCTCGAGCTCGACTGGCTCGGGATCTTCGCTGCCCAGGCGTCCGTCGCGATTCAGAACGCGCGGCTCTTCGCGGAGGTGACGACGCTCACGCGGCGCCTCGAAGCGGAGAACACCTACCTCAAGGAGGAGCTCGGAGAGGCGGGCCGGACGGGCATCGTCGGACGGAGCGCCGCGCTGGGGCTCGCGCTCGACGCCCTCGCGCGCGTCGCGCCCACGCGCTCGACGGTGCTGCTCCACGGCGAGACGGGGACCGGCAAGGAGCTCTTCGCGCGCGCCCTCCACGAGCAGAGCCCGCGGCGCGCCGGGCCGCTCGTGAGGGTCAACTGCGCGGCGATCGCGCCGGCGCTCGTCGAGAGCGAGCTGTTCGGTCACGAGAAGGGCGCGTTCACCGGGGCCGTGCAGCGGCGCATCGGTCGCTTCGAGCTCGCGCAAGGGGGCACGCTCTTCCTCGACGAGATCGGCGAGCTGCCGCTCGAGGCGCAAGCGAAGCTGCTCCGGGTGCTGCAGGAGCACGAGCTCGAGCGCGTCGGCGGAACCCAGTCGATCCGCGTCGACGCGCGCATCGTCGCGGCGACGAACCGCGACCTCGCCGCCGACGTGAAGGCGAGCCGCTTCCGCTCGGATCTGTTCTTCCGGCTGAACGTCTTCCCGATCGAGCTGCCGCCCTTGCGCGATCGACGGGAAGACATCCCGCTGCTCGCCGCTGCGTTCATGGCGGCCCTCGCCGGGCGCGGCGCGACGCCGAAGACGGTGGACGACGACGCGCTCGCGTACTTGGCGGCCTACGACTGGCCCGGCAATGTGCGCGAGCTCCACAACGTGCTCGAGCGCGCATCGATCCTCGCGCGGACCGATCGAATTGGCGTCGGCGATCTGCCCGAGCTCGCGGCGCCCGCGACCGCCGACGTCGCGGAGGCGGACGCGGACGATGCGGCGAAGCCTGCGTCGAGCGCGCCGCTCCGGGAGCGTGTGAGCGCGTACGAGCGCGCGCTGGTCGCCGAGGCGCTCGAGCGCGCGGAGGGGAACCAGTCCGAGGCCGCGCGGCTGCTCCGGACGAGCCGCGCGACGCTCCAGTACAAGATGAAGCTCTACCGCCTCTGACCGCGAAGCGTCTGCGCCGAAGACTCGGCACCTGCCAGGTCTTCGGCAGGCCGAGGACCCCGAAGACCCGCGAAATGGCGCGTTCCAGCGCCTGGCATCCCGGCTGCACCTTCGCGGGCATGCGCGATCGAACGTGCCACTGCGGACACCGCCTGGGAGACGCCGCGATTCAAGAGGAGCCGGAGTACACGACCTGGGGATGGATCATGCTGAGCATGCTCGGCATGACGCCGCGCCCCCACCACATCTCGTTCCGCTGCTTTCTCTGCCGGATGGAGGTGGGGCAGTCGCGCGATCCGAAGCTCCTCGCGCGACGGAGCACGCGCGCCACGGCGGCGTGACCGGCGAATCCTACGACTGCTTCTGCCGCTCGACCTCGGCGCGGAGGCGCTCCTCTTGCGCGCGCAGCTCGGGGGTGAGCTCCTTGCCGAAGTCTTCGGCCTCGAAGATGGGCCGGATCTCGAGCTCGGAGTCCTCGCCGGGCATCGGCGCGGGGCAGCGGCGCGCCCACTCGACGGCCTCTTCCATCGACCGGACCTGCCAGATCCAGTAGCCCGCGATGAGCTCCCTCGTCTCGGTGAAGGGGCCGTCGACGACGCTGCGCTGGCTCCCCGAGAACTTGATGCGCTTGCCGCGCGCGCTCGGGTGGAGGCCGTCGCCGGCGAGCATGACGCCGGCTTTGACGAGCTCCTCGTTGTACTTGCCCATCTCGGTGAGCAGCGTTTCGCTCGGCATCACGCCCGCTTCGCTGTTCTTCGTTGCCTTCACGATCACCATGACCTTCATCGTCGTGTCCTTTCGCCGGGGCGCTTCGGGCTCCCCTGTCTTGGTGGCGACACGCGAGGCTCGGCGAGATCGACACGGTCGGGGAACTTTTTTTCTTTTTTTCGGCCGGCGGTCGCGGTGAGGAGCGCGGCAAGGTCGAGCTTCTGGAGGAGCGCCTTGTTGATCGGGCGCTTCGCGTCCCAGAAGATGCGCGCCGCGAAGAAATCCTGCGCGATCGGCGAGCGCAGCGCCTCGCAGGCCGACCTCGCCTCCTCCTCGCTGGCGAAGGGGAGGAAGTAGCACGTGTCGTCGAGCATCACCGGCTTGTCGCGCCGCGGGCCCACCACCGAGAAGGCGCACCGCTTGTAGAGGCCGGAGACGGCGACCTTCCACGGCGCGAACGAATAGGGCCCCACGCCGAAGATGGCGAAGTCGGGTTGCCCTCGGTAGACGGCGCTCTTTCGCGCGCGGAGGCGCTCTCGATGGGTCGAGAGGTAGTGCCAGGCGCGCGGCGCCGTCTGCCGGAGGCGCGACGTGTCTTCGCCGAGGGCGGTCTGCGGGACGATGACCGCGCGCGCTCGCGGCGTGCCTCCGCGGGCGACGTCGGAGCTCTTCATGAGCGCGAAGAGGAGGTGATCCTCGACGGCGACCTCCTCGCCGAGGCCGTTGACCCAGCGCCGTCCCTGGAGCTCGAGCTCCATCACACGCGCGCAGTCGTGCTTCAGACCCGAGCGCCACTCGGGATCGCTGCTCCCGGCGAGGTGCGCGGTGCGCTCGAGCGCGTCGGCGTCGGCCACGACCGCGCCGCCGACGACCGCCATCGAGGCCGTGGGGAGCTCCGCGTCGAGCGCGGCGTACCGAGGCCACCGCGCGTCGGTCGGCGCGTCGCCGCCGACGTCGCAGACGAAGAGGACGGCGTCGACCGCCGCGCGGAAGTGGCGCATGGCATCGATGCGCCAGAGCCCGCCGGGTCGAACGCTCCACCGCTTCGCCGTCGCGAGCTCGACGACGCGACGCGCGACGGCGGTCTTGCAGAGGACGGCGACCGTCGCGCGTCGCCCCTGGAGAGCCTCGAGCAGGCGGAGCAGCATCCACTCGGAGACGTCGAAATTGCTCTTCCCGGTGAGCGCCTCGTAGCCGGTGAGGCCCTTGAAGTTCCGCTTCTCGGGGAGGTTCGTCGAGCCGATGCCGCCGAGCGCCGCGTTCGTGACCCACGGCGGGTTGCCCGCGATCAGGATGGGCTCGGGCAGATCGGCGAGGGCGCGGTCCCAGTCGACGCGGAAGAAGTCCGCGACGGTCACGCGCGCGCGCTTCGGCGGGAGCCGGTCGCGCGCCGTCGCGGCGTAGCGTTCGTTCAGCTCGTAGCCGACGAGCGCCGCGCGCCGAAACCGCTCGGCCGCCGCGACGAGGAACGAGCCCTCGCCGCAGGTCGGCTCGAGGACGACGGCGGGCGTGGGGCCGCGGCGCGCGACGACGCCGAGCGCCGCGCGCGCGAGCTCGACGGGGGTCTGCCAGTCGCCGAGCTCCTTCTTCGTCACGCCGGCTCAGCGCGTGAGCTGCTCGCGGTAGCCGTCGACGCGGAGCGAGCTCCACGCGACGCCGGCCTCCTCCGGGACGAAGAGGAAGCCGCCCGGGAGGTGGTCGAACGCGAAGAAGCGGGCGGTCCGCGTGACCATCTCCTGGCCGTTCGCGGAGAGGAAGTGCGCCGGCGCGGCGGACCCGCCCTTGAGCGCGTCCGAGACGGCGATGTCGCTCGCGGCGTCCCACGTCAGGTCGCCCGTGGGGCCCACCACGGCGATGCGGTAGCGCGCGGCCGCTTGGCCCTGGCTCCCGCTCGAAGCCGTCGCCGAGCTGAGGGAGATCTTCTCCGTGGTGATCGCGGTGATGCGGTCGAAGAGCGCGTTGTAGGTGTAGTCGCTGACCCACTCGTTCGGGCAGTAGCCCATCATGTCGCGACCGCGCGTCGGCGAGATGAGCGTCTTGTCGAAGATGTCGTAGCCCCACACGCCGAGCTGCGCCTGCGGGTAGGGGAACGAAGGATCGACGCCCGAGGCGCCGCCGCACGGCGCGTGCTCGCGGCCGTGGGCGTGACCGATCTCGTGGGCCATCGTGTTCGCGGCGTCCTGGCCGACGAAGCCGACGCCGACGCTCGCGCGGAGGACGGGGGTGTTCTCGCGAGCGACGGTGCTCAGCCCGGCGACGCACCCGCCTTGGCAGAACGCGTTCATCGACGACGAGGGAGCGAGCAGGCCGTAGTAGTAGACGTCGTCGGCGGCGTTGTCCCTCTGGCGGAGCTGGTGCATCGCGCGGAGCACCGAGGAGAAGCCGGTCCCGTTGCCGGAGATCGTCGTCGTCCACGGGTAAGGCGCGCGCGTCGTGAGCTCCACCTCGGACGTGGGGTAGCGCTGCATGAGCGTCTTCTTGTAGCGCTCGAGCTGCGTCGGGCCGACGTCGGGCGTCCGGCCGGAGCCGTCGGTGTCGTACCGCACCGGCACGATGACGACCTTGAGCTTGCCCGATCGCGACACGCCGAGGTCCTTGAACGATCCGTCGCGCGGGAAGCGGGCCTCGCTCTCGGCGCCGTCGTCGACGAGCGCGCCGTCGCTCGCGGTGAGCGCGACCTGGAAGGTGACGCCCGGCAGGAGGTCCTCGGCGGGCACCTCGAGGTTGAACGTCGACTTGGGATCGTCGTCCTTCGACGCGCTGCTGATCCGCTTCGTCTCGCGGAGGATCGGGAATTTTTCGTCGTCGGCGACGAGGCGCACCTCGGCGGTCACCTCGCGCGCCTTCCATCCGTCTCCCGGCTCGACGTAGACGCGGATCAGTCCGGGCCGCTTCGCGACGACGGGCGCGTTGCGCTTCGACGGAGCGACGAACGAGCCGCTCTTCACCACGTCGACCTGCACCGCCTGGAACACGGCCACGCCGGTGACGGTGAGGTTCGAGACGAGAGGGGACGGCGCCTTTTCCGGATCGGTCGGATCGGAGGAGGCCTCGGGGCTCGTCGGATCGGTGCTCGTTCCGCTCTCTCCCGCCCCGCCCCCGAGGGTCGGGTCCTCCGCGACGCCGCTCGCCGTGCACGCGAAGAGGCCCCCGATGATCGCGATGAGTCCGAGTCCCGTCGATGCTCGCATGGCCGCTCCTCCTGCTCCCGTACCACGTAACGTTGAGCCCGTTCGCGTGTACCCCGCACGCAAGCGAAGGCTCCTTCTGCCCGCCCGAGCCAAGCTCGACAATGTCTTCGGCCGGAAACGGAGCGTTTCCAGTTTGGAAAAGCTGGGCACGCGAGGCCGACAAACGCTGCGTTAGAGCGCGAAAGCGCAGTGACCACGGACGGTTGTCGTCGCACGCGGGGAGGCGATGCGCGCGACGTCGGCGGAGCCCGACGTATGCTCTCGCTGCACTTGGGCGGTGAGCATGGAACTCATTCGCGTCTCACGCTCTGGGCGTGCGTGCCGCCTCGCCGCGCTGCGCGCGACGCGCGGCGCGATCAGGCCCCGAACGTCACGCTCGCAGCGACCGGATCGTGGTCCGACAGGCCCTCGCCGTCGAGGACGGCCGCCGCAGAGATGGCGCCGCCGAGCGTGAGGACGTGATCGATCGTCTTGCCGGCGTGGGTCTCGGTCGCGACGCGCGTGGGCCGTTCGCCGGTGAGGTCGGACGCCACGAGGCCGTCGCCGAGCCCGAGGCCTCGGCGGACGACGTCGACGGGCGCGTTGAAGTCGCCGGTGAGGATCGCCCCGCCGGTCGCCTCGCGTGCCGTGGCGCCGAGCAGCGCGAGCTCCGCCTCCCGACGCTCCTTGGCGCTGACGTGGGTGTTGATGACGAGGACCGCCGCCGATCGCGCCGAGCGATCCGGCTCGATCGCGACGGCGAGGAAGCCCTTGCCCGGATCGCTCTCGAACGTCTTCGCGTAGAGCGTCTTCGCCGGCAGGCTCGTGATCGTCACGAGGTGCTCGGTGGGATCGTCGAGCTGTGCCTCCGCGCTGACGCGAAGACGGGGCAGGCGCGGATAGCGGTGCTCCGAGACGTGCATGCCGCGCGCGGCCTCGCGCAGGCTCGCCAGCTGGTCGCCGCTCACCTCCTGGAGGCACACGACCGAGCCCTCGTCGGCCAGCCACCGGGCGACCAGGGCGGAGATCCCGGCGATCCGCGCGCGCTCGTCCGAGAACCTCTCGACGGCCTTCTCCTTCCAGTTCAGGGCGTGGACGTGGTGGAGCACGTTCCACGTCGTGACGCGGAGCACCGTCATCGCGGCAGCGTAGCACTCGACCTCACGCCGCCTTCGGGCCGGCGCCCGAAGCGAGGGGTGGGTCCGCGGCCGAGGTCATCGATGACCCTGGGTCGCCGTGACCCCTACTAATTTCAGGCACTTGGAAAGGTCGGCGTCATGGTTTTGACGGCCCTCGGCTTGCACAAGGGTTCGGTATGCAGCTCGCCAGCGCCCTCGCCGTCGATTCCCGCTTCGAGTCCTTCGCCGCGCCGACCACCGGCCACTGCCTGCGCTCGACGAGCCGCGGCGCGATCATCAGCCAGGACGCTCGGCTCGCCGAGGTCCTCGAGACGATCGACCGCGTCGCGCGCTCCTCCTGCACGGTGCTCGTCACCGGCGAGAGCGGCACGGGCAAGGAGCTCGTCGTCGCCGCGCTCCACGACGCGAGCCCGCGGCGCGAGGCGTCCCTCGTCACGATCAACTGCGGCGCGATCCCGAACGAGCTCGTCGAGAGCGAGCTGTTCGGTCACGCGAAGGGCGCGTTCACGGGCGCCCAGGGTACGCGCCGCGGGCTCGTCGCGGCGGCCGAGGGTGGCACGCTCTTCCTCGACGAGGTCGGCGAGCTGCCGCTCGCGGTGCAGGTGAAGCTCCTCCGCCTCCTGCAGCAGCGCGAGTACACGCCGCTCGGCGACACGCGCGCGGTCAAGTGCGACGTCCGTATCGTCGCCGCGACCAACCGTGACCTCGAGGCCGAGGTGCGGGCGGGTCGCTTCCGCGAGGACCTCTACTACCGCCTCAACGTGATCCACGTCGAGCTGCCGGCGCTCCGCGAGCGGCCGGGTGACCTCGCGGTGCTCGCGCGCCACTTCTGCGGCGTGCTCGCGGAGCGCTCGGGCCGCGACGACATCCTCGGCCTCTCGCGCTCGGCGCTCGAGGCGATCGAGGCGCACCCGTGGCCGGGCAACGTCCGCGCGCTCGAGAACGCGATCGAGCGCGGCGTGCTGCTCGCCCGTGGTCCGTACGTCGAGGCCGACGACATCTTCGGCCGCGCCGGTCGGTGTGCGCGTCCGCGCGTGAGCTTCTCGGCGGCGGACGTCGACGCCGCCGAGGCCGCGCCGTCCGAGCCGGGCGCGAGCAGCGTCGAGAGCGAGCTCCGCGCGCTGCTCGCCGGCGCGGCGGCGAGCGCGAGGATCGAGGAGGCGGAGCCGGCGCGGCTCGCCGCGAGCGAGCCCTCGAACGTCGTCACGATCGACGCGGGCGCGCGCCGCGACGGCGCCGCGAGCGTTCGCCGCGGGTCGAACCCGAGCTTCCCGCGCGTGCTCCCCGAGATCGGCGTGGAGCTGTTCAACGCGGTGGAGAGCTACCAGAAGAACCTCATCCGCCAGGCGCTCGAGCGCACCGACGGCAACAAGAACCGCGCCGCGCAGCTCCTCGGCGTGAACCGCACCACGCTCGTGGAGATGATCCGCCGCCGCGGCCTCTGATCATCGCGGCGCGCGCGGCGCCGGGTCTCGTGGGCGCCGACCGGCGCGCCCGGCTCCGGCGAGGAGGTCGGCCGGCTCGTCGAGGTCGCCGGTGACCGAGGGATCGTCGACCTCGAGCCTCGCGCGGCGCGGGCCGAGCGCGGCGAGGACTTCGCGGAGCGGAGGCGTCTCCCCGCGGAGGTACGGCGCGAGCGCCGCCGCGCGGACGAGGGCCGGGTGCCCGCCCTCGCCGCGAAACGAGGGCGTCGCGGCGAGGACGCGCTCGGAGGGGGCGAAGGGCCCCTCGAGCCGCGCGGCGAGCGCGCGCACCGTGTCGACGCGCGGCGGGAGGAGATCGACCGGCGTGATCGCGACGACGTCGTCGGCCACGAGCGCCACGCGCCGGAGCGCCGCGACCAGCGACGCCGCCTGGCTCGGCGTCGCCGCGGCGACGATCCGGACCGCGCACGCGAGCTCCCGCGCGACGGCCGACGCCGCGTCGGCATCCGCGGGCCGGACCACCGCGAGCAGGTCGGCGCAGCCCGCCTCGTGGAGCCGCTCGAGGTGTCGCTCGAGCAGCGTCCGGCCGCCCAGGCGAAGGAGCGCCTTCGGTCCGCCCATGCGCCGACCGCTCCCCGCCGCGAGGACGACGCCGTGGAGGCGAGCGGTGCTCGGGGCAGCGCGCACCGGCTACACCGCGAGCGCGCGGAGGATGGGGAGCTCGCGCACGCGCGTCCCGGTGAGCGCGAAGATCGCGTTCGTGAGGGCCGGCGCCACCGGGGGCACGCCCGGCTCGCCGACGCCCGCCGGCGGCGCGTCGCTCCGGAGGACCTCGACGTGGATCCGTCGGGGCGCCTCGGGGAGGCGCAAGAGCCGGAAGTCGCGGAAGTTCGACTGCTCCGTCGCGCCGGCCTTCATCGTGATCTCCCCGTAGAGCGCGTGGCTCAGCCCGAAGACGACGGCGCCCTCGAACTGCGAGCGCACGCGCTCCATGTTCACGACGAGGCCGGCGTCGGCCACGATCCACGCCTCGTCGACGCGGATCTTGCCGGCCGCGTCTCTCACGACGGAGACGACGACGGCGACGTACGCGAGGAAGCTCCGGTGCACGGCGAGGCCGAGCGCGCGCTTCGAGGCGGCGCGATCCTTCCAGCCGGCGAGCGCGGTGACGCGCTCGAGCACGCGCCGATGCCGGGCCGTGTCGACCGGGTACCGGTCGAGCGGCTGGCCGTAGTTCGGCAGCTCCTTCACGCCGAGGTCGGCGGGGCCCCAGGTGCGCGGCGGTCCGAGGACCTCGAGCAGGTGCTCGGCCGGATCGATCCCGCGCGCGTGGGCGAGCTCGTCGAGGAAGCTCTGCACCGCGAACGCGTGGTAGATGTTCGCGACCGACCGGAGCCAGCCGATGCGCGTGTGCGCGCGCGCTTCGCAGTTTTCGGCGCGTACGTTCGGGATCGCGAGCGGCACGTCGAGCACGCCCTGCGCGAGCTGTCCGGGGGCGGAGAAGCTCGCCCCGTCGAAGATCGACGCGATCGGCGGGAAGGCCGTGCGGTGCTGCCAGGCGATGATCTTGCCGGCGCCGTCGAGCCCGGCGACGAGCCGCTGCGCGCTGACCGAGTGGTAGTAGTCGTGCTGGAGGTCGTCCTCGCGCGTCCACTGCACGCGCACCGGCGCGCCCATCTCCTTCGCGACGAGCGCGGCCTCGACCACGAAGTCGGGCTTCGACTTCCGACCGAAGCCGCCGCCCAGCAAGGTCACGTGCACCGTGACCTTGCTCTCGTCGAGCCCGAGCGCCTTCGCGAGCGCGGTGCGCGCGGACTGCGGGTTCTGCGTCGACGCCCACACCTCGCACGACTGCGCGTCGACCTTGGCGACGGCCACCGGCGGCTCCATCGGCGCGTGCGCCAGATTGGCTGCGTAGTACATGGATTCGACGGTTCGCTTCGCGCCCGCGAGCGCCCCGTCGACGTCGCCGAGATCGCGCACGACGCGACCCGGCGCACGGACGGCGGCCTCGAGCTTCGCGCGGTACGTCGTCGAGTCGTACACGGTGTTGTCGCCGTGCTCCCACGCGATCTCGAGGAGCTTGCGGCCGCGCATCGCCGACCACGTGTCGTCGGCGACGACCGCGAGGCCGCCGAGGGGCTGGAAGCCGTAGGGCGGCTTCGGCGCGGGGAGGGCCACGACGCGCTTCACGCCCTTGACCGCGAGCGCCCTCGCGGGATCGTGCCTCGCCACCTTGCCGCCGACGACGGGCGGGCGCGCGATGACGGCGGTGAGCATCCCCGGCAGGCGCACGTCGGCGCCGAACGCGGCGCGCCCGGTGACGATGTCGGGGCCGTCGACGAGCGGGAGATCCTTGCCGATCGTCCTGAGCTCCGAGAGTGGACGGAGCACGATCGCCTCCGCGCTCGGCACCGGGACCTTCGCGGCGTCGTTCGCCAGCTCGCCGAACCCGAGCGATCGCTTCGTCGCGTCGTGGAACACGGCGTGGTCGCGGACCTGGAGCGCGGCGGCGGGCACCTTCAAGCGCCGCGCGGCGGCGGCGACGAGCATCATGCGCGTGGCGGCGCCGGTGCGCCGGAGTGCGTCGAAGGCCTTCCGGACGCTGCTCGATCCGTCGGTGTTCTGATCGCCGTAAGCCTTGTCGCCGTCGGCTTGCACGATCTTCACGCGCGCCATGTCCGCGCCGAGCTCGTCGGCGATCAGCGCCGGGAGCGTGCTGCGTACGCCCTGGCCCATCTCGGAGCGGGCGCACATGATCGTCACGACTCCGTCCGGCGCCACGTGCACGAACACGTTCGGCCGGAGGCCGTCGCCGCTTGCCGCGCCCGCTCTCGGCGTCGCCGCGGAGGGCTCCTCCGCGCGCGCGAACGATCCGAGCGCGAGGCCGCCGAGCGCGACGCCGAGCCCGGCGAGGAACGAGCGTCGGACGACGCGGATCGACTCGCTCACGGCTCACCCGCGGCCCTTCTTCACGGCGGCCCGGATCCGGAGGTAGGTGCCGCATCGGCAGAGGTTTCCGGCGAGCGACCGATCGATCTCCGCGTCGGTCGGCTTCGCCTTCTTCGCGAGGAGAGCGGCCGCGCTCATGATCTGACCGGCCTGGCAGAAGCCGCATTGCGGGACGCCGAGCTCGAGCCACGCCCTCTGCAGCGGGTGCGAGCCGTCCGGCGAGAGGCCCTCGATCGTGGTGACGTGCTTGCCCGCCGCGCGCCGCACCGGCGTCACGCACGAGCGCACGGCCTCGCCGTCGAGGTGGACCGTGCACGCTCCGCACAGTGCCTCGCCGCAGCCGTACTTCGTGCCCGTGAGGCCGAGCGCGTCGCGGAGCGCCCAGAGCAGCGGTGTCTCCGGGTCGACGTCGAGCTCGCGATCGGTCCCGTTGACGCGGAGTCGGATACTCATCGCTTCACCTCGTCCCGTGGGCACGCCGCGCCCTCCTTGACCCACGCGCCGACGAGCGCGGCGAACTCGGCTTGCGTCCCCGGCGCCGGCTCGCGGCCGTGTCCGGGCGCCCAGCCCCAGGCGACGAGCTCGTCGTGCGCGGTGTGCTCGGCGATCTCGGCGAGGCTCTTGTCGCCGTTCCGCTTGCGGTCCTTGAGCTGCTCGCAGAGCGCGCCGGGCGTCTTGCCGACCCAGGCCATCTCGATCGGCGCGAGATGCCACTTCGGCGCTCCGGGGACGCGCGCGAGCTCGAGGTTGCGATCCTGATGGCAGGACGCGCACTCGAGCGCGGGCACGCCCGTGTCGCTCGGGCCGCGCGCGACGGGCGGATCGTGCATGCGCCCGTCCTCGCCCTGGGTCGGGCTGTCGCCGGCGGGGTGGCAGTTCGTGCACCGCGCGTGGAGCATCACGCGGCTCGCCTCGACGAAGATCGCCCGCGCGCGGTCGTCGCGGTCCGGGATCGCGGCGAAGTCGCGCGGCGCGCGGAGCGCGTTCCTCGGCACGGCGGGCAAGGTGACCGGCGCGGCCGCGACGGCTCCTCCGCAGCCGAGCGCGAGGAGGGCGATCCCGGCGAGCCGGATGCCGCCGCTCTGCTTGGTGGGCATGCGTCCCTAGATAGAACGATCCGGCGCCGCGAACGACCCGGATCTGCGGCGCGTCGTGGGCGGCGGCGGAGCTCGCGCTGCGGCGGCACGCGCGGTGCACGGATTTCGCACCATGAATCCGATCCGCCGCCTCGAAGAGCTCGAGCAGAGCATCTGGCTGGACTACATCGATCGCGCGCTCCTCACGTCGGGAGAGCTCGAGCGCGACGTCGGGCAAGGGCTCCGCGGACTCACGTCGAACCCGACGATCTTCCAGAAGGCCATCGCCGGCTCGAGCGACTACGACGAGCTCATCCGATCTGCGCCGCCCTCCGAGAAGGACCAGAGCGTGCTCGAGCGCATCATGGTGCGCGACCTCGTGCTGGCGTGCGATCGCCTCCGGCCGGTCTACGAGGCGTCGGGCGGCGCGGACGGCTTCGCGTCGATCGAGGTCCCTCCGGGAGTCGCCGAGGACTGCGCGGCGTCCGTCGAGCAAGCGCTCCGCCTGTGGAACCTCGTGCACCGGCCGAACCTCATGGTGAAGATCCCCGGCACCCGCGCGGCGCTCCCGGCGATCGAGAGCTGCCTCGCGCACGGCATCAACATCAACATCACGCTCCTCTTCTCCGTGTCGCGCTACCGCGAGGTGCTCGAGGCGTACCTGAGGGCGCTCGAGGCGCGCGTCGCGCGGAACGATCCGGTCGAGCGGATCGCGTCGGTGGCGAGCTTCTTCGTGTCTCGCGTCGACGCGAAGGTCGACGCGGTGCTCGACGCCCTCGATGAGCCTCGTCGGAGCGAGGGCCGAGACCTCCGCGGCGAGATCGCGATCGCGAACGCGAAGCTCGCCTACGAGGAGTACGAGCGGATCTACGCGAGCGAGCGCTGGGAGCGGCTGGCCGCGCGAGGCGCCCACCCGCAGAGGCTCCTCTGGGCGTCGACGTCGCCGAAGGATCCGGCGTACCCGGACCTCTATTACGTCGAGGCGCTCATCGGACCGGAGACCGTCGACACGGTGACGCCGGATCTGTTCCGCGCGTACCTCGATCGGGGCGATCCGGCGCTGCGCCTCACCGGGGAGCGCGATCGCGCGCACGCGCAGATGGCCGCGCTCGCGCGGCTCGGGATCGACTTCTGCTGGCTCGCCGAGGAGCTCGAAGAGGAGGGCATCCTCGCGTTCGCGCGGTCCTACGACAAGGCCCTCGCGACCATCGCCGACAAGCGCCGGACGATCGCGCCCGAGGCCGCGCGGCTCTGAGGGCGCCGGGCAAGCTCGACCGCCGTTGACCGGCCGCCCAGAACCAACGAGGATAGTTCCTGGCTGGGCGAGGACGACCGTCGAATGGGGCTTCTGGGAATCGCTCGAGAGGGCCTGCTGGCGCGGCGTTTCGAGCTGAGGGAGCGTCTCGGCGAAGGCGGGATGGGCGTCGTCTATCGAGCGTGGGACCGCGCGCTCGGCAAGGAGGTCGCGCTCAAGCGGATGCACGAGATCGGCCCGATGCAGGCCCAGCGGCTCAAGTCGGAGTTCCGCACCCGCTCGGCGCTCCAGCACCGCAACCTCGTGCAGCTCTTCGAGCTGGTGACCGACGGCGACGACTGCTTCTTCACGATGGAGCTCGTCGACGGCACGGATCTCGAGTCGTGGGTGCGTCACGGCCGCGCCGCGCCCCTCGGCGCCGCGACGGGCAGCGGGCCCGCGGCGCGCGACGGCGATCCGAAGACCGCGACGACGATCGACGGGCGGGCGCGCGGCGACGCGCCGGAGCCCGCGGCTCGAAGCGGGGTGCGCGCGACGAAACGCCCGCTCGACGCGGCGGCGCTCGCGCGGCTGCGCGCGGCGCTGTCGGAGCTGTGCGTCGGGCTCTCGGTGCTGCACGACGCGGCCGTCGTTCATCGCGACGTGAAGCCCGCGAACGTCATGGTCACGGCGAGCGGGCGGGTCGTCCTCCTCGACTTCGGCCTCGCCGCCACGCAGACGCTGAGGCCGCCCGATCTCGCGAGCGCAGGCACACCCCGGTACATGGCGCCCGAGCAGGTCCGCGCCGACGCGACGACGGCGGCCGCCGATCTCTACGCGGTGGGAGGCATCCTCTACGAGCTCCTCGCCGGTCGGAGTCCCTTCGGCGGTTCGATGCGCACGAACCAGGTGACGAAGGCCGCGGGCTCGCGACCTCCGCCGATCGCCGGCGAGACGCCCGACGAGGACCTCGCGAACCTCGCGATGCTCCTCCTCGATCCCGAGCCACACGTCCGGCCCGACGCGCGCGGCGCGCTCCGGCACCTCGCGGCCGGCGCTGACGTGCCGTCGCTCTCGCCGACGTTCGGGCTGCCGGTCCCGGGCGGGTTCGTCGGCCGGCAGTCCGAGGTCGCCGCGCTGAAGAGCGCGCTCCGTCGCGTCGAGTCCGAGCGGATCCCCGTCGCCGTGCTCGTCGAGGGCCCGTCGGGGATCGGCAAGACGACGCTCCTCCGGAGCTTCCTCGCCGACCTCAAGGCGCGCGAGAAGCACGCGCTCGTGCTCTCGTCGCGCTGCCATCCGCAAGAGACCGTGCCGTTCAAGGCTCTCGACGCGGCGATGGACGCGCTCGCGGCGCATGCGCGCGCGATGTTCGACCTCGGCTCGTTCGAGCCCGCGATCGCGCAGGCGGTGGTGCGCGTCTTCCCTGTCTTTCGCACCGTGCCGGAGCTCGGCGCGCATCCGGCGCCCGTCGTCTCGCCCGACGAGCCGGATCTCCGCGCGCGCGGCTTCGACGCTCTCCGCGAGGTGCTCGCGCGTCTCGCCGCGCGCGGACCCGTCGTCCTCTGGATCGACGACATGCAGTGGGACGACGCCGACTCGCTCGCCGTGCTCGAGGCGCTGCTCCGTCCGTTCGGCGCGCCCGCGCCGCCGCTGCTCCTCATCCTCAGCATGCGCAGCGACAGTCGCGAGAGCGTCATCGTCGAGCGCCTCCTCGAGCCGCCGCCGCGCGCGCTCGTGCCCGTCGAGCGCGTTCGCCTCGGACCGCTCGAGGACGTGGACGCCGCGCGGCTCGCGGCGGTGTTCCTCGGAGAGGGAGACGCGCGCGTCGCCAGGGTCGTCAGCCAGAGCGAGGGCGACCCCTTCCTCACGTGCGAGCTCGCGCGGTACCTCGCGTCCGCGCCGTCGGACACCGAGCTCGCCCAGGGAGCGCTCGACGTGCAGGCGCTCGTCGCCGCGCGCCTGCGCGATCTCGCGCCCGCGGAGCGCGCGCTCCTCGACGTCGCCTCGATCGCGGTGCGCCCGCTGGCGACGACGATCGCGATCGAGGCCGCCCACCTCGAGGCCGAGGCGCGCACCGCGATCCTCGCCCTCCGCGACGCCTTCCTGCTCCGGCAGGGCCCTTCGGCGGCAGGCGAGGCGATCGCGCCGTACCACGACAAGATCGCCGAGGCCACGCAGCGGCTCCTCTCGTCCGGCGACCGGGCCGCGATTCACCGCTCGCTCGCGGAGACCCTCGAGCGCCACGCGCCCGACGACGCCGACGCGCTGTCGGTCCACTGGGAGGGGGCCGGCGAGACCGAGCGCGCGGCCGCGTGCGCCTACCGGGCCGCCGAGCGCGCCGCCGCGACGCTCGCGTTCGATCGCGCCGCCGAGCTCTACGAGAAGGCGATCGCGCTCGGCGGAGGCGACGTCGAGCGCGCGATCCTGCTCGAGCGGGCCGCCGCGGCGCACGCCAACCACGGGCGAGCGGCGGAGGCGGCGCGCCGCTACCTCGACGCGAGTCGCGAGCTCGGCGACGCGGTCGCCAGCGCGCACGTCCGCACGCTCAAGCGGCTCGCCGCCGAGCAGTACGTCAAGGGTGGCTACGTGCGGCTCGGCTGGGAGGTCATGCGCTCGGTGCTCGCCGCCGCGGGCGTGGAGCCCCCGGCGTCGCCCACGCGCGCGATGCTCGGCGCGCTCCGCCGTCGCCTTCGCTTCGTGGCGCGGCGCATCGACGTCGACGGCATCCGCGAGCGGCGTATCCCCGAGGCCGAGCGTCCGCGCCTCGAGGCGCTCTGGACGGCGTCGACGAGCATGTCGATGGTCAACGTGACGCTCTCCGACGCGTTCCGCACCCAGCACCTCGAGCGGATCCTCGATGTCGGCGATGCGTCGTCCGTCGCGCGCGCGCTCGCGTACGAGGTCGCGCTCGAGGCGCACGTCGGCGGCCCGCTGTTCGACTGGCACGCGGAGCGGCTGCTGAATCACGCGCGCCGCCTCGTCGCGCTCACGAAGGACCCCTACGACGCCGCCTGGCTCGAGCTCGGCATCGCCAACCAGGCCTACTGCAGCGGACGTTTTTACGACGCGGTCCTCGCGTGCAACCGATCGCTCTCGATCTTGCGCGAATCGTGCAGCGGCGTGGCGTGGGAGATCACGACGGTGATGGCGTTCCTCCTGACGTCGCTCGCGATGCTGGGCGACCTGCCGGCGCTCCGTGAGGCCGCCGAGCGCTTCAGCGCCGACGCCGAGCACCGAGGCGATCTCTTCGGGGTCGCCGAGGGGTACGGCGGCGAGTGTGTCCTCGCGTGGTGGTCGAGGGGCGCCGGCGACGACGCGCTCGCTCGCGCGCGCGACGCCGTGGCGCGTCAGGGCGGCGACGCGGAGCGCTGGCCGGAGAAGACGTACCGCCGCGGGCAGCTCACCGAGCTGATGGGGACGGTGCACCTTCAGCTCATCGCCGGCGATCCGTGGCCGGCGTGGCGCATGCTGATCGATCACTGGGGCGAGCTCAAGTCCGCGATGATCCCGAGCCTCCAGTTCTACCGCTCGTGGCTCCGTCACGGTCGCGCGCGCGTCGCGCTCGCCGCGGCCGAGCGGTGCGACAGCGGGCGCGGGCAGGGCGGCTGGACGCGCGAGAGGCTCCTCGCCGACGCTCGCAAGATGCGCCGCGAGATCGACAAGGACACGCGGCCCTTCGCGGCGCCCTGGGCCGCGCTCGTCGAGGGAGGCCTCGCTCACGCCGACGCCGATCGCTCACGCGCCCTCGCTGCCCTCGAGCGCGCCGTCGCCGGCTTCGACCGCGCCGGGATGGCGCTCTACCGTGAGGCCGCGCGCTTCCGCCTTGGAGAGCTCTCGGCCTCGCCGCTGCGTCGCGACGAGGCGGAAGCCTGGATGCGCCGCCAAGGCGTGCCGGATCCGCGCGCGCTCGTCGACGCGCTCGTCCCCGGCTTTCGCGGCGCGACCTGAGCCGACCGAGGCTCAGCGCTTCGAGCGCCCGAAGAGGCGCGCGACCTTGCCGACGACGTTGCCGACGAACGGCGGGCACCACGGCGCGGGGGGCGGGATCGGATCGGGCGGCGCCTGGCCGGTCGGCGAGCAGTCACCTCGGTAGGGGAAGAGGTGGCTCAGCACCGACGGGAGCAGCTCGACGCCGAGGAGATCGAAGAGGTGCGGAAGCCCGAGGTCGAAGAGCGTCTGGTCGATCGCCTTCAGCGTGTCGAAGCTCGGGTTCTCGTAGCGCTCGATGTTCCAGATCCGGCAATAGTCGCCGATGAACGGAGACGGCACCTCGTCGGCCGAGAGCTCGCTCGGATCGGGGTGGCGATCCGGCGGAGGCGACGGCGGGGCGACGGTCGAGCCGTGGTGCGCGTTGTAGTGATCGAGGACGGCGTTGACCGCGTGACGTCCGGACTCGTTCGCCGACTCCATCGTCGTCATGCGCGTGAACGTCTTGAGGTAGATGCCCGCGTAGACGAGCGAGCCCCAGTGGACGGGATATCCGCCGTGCGGCGCGGTCCAGACGCCGGGCGCCGGCGGCGCGGGCGCGACGGGGGCGTCGGGCACGTCGGGATCGAACGGCATCGGTCCGGGGCGGCGCTCCCAGTCCGACGTGATCGGGACGAGATACGGCGTCTCGTTTCGGACGACCACGCCCTTCTTGCCGTCGCGATCGCCGAACTCCAGGTTGTCGTCGACGTGGAACCACGTCGGCCGCGGCAGGCGGACCGGGCTCGGCCCGAGCGGCGCCGTGCGCAGATCGTTCGACAGCTGCATCCACACCCCAGTGCCGAGCTCCTCGTACGTCGAGTCCCAGGCGGTCGTGCGCGTCGGTCCCGCGGGGACCTTGAAGTCGCCGATGTCGACGCTGAGAAGACCCGCGAAGCCGTCGCGCTTCACGAAGGGAACGCGGTTCCAGGCGCGCTGCATGCTGAGCGTCGACAGCGACCAGGGCGCGTCGAGCGAGTAGGCGTGGCAGCCGATGGCGAAGTCCTGATCGAAGAAGTACTGCACGCCCGAGAGCGTCTGCAGGCGATCGCTCGGCCCGATGCCCGGCTGCGTGTGCGGATCGCGCGGCTTCCCGTCGAAGCTCGTCGTGTAGCCGACGAGCCCCGCGGGGACGCCGACCTTCGGGAGCGGCGCGGACACCTTCTCGGCCGACGGCGCGTCGGTCGCCACCACGACGTAGTGCGGTCTCCGGGTCCGTCCGAGCCACGGCTCGGCGGTCGCCTTGCCGCCGCGGCGCACGGACGGGACGACGACCTCCTTGCCGTCGACGGTCGCGACGTCGAGGCTCTCGAGCGCGCCCGAGACGAAGCGCACGCCGCGCTCGCCGAGGTAGCGCCGCCAGTGGATGAACCACGCCTCGGTCGTCGGCGCGTTGAGCGTGCCGTCGAAGCTCTCGCCGCTCCCCGGAGGCCGCGGCTCGAAGAGCTGGACGTAGGTGCTGCCGTTGGTGCGCGCGTCCCCGTAGCGCCAGTCGAACGCCGCGAGCACGCGCCCCGACGCCGTCGAGTCGCGCGTGAACGCGTTGCTGTAGCGGTAGAGGTAGCAGCGCGTCTTCGGCGAGAAGCCGCACAGGTAGTTCCACCACGACATGTCCTCGAGCGGCGCGCGTCGCTCCGGGCACGTCGCGAGGTAGCGCGAGATGCGGATGCCCATCTGGAGGAAGTCGCGCGGGTCGTAGTCGTCGCCGATGAGCGTCGTCAGCGCGGCGCGCACCATCTGGAGCGGCGTCGAGCTGCTCGAGGGCGCAGGGACGGGGCGCTTGCCGCTCCGGAGCATGAGCTGCTCGGGCGTGGGGTTCAGGTTGTCGATCACGCGACGCTCGGTCTGGTGGCCGTCGCGGTCGTAGACGGGGATGCGCGCCATCGTGTCGGTGACGTGCCGGTAGTACGCCGGGAAGAAGCGGAAGCCGTGCTCGCCAGGCAGCACCCACTCTTCGAGGGCGATGATCGCCTCGGGGCGCCCGGTCGCGCCGTCCGCCGCGAGCACGATGAGGTCGTCGGCGACGCCGCTCGCGACGAGGCGGTCGCGCACGGCCTCGGCGCGGCGCGCCGCGAGCGCGCGCGGCTCGGGCTCGACGGCGGCGGACGCGCCGCTGACGCGCATCCGGTAGCCCTGATCGCAGTACGTGTCGCGGAACGCGCGGGCGGCGCTCGCGATCGCGCGCTCGGCCTCGTCCGGCACGCTCGACGAGCCGGCGGCGAAGGTGACGTGGCGCGCGCTCCAGCGATCGTCGCGGGAGCTCGGCGTGGGGCGGCCGGCCGGCTGGCTTGCCGGCGCCTGGCCGAGTCGGGGCACGCGCGCGTAGTGCGAGCGCGCCATCCCGCCGACGGCCATCCCGCGGTCGCCCTTCGCGTCGAGCGCCTGCTCGGGCTCGACGACGGTGACCGCGAAGCCGCGATCGACGAGCTCGTGCGCGACGGTGAGCCCGGTGACGCCGCCGCCGAACACCGTGGCCTCCGCCGTGTAGCCGCCGACGAGCCCTTCGCCCGTCGACCACTCGGCGAGGTACGAGTCGGACCACTCGGCGATGCCGTCGAGCGTGAAGACCCGCGCCGGCTGCCAGCTGCCGCTCTCGTCCTTCTCCGAGACCCGCAGCGTGACCGCGACGTGCTGCTCGAAGAGGACGATCGTCGTGTACAGCGGGAGCGTCGCGCTCTGGGGCGCCGACCACTCCACCTCGACGCGGAGGCGGCCCGTCGGATCGACGAGCGTCGTCGTGGCGCTCTCGGGGTACTTCCACGGCGTGCCCGGCCAGTCGCGGAAGCCGGCGTACGTCGGGAGATCGATCCCCGAGGCGTCGAACGCGACGCGCCGTCCGTCGAGGTCGAGGATCGCCGCGCGCGGCGGATCGAAGCCATCCGAGTAGCCGAGGTCGAGCGCGATCCGCTCGGCCGGCGAGGAGCACTGCACCCACTGCCAGTTGCGGATCGGCGAGCACCAGACGCCCCAGTTGTGGTCGTGGTAGGCGGCCGCGCCGTCGATCGTGTGGGTGACGCCGTCGATCGTGACCGTGCCGCGCGCGCGGGCGAGCGGAAGCCACGTCATCCAGAAGCCGTCCTCCCAGTCGAGCGGGCCCTGGGCGTCGTGGAGCAGCCACGACGGAGCGGCGCCCTCGGCCCGCTCGAGCGTCAGGTCCCAGGCGACGCGGCCGTCGCGGCTCGCGGCGACGATGCGGTACGTGTCGTCGTCGACGGCGTACGCGTGGTTCGTCGGGCCGATGCGCACGTCGGGACGCTCGTCGCTGACCTTCACCTCGGAGGGGCCGTAGAGATCGGTCGCGTCGAACGGCGCGCCGTCGCGCGGGAACACCATCGCGGCGAAGGCGCCCGTCCCGAGCCCGAAGGGCGACGCCTCGTACATCCCGAGCAGCGCGAGGCCGCTCTTCGGGTCACGGACGTTGAAGTACCACCACTCCGTGTACCACTCCTTGTGCGGGTGGTTCCGGAACGCCTCGGCGTGCGCCGCGTCGTCGGCGAGCGTCGGCGTGGGGAGGTCCGCTCGCGGCCTGGGCGAGCGCGGGGCCGGGCGCGGGCCGCGCGGCGGCTGGGCCATCGGAAGCGTCCACGAGCGTCGAATCATGAGCCCTCCCTCGGCGCGCGTCGCGGCGGGAGCGCTCGACGCACGAAGGAGGGATTACGCCACGAGTTTCGCCGAGAGCGCCACGGAAATCAGGCGGCAGCGCGCTCGCTGTCGCTCGCACGCTCTCCGTCTCGCTCTCGTTCACCGGAAGCGCATGCAGCGCCCGCCCATGAAGGCGGCCTTGGCCTCGGGCCGCTCCATTCGCCGGAGGCCGCCTTCGCCCACCCAGGTGTCCTTGAAGTTCAGCTCGGAGCGCGCGCTGTTGTAGCCGATGCCGCGGAACTTCAGGCCGAACTTCCCGGTGAACGTCGCCCCGTCCATCGTCAGCACCGCCTCGTTCAGGTTTCCGGCGAGGTCCATCCAGGGCTCGTCGCCGGGACGGATGCGGACGGTGTCGGCCTGCTCGCCGTTCGCCGCGAGGCTCCCACGTCCGGGGGCCGCGATCTCCCACGCCTTGTCGTGCATGACGCTCTGGGCGAAGAAGGGAAACTCGTAGTTGTTCGCGTTGAGCGGGCTCTCGGGGAGGGGGAGGAGCGCGCCGGCGTCGTACGTGGCGTTGATCTTCGCGAGGTCCGCGCAGCGTCCGCCCGTCGTCGCGGCCGCCGTCGCCGGGGGATCCTCGGTGCCGACCTGCGTCCCGCAGCCCTGCGCGTTGCCGAGCGCGTCGGACCCGCCGCGCGGACTGTCCGTCACGAAGTCGAGGACCTCGTCGGTCGCGAGCTGGCCGCCGTCCCAGTGGCAGAACGCGGCGAGCAGCGCGTTGGAGATGCAGTTCATCGCCTTGACCTCGAGGTGCTCGCTCGCGGGGATGATCGCGCCCGCGAAGTCTTTCCCGTCGGCGCGCGGCGGGAACTCCTTGCCCATCTTCGCGAGGACGTTGGCCGGGTAGAAGAAGGTCGGGAAGCCGAAGGCGGTCGGCGCGTGGGTGCTGCAGTTGTTTCCGTGGAGGTAGACGAAGAGCGAGCCGTTGAACTGGAAGTCGACGCCGGTCTTCCGCGTCTCGTCCGCGAGCGGGACGGGCGGCGCGTCGGGCCCGCCGCGCGGATCGCCGAGCAGGAGCCGACTGACGGTGATCTCCTCGCCGTCGAAGTCGATCGGGAGGAACTTGTTCCAGGACGCGTCCCAGATCGGCGGAGGGTTTTCGACGATCCAGTTTCTGATCTTCGGGACGCCTCCGTACCGCGCCGTCACCGCGTTGATGAACGCGCGGACGCGGCCGGAGGTGATTTCGTACTTGTCGAGGTAGACCGTCTTGTCGGGGTGCCGGGGGTCGGTGTAGCCCGTGACGGGCAGCGTCCGGCAGCAGCTCTCGTGGCGGGCGCCGGGGCCTACTTCGCCCTTCCCGCAGGTGTCGCCGCCGAGGTGTGGCTTGCAGCTCGGCGCGTCGACGCACTTCTTCGCGTAGTTGCAGGCGGCGTGGCAGTCGCCGTCCTCGAGGCAGGACTTGCCCTCGGTGCACGGCGGCGCGGCGGGGCCGCCGCAGTCGATGTCCGTCTCGAAGCCGTTCTTCACCTTGTCGTCGGCGCGCGCGACCGTGCAGACCTTCGTCGACTCCGGGCAGAAGTTGCTCTGGCAGTCGCCGCTCGCCTCGCAGGTCTTGCCGTCTGCGCATTTCGGGGCGTTCGGTCCTCCGCAGTCGATGTCCGTCTCGCCGTTGTCCTTGATCCCGTTGGCGCTGCCGATCGGCTGCGCGTCGCCTCCGGTGCACGCCGTTGGGCACGATCCACCGCAGTCGATGCCGGCCTCGTCGGAGTCCTGGCGCCCGTTGCTGCACGCCGGGTTCTTCTTTGGGTCGGACGAGCAGGACGCGAGCGAGACGAGCGCAGCGACGAGGCCGACGCTGCTCGTGACGAGGATGGCTGTGCGCACGACGAACTCCGTGGGGTTGGAGGCGGCTCATGCGAATCACGCGCCACGGCTGAGTACGTCGTCTACGTCCTTGGAGCGGAGCGCCGCTGCGCGCGCGCGTGAGTGCGGTAGAGAGCTCTTCCGAGGAGATGTGCCCCGTTCGGACGAGTTCGCGCGCGCGCCGCGCCGACGCCGCGCGACTTCGGATGCCCCGCCGCCTCGCGCGGGTGAGCGTGTGGCCTGCGTGAGCTCAGCCGTCGGAGTCTGGCCCGCGCGCGCACTCGGCGGCGCGCTCGAGGAGCAGGGTGCGCTCGCGCGCGTTGCGCGTGAGCGAGGCGGCGCGCTCGAACTCGGCGGCCGCCTCGTCGAAGCGGCCGAGCTTCGACAAGAGGTCCGCCCGCGCGCTCGGGAGAAGGTGATACCGCTCGAGCGACGGCTCGGATGCGATCGCGTCGACGATCGCGAGGCCGGCGGCGGGGCCCTCGGCCATCGAGACGGCCATCGCGCGGTTCAGCTCGACGACCGGCGACGGCATGACCTCGGCGAGCTCGGCATAGAGCGACGCGATGCGCGGCCAGTCGGTGGCGTCGGCCGTGCGCGCCCGCGCGTGGCACGCGGTGATCGCGGCCTGAAGCGCGTAGGGGCCTCGCGCGCCGCCGAGCGCCTCCGCGCGCTCGAGCGCGGCGAGGCCGCGGTGGATGAGCAGCTGGTCCCATCGCGCGCGGTTCTGTTCGAGCAGGAGGATCGGCGCGCCCGACGGGCCGGTGCGCGCTGGCGCGCGTGACGCGTGGATCTCCATCAGCGCGACGAGCCCGTGCACCTCCGGCTCCTCCGGCGTGAGCCCGGCGAGGACGCGACCGAGGCGGAGAGCGTCCTCGCAGAGACGAGGGCGCATCAGGTCGTCGCCGGCGGTCGCCGCGTAGCCCTCGTTGAACACGAGGTAGATGACGCCGAGCACCGACGACAGGCGCTCGGCGAGGTCGGCGCGGCGCGGCACCTCGAACGGGACACGCTCCTCGGCGAGCGTCCGCTTCGCACGGACGATGCGCTGCGCGATCGTCGGCTCCGACACGAGGAAGGCCCGCGCGATCTCGTCGGTGGTCAGACCACCGAGCAGCCGGAGGGTGAGCGCGACGCGCGCCTCGATCGACAGGACCGGGTGGCACGCCGTGAACACGAGGCGGAGAAGATCGTCGCCGACGTCGTCGTCGACCATGGCCTCGACGTCTCGAGCCGCCGACTCCTGCCGAGCGTCGAGCTCGTGGGCGAAGAGCTCGTGCTTCCGATCCATCATCTTGCCGCGCCGGAGCACGTTGATGGCGCGATTTTTCGCCGTGCTCATGAGCCAGGCGCCGGGGTTGTCCGGGACGCCCGACTCCGGCCATTGCTCGAGCGCGGCGACGAGCGCGTCCTGCGCGAGCTCCTCGGCGAGGCCGACGTCGCGCACGATCCGCACGAGGCCGGCGATGAGCCGCGGCGACTCGAGCCGGTAGACCGCGGTGATGGTGCGATGCGTCTCGGTGGCCGGCACGGGCGGCGATCAAAACAGTTTGTCCCGCCGACGCAAGCCGTTCGGCGCCGTACGTTGCTCGGTCGACGCTCCGCGCGTGCTCGGTCGACGCCGCGCGCCTCAGACGTCGGGGCGAGGATCGTCGGCGAGCGCGTCCACGCCGGCCGCCGTGATCCGGTAGACGAGCGCGGAGGCCCCGGCCGCGCGCTCGTCCTCTTCGCCGTCGGGGGCCTCGCCGTACTCGCCGAGCGCCTCGACGAGCCCGAGCGTGCACAGGCGGTCCATCGTCTCGTACTCGTCGACGGAGAGCTCGGCGCCGGCGAGCCCGCCGTGATCCTCATCGGACAGCCGGACCTCGCGGAGGAGCGCTCTCTCGGCGGGCGTCAGCGACGGGGGCGGCATCCGGCTCCCTCTAGCACGCTCTCCCTCCCCGCGGCCGTGCTCCCCGGCGCGAAGCGCCGCGAGCGAGTCAGCTCTTCAGGCGGTAGCCGCTCCGGATGAGCCAGCGCGCCGTGAGGAGGCAGATCACCATGAAGACGAACGTCATCCCGGCGCTCAGCTCGATGCTCACGTCCGAGACGCCGTAGAAGCTCCAGCGAAAGCCGCTGACGAGGTAGACGACGGGGTTGAAGAGCGTGACCTTCTGCCAGACCGGCGGGAGCATCTTGAGCGAGTAGAAGCTGCCGCCGAGGAACGTGAGCGGCGTGACGATGAGCATCGGCACGAGCTGCAGCTTCTCGAAGCCATCGGCCCAGAGGCCGATGATGAAGCCGAACAGGCTGAATGTCACCGCCGTGAGCACGAGGAACGTGAGCATCCAGACCGGGTGCGCGACCTCGTACGAGACGAAGAGCCGGGCGGTGACGAGGATGATCGACCCGAGCATGACCGACTTCGACGCGGCGGCGCCCACGTAGCCGAGGACGATCTCGATCCACGAGATCGGCGCCGACAGCACCTCGTAGATCGTCCCCGCGAAGCGCGGCATGTAGATCCCGAACGCCGCGTTGGAGATGCTCTCGTTGAGGAGCGAGAGCATCGTGAGGCCCGGAATGATGAACGCTGCGTAGTGGACGCCGTCGATCTCGGCCATGCGCGAGCCGATCGCCGAGCCGAAGACGACGAAGTAGAGCGACGTCGAGATCACCGGCGAGAGGATGCTCTGGAGCAGCGTGCGGAAGGTGCGCGCCATCTCGAAGAGGTAGATGGCGCGGATCGCGTACCAGTTCATGCGTCCGACCTCACCAGGCTGACGAAGATCTCTTCGAGCGAGCTCTCGCGGGTCTGGAGATCCTTGAAGTCGATGCCGAGCTCGGCGAGCGCGCGGAGCAGCCCCGCGATCCGCGCGCGCTCGGCCTCCGACTGGAAGCTGAAGACGAGCCGGCTCTTGTCGTCGGAGAGCTCGAGCGCGTACTCCGAGAGGGCCTCGGGGATGCTCGCGAGCGGCCGCTGGAGGATCAGGGTCAGCTGCTTCTGGCCGAGCTTCTGCATCAGCGCGGCCTTCTCCTCGACGAGGATGATCTCGCCCTTGTTGATCACGCCGATCCGGTCGGCCATCTCCTCGGCCTCTTCGATGTAGTGCGTGGTCAGGATTACCGTCACGCCCCTCTCGCGGAGCTCGCGGACCATCTTCCACATGTCGCGCCGGAGCTCGACGTCGACGCCGGCGGTCGGCTCGTCGAGGAAGAGGATGCGCGGCTCGTGCGAGAGCGCCTTCGCGATCAAGAGGCGCCGTTTCATCCCGCCCGAGAGCGTCATGATCTTGCTGTCCCGCTTCTCCCAGAGCGACAGATCCCGGAGGACCTTCTCCACGTGCGCGGGATCCTTCGGCTTGCCGAAGAGGCCGCGGCTGAAGGTGACCGCGTTCCAGACGGTCTCGAACATGTCGGTCGAGAGCTCCTGCGGAACGAGGCCGATCTTCGTCCGCGCGGCGCGGTAGTCGCGCACGATGTCGTGCCCGTCGGCGAGGACGGTGCCGGACGTCGCGTTGACGATGCCGCAGATGACGCCGATGAGCGTCGTCTTGCCCGCGCCGTTCGGTCCGAGGAGCGCGAAGATCTCGCCGCGCCGGATCGTCAGGTCGACGCCCTTGAGCGCCTGGAAGCCGGACGCGTACGTCTTGGTGAGCTTCGAAGCGACGATGATCGGATCCACGCGACCTCCGGCGTGTTGGATCCCACGAGCGCGCCCTGGCGCACAGCGCAAAACGGATCGTGCCGTCGCGGCGGTGGGTTGCGGAAGCTCCGCCGTGCCGAGCGCACGGGTCGCCGCCCGACGAGGCGCCTGCGCGACCGAAGAGGCGCGCCCCCGCGGCGTGGCGAGGCTACTGCTTCGTGAGGGTGAACGAGCCGATGCAGGTCGGGCAGGTCCAGCCGCCCGAGAGCTTCTTGCCCGCCACCGTGCCGGTGTACGGCATCGCGAGGCTGCCCACGCCCGGGATGTTGAACGTCCACGTGCCGCTCGTGGCGTTGCCCGCGACCGTGATCGCTTCCTTCGGCGAGGTGCCCGTCTCCCTGCGTACGAGGTTGCACGAGGGGAGCTGGCGGAGCTCGAGGCCCGTGACGTTCCCGGTGTTCGAGAACGCCGTGCCGTCCGCCGCGATCGTGATCGTCATGTTGCCGGCGTTGTTGAACGTGCAGTTTTCCCGCTGGCGCGTGTTCGTGTAGGTCCCCGACCACGTGCCCGCGAGCGACTCGAGATCGGCCGTGACGGTGAGGTCCTTGTCGACGACCGGCGCGCACGAGTTGTTCCCTGTGCACGCGCCGCCCCAGCCGGCGAACAGCGAGCCGGCGGCCGGCGTCGGCACGAGCGTGACCGCGGTGCCGGGCGCGAACGAGCCCGTGCACGTCTTGCCCTGACAGGTTACGCCGCCGGGCGTCGACGTGATCGCGCCGGCGCCGTCGCCGCCGAGCGTCACCGTGAGCGTGAACGTGGGGTTCGCCGCCGGAGGGGTGACGGTGCCGTCGTCCGGCGTCTCGTCGTCCGTCGCGTCGTCGTCGACGTTGCGCCGGTTGGGGAGCTTGACGCCTCGCTCGTCGGGGTAGTCGCCGATCGGCGCCGGCGCGCACGCAGCGACGCTGATCGCGATCGCCGCCGTCACGAAGGACCGCATCCTCACAGGATACCAAGCTCTGCCCCGTCGTCGAAGGCTTCTTGCGGGCGGCAGCCATCAGCGCGCACCCGCTGTGGGAGATGTGAGGTGACGGTGGCCACGGCGAAGGCGTCCGAGCGATCGCCCGACCGCGCTCCGGTCACGCGCCGCCCCGGCCCGGAGCTGTCTATCCGACCGCGCTCCTGCGCCGGCTCACCAGCTCAGGTACGTCTGGTCCTTCAGCCCGCGCTCGAACTCGGCGAGCAGCCGCATGCCCTCGGTGGGCTTCAGGCGGTCTTGCTTGATGGCCGCGTCGACCTGCGCCTTCACCCGCGTCGCGAGCTCGCGCGTGTCGTACTGGGTCATCTTCAGGACCTCGGCGATCGAGTTCCCCTCGATCGTCTCCTCGAGGTAGTAGCCGCACTCCTCGTCGTCATCGAGGAAGACGTGCACCTCGTTGACGCGGCCGAAGAGGTTGTGGATGTCGCCCATGATGTCCTGATAGGCGCCGGTCAGGAACACGCCGATGTAGTACGGCTCGTCGTTCCGCGAGTGGAGCGGGAGCGTGTCGCGCGAGGCCTCGGTGCGGTCGATGAACTTTCCGACCTTGCCGTCCGAGTCGCACGTGATGTCGACGAGCGTGCTGAGCAGCCCCGGTCGCTCGTCGAGGCGGTGGATCGGGACGATCGGGAAGAGCGCGCCGAACGCCCAGTGATCGAGCAGCGACTGGAAGACGGAGAAGTTGCAGATCTGCTGCGTGCCGAACTTCGGCTCGAGCGCCGCGAGCTCGTCGGGCAGCTCCGCCGCGTCGATCTTCTTCGTCGCCTGGCGGATGCGCCCGGCGATCTGCCAGAAGAGCGTCTCGAGGCTGGCCTTCACGTCGAGCTCGAGGAAGCCGAGCTCGAACATCTTCTGAGCCTCCTCCTTGACCTCGAGCAGATCGTGCCAGGACTCGAGCAGGTTCGACTCGTTCAGCCGCGCGTTCACCTCGCGCAGCGTGACGATCAGCTTGTGCTCCTCGGAAGGCGGCGGAGCGAGCGACTGCGTCGTGTTGGCGCGCTCGATCGCGCCGAAGGCCTCGACGACGAGGACGCAGTGCTGCGCGACGATGGCGCGGCCGGACTCCGAGACGATATGCGGGTGCGGGACGCGCTCCTCTTCGCAGACGTCGGCGATGTTCGCGACGATGTCGCGGGCGTACTCCTCGACGGAGTAGTTCATCGACGCGTCGGTCGGCGTGCGCGAGCCGTCGTAGTCGATCGCCAGGCCGCCGCCGACGTCGATGTACTCGATCGGGTGCCCGAGGCGGCGGAGCTTGGCGTAGTAGCGGGCGGCCTCGCGGACGGCGCGCTTGATGATGAGGATGTCCGGGACCTGCGAGCCGATGTGGAAGTGCACCAGCTTGAAGGCCTGGGGCATCCCCGCTTCGCGCAGGATCGCCGCCGCCTCGAGGATCTCCGAGGTCGAGAGCCCGAACTTGGCGTGCTCGCCCGTCGACTCGGCCCACTTCCCGGCGCCGCGCGCGACGAGGCGGACGCGGACGCCGATCTCCGGCTCGACGCCCATCTCCTTGGCGATGCGGACGATCGCGCGGACCTCGGAGAGCTTCTCCGCGATGAGGATGACCTTCTTGCCGAGCTTCCGGCCGATGAGGGCCGTGCGGATGAAGGCGTCGTCCTTGTAGCCGTTGCAGACGATGAGCGACTCGTTGTCCGTGTGGACCGCGAGACCCGCGTACATCTCCGGCTTCGAGCCGACCTCGATGCCGTAGTGGAACGGCCGCCCGGCCTCGAGGATCTCGTCGACGACCTCGCGGAGCTGGTTGACCTTGATCGGGAAGACGCCGCGGTACGCGCCGCGGTACTTGTTCTCGGCGATCGCCTTCGCGAACGCTTCGTTCAGGACGCGCACGCGGTGGTGGAGGATGTCCTGGAAGCGGATGACGAGCGGCGTCTTCAGGCCCTCGTCGCGCATCGCCTGCTCGAGGACGTCGCGGATGGCGACTCTGCGGCCGCGCGCCTGGAGCGGCGCGACGGTCATCTTGCCGTCGGGCGACACGTCGAAGTAGCCGCCGCTCCAGCGATCGATCATGTAGAGATCGCGCGCGTCGTCGACCGTCCAGGAGTCTTGTTCGGTGATTCCATCCACCATCGGTGGCGGCACTCTACTGCAGACGCACGCCGAGCCAACGGGGAAGCGCATGGGGGCCAGGATGAGTTTTCTGGGTGCCCGCACCCCCACCCACGCGCGGGCAGCGGACGGATTTCGGCGGTGCCCTCGGGCGGCCCATGCGATTAGCCTCCGGCCCGCCCATGACCCCTGCCGCCGAACCCGTCGCGCTCCTCTCCGAGCTGGTCTCCTTCCGCACCGACCGCGCCGACGGCGACGAGCGCGCCCTCGCGGTCCGGCTCGCGGAGCTGCTCGAGCAACGCGGACCGGACGAGGTGGTCCTGGGGGACGTCGCCCGCGCCGACGGCCACCGACCCGCCTCCTGGGTGTACGCGCGCTTCGGCCAGCCGCGGCTCCTCGTCAACGCCCACCTCGACACGGTCCCGCCCAACGCGGACTGGAGCTCCGACCCGTTCGTCCCGCGGATCGAGGGCGACCGCTTCTACGCGCTCGGGGCGGCCGACACGAAGGGGGCGATCGCCGCCATCCTGACCGCGCTGGACGACGCCCGTCCCGTCGACACGGGCATCCTCTTCTCGGGGGACGAGGAGTTCAGCAGCGTCGTGATGCGCGCCTTCGTCGGCGGGCCACACCGGGCCGGGCTCGAGCGCGCGATCGTCTGCGAGCCGACGAACCTGACCGTGGGCGTCCGGCACCGGGGCTTCACGGCGTTCGAGGTCGGGATGACCGGACCGGGCGGGCACTCGTCCCAGGCGGACACGCTCCCGGCGCCGATCGCGACGCTCGCGCGGGTGGCCGTCGCGCTCGACGACTGGGGGCGCGCGAGGCGCGAGGAGGGGCCGCTGGGGTTTCCGGGGATGTGCCTGAACCTGGCGCGGCTCGACGGCGGCGTCGCGTTCAACGTCGTCCCTGCCGCCGGGCGGCTCCTTGTGTCGCTGCGGCCGCCGCCGGGCGCGGACACGCACGCGATCCTCGCAGAGCTCGAGGCGCTCGTCGGCGCGGTCGCGCCGGAGGCGACCTTCGAGCGCCTCCGCGACAACGCTCCCTTCGCGACGCGGGACCTCGGGGCGTTCGAGCCGCTCCTCGGCGCGGCGGCGCGCGCGCCGATCGACCTCGGCTTCTGGACCGAGGCGGCCATGCTCGGCGCGAGCGGGATCGACGCGGTCGTGCTCGGACCGGGGAACATCACGCAGGCGCACGCGCCCGACGAGTGGGTGTCGATCGCCGAGCTCCATCGCGCCCGCGAGCTCTTCCGCGCCGTCTTCCAGGCGCGCGGCTGACGTCGGGCGGGAAACGCGCCGGGCGCGTCAGCCCGGCGACGGATCGCGCAGCCAGCGCGTGTCCGGGTTGTCGCGCCGCCAGATCACGTTGTCCATGAAGTAGTGGTGGACGTTCACGAAGACGAAGATCGCCGCGAAGAACGGCGTCTCGCCAAGGGGATCGAAGCTCGAGGCGCCGCGCGGCGGACGCGGGACGAACGCCGTGTCGAGGAACGTCGGGCCCAGATGGAAGACGAGGACGCCGAGGCCGAGCGCCGAGAGCGCGAGCAGCCCGACGCGCACGGCGACCGGTCGTCCGAACGCGGGCGGGCCCTCCTCCGCGCGCGCCTCGGCCCCCTTCATCAGCCAGACGAAATAGAGGTACTGGATCGAGTGGAGCGCGGGGATGACGTAGCGAAGGAGCGGATCGACGCTCGAGAAGATCGTCCACGACCAGACGGTGATGAGGAAGCCGGCGAGCGGCGCGAGCGGCAGCGTCTGACCCTCGCGGCGCCGGCGGGCGAGGATGACCCAGGCGAGGGTGACGGTGCTCAGGGCCAGCACCGCGCCGGCGGTCAGCTCGAGCCAGCGCGGATGCGCGAGCGCCGTGTAGACGACGCCCTTCTCCTCGTACTTGCCGGCGGGCGTGGCGGGATTCGCCCAGGCGAACGCCCACCCCGCGTAGCCGTGGAAGAGGACGGCCGCGCGCTCGCGGGGGCTCACGCGGTATCCGCGCCGGGCCGACAGGACGGTGACGACGCCGAAGCCTTGCTTGACGTAGTGCCAGCCGACGAGGAGGAACATGAGCTGGACCATCCACCCGAGCGCCTCGGCCGAGCGGAAGCCGAGCGCCAGCGCCGCCCACGCCACGAGCACGATGGGCACGACGACGCCGGCGACGATCCAGCGGACGCGCTGCGCCCGCGCGACGTCCGCGCCGAGCGCGCGCCGCCGCGCGTCCTTGTAGAAGAGGAGGTACGTGACCGTGAAGTGCGGATCGTTGACGACGTAGGCCGCGTAGAACGCCGTGAAGCCGACGGCGAGCTCGGCGTCGTCGAGGCCCACCGCGCTCCGGAGCAGCAACGCCAGCGGGAACAGCACGAGGGTCGCGCCGCCGACGACCATGAACTCGGCGAGACGCGACGCGCGCGTGGCGCGCGCGGGGACGGCAGCGGCGGGGAGCGAGGCGATTCCGCTCGTCACGGAGCGCAATCTACCACGGCCGCGCGATCGCCCTCGCGCGCCGCCTCGCCCGCGCGACACCGCGGGTCGAGAGGTGCTATCTCGCGGGGCGATGTCCGGCGAGCCTCCCGCGTTCACGAGCTCGAGCGCGAGCGCGCACGAAGGCGACCGGTCGCCGATCGTGTTCCCTCCCGAGCTGCCGATCTCCGCGCGGGTCGCCGACATCGCCACCGCGATCGACCGGCATCCGGTGGTCATCGTCGCCGGCGCGACCGGATCGGGCAAGACGACCCAGCTCCCGAAGATCGCGCTCGCGATGGGGCGCGGGCTCGAGCGGATCATCGGCGTCACGCAGCCGCGCCGCATCGCCGCCACGAGCGTCGCCGCGCGCGTCGCGAGCGAGCTCGGCTCGCCGCTCGGCACCGACGTCGGCTACCAGATCCGCTTCGACGACCGGACGTCGGCGAGCACCTACGTGAAGTTCATGACGGACGGGATCCTCCTCGCGGAGATCCACGGCGATCCGCTGCTCCGCCGGTACGACACGCTCATCATCGACGAGGCCCACGAGCGGAGCCTCACGATCGATTTCTTGCTCGGGTGGGTGAAGCGCATCCTGCCGGAGCGGCCGGACCTGAAGGTCGTCGTGAGCTCGGCCACGCTCGAGACCGAGCGCTTCTCGGAGTTCTTCGGCGGCGCGCCGGTCATCGAGGTCGAGGGGCGGACGTTCCCGGTGGACGTTCTCTACGAGCCGCCGGCGGACGACGTCGACCTCCCCGACGCGATCGCCGACGCGGTCGCGAACGTGACCTCGCTCGACCCTCGCGGCGACATCCTCGTCTTCCTGCCCGGCGAGCGCGAGATCCGCGAAGCCGAGAACGCGCTCCTCGCGCGCGGCCTGCGGCACACGGTGGTCCAGCCGCTCTACGCGCGGCTCTCCGCGTCCGACCAGAGCAAGGTGTTCGCGAGCATCCCTCAGCGGCGCGTCATCCTGGCGACCAACGTCGCCGAGACGTCCGTGACAATCCCCGGCATCGTCTACGTCGTCGACGCCGGGATCGCGCGGCTCTCGCGCTACGACCCGCGCTCGGGCACGACGCGCCTCCAGATCGAGGGGATCTCGCAGGCGAGCGCCGACCAGCGCAAGGGCCGCTGCGGCCGCGTCCGCGACGGGATCTGCGTGCGCCTCTACGACGAGCAGAGCTTCGCGGCGCGCCCGGCGTTCACCGATCCCGAGATCAAGCGGACCGGGCTCGCCGGTGTCATCCTCCGGATGAAGGCGCTCGGGCTCGGCGACGTCGAGGGCTTCTCGTTCCTCGACCCGCCGCATTCGAAGGCGGTGACCGAGGGCTATCGCGTGCTCGAAGAGCTCGGCGCGCTCGGCGAGCGGCGCGAGCTGACGCCGCTCGGCGAGCGCCTCGCGCGCTTCCCGGTCGACCCGCGCGTCGGCCGGATGATCCTCGCGGGCGCCGACCTCGGCTGCCTCCGCGAGGTGCTCGTCATCGCCGCCGCGCTCGTCGTCCAGGACCCGCGCGAGCGGCCGCGCGAGGCGCAGCAGAAGGCCGACGAGCTGCACCGCCGCTTCCGCGACGAGCGCTCCGACTTCGTCGCGCTCCTCCGTCTATGGG
Source organism: Labilithrix sp. (assembly GCA_019637225.1). Taxonomy (GTDB): domain Bacteria; phylum Myxococcota_A; class Polyangia; order Polyangiales; family Polyangiaceae; genus Labilithrix. The sequence goes on from JAHBWC010000001.1 coordinate 245,466, forward strand.
ACTTCGTGAAGGAGGCGGAGCGGAAGGGGACGTCGAACCTCCGGCGGGTCTGCCGCGACGGCTTCCTCTCGTTCATCCGCGTCCGCGAGTGGGGCGAGATCCACCGGCAGCTCGAGGAGATCGTGCGCGAGCTCCGGATCGATCCGCGGGCGCCCGATCGCGGCGCGGGCCGGCAGGGAGCCTCCCGTGACCGCGGCGGGCGCGGCGCGGACGGCGGCGCGGACGGCGCGCCGCGAGGCAAGACCGGGCGCGGCGGGGGCGCTTCGTCCGACGACGCGCTCCACCGCGCGCTCCTGACGGGGCTCCTCTCGAAGGTGGGGACGTGGAACCCCGAGCAGCGCGTCTTCATCGGCGCGAAGCAGACGCGGTTCGCGATCCATCCGTCGTCGGCGCTCGCGCGGAAGCCGCCGGCGTGGGTGATGGCGTTCGAGCTCGTCGAGACCTCGCAGCTCTTCGCGCGGATGGTGGCGAAGATCGAGCCCGACTCGCTGCTCGAGGCCGCGCCGCACCTGCTCAAGCGGAGCTACGCGGACCCGCACTGGTCGGAGCGATCGGCGCGCGCGTCGGTGCGCGAGCACGCCACGCTCTTCGGCTTGTCGATCGCGCGGGACCGCAGCGTCGACTACGCGAGCGTCGCGCCCGCCGAGGCGCGGCGGATGTTCCTCGACCACGCGCTCGTCCGGGGCGAGTACGCGTCGCGCGGCGCATTCCAGAAGAAGAACCAGGAGCTGCTCGCCGAGGTCGCGCGCCTCCGCGACAAGGCGCGGCGGAGCGACATGCTCGCGGACGACGACGCGCTGCTCGACTTCTTCGACCGCAAGGTCCCGGCCGACGTGGTCGACGGCAAGACCTTCGAGGCCTGGCGCGAGCGCGCGGAGGGGGACGATCCGGGCGCGCTCCACCTCTCGCTCGAGGACGTCTTCACGGGGGACCGGAAGCTCTCGGCCGCCGACTACCCGGACGCGATCACGCTCCACGGCGCCACGCTGCCGGTCTCGTACCGCTTCGATCCGTCCGCCGACGACGACGGCATCACGGTCACGATCCCGCTCGTCCTGCTCCCGCAGCTCGAGCCGGGCGAGCTCGACTGGACGATCCCCGGCTGGCACGAGGAGAAGCTCGCCGCGCTCCTCTACGAGCTGCCGCGCGCGCACCGGCGCGAGATCGGCGACGTCCCCGAGGTCGCCCGCGCGCTCGCCTCGAGGCTCACGCCGTTCGTCGGGCCGATGATCCCGGCCGTCGCTCGCGCGCTCGCCGAGGTGACCGGCGCGTCGGTGCCCGAGGACGCGTTCCGGCCCGACGCCGTCGGCGCGTACCTCCGGCTCACGTGCCGCGTCGTCGATCACGACAGGAAGGTCGTCGAGGAGAGCCGCGACGTCGGCGATCTCTTGAAGCGCCACGGCGCGCGGGCGCGCGCGGCGTGGAAGGCGAGCGCGCCTGCGCCGCGCTGGGAGCGGAAGGGGATCGCCAGCTGGGACTTCGGCGAGCTCGCGCCGTTCGTCGTGCGGCGCGTCGCGGGCCAGGACGTCCGCAGCTATCCGGCCCTCGAGGACCGGGGCGGCGCGGTCGATCTCGTGCTCCTCGAGTCGCAGGGCGCGGCCGAGGTGGCCTCGCGCGCCGGGGTCCGGCGCCTCCTCATGATCGCCGTCCGCCAGACGATCTCGGCGATCGCGCCGCGGTTGCCCGCGGCGTTCGCTCGACCGAACGGCGCGACGGCGTCGCGCGCCGAGACGGAGGCGTTCCGCTCGCTCCTGCTCGCGCGGATCGTCGACACGGCGTTCCGGCTCGACGGAGACGCGCCGCTCCCGCGCGGCAAGGCCGCCTTCGACGCGCTCGTCGCCGCCGGCGCGCCCCGTCTCGATCCGGCGTTCCGCGTCTACGCGGAGGCGCTGAAGCCGATCGCCGGCGAGCTCGATCGGACGCTCACGGCGCTCCGCAACGCGTCGAAGCATCCGAGCGGGCGGAACGCCGTCGTCGACCTCTACGCACAGCTCGAGCATCTTTTTCCGCTCGACCTGGTCGGCTGGGTTCCGCTCGGACGCCTCGAGCACTACCCGCGCTACCTCCGCGCGGCGCAGGCGCGCCTCCAGCGGGCCGTCAGCGATCCACGCAAGGACGGCGACAAGCACGCCCCCTTCGCGCCGCTCTGGAGCTCCTTCCTCGCGAAGCGCGCCGCGGCGCGCGATCAGGAGAGCGCGCGCGAGCTGCGGTGGGCGTTCGAGGAGCTCCGCGTCGCGATCTTCGCTCCGGAGCTCAAGACGCCCGTTCCGGTGTCGGTTACGAAAGTCGCAGCGGCGCTCGCCGCGCTCCGCTGAGAGCGTTCGGATCGAGGCGTCGCTGGTGCGCGCGGTTCTTGCGAGAGAACGCTGCGAGCGTGCGTGACGAACCGCGCGTGCTCGGAACTGGAGGTCCTCGAACGATGCGTTCTCTCGGTGCTCGAGCTCTGGCGACCCTGGGTTTTTCGTTCCTGATCGCGCTGATGGCGGCTTGCGGTGGGACCCATCAAGAAGCCCGCGCCCCAGGTGACGACGCCGCCGACGCACCGCGAGTTGGATCGGCTTCCCCGGATCCGTCAATCGCGGGCGACACCAGCGACGAGCCCGCGCCCAGCGCTCCTTCTGCATCGAGCGGCGCCGACGACGGCTCCGACATCATCCCGCCGTTCCCGAGCAGCAAGGGCGGCGCGAAGAAGGCGACGCCCGCGAAGAAGAAGGCGGGCGGGAAGTCGAAGAAGAAGGGCTGACGCTCGCGCGTCGCCTCGGTCGCGAAGGAGTCAGGGCGCGGCGGCGTCGGGCGCGAGCAGCGCGCCGCCGGCGGCGCCCTCGACGAACGCGCCCGGCCCCTTGAAGTACTTCCAGAAGTCGTCGGCCCAGACCTCGCCGCCCTTCTCGTTGGGGTGGATCTTGTCGGGCCGCCGCGCGATGTCGAGCGCCGAGGCGTCGTAGAAGCGGCACGGCGCGACGTGCTCGCGGAGCCACTGGTTGAACTTGGCCTGCGACGGCTTCCAGATCGGCGGCGCGACCCAGTAGCAGTCGATGCCGGCGACGCGCTTGAGGAGCTTCGGCAGGTAAGGGCCGATCTCCTTCTCGGGATCGATGCTGTGCGGGACGTGGTTCGCGCCGAGCGTGAGCAGGATGAGATCGGGCTTTATGCTCGCGATGAGCTTCGGCAGGTGATCGTTCTGCGAAAACTCGTGGATCGTCCCGCTCTCGATGACGTCGCGGTGGTACTTCGTGCCGTCCGCCTCGAACTTCGGCCCGAGCGCGCGGGCGAGCCCGCCGCCGACCATCGAGTCGCCGGTGTGGAGGACGCGCGCGTACTTCTTCGGCGCGGGCGCGGGCGTCTCGGCGCTCGGCGCCTCGGCAGGCGCGGTCGGCGCGACGGCCGACGTCGCGGCCTTGGTGGCGGGCGCGGCCGCGTCGGCCTCGGCCTGCCCGCCGGCCGGCGGCGCCGCCTTCGAGCACGCGACGATCGCCAGGAGAGAAACGAACGAGAGGACGGAGGGGGCTTTGGAGTTCATGGCGAAGCTCAGCGAGAGACCGACGGTCGCGCGGCCCTCACGAGCGAAGCGGGGCTCGTGATGGCCCGACGAACCAGGACTCGTGACGCTAGGAGCTTTCGCCGGCGTTGGCGAATTGTGGGCGTCAGTTGCTGCAGATGACCTTCTGGATGTTCGCGGCGGTCTCGGGCATCTTCGCGCCGGTGCCGGTGCACTGCCCCTTCTGCGAGGCGCAGCCGTCGCTGTGGTTGCGGACGCACGCGCCGGAAGCGACGAAGCAGCTGTCGCTCGTGAAGCGGCCGTCGTCCGTGAAGCGGAGCTGCCCGCACTCCGGGTTGAAGCCGCTCTTCGCGCCCCCGCTCCAGACGAGCACGTCGCCGCAGAGCGTGCCGGTGGCGGAGTAGTCGTCGCCGCGGTCGATGCGCACGCTCGTGCCCTTCTGCTCGAGGACGAGCCGCTCCTCCTTGTTTCGCGTCGGGCACTCCTCGCCCTCGCGGCACGTGCGCTTGGCGCTCCACTCGCCGCCGACGTTCCGCGTCGTCGTGCACTCGCAGCGATCGGCGCCGAGCGACTTGCCTGCGCCGGGGTGCGTGCACTCGACGCCGTTCGGGGCGCCGCTGTCGGTGCTGACGCCCTCCACGGTGGCGCCGGAGTCTCCCCCGGCGTTGTTCGAGTTCGGTGCCGGATCGCTGCTGCTGCTGCACGACCAGACGGAGGCGAGCGCGCCGACGAGGAGAGTGAGGAGGCCGAGCTTCATGGAGCGAGAACCTAAGGCGCTCCCACGGTCGAGCCTTCGTCAAAGGGATCGCGCCCGCGCGCGGCGCGCGATCGTCTCGTCGGCGCGATCCGGTGGACCCGGTGAGCCGCGGCGCGCGCCGTCGTCTACACGCCGAGGCGTTCGGTCAACACTCGACGATGTTCACGGCGAGGCCGCCGCGCGCGGTCTCCTTGTACTTCGTCAGCATGTCGGCGCCCGTCTGGCGCATCGTCGCGATCACCTTGTCGAGCGACACGAGGTGCGAGCCATCGCCGCGGAGCGCGAGGCGCGCGGCGTTGATCGCCTTCACCGCGCCCATCGCGTTGCGCTCGATGCACGGGACCTGCACGAGCCCGCCGATCGGATCGCACGTGAGGCCGAGGTTGTGCTCCATCGCGATCTCCGCGGCGTTCTCGACCTGCGCGGGCGTGCCGCCCATGACCTCGGCGAGCGCGCCCGCGGCCATGCTGCACGCGACGCCGACCTCGCCCTGGCAGCCGACCTCGGCGCCCGAGATCGACGCGTTCATCTTGTAGAGCATCCCGATCGCCGCCGCCGCGAGGAGGAAGCGGACCGCGCCGTCGTCGTCGGCGCCGGGGACCCAGCGCGCGTAGTAGTGCAAGACGGCGGGCACGATCCCGGCGGCGCCGTTCGTCGGCGCGGTGACGACGCGTCCGCCCGCGGCGTTCTCCTCGTTGACCGCGAGGGCCCAGAGGTTCACCCAGTCCATCGCGTGAAGCGGATCGTCGGACGACGCGTCCGCGCGCAGCTTGCGGTGGAGCGACGCGGCCCGGCGCTTCACCTTGAGGCCGCCGGGGAGGATGCCCTCGCGCTCGCAGCCGCGGCGCACGCACGCGCGCATCGCCTCGACGAGGACGAGCACGCCCTTCCGGACCTCGGCCTCCGGGCACGCGGCCTTCTCGTTCTCGAGGACGAGCGTGCTGAGCGAGAGGCCGTTCGCCTTGCAGCGCTCGAGCAGCTCGGCGCCCGTCTTGAAGGGGTAGGGCAGGGGCAGGACCGCCGCCGAGCTCGCGTCGTCCGGGCTCGACTCGTCGACGACGAAGCCGCCTCCCACCGAGTAGTAGACGCGCTCGAGGAGCGTCGCGCCGGCGTCGTCCGTCGCGACGAAGCGCATCCCGTTCGGGTGCAGCGGGAGCGATTTTCGGCGATGAAACACGATCTGGTCGGCGACGCGGAAGGCGACCGGGCGGCGGCCGAGCAAGAGGAGCGCGCCCGCGGCGCCGATGCGCGCGAGCCGAGCCGGGACGGCGTCGACGTCGGTCTCGTCGGGCAGCTCGCCCTCGAGGCCGAGGAGGACGGCGACGTCGGTGCCGTGCCCCTTTCCGGTGTGGCCGAGCGATCCGTAGAGCTCGACCGTGATGCGGGCGACACGCTCGAACGCATCGCCGCGCTCGAGCGCCTCCGCGAAGCGTCGGGCCGCCTTCATCGGCCCGACGGTATGCGAGCTCGACGGACCGATCCCGATCTTGAAGATGTCGAAGACGCTGAGGCGCACGCGTCGCACGCTACTCGGGGCGCTGGAGATTCCTAGGGGAGAAATCGGGTTCTACGGTCGAGCTCGGGGGGAGGCGTGAGCGTCTCCGCGGTGGTTCGGTCGTTGCTCGATGCGTCACGAATCCATCGGAGGCACCGTGACCGTCCTCGTCCTTGGCGCGACCGGGTTCGTCGGAGGCGCGCTCGTCCCCGCGCTCGTCCGGGCGGGCGAGCGCGTTCGGGCGGCGTCGCGGCGGCCGCCCCCTCGGGGCGCGGCCGAGTCCGCCGGGGTGGAGTGGATCCAGTGTGACGTTCGTGTGGCGTCGACGCTCCCGCGCGCGATGGAGGGCGTCGAGTGCGTCTACTACCTCGTCCACAGCATGGGCGACGCCAACCGTCGCGAGTTTCGCGCGATCGAGCGGCGAAGCGCGAGCAACGTCGCGCGCGCGGCCGCCGCGAGCGGGTGCCGGCGGATCGTCTACCTCGGCGGCGTGGAGCCGAGCGGCGTGCCCTCCGAACATCTGGCGAGTCGGCTCGAGGTCGGGGCCATCCTCCGCGGAGGCGAGGTCCCGGCGATCGAGCTCCGCGCGGCGATGATCATCGGCAACGGCAGCGCCTCGTGGCGCATCCTGCGAGACCTCTCTCTCCGCCTGCCGCTCATGCTCCTGCCGCGCTGGCTCGAGTCTTCGAGCTGTCCCATCGCGCTCGAGGACGTGGTCACCGCGCTGCTCGACGCGCGCCGCGTACCGCTCGACGCGAGCCGCTGGTACGACATCCCCGGCCCCGAAGCGCTCCGCGCGCGCGAGATGCTCATGCTCGTCGGCGATCTCCGCGGGCGCCGGATCCCGGCGCTGCGCGTGCCGTTCCTCACGCCGCGCCTCTCGGCCGGGTGGCTGAAGCTGGTCAGCGGCGCGGACTACGGCGTTGCGCGTGAGCTCGTCCTCGGGCTCCGCGGGCATCTCCTCCCGCGCGACGACGTCTACTGGCAGCTCACCGGGCACCCGCCGACGCGCTCGTTCCGTGAGGCCGCGCGGCGCGCCCTCGAGACGGAGGCGCGTGGCGAGGGCATCGGCGGGTGGGTCGCGGCGGGCGAGGAGCGCCTCGTCGCGACGCTCGGGCGTGGCTCGTGACGACGGCTCGAGCGCTCGGCGCGCGGCGCGTCACTGCGCGGGGTCGGGTTGATCCGAGAACCAGGCGCACGCGTGGCTGTCGATGATGCCCGCGCCGAGTGAGCGCCAGGTCATGTTCTGCCACGTGCCGCGGTTGAGGATGACGTCGTTGTGGAGCGCGCTGCCCTGCCACGCGGCGAGCGCCTTCGGCGAGTCGAGGACGACGCCGCTCGTCTCGCCCGGCTGGCCGATCGTGATCTCGAAGCCGGTCGCCTTGAGCTGGGTCAGCTCGGAGGGCTTTTGCCACATGCACTTCGCCTGGGCGTGATCGGCCGTGTAGCAGCACGGCGTCCACGGGCCGTTCGACGACCAGCTGTGGCCGTTGCAGGTCGCGGCGACCTTCGGCGAGCCGTGGAGATCGCGCACGTGGGTCTCGGCGACGTGGGTGAGGGACTTGGAGATGGGGATGGCCGGGAGGCCGTTCTGGGCGCGGTAGGAGTTGATCGCGTTGGCGAGCTCGAGCGCGCGGGCGCTGATGGCGGGGGTCGGGGGCGCGGGCGGGGGCGGGGGCGGGGGGGGGGTCGGGGGGGCGGGGGGGGTCGGGGGCGCGGGTTGCGGGCCGGGCTGCGGGGCGGGAGGTGCGCCGCCGTTCAGCAGGTTGCCGAGCATCGTGAGCCAGGGGTTGTACGGCTGCGATGGCTGCGACGGCTGCGAAGGAGTCGGCTGGGGCGGAGGCTGGGGCGGCGGCGCGGTTGGCTGCGGGGGAGGTGGGTAGCCGGGCTGCTGCGGCGGCGGGTAGTAGCCCGGCTGCTGCGGGGGCGGGTAGTAGCCGGGCGGCTGCTGCGGGGGGTAGTAGCCGGGAGGCGGGTAGCCGTGGCCCGGCTGTCCCGCGTAGGGGCCCGGCGTGGTCGCGCGCGGCGCCTCGCGACGGCATCCGATGCCGAGGGCCAGGGCGAGGACGATCGTGCTCCTTCGACGCATCGCGGGCGAGTCTACCCACGTTCGATCGCCCGAACCATCGTCCGTGTGAGCACTCGTTCCCGGTCGTTGCTCCGCCTCACCGTTCCGCTCGCCGCCCTCGTGTCCGGGAGCCCCGCCCGACGCTCGATGGCGTATCGCCCGTGACGCTCGACGGCGTATTGCTCGTATTGCGCGGATCCCGCGTCCTCTCTAGGATCGAATGCTGCCGTCTTGGCGCGGGAGGGGGGACGAGTGGAGCGAAAGCCCGTAGTCGTCGTGGTCGGTGGTGGCCTAGCGGGGCTCACCTGTGCATACGAGCTCGGAAAGCTCGGCCTGTCGCCCATCGTCCTCGAGCGCGGCGGACACTTCGGCGGCAAGGTGATGTCGTCGGAGGGCTACGGCGGCCTGCCGATCGAGCACGGCGTCCACGGCTGGTGGAAGGGCTACGGCAACTTCCTCGATCTGCTGCGCAGGCTCTACGGGCGTGACGGGTGGGACCGCGACGTCTTCTCCGGGCCGTATTTCTCGCGCTTCACCGCGAGGCTCGCGGACGGTCGGATCGTGACGATGTCGCGTCCGCCGCCGGTCGCCGACGAGCCGCGCATCGCGCCCATCGTGAACGCGGCGTTCCAGATGGTGAAGCAGCGCGCGATGTCGATGGCCGACGTCGCGAGCATGACCCGGTTCCTCGTGACGATGATCGCGTTCGATCACACGAAGGACTACGCGACCTGGCAGGACGAGACCGCGAGCGGCGTCGCCGACGACCTCGGGGTCTCCAAGCGCGCGCAGGAGCTCGTGCTCGCGAACTTCTCGCTCGCGAGCGCGTTCTCGCCGCTCGACCGGATCAGCGCCGCGGCGTTCTTCTCGAGCGCGAACTTCTACATCTTCGACGCTCAGGCCTCGCTCGAGGCGAAGTGGCTGCGGTCGCACCCCGACAAGCTGGTGTTCCAGCCGCTCAGGGACGCGATCGAAGCGCAGGGTGACTGCGTCGCCTACGCGCGGGTCCTCGGGCTCGGCGCGCACGCCGGAAAGGTCGACAGCGTGTACGTCGACCGCGCGCACCGCGGCGTGCTCGCGGCCGAGGACGTCACGAGCACGCCGCGCGATCTCCTCGACCCGACCACCCCGTGGCCTGCGTCGGAGCCGCACGAGCTCGCGCTCGCTCGGGCGACGCTGCGGCACCTCGGGAGCGTCTGGCTCGCGCTCTCCGACGGCGGAGACTCGGGCCACGGCCGCGCGGTCCCCGAGGCCTGGCGCGGCGAGGTCACGAGACCGTCGTCACCTTCGGATCCGCGCTGGCTCGACGTCGAGAGCTCGGACGGCGAAGGCCGCCGCCTGAGGGTCCTCGAGAACCGTTTCGTCACCCTCGGCACGCTCGACGCGCGCGACATCCCGGACGGTTCGTTCCGGGAAGTGCTGTGGGAGCGTACGCCGAACCGGACGCCGCCTGCGGAGCTGGAGCGGCTCAAGGCCAACCTCGCGCGCTCGACGCACCTGCTCGCGATGCACGCGGCGAACATCACGACGCCGTCGCACTTGCCGCTCTACGTCGGCCGCATCGACGGCGAGCTCCGCGCGTACGCGGGGATCTGCACGCACTTCGGTGGGCGTCTTCGCTACGACAAGGGCCTCCGGTCGTTCGCCTGCTCGCTGCACGGGAGCCGCTTCGACGCGCGGGGCACGCGCTCCTGCGGACCTGCGGAGGCGAGCCTCCTCGCGTTCCGACTGGTCGATCGCGGCGACGGGCAGGTCGACGTCCGCATCCGACGGCCGCCGAAGATCCGCGCCGACTACGTCGTCCTCGCGACCGACGTGAAGCCCATGCAGCACATCCTCCAGGCGAGCCCGGCCCTGCAGGACCACCCCGTCGTGCGCGACCTCTTCAGGATGCGCACGACCTCGGTCACCGTGGTCCGCTTCGTCCTCGGCCGGCGCATCGACGACGTGCTCGCCATCTTCTCCGGCTTCCGGACGCTCGACGCGCTCTTCAACGTCACGAAGCTCCAGGGCGTGCAGCTCGACGCCTACCGCGATCGCGTCCACGAGGTGATCGAGCTGCAGATCCTCCGCGATCGCACGGCCGGGTCGCTCTCGCGCGACGAGCTGCTCCGGACGATCCGCGCCGAGCTCAAGGAAGCCTACGGGTGGAGCGAGGAGCCCGAGATCCTCGAGCCCGTGCACGTGGCGCTCCATCGCGACGTCTACAGTGGCTTCGATCCCGAGAGCGAGAGCGTCCGTCCGACGACCGAGGCCGGCCCGAAAGGGCTCGTCTTCGCGGCCGACTGGGTGCAGACGGACGACGGCGCCTGGTACATGGAGCGCGCCGTCCGCTCCGGTCGCCTCGCCGCGCGCGCGATCGCCAAACAGGTGGGCAAGAACCCCGAGCTCGTCCCCCTCGTGCCGCCCATACGGACCGCGTGGAACCTCCGCGACCTCGCGCGCGTCGGCCGGCGCGGCGTCGACTTCGTCACGCGGATCCTCGAGGACCTGCTCGGGGTCAACCGCGAGCCTCTTTGACCCGCCTCGCCCTCCAAGCCTCGCCGCTCCCAAGCCTCGCCCCCCAAGCCACGCCCCTCCCAACGCCTCGACGTCGGAGCTGCCCATGACGGACTTCTTCGGTCTCCCTGCGTTCAAGCCCATGTACGGCTTCGGCGACACCGCCACGCTGCGCACCAACATGGTCGTGGCGTTCGTCGGCGGCGCCGACGGCCGAGCGGTCGCAGGCGCCGTCCCCGCGCACCCGAAGCTCCGGCCCATCGCGAGCGCGCCCCTCGTCGTGGTGCAGTCCGAGTTCACGAGCGCCACCGACAACGGCGATCCCGACGACAACGTGCATCGCTACAACGAGGTGATGCTCGCCGTCGTCGTCGAGGGCGTCGGGACGCCCGTGCCGGCGCTCTTTCCCCTCATCCTCTTCGTGGACGATCCGCTGCCGATGGTCTCCGGCCGCGAGTACTATGGCTTCCCGAAGGTGCTCGGCGAGGTGGCGCTCGGGCCGGGCTCCGCCGCGGTGCGGTACACGTACTATCCGCGCGGCGTGAAGAAGGTGACCGAGGTCCTGAAGGCCAGGTGGGACACGCAGCCTGGGATCGTGGCGCGGGCGCTGTCGGGGCTCGGCGAGCTGCTCACCGCGGCCGTTCGCGGCGCCGGCGTGGACGAGGACACGATCGATCTCGTCGGCGCTCTCGCCCTCGCGCCCGCCGGTCAGATCCTCAACGTCCGGCAGCTCCCGGATCTGTCGAACCCGCGCCGCGCCCGAGTCTCGGAGCTGACGCGGTTCGCCCCACGGCTCATCGACCCAGGGGCGCCGGTGCTCGTGCAGGGCCACGCGCTCGAGCTCCCGGACGAGCCGGTCTGGTCGCTCGGGCGGCGCTTCTTTCGCGGCGGGTCGCCGAGGACGCTCGCCGCGTTCTCCTGGTCGGTCACCATGCAGGTGACGACCGGAGAGGTGATCGACACGTGGTGATTGGTTGTCCTCGGGCTCGCACGTAGACTCGCGGGGTGGAAACAGATCCCCAGTGGGAGGGGGACACGCGACGCGGGAAGGCCAAGGGCGTCATCATCCGTCCGATGTTGGACTGGTTCGCGCACGCCTTCGGTCCGGACGCGCTCGCCGAGGTCGCGACGTCGCTCGAGGCGCCGTGGCGCGACGAAGTGGTCGCCGGGCGCCCCGCGCTCGGTATCGTGCCCACGGGCTGGTACGACGAGCGGCTCGCGAGCGCGCTGGCCGACGCGATCGTCACCCGCGCGTCACGGACGATGACCGAGGCCGATGCGCTGCGCGCGATCGGAGCGATGACGGTCGATCGGAGCTTGGGCCGCGTCTCGCGCGCGGCGCTCGAGTGGTTCGCCTCTCCCGACACGGCCGCGGTCAGCGCCCAGATGTTCTGGCGCTTCTACCACTCGACCGGCTCGATCTCGGCCTCGATCGCAGGCTCCACGATGCACGCCGTCGGCAACTGGGGCCTCCACGGCGAGAAATGGTGTGCGGTCGTCGGCGCGAGCTCGGTCCGCGTCCTCGAGCTCACCGGGTGTCGCGACGTGCACGTCCAGCGTCACACCTGCAGCGGCGGAGAGAGCTCCTGCGAGATGACGCTCCGCTGGTCGCCGCGCTAGCTCGGCCCCTAGCGCGGCTCGCGCCGGCTCGGCGCGGGCGCGAGCGGCACCGTGAACGTCACGCGCGCGCCGTCCGCGCCCGTGTCCGCGGCGATCGTGCCGCCCATCGAATCGACGAGGCGCCTCGCGATCCAGAGGCCGATGCCGATGCCGGACGTCGGGCTGTCGTTCGGGACGAACACGCGCTCGAACAGGTCGTCGCGGAGCTCGCGCGCGAAGCCGGGACCGTCGTCCTTCACCGAGACTCGAGCGAAGGGCGCCTCGATCGCGAGCGCGACCTCTACTTTCGTCTGCGCGCCGCAGTGGCGCCAGGCGTTGTCGAGGAGGTTCACGAGCACCTGCTCGAAGCGCAGGGGATCGACGAAGCCGTCGGTCGCTTCGAGCCGCAGCGTCGCCGACGTCTGGAACTGCAGGCCGATCCGCGCCGCGACCGAGGAGACGATCGGCGCGAGCGCGACGCGCTGCGGGTGGAGCGGCAGGCTCCCCGCCTGGATCGCGCCGACGTCGAGCGCGTCGCCGACGAGGCGGGTGAGGCGTTCGACCTCCTCGTCGAACACGGTCACGAGGACCTCGCGGTCCCTCGCCGACATCGTCGCCAGCTTGGACTTGAAGATGTCGACGCCGTTCCGGAGCACGGCGACCGGCGTGCGGAGCTCGTGAGCGACGACGGCGAGGAAGAGCTCGCGCGTTCGCTCCGTCTCGCGTCGCGCCGTGACGTCGCGCACGACCGCGATGAGCGTGCGAGCTCCGGAGAGCTCCATGCGGGAAGTGCCCACGTCGACGTACCGGAGCGAGCCGTCCTTGTGGCGGAGGCGGAGCCCGTCGGATACGCGGCGTCTCCCGCCGAGGTGCGCGTCGATGCTGGCGCTGTCCTCCTCGGGGAAGAGCGTCGCGAGGGCGAGGCCGAAGATCTCCTGCCGCTCGCGCCCGACGATTCGACAGAAGGCCGGGTTCGCCTGGACGAGCGACCGTTTGGCTTCGTCGATCTGCACGACGCCGTCGAGCATGTTCTCGAAGACCTCGCGGAAGCGGTGCTCCGACTCCCGGAGCGCCGCGCCGACCCACATCCGCTCGCTCACGTCGCGCGCGTGGAGCAAGACGCCGCCGACCGTGGGATCGTCGAGCAGGCTCTGCCCGGTCATCTCGAGGTCGATCCAGGTGCCGTCGTTGTGGCGCGCACGGACCGTGACCGGCGACGCGACGCCGTGCGCGGCGAGCGCTTCGTGCAACATGTCGCGAGCGAGGGCGGCGTCGTCGGGGTGGATCAGCTGCCAGAGGCTCACGCCGGCGAGCTCGTCGGGCCGCCTTCCGAGCGCGGTGCGCACCGCCGGGTTCGCGACGCGGATGTCGCCCGATTCTCCCACGACGGCGACGATGTCGAGCGCGTTGTCGAAGAGGGCGCGGAACTGGCGTTCGGTGCGGTTCGTCACGCGCACGCGGCTCGTGCGTTGCGTCGTGCGCCGGACGTCTTCGCTGCTCGAGCGCGCGCGGCGGTCGGCTCGACCGAGGAGCGCGCGAACCACGGGGGCGCGGACCGATGCGTCCCAGACGGCGTCGGCGCCGGCCTCGATCGCGTCGGCCTCGTCGTCACCCGCGCGCGTGGCGGACGTGAGGCAAATCGTCGCGCGCGCGCCGTCCGTCAGCTCGCGGATGCGGCGGCACGCGGAGAGCGCGTCGGCGAGCGACGTCGCCGCGCAGAGCAGGACCACGGCGTCGGGGTCGAGGGTGGAGAGCCGCACGAGCTCGTCGAGCCCGGTCGCGATCTGCGGCACGAAGCCCGCCGCGCGAACGGCGGCGACGATCGGCGCGCTCGCGTCGCTGCCGTTCGTCCAGACCACCACGCCGACGTTGGGGCGCATTGCAGCTGCACCCGTCCCTCGGGCCATGCGGTCAGTCTACGTGAGCCGCGTACCGAGCGCCCGAAAAAGCGGGGAAAAAAGCGAAGATGGGGGGATCTGGCGCGGCTCGTCGCCGGCACGGAGATCTCGGTGACGGTGGTGGGAGCGTCACGCGTTGTACGTGGAGCTCGAGGTCTCCCCGCCACGTCCCGTCCAGTTCGTGTGCTGAAACTGTCCCCGCGGTAGGTCGACTCGCTCGTAGGTGTGGGCGCCGAAGTAGTCGCGCTGGGCCTGGAGGAGGTTCGCCGGCAGGCGCTCGGCGCGGTACGAGTCGTAGAACGCGAGCGCCGTCGAGAACGCGGGCACCGGGATCCCCGCGGTCACCGCGCTTGCCACCGCGCGCCGCCACCCGGCCTGGGCGCGCTCGATCTCGCCCTTGAAGTACGGATCGAGCAGGAGGTTCACGAGCGACGCGTCGCGGTCGAAGGCCTCCTTGATCTTGCCGAGGAAGCGGCTGCGGATGATGCAGCCTCCGCGCCACATCAGCGCGATTCCTCCGTAGTTCAAGGTCCAGCCGTACGCCTTGGCGGCGGCGCGCATCAGCATGTAGCCCTGCGCGTAGCTGATCATCTTCGACGCGTAGAGGGCATCGCGGATCGCGTCGATGGCGGCACGCTTGCCCGCGTCGCCGTCGACCTCGATCCGGGCGCTCGGCGGCCCGGACAGGACCTTCGAGGCGGCGACGCGCTCGTCCTTCAGCGCCGAGACGAAGCGCGCGTAGACGGCCTCCGAGATCAGCGTGATCGGGATCCCGTGCTCGAGGGAGTCCTCGACCGTCCACTTGCCGGTCCCTTTCTGTCCGGCAGTGTCGAGGATGCGCTCGACGAGCCGCGTGCCGTCCGGCTCCTTGAAGGCGAGGATGTCGCGCGTGATCTCGATGAGGTAGCTGTCGAGCACACCCGTGTTCCAGTCGGCGAAGACGTCGTGCATCTCGTCGTACGACAGGCCGAGGCCGTCCTTCATGAGGTGGTAAGCCTCGCCGATGAGCTGCATGTCGCCGTACTCGATCCCGTTGTGGACCATCTTCACGTAGTGACCGGCGCCGCCCTCGCCGACCCAGTCGCAGCAGGGCGCGCCGTCGTCGACCTTCGCGGCGACGCCCTGGAAGATCGGCTGGACGTGCGGCCACGCCGCGGGGGAGCCGCCCGGCATGATGCTCGGGCCGCGGCGCGCGCCTTCCTCTCCGCCCGAGACGCCCGTCCCGACGTAGAGCAAACCCTTCGCTTCCACCTCGCGCACCCGTCGCGCCGTGTCCTTCGCGAGGGAGTTGCCGCCGTCGATGATGATGTCACCCGGCTCGAGGTGCGGGAGGAGCTGCTGGATCAGGTCGTCGACGGGAGCCCCGGCCTTGACCAGCATCATGACGCGCCGAGGCTTCTTCAGCTTCGCCACCATCTCGGGGATGGAGTGGGCGCCGATGACGTTCGTGCCCTTCGCCTCCTTGGCCAGGAACTCGTCCACCTTCGCGGCGGTCCGGTTGTAGGCGACGACCGTGAAGCCGTGGTCGTTCATGTTGAGGATGAGGTTCTGGCCCATGACCGCCAGTCCGATGAGCGCGATGTCGCCTTGCGTTTCCATGTCCGACCTCTCCTTTTCGTGAAGGCGGGCAGCATAGTCCAGTCGTGGGACGGAGTGAGCCGAGAGCGTCCGGCCGGCGGCTGCGCGCGCCTCCGATGCCGCGCGTCCGTCCGGCGTTGCCGCGGCTCGTGCCGCGCGCGCGATCGGACGGAATCCGGCGGGGGCCGACAATTCGAGTGATCAAGATGCGCCGCGCGCGCATTTCACGGGGATGCCAGGACCTCTCTCGTCTCGACTCTTCGTCACCGTGCTCGTGGGGGGCCTCTCGGCGCTCCTCGCGTGCTCCCGCGCCTCGAACGGCGCTGCGCCCGCCGAGCCCACGCCGGACGGCGGCGTCTTCGTTCCGGCTGAGCTCGACGCCTACATCGAGGAGCTCGCGTCGCGCTGCGCGACCGTCGAGGACGACGCCCCGGCGGAGGCGACGCTCCGCGAGGCGCGCGCGGCCTACAAGCGCGGCGAGACCGACATCGCGCTCTCCGTCAAGGGGTGTACCCGGCTGTTCGTCCAGCGAAGCGGCGACCGGGAGGTGTTCTCCGCCGTGCTCTCGCCGCCCTTCGGCGTGAGCTTCGACAACGAGACGATGGCGGTGAAGCGAACCGCCGCGATGATCTCCTGGTCGACCGGCCCGGACGGCAAGACGGAGGTGCGCGGCGACCTCGACGGCGACGGCATCGCGGAGCTGCGTGAGAGCGCCGTGCCCGGCGCCTCGCTGGTCTCCGAGCTCACGGACGCCCGCGGCACCGTCAAGCAGCGCACGAGGGCGAAGGTGGCCGCCGATGGGCTGCGCGTCGAGGTCACGGAGGAGTCGGAGACCGACGGCCGCCTCGGCGTGACGGCGACCTACGAGGGCGCGCGGGTCGCGCGCAAGTGCACCGGCGACCCCACTCCGGGGAGCGATCCGCCGCCGGCGACTCCGCCGCGCCCGGCGTCGCCGTTTCCGGAGTCGCCCCACGAGATCGCCTGCTCCCCCGAGCAGCTCCAAAAGCTCGACGCGCTCCTCGAGCAGGCGACGAACGGCGGCTCCGCGTGCATGGAGGCCACGGGCATGCTGGACATTCGCTTCCGGCTGCTGCGTCAGATGGCGACGACGAGCTTCGACTTCAAGTGCACCGACGACCCCACGTTCGTCGCCGCGAACGACGGCGGCTACGGCAACGTCTTCGGCGGTCGCGCGCTCATCTGGATCAACCCGCTGCTGTTCACCGCGGTGAACGCGGAGCAGGTGGCGACGCTCTACCACGAGCTCATGCACTTCTTCTTCGTCCACGACCACCAGGTCGAGGCGCTCGCGCCCGATCTGTCGTACGCGGACCGCGTCTACGCGTGCGAGCAGCTCTGCTTCGGCAAGAAGGCGAACCGCTGTCACCTCGCCGCGTGCACGAAGAAGAAGATCTGCGAGGTCGACAAGACCGGCTTCGAGAGGCGGATGGGCAAGGAGATCGAGGCCTGCTGGACGGGCCATCAGGTCGGCGCGCTCTGCCGCAAGAAGCCCGGCGAGCGGCTCTGGTGTACGACGAAGGCCGAGTGCGACGCCGCGTGCGGCGGGCAGGAGTGCGAGAGCAAATCCATCTCCTGCAACCAGAACTGCCGATGACGCGCGCCGCCGGCGTCGCGATCCTCGTCGCGATCGCGTGCGCGCGCGTCGACGCTCGCTCGATGACGTCGGCGCACGCGCACGTGTTCCTCGCCCAGGAGCTCGTGCTCGTGCTCGGCGCGGCGGCGCTCGCCGGGCTCGCGTGGCTGCCTGGGCTCGCCGTTCGCCGCGACGCGGTCTCGGCCGTCGTCGTCGGCCTCGTCGCGCTCGAGCTCGTGTCCACCGCGTGCGCCCCCGACCGGTGGCTCGCGCTGCGTTCGGCGACCGTGTGGATCTCGGGGCTCGTCGTGTTCTTGGTCGCGCGCGCGTCGGGGCCCGGCGCGCGCGACCGAGGCCTCTTCGCGATCGTCCTGCCCCTCGGCCTCGTCGCGGCGTCGGTGATCCTCGAGGCGCTCGGCGTCGTCGCGCTCTCCGCGCCCGGCCACGCGCCGGGCGGGCTCCTCGGCGAGCGGAACGTGGCCGCGGAGCTCCTCGTCGCCGGCGCTCCCGTCGTCGTGTACGCGTGCGCCGTCGAGGGCGCGGCCTCTCGTCGTCACGTCGCGCTCGGCGTGGCCGCGCTCTCGGGCTGTGCGGTCGTCCTCGGTCGGACGCGGAGCGCGTGGCTCGCCGGTCTCTGCCTCGTCGTCGCGTTCGCGCTCGTGGGGCTTCGGGCCGGCGGCGCGCGTTCGGCGGGGCGCCGGCGGGCTCGGCTCGCGGCGGCCGCGATCGTGCTCGGCGCCGTCGTCGCCCTCGCGCTTCCGACGACGTTGCGGTGGAAGAGCGCGCGCCCGTACCACGACACGCTCGTCCACCTCGTCGATCCGTCCGCCGGCAGCGGCGCGGGGAGGCTCGTGCAGTACGCGACGACGTTGCGTATGGCCGCGGCGCATCCGGTGCTCGGCGTGGGGCCGGGCAACTGGGCACCGCAGTACCTCTCGTTCGCCCGTCGTGACGACCGCACGGTGCACGAGGGGCTGGCGCCGGTGAACCGCCTCCCGAACAGCGACGTCCTCGGCTTCGCGGCGGAGCGCGGGCTCGTCGCGGCGGCGCTCCTCGCGGCGCTCGCGCTGCTGCTCTTCCGGGAGCGATCGTCACCGACCCGCGCCGCTCTTCGTCGGGCGACGCTGCTCGGCGTGGTGGTGATGGCGTCGCTCGACGCCGTGCTCCAGACGCCGGCGGCGCTCTTTCTCGTGGCGTGGGTGCTCGGGCTGTCGTCGAGCCCGCCGGAGGCCGAGCCTGCCGTCGCGCGCCGGCCGGCGTTCGCGTTCGCGCTCGTCGCCCTCGCGGCCGCCGCTGTACCGGCGGCGCGGCGCGTCGCTTCGCTCGAGGTCGCGGCGCACGCGCGCGGCGCCGAGGACTTCGACCGCGCCGCGCGCCTCGATCCCGGCGACGTCGCGCTGCACCTGGTCGCGGCGGAGAGCTGGATCGCCGAGTCGCGCTGCGATCGCGCGCGAATCCACCTCGACGCGGTCGCGAAGTCTTCGCCCGCTTCGCCCGCGCGCGCCGAGCTCGAGGCCCGGTGCGCGCCGCGTCACGCGGGCGCGTGGAACGGCCCGGTGATCTCGAACGTCGTTCCGCCCTTCGGTCCGCGCTGGGAGCTGAAGTAGAGGCGCGTGCCCGACGGATCGAACGCGGGTCCGGTGATCTCGCTCTCGGCGTAGTCGACGAGCTGGACGAGCGCCTTCAGCTCGCCCGTCGGAAGGATCGCGACGACCTGCATGTCGCCGCCGTCCTCGGCGACGAGGACGTCGCCCGATGCCGAGACCGTGACGTTGTCGACGCCGGTGAGGATGGGGTTCGGCGACGTCGCCGCGTCGTAGAGGACCGAGATGCGCTCGGTCCTCGTGTCGTAGGCGCGGACGCGGTCGTCGCCCTTCGTCGTGAAGTAGACGACGCCGTCGTGCCACCAGATCCCCTCGCCGCCGTCGAAGCGCGTGGCGGCCGCGACCTGCGCGCGCGTGGGGACGTCGCCCTCGAAGAGTGGATCGGGCAGCGCGTGCCACGTCACGGCGCCGTCGCCGGCGACCGCGGCGACCTCGAGCTTGCCGGAGGACAGCTTCGCGAACCCGTGCGACGTGAGCGCGTCCGGGACGAAGCGGTAGAGGCAGCCGTCCGGCTCGTCCTCGGTGAGGTAGACGCGGTGCGCGATCGGATCGACGGCGGCCGCCTCGTGCTTGAACGTCCCGAGCGCCGGTCGAACGATCGCCGCGTGCTCGCCCCACGGATCGCACTCGTAGACCTGACCCCGGTAGACCTCCTCGCACGAGAGCCACGTGTTCCACGGGGTCGGGCCGCCCGCGCAGTTCACGTTGGTGCCTTCGAGGATGGGGTACGCGTCGACGAGGTTACCCGCGGCGTCGAAGCGGAGCGCGCCGACGCCGCCGGCGAACGGCAGCTCGGAGTTGGAGACGTAGATCCAGCCGCCGTCCTCCGTCGGGAACGTCGCGCCGCCGTCGGGCGCGCTGTGCCACGCGAAGCTCTTGCCCTCGAGCACGGGCTTGCTCGATCGGCCGACGATCCGCGCGGTGAAGCCCGCGGGGAGGCGAACGCCGTTGGCGTCGGGCTCGCCGAGCGGGCCGATCGCGGCGATGGTCGAGACGAGCCGCGGCCGCGCGATCGCGCGGTAGGGGAGCTCGTCGCTGCCCGCGTCGAGACCGGCGTCGTCGCCCATCTCGGTCGCGGCGACGACGATGTCCTTCGAGCAGCCGACGACCGACCGGCTCAAGAGCAGCGCGAGCCCTGCGAGCCCGCCCTCGAGGATGGCGCGACGCGGGAGGACGCGCGGGGACCTGGTGGCCATGAGCACCTCATGCCACAGAAGCCGCGGCGGTCAAAATGCGGCCGTCGACGGGGATCCCCGCGCGCGCTTCCTATGCGTCGAGGCCTGCGGTGCTCGCGAGGTGACCGCGCGCATGCTCGAGCGCGCCGTCGTTTCCGGTGCGGAGCGCCCACTCGGCGGCGAGCGCCGGGAACGCCGCCCAGCGCTCGGCGGCGTGCTCGGCGAGCCGCGGCCAGACCCGGCCGCCTGCGCGCTCGAAGCGTCGAACGAGCGCGTCGAGCGCTGCTCGTCCGAAGCAGCCGAAGAACATCGCCAGGTCCACCGACGGATCCGTGAGCTGCGCTTCGGTCCAGTCGAGCACGCCGACGAGCCGAGCGCCGTCGTCGAGCAGCATGTGCCCAGGGTGGAGATCGCCGTGGACGAGCGCGACGTGCTGGGGCCAGAGCCCGTCGTCGGCGAGCCAGGTCTGCCATCGTCGCCACACGGCTTCGCTCGGCGCGAGCGCCTCGCGCGTCGCCTCCATCGCGCGACCCAGCGCCGCTCGCGTCTCGGCGATCGGGCGGACGGGGACGCCCGCCGCCGCGGCTTCGTCGGCGTCGACGGACTGCAACGCGGAGAGCATGGCCGCGTACGAATCGAGGAACGCGTCGGGGACCGAAGCGGGATCGATCACGTTCCACGTGGGACCGCCGGTGGGATCGACGGTGACCGCGGGGGTACCGGCGACGCGGGGGTAGGCGATGACGTCGTCGTCGACGAGGCGCCACATGGGCACGGCGACGGGGAGTCGTGAGGCAACGAGGGCGAGGACCCGCGCCTCGATGCGGACGGCTTCGAGCAGCTCCGGGCGGCGCGGTGTGCGCACGATCCAGCGAGCGCCGTGCTCGTCGGTGGCGTGGACGACGAGGAAGTCGAGGCCCGTTCGATCGAAGTCGGACTGGCTCGTCGCGAGCTCGAGGCCGTGCCGGCGCGTGGCCTCCAGCAGCTGCGAGATGGTCCGCGGGCTCGCGGTGTCGGGTGGGTCGGTGTTCGGGGAGCTCGGCGGCTCGGCGGACGTGCGGTTCGGGGATGAAGCGGACATGGCGATGAATCTCCTTTTCTGCTCGCGAGGCGAGCGATGGAGGTTCGGCGCGCGCGGAGCAGGTGCTCCTCACGACGGCTCGAGAGGCTTGAGCCACGCGCACGAACCTCCGGTTACGAAGGGCGGCATGGAAGGCGGCCACGCGCGCACACGACCTGCTCGTGGAGCGGGTCGGGCGTGACCACCGGGCTCAGCGCAGACGAACGAACGCCATGCCGAGAACACTGCCACTCGGTGCCGCCCTCCGCAAGCGCGACGTGACGCGTGCCGCAGGCTCGAGCCGTGCGGATTCGCCGCGCGCGCGTCGCCGAACCGAACGCGCGTGGGCGTGCGACCGGCGCGCGTGAGGTGCCGATGCCGGCCGGCGCGTGGCATCGGCGATGCAGCCGTGGGCCGGCGAGGAGACCGCCATGCCCCGAGCCACGACGATCGCGCTTTTCGCCACCGCCCTCTTCTCGCTCGGCGGCTGTGCGTCCCGCTCATCCGCGCTTTCGCAGCGGACGACGATCACGAGCGCAGAGCTCCAGACCGGTTACCACGAGGCCGAGGCGGCCGCGGAGGACGTCTCGCTCGGCAAGTACACCGACGCGCTCGCGCGGGCCGACAACGCCGTCCGACTCGCGCCGAGAAACCCCTGGGCGCTCTACAACCGCGCCGCCGCTCTGCACCACCTCGGTCGCGCGGACGACGCCGTCGCCGCCTACCAGAACGCCGAGGTTCAGTTCGGCGAGGATCGCTGGGGCAGATCGCTCGCCATCTACGGGCGCGCGCGCGCGCTCGACGACGTCGGCCGGTGTGACGAGGCGAAGACCGCCTACGAGCAGTTCGCGGCGCTCGTGCGCTCGCACGACGCGCCGGCCGCCGACATGGCCCTCCGCTACGCGAGCCAGTGCCGCGCGACACAGGAGCCGCCGTCGCCCGAAGGCCCGCTCGTGACCGACATGGCGCGTGCGCTCCGCTCGGGGAACTACTCGCTCGTGCTGGAGCTCAAGGACAAGCTCCCGCCGGCGGCGGCGCCCAATCCGTGGGTCGATTACAACGTGGGCGCGGCCTTCGCCGCCCTCGGCAAGACCGACGAAGCGATCGCCGCCTACGAGCGCGCCGAGCGTCAGTTCGGCGATCGCGATCGCTGGGGCCGCTCGGTCGCCATCTGGGGTCGCGCGCGCGCCCTCGACATCGCCGGTCGCTGCGCCGAGGCCGCGCAGGCCGTGGAGGACTACGCGCGCGTCGTCGGCGGGAGCGATCCCCACAGCGTCCGCACGGCGACCTCGTACGCTAGCAGCTGTCCCTGATCGGGCGCGCCCGTCGCCGGTGCGCGCGATCCCTCCGCCGCCTCGCCCTCGACGCAGGCGCGCGGCGCGGCGTCGAACGCCACGCCACGATCGTGCTGATGACGAGGAGGAAGAAGAGGAGCGAGAACACGGCGTCGAAGAACGGCAGCGAGAAGAGGTAAGCGCTCGCGCCGCGTCCGAAGAGCGGCGCGTGCCGACCGCTCGCGCCGCTGGTCGCCCAGCGAAGGACGATGCCGAAGCTCGCGGCTCCCCAGGCGGCCCCCGCGAGGGCCGCGATCGCGATGCCGACCCTGCGCTCGCGATGCGCGTCGTGCCGGGCCGGGAGCGTGAGGAGCGCGACGAGCGCTGCCGACAAGAGCGCGGCGAGCGCCGCGACGCCGACCGTGGCGCCGATGACCGTCCAGAAGCGGTCGAGGAAGCCCTCCTCCTCGAACCGGAGCATCTGGCCCCACGAGCTGAAGAATCCGAAGACGATGAGCGCCGTCGTCGCGACGCCGAGCCCGAGGATCGTCGCGATCCAGCTCTTCCGCCGGACGCCGCGCACGAGGATGCCCATCGCGAGCGCGAGGAGCACCAGCAGCGCGACGCTGTCCATGACCGACCTGGGCTGCGAGGTGCAGCACACGTGCCACGGGCACCCTGCCGCCCGGCGCCTCTCGCGCCGGCGCGAGCGCTGCTACGCTCGCGCTCGTGGGTCCGCGCCGCGTAGCGCTCGCGCTCGTTCTCTCCGCCGCCTGCGCCGCAAACGGCGAGGCCACGTCCGACCACCACGAGCACGCCGGCGATCCGATCGGCACCACGAGCGCGGCGCTCTCGGGTGCCGATCCGGTGTCGGCGGCGGTCGCCGAGAGCTGCACGACGAGCGTGGTGAAGGGGCTCTCGACGCAGCTCGTCGACGAGATCCAGTGCATGCGCCCCGGCACGTTCGCGTCGATCGAGGGGGCGTCGGGCTTCACCCTCGGGAGCGCGGTCTTCCCATGGCTCCAGGCGCCGGCGCGGGACGCGCTCCTCGCGGCGCAGAGGGAGCGTGGCGTCACGATGACGATCAACTCGGCGCTCCGGACGCTGCCGCAGCAGTACCTCCTCTACCGGTGGTACCGGTCCGGGCGCTGCGGCATCTCGCTCGCGGCGTCGCCGGGGAAGAGCAACCACGAGTCCGCGCTCGCCGTCGACATCGACGACAACGCGGCGTGGCGCGAAGCGATGCGAGCGCACGATCTCGTGTGGCTCGGCGCGAGCGATCCGGTGCACTTCGACTACGAGGGCGAAGGGCAGGTGGACATCGCCGGGCTGTCGGTCCTCGCCTTCCAGCGGCTCTGGAACCGCAATCACCCCGAGGACCGCATCGCCGAAGACAGCACGTACGGCACGGCGACCGAAGAGCGCCTCGCGAAGGCGCCGGTCGGAGGCTTCGCGAAGGGCGCCGAGTGCGCGAGCCCGACGCCCGACGAATCTGCGCCGCCTGGGAGCGGCGGCGGCCGCGGCGGACCGCTCGGTGCGTCGGGGGAGCGTCGTGACGGTGAAGGGCAGGGCGGATGCGCGATCGGCGTGGCGCGCGGCACCTCGCGGGGCGCGGCGTGGAGCGCGATCGCGTTCGTCGGCCTCGCGGCGCTCGGCCGGAGGCGCGTCGCGACGTCTCGCAAGCGCGCGCCCGCTCAGCGCACGGGGGCTTCGACCTGCGTGAGCGCTCGGCTGCCTGCTCCGCCCGCGTAGCCGTAGCGGCCTCGATCAAGGCACGCGCGTCTCGCGCTCGACGGCAGCGACGACGGCCGCGCAGAGCGGACACGCCGCGATGCCGTGAGGTACGTCGCGCCGGTGCAGATCGAGGACGGCCCGCGAGATCCCGGCGAGCTCGCGGCGCACCTCGCGGCGCGCGCCCTTCACGCGCGGGATGACGAGGGCGTCGTAGGCGGTCGTCTGGTGGCGCATCCACGCGATCACCGCCGCCTCGGCTCGCTCGGCCACCGAGATGCGCTTCGTGCGGGCGACGGTCCCGCTGCCGACGGGCGTCGCGTGAGCGGCGACCTTGCGCGCGAGCGCGCGCCCGAGCTCGTGCCACTCCCTCGAGAACCGCAGGAAGGCGACGACCTCCTCTTCGAATGTCGCCACGTACTCTGCCTGCGTGCGCTCGCGCCGCGCCAGCTCGCTCTGACGCTTCTTCGCGTAGCCCTCGGTCGAGCGCTCCGCCTCGATGGCGCCGCGCACCGACTCGACGTTCTCGCGTGGAGCCCAGAGGCCCTTCGAGAAGACCTTGCGTCCGCGCTTCTCGAGCACGGCCCACGATGGTCCGGCGAGCTTCACACGGCGCGTGACCGCGGCGTCACCGGGAGGGAGGCGCACCCAACCGGCCGGCGGCGTGAGGCGCCGGCCGTCCGGTGCGAGAAACACGTTTGGATCGGACGTCGGCGCGAGCACGAGCGATTCTGCCATCGCGCGACAACCTGCCCGAACGCGTGGCGGGTGTCGAGACGGCGCCGCTCGGGCGAGGTGCATGTGAGTTCGCAGCGATGCCGCGTCGGCGGTGGTGTCTCGCGAGTCGTGGTTGGGGTCTGCGAGCGCGATCGGGACTCGCGAGGCGGGGGTCGCGAGGCGGGATTCGCGGTGGGGTCTGCGAGCGCGATCGGGACTCGCGAGTCGGGATTCGCGAGGCGGGATTCGCGGTGGGGTCTGCGAGCGCGATCGGGACTCGCGAGTCGGGATTCGCGAGTCGGGATTCGCGGTCGCGCTCGCAGACGGGAACCGGACAGGACCTCGGGAATAGGACAGGACATCGCTTACAGATCGTTGGGTGTGCGCGGCGCTGTCGCTCGGCCCCGATTGCCGCGGGCCTCAGCCGGCGCGCAATCGTCCTGCCGCCGCCGGTCGAGGCGTCGATCACGCGGTCCATCGAGCGACGTGGGCGAGCTCGTTCGCGCTTCGGGCGGCGGCGTCATGCCGATTGCGCGGTAGGGGCCGAGGCCCGCGGCAATCGGGGCCTCGGGAGGCGCTCAGCATGCACACGTTCCGATTCTCGTACCGTCGTCTCGATGCGTTCTATGTCGCCAAGGAGGCCCTCGCGCGAGGGCATCGCATCGCCCAGAAGTTTCCGCGTGGCTACGGGCCGCTGGCCGATCAGCTCCGGCGCGCACTGGCGAGCGCCTACACCCAGACCGTCGAGGGAGCCTCACGCGAAGGCGCCGACCGAAAGCAGCGCTGCCGGGTCGCGCGTGCGGAATGCAACGAAGCCGCTGCGGCCGTCGAGGGAGCGCAGGCCATCGGCCTCGTCTCCGAGGTCGAGGCCAACGAGGTCCTCGTCGTCTTGGACCGCCTCGCGGGCATGCTCACTCGGCTCGGCGGGCTCTCGGCCTAGGTTTGAGCGCATCCTTCGAACCTCCTGCAGCCAGCACCTGCAGGAGGTTCGCGAAGCGCGTGTGCGCGGATCCGTAGATCGCGCCGAAGCATCCGTGCCTCACACCACGCTTCGATGTGGATGGAGACCCGTCTCGCTCACGCACCCTCGAAAGTGGCCCTACGAGTGAGCCCTCACGGACACAGGTGGGCCGGTCGGAAGATGCGTCGGCCCTGCGCTCAGGGCGAGGTGCCGTCGCACACGCACTTGTCGTTCGCGCTGTTCTCCGTGGTGAGGTACGACTTGTCCGCCGCGACGCCGAACTTCGTGCAGTAGCCCTCGCAGGCGGACTTCGTGACGCCGGTGCCGGAGCCCGTGCACGTACACTCGACGAGGCCCTTGCCGTAGTCGACCTCGTTCCCGCCGCCGAAGCCGCCCGCGGTGCAGAGCCCGCCGCAGCCGTCGCCGCCGGAGTTGGCCCCCGATGCGCCACCGTCGTCCTTGGCGCCGCTGTCGTCCGCCGACGGGCTGCCGGATGAAGCGCCGCCCGTCGTCGGCTTGTCGCCGTCGCTGCTGCAGGCGGCCAGCGCGAGGAGGGCGAACGAGGATGAGACCGCGATGAAGAGTCGTCCGAGCGAAGCTTGGCTCATCCGGCCAAGGTACCGACGAGCCACCCTCCTCAGCCAGCGGCTCGCCGCCGGCCCGCATCATCATGCGGTGGGGAACCGTCGCTGGCTCGGGGCAATCCTGCGCGGCTCGGCTCGCGCCGAACGCGTCGAGCGCGCGGCATTCGGCCTGCGGCGTTCGCGGCACGAGGCTTGCGGCGACAAGCGCCGCGCGCATCGTGCGCGCCTGAAGAGGAGCAGAGCCATGGGCATCGAAGCGAGCCGCGGAGAAGGGATCGCCGAGCAGATCGGCGGCAAGATCAAGCAAGGCATCGGAAAGGTCACCGGGAACGAACGGATGCAGGCCGAGGGTGAAGCGAAGGAGCTCAAAGGCGAAGCCCGCGAGGAATCCGCGAAGGCCAGCGAGCGCGCGAAGGGCGCGGTCGAGGCGGCGAAAGGCAAGGTCGAGAACCGCGTCGGAGCCGTCGTGGACAACGCCGAGATGCAGGCCAAGGGCAAAGCGAAAGAGCTCGAGGGCGAGGCACGCAAGAAGGCGAACGAGTGACCGTCGTGCGATGACCCCACCGCGTCCCGCCCTCGGCGGGTTGCGCGCGTCGGCTTCGGCCTTGTACCTTCGAGGATCCGGCGGAGGGCGAAATGGGCAGGAGGACGACGGGGACGGTCGTGGCCTTGGGGGTGGTGCTCGTGGCGTGCAGCGGAGCGGACCCCGCTCCAACGATCATCGTGATTCAGCAGGCCCCGCCCGCTCCGGACTCGGAGCCGGACGATGGTGAGACGACGTCGACGCCGACGGTCGTGCCGAACCCCTGCGAGTCATTCCAAACGACGACGTACGCCACCGGCGATCGCTGCGGTCTCGAGCAGGCAGGCCAGGCGACCTGCAGCGATCCGCCCGTCGACGGCTTCGTCTACGCCTGCATCGACAAGGGAGGCCAACCGACCCGGCCAGACCTGCTGAACTGCCTCGTCAAGGCCCGCGTTGACGGCATCACGCGTGTCGTCTGTCCGCGCGCGGCCTGCCTGCCGTTCGATGACGGTCGCTGTACCACCGCGGGCTATCGCCGAGAGGTCGCCTGTCCGGCACCGGAGCTCCAGCTCATCCCGCCGCCGTCGACGAACGTCTCCGGGGAGGCCAAGCCTTGCAGGAGGACCGGCGATTGGACGATCGGCACCGCAGCCGGCGCCGTGTACTGCTGCCTCTGACTCCGCCGGTGGCGATGCCACGTCCGACGGCGGCCGCGACTCGGCAAGCGCGAGCCCGATCGACGTCGCTCCGTCCGCCGAACGGCGCTCCCACGACGACCTCGCCGCGCTCGTGTCTCGGCGCCGGTCGCGTCACGAGCGCATCACGCCCCGCCGAACAGATCGTCGATGAGGAGGGGCAGCTCCTCGAACGGCTCGGCGTGCACGGTCTCCCCGCGCCCAGCGGAGAGCACGACGAGGTAGCCGTCGCTGCTCGAGCGGTGCACCGTCAACGTCTCGCGCTCCGGATCGACGATCCAGTGATGGGGCACCGCCGTCCGGTGGTACGCAGCGAGCTTGATCCCGAGGTCGTTCAGCGCATTCGAGACGGAGAGGACTTCGCAGACCCAGTCGGGGCGGATCCGGATCGGCCGGCCCCTCGGCCTCTCCGGCGTCCGCTCGCGCTTCCATCCGACGACGTCGGGGACGAAGACATCGTGAACGGAGAGCTCGATCTCGACCTCGGTGGCGATCCGCCATCCACCCGGTCCTCCCCGCCCGCGCTGGTAGCGCAGCTTGATGAGCTCGGCGATCGAGCTCTGCGCGTCGCCGTGCTCGAAGCTCGGCGACGCCTTCTGCACCAGCGCGCCGCCGATCACCTCGACGCGGTGGTCCTCGGGCAATGCCTCGAGGTCCTCGGCAGTAGCGAGGCGCGGACGGGCGGCGCTCATCGACGTCAGCGTAGCAGCGTAGCTCGGCACCCTCCTTCGCGTGTCGGCGGCGACGCGATCGCCTCAGCGACAGCAGCGAGCGCGGCGGGCACGCGGCCGGCGAACGTCGACCGGCGTCAGGGAAAGGCCTTCGCGAGGCGCTCGCGTGTGCCGCGCAGCGTCTTCTCGAGCTCGGGGATGCGGTCGCTCGGCGATCCGCTCTCGAGCTCTGCGAGGTGCTTCGCGACGAAGCTCTTGGCGGCTCTGGCGCTGACGAGGCGATAGTCGCCCGTCTCGGGGCCGGTGACGTACCTCGCACGCACGGCGGCCTCGTCGACCCCTGCGTAGACGACCACCCGCACCTCGAACGAGTCGGTCGGCTCCGCGCAGCAACACGCGCCGAACACGTAGCACTCTTGGCCGAGGAGCGAGTGCGCGAGCGACGGCGGGCCGAAGTCGGCGTACGCAAACCGGTGCATCTTGCCGGGCACGTCGTCCGGCGCCTTCGGAAACGTCCTTCGGGTCCCGTTGGAGTTCTTCGCCTCGGGGCCGTCCGCGCGAGACGGTGAGGCCGTCGAATCCGGAGCGACACGCGCGGGCTCGACGCGCGGACGCTCGGTGCACCCGGCGACGACGGCGAGAGCGAGGACGCCCAACCTCGCGAGCGCTGCGTTCCAAGGGCCGAACGAGAACGATCCCACCACGCACCAACGTACACGGTCTCGCGCCCCAAGCTTCCCGCGCGGGGCGTCAGAGTCGGAGGCGCGGTCGTCGTGGGGCGTCAGGGCGGATGCGGCGCGGCGCGAAATCAGGGTTCGGCGCGGTTCCGCAGGAAGTCGGCGACCTCGGCGAAGCGTCGTCGGAGGTAGCCGCGGACGTCGTCGTCGACCGACGGATCGTCGAGCGCGGCGTTCATGCAGCGGAGCCAGGCGTCCCGCAGCTCGATCCCGATCGGGACGCGCGCGTGCCTCATCCGCAGGCGCGGGTGTCCGTTCACGCTCGAGTAGACGTCGGGGCCGCCGAGCCACTCGACGAGGAACGCGGAGAAGCGCTCGCGCACGATCGGCGCGACCTTGCCGGCCTCGTCCGTGCGGTGCACGGCGACGAGCGCCGGCTCGTTGTCATCCATGTAGTCGTAGAACCGCTTCGCGAGCGCGACCGCGGCGTCGTGGCCGAGCACGTCGAAGGGGGTGGTGTCGGGGCCGAGCGTGCGCTGGGACATCGAGCGCGGGAGTCTAGCCGCTGCGCCGCCCCGCGCTCGGTGCTTCTTCGTAGCGAGGGCCGCCGCCCGGAGCGCGAGCGCTCGAGACGCCGAGAGGGGCGCGGGGGCGCCGCCGCGCGGGCCGGGAGAGGCCGCGTACGTCGTCGGTCGCGGCGCGAATCCGCAACGAACGCGACGCGGAGATCGGTACGCTCGCGCTCGATGATCCTCTGCAAGTCCCCGGCGGAAGCGGTCCAGCACGTGAAGAGCGGCCAGCGCGTCTTCGTCCACGGCAGCGCCGCGACGCCCTCGTCGTTGCTCGCCGCGCTCCTCGACCGCGCCGGCGACGTGACCGGCGTCGAGCTCGTCGCCATCAGCACCCTCGGCGCGATCGACTGGAATCGGCCGGCCGTGCAGAAGCACATGTTCTTGAACTCGCTCTTCGTCTCCGCGAACGTGCGCGAGTGGGTGGACGGACACTCCGGCGACTACGTGCCCGTCTTCCTCAGCGAGATCCCCGCGCTCTTTC
Source organism: Labilithrix sp. (assembly GCA_019637225.1). Lineage (GTDB taxonomy): Bacteria > Myxococcota_A > Polyangia > Polyangiales > Polyangiaceae > Labilithrix. The sequence goes on from JAHBWC010000001.1 coordinate 275,181, forward strand.
GCGAGCGCCGACTCCCGATCGACGTCGCCATCCTCCAGGTGTCGCCGCCCGATGCGCATGGCTACTGCTCGCTCGGGACGTCCGTCGACGCCGCGCTCGCGGCCGCGCAGCAGGCTCCGGTCATCATCGCGCAGATCAACCCGCGCATGCCGCGCACGCTGGGCGACAGCCACATCCATCAGTCGCGCATCACCGTCGCCGTCGAAGAAGAGCGCGAGCTCCCGGAGGTGCGCTACGGCGCCGAGGCCGACGCGTCGACGGAGCGCATCGGGCGGCTCGTCGCCGAGCTGGTCGAGGACGGCTCGACCCTCCAGATGGGGATCGGCGCGATCCCGGACGCCGTGCTGCGCTTCCTCGGCGACCACGCGGGGCTCGGCATCCACACCGAGATGTTCAGCGACGGCGTCGTTCCGCTCGTCGAGAAGGGCGTCATCACGAACGAGCACAAGAAGGTCGAGCGCGGGAAGATCGTGACGACGTTCGTGCTCGGAACGCGCTCCGTCTACGACTTCGTGCACGACAACCCCTTCGTGTCGTTCCGCGACGTATCGTGGGTCAACGACACGTCCGTCATCCGCAAGAACCAGAAGGTCGTCGCGATCAACAGCGCGATCCAGATCGACCTCACCGGGCAGGTCTGCGCCGACTCGATCGGCGTGCACCAGTACTCGGGCATCGGCGGACAGATGGACTTCATGCGCGGCGCGTCGCTCTCCGTCGGCGGCAAGCCGATCATCGCGATGCCGTCGACGACGCGGAAGGGCATCTCGCGGATCGTCTCGATGCTCAACCCCGGCGCCGGCGTGGTGACCACGCGTGGACACGTGCAGTACGTCGTCACGGAGCACGGCGTCGTGAACCTCTACGGCAAGGGCCTCCAGGAGCGCGCGCGGCTTCTCATCAGCATCGCGTCGCCCGAGCACCGCGAGGAGCTCGAGCGCGCCTACCGCGAGCGCTTCGCGCGCGGCGCGTGAACGCGACCTCCGCGTGACGCGCGCCTCGGCCGGCGGCGCGGAGCCCGGCACGCGGTCACGCCGCGGCTCTCACGAGTCGACCCGAGAACGGCAGCGATCGTCGGTCCGACGCTTACGATGGTCTCAGCGCGAGGCGAGGCGCGCCTTGTTCTTGCCGCGGAGGTACGCGAGCGCCGAGGTGAAGTGGACGTGGTCGAGGCCGTGCCCGACCGGCTGCTCGACGACGGCGCGCGGGATCCCGGCGGAGGCGAGCGAGCCCGCGAACG
>JAHBWC010000010.1 GCA_019637225.1 Labilithrix sp.
CTCCAAGCGCGAAGATCGCGAGGGCGCCGGCGCCGGCGGCGACCATAGGCGCCCCCGAGGACGCCGCGTCGCCGGTGACGGCGCCGAAGAGCGCGAGCCCGTCGAACAGCGCGGCGGCTCCCCACGCGAGCGCGATGACGGCCACGCCGGCGCGTTGAATCGCGCGGGGGCTGAACCCCGGCGCCGCGGCGGCTTCGCTCGCCTTCGGGGCGAGCCCGACGTCGCCTTCGATGCGGCCGATCGCGCGGATCGCCGCGAGCATCGCGAACAGCGCCGCGAGCTCGCGGGCGAAGGCGGCCCACGCGGGGCGCGTCGAGAGCGCCGCGGTCGCGACGGCGACCGAGAGGCCCGTCGCGGTCCACAGGCGCAGGCGGGCGGCGACGGGCTCGGTGCCCTCCGCGATGCGGCCGCCCGCGAGCGCGATCGCCACGGCGATCGTGACGAGCAGCCAAGCCGAGGGCCGGGCCTCGCCCGCGCGCACCGCCGCCACGCCGACGTACAGCGCGGGGAACGCGACGAGGAGCGGGAGGCGTCGTCGGGACAGCATCGAGCGCGGGCGCCCGAGGCAAGCTCGAGCAGCGGACCGTATAGCACGGCGCCCTGCAAGCTCTCCTTTCGGACGGGCCGAAGCTGTGGTCTTTTCGAGGCTCATGGCAGCGTCGACGGCGAGCCCCGGCGGAACCTCAGGCGCCCCGCTGCGCCCGGCGCCGCCCTCGTCGAGCGCGCGGGGGCGCGTCGGGCTCGTCGCGCTGATCGCGCTCGGCGCGTCGCTCGCGCGCCGCGGCGCCCTCGCGGTGCTGTCGATGGCGATCTCCGCGCTCACCGCCGTGGCGCTCGCCGTCGTCGCGCTGGCGTTCGCGCGCCGCGGCGGGGACGCGCCGATCGACAGCGTGCCCATCCTCGCCTCGAGCGCGATCGCGTGGGGCGGCGGGTTCTTGCACGCGGTCTCCGCCTCGGCGACGGCGATCCGTCGTGATCGCGCGGACGGGATCCGCCACCTCTTCGTCACGCGGACCACGTCGCTCCGCGGCTACCTCGTCGCGCGCGTCGGCGGGCTCGCGCTGGTCCTCGCGGCCGCGGTCGGCGGCGGGACGCTGCTCGTCTCGGCGGTCGCCGTCCTCGCCGCCACCCAGACCCACGCGGTGCTGCGCACGGTCCACGCGACGCTGAGCGCGGTGGCCTACGCGCTCGCCTTCGCCGCGGTGATCGCGCCGGTCGCGTTCGCGGCGCTCGGCGCCCGCACGCGCTTCTCGGGCTACCTCGTCCTCCTCCTCATCCTCGTCGGGCCGGAGCTCGCCGCCAACATGCTCTCGAGCTCGCTCCCGAGCGAGGTCACCGAGCTCTTCGCGATCCCGTCGGCGCTCGCCGCGCTTCGCTCGTCGCTCGCGCCGGGCTCGGTCGACCCGCTCCGGCTCCTCCGTGCGCTCGTCGCGCTGGCGATCTTCGCGGGGACCGCGCTCGTCTTCCTCCGCCGCGACGTGTTGGTCGCGGGTACGGAGGACGCGTGATTGCGCTCGCAGGCGTCTCCGCACGCGGCGCTGCGGAGCGTGGGCGCCCGCGCCCGACGCTCACGTTCGTCAGCCTCGAGCATCGCGCCGGCGTGCTCGGCGTCATCGGGGCGCCGAAGGACGGGACGTCGCTCTTGCTCGACACGATCGACGGCGCGGCCAAGCCGACCGCCGGCCGCGTCGTCGTCCTCGACGGGACGCCCGACGCGGCGCGCCCGCGCGTGGCGCGGGTCTCGCTCGAGGCGCCGCTGCCCGAGGCGCTCCGCGTCGACGAGGTGTGCGACCTCGCGTCGGACCTGCGCGGCGAGCCGCGGCGCGCCGCGGCGGACAAGCTCGGGGCGATCGGCGTCGCGGCGCTCGCCGGGCGTCGCGTCCGCTCGCTCGCGCTCGAGGAGCGTCGCGCCGTCTTGCTCGCGCTCGCGCTCGGATCGTCGAAGGTCGACGTGCTCTTGATCGAGGAGCCGCTCGCGCTGCTCGATCCGGTGGCCCCGCGGATGGTGGTCGACGCGCTCCGCGCGCGCGCGGCCTCGGCGTGCGTCGTCGTCACGACGGCGTCGCCGCGCGATGCGACGCGGCTCGCCGATCGCCTCGGCGTGCTCACGGCAGGGACCTACGCGCCGCTTCCGCCGGAGCTCGCGTACACGGGCGTCGGCGCCGAGGGCGTCGCGTCGATCCGGCTCGTCGTCGCGCCCGCGCACGGCAAGCGCGGAGCGGCGGCGCTCGCGGGCATCCTCGGCGGCGACGACGCGATCGCGCGGGTCGAGACGTCGGCGTACACGGCGCCGTCGGGGGCGGTCGCCGTGCTCGTCGCCGGACGCGATCTCGCGCTCGTCGCGCGCGCCGTCACGCGCGCGATCGCGACGACGCGCGTCGACGTCGAGCTCCTCGAGCCGAGCACCCTGTCGCTCGACGCGGTCCGCGCCGCGCTCGCCGCGCGGGCAGCGTCACCTCCGCCGGGCTCGCTCCCGCCGGGGCCGGCGTCGCTTCCGCCGAGCGCCGTGCCCGGGCCGATCCCGCCTCCGGGAGCGCCGGCGCCGGCCGACGCGCCTCCGGGCTCGCTCCCGCCCGGCTCGTCGGCGCCTGCGTCGCTCCCCCCCGGCTCGGTGCCGCCTGCGTCGCTCCCGCCCGGCTCAGTGCCGCCGGGTTCGCTCCCGCCCGGCTCGGTGCCGCCGGCGTCGGGAGGTGCTCGATGATCGCCGCGCTCGTGCGCGTACCGCTCGCGCGCCTCACGCGCGCGCCGCGCGGCTGGATGCCGATCGTGGGCTGGTCGCTCCTCGCGATCGTCATGGCCGCCTCGGCGCGCTCCGCGAGCGGCGCCGATCACGTGCTGCGCGGCACCTTCGGCTTCGTGATCGTCCCGCTCCTCGCGTACGGAATCGTCAGCGCGACCCTCGGAGGCGCCGGCCTCCGCCCGGCGATCCGCGGCCTCGTCACGCTCGGCGCGTCGCCCCCGCGCGCGGCGCTCGCGTCGATCGGTGTCGCGATGGCCGTGTCGGCCGCCGCGTGCGGGCTCCTCGCCGCGCTCGTGTGCCTCGTCGCGCACACGAGCTCGGACGCTCCGCTCCTCTGGGATCTCCCCGCCTCGTTCGGCGTCGCCTTCCTCGGTGGCGCGGCCTACGCGGCCTACTTCTGCGTCGGCTCGGCGATCGGCCGCGGCGCGATGCGCGGCGTGCTGCTCGCGATCGACTACGTCGTCGGTGCTGCGGCCGGCTTCGGCTCGCTCTTCACGCCGCGGGGGCACGTGATGAGCCTCCTCGGTGGTCCCGCCGCGTTCGAGCTCTCACGGCGCATGAGCTCCGTGTTGCTCGTCTTGTTGACGATCCTCTACGTCGGCCTCGCCGTCCGTCTCGCCCGCCGCCCCCGCTGAGCGCGCGCGCGCGAGGGCTTCCCGCGCGCGCGTCGCTTGCGAATATCCCGATGAGGATGTGACCTCACCCCGCGGGGGGATGCCCCGCTGCCGCAGCGCTCTCCTAACGTCACTCGAGCCAAGGGGACGGGAGCTCGCGGCGCGGACGGCGGCGTTGCCTTCGAAGGTGAAGGTGCGTCTGCCCGAACCGAGGGCGCGCGGGCGGAGGGAGCACGATGGGGTGCGATCGTTCGATTCGACGGGCGCTGGTTCGTTTCGCTGCCGTCTCGGTGTGCCTGCTGGCTTCGCGCGACGCGAACGCGTGGATTCTCGAAGAGCACGGGCGCATCGGCCGCGACGCGTTCGCTCGGCTGGAGAAGGATGACGCACAGTCCCTGAAGACGCTGACCGCGCTGTGGCCGACGCTTCGCGAGCGGCTGGGCGCCAACGCGTGCGAGGTCGTTTCGCGCGCCTCGGCGACCCCGAAGCTCGGGGAGACCTGCGTGGACATCCCGGCGCTCGCGGCCCTCGCGGCCGACCACTCGTGCTCTCCGCGTGAGCTCGCGGACACCGTCCGGAAGGAGCCCTGGCTCCCGGAGCTCCTCACGCAGGCGAACAAGACGATCCGCGCGATCGAGAAGGGGTTCGCGTCGCCGCCCGCGCACCTCGACGCCTGGCACGACGATCACATCCAGATGCAGAGCATCGACCGCCAGTACCTGCTCCGGGCGCAGCACAACGGCGTGCACTTCTTGCTCGGGCGATCCGACGCGTACGGCGTCGAGAGCCTCGCGATGTACCTTCGCCGCGTCTCGGGAGCGAACGCGAAGTTCAACGGCACCGCGGCGTACCTCCTCTACCACGCGCACGCGCTGGCGCTCGCGGCGGAGGGCCAGACGAAGCAGAACGAGAGCCTGAAGGCTCAGTCGGTCCTCGTCGAGTCCTTCGCGCTCCATTTCCTCGAGGACATGTTCTCGGCGGGGCACGTCGTCGGAAGCAGCGGCGTGCGCGCGATGCGCATCGGGACGCACGACTACTACTGCGAGCACGGCGTCGAGATCACGACCTGGGGCGGGACCGACTACGGCGCCCACGGCGATGCGTTCCAGCGCGCCGTCGACATCGCCATGGCGGGCGCCGCGGTCGAAGCGAGCCTCATCGAGCTCGCCAAGGTCCTCGACGGCCGAGCGCGGGGACCGCTCGGTCAAGCCGCCGCGATCGACGACTTCGACATCTGCAAGCCGGAGCGGGTGTCGGCGCACGACTGGTCCATCATTCAGGAGGTGCTCGTCGATCCTGCGACGGTGGGCGTCATGCAGCGCACGCCGCGGCCGTTCCGCGAGGACTACGCGCCCCCTCGGTTCGAGAACGAGATCGGCGCGTTCGTTCGAGCGACGATCGGCCTTCGCGGCTTGAGCCAGCTCGCGGGCGTCGACGAGATGAGCACTCCGTACACCCCGCGAGGGCGCGGGAGCCTGGAGCTCGGTTTCGGTGCCGGCGCGGCTCTCGCCGGTGCGGTCACCCAGGGCATGGACGCCCTGGCGTTCTTGCACGTCGGCGCGACGGCGAACTCCAAGGAATTTTCGCTCGACCCGAGCCGAGAGCCGGTGTCGGCCCCCAAGCGGTTTGGCCTGGGAGGCCGTGTCCGGATGCCGTTCCTGATCTTCCCAGGCGACATGCTCTTGTACGGGATGTTCGTGGCACCGTTCTGGCCGGAGGCGTTCCTCGACCTCGGGATTCGAGCCGCCCAGGGCGGGCGGTTCCTCTACCTGCCGGGGCGGCTCGAGAGGGTCTTCATGCTGGGGCCGTTCACCGGTCAGGTCATGGTTGGCCGAGAGGTCGCGCTGTCGCGCTCCGAGACGGACACTTGGGACGTCGGGCGCAAGATCAACGTCTATTCGTGGGAGCTCGAGGTCCCGTTCTTCGAGGTGCGGACGAAGCCCGAGTTCTCCGGGAGGCTGGGCGGCGGAGGCTTCGCCCAGCTCGGCGCCGGCGTGACCTGGAACTACGAGCGGTGGGCAGGCCCCGACGCTTCGGGGCGGACGGACGGGCTGCTCGGTCGGAACTTCATGGTCTTCGCGCGCTTCGCCGCCGACGGCCGGCTCTACTTCGTGCGCTTCTGAACGCGCGCGCGAGCGCCGCGGACGGACCGCGGCGCTCGGCTCTCGAACGACGGAGCGCGCGAGGTCAGAAGCCGGCGCAGATCGCCGGGACGTTTCGGCCGGCGAGGGCGGTCCGGATCGCGCCGAGCTCCGGCGCGGTCCCGTTCGGGCCGGCCGCGGTCACGAGCGCCGTGCACTGAGCGGCGGCGCTGTTCAGCATGCCCGCCTCGGGCGAGCTCCCGAGCCGCTTGGCCTCGGCCGCGAGCGCGGCGCAGCACTGGCGGAGGCGCGCGAGGTTGCCGCCGCCGCCGCCGCCGCCCGCGACCTTCTTGATCGAAGGATCGTTGACCGCCGCGTAGATGCGGCTCTCCTCGAAGTCGGGGCAGCCGTTCGGGAACGTGCGGCAGCCGGCGCAGGCGAGGGTGCCGCTCGCGTCGCGGCACACCTTCTGGCCGGCGCAGCCGAAGGGCGTGAGGTCGACCGCGCTCTCGTCGGCGCGCACGCACTTGGTCCCGGACTTCCGGAAGCGCGTTGCGGTGGGCGCGATCTGCTCCGTGAGCTCGACGTTGGCGACCTCGCCGGCCTTCCGCCCGCCGACCTCCTCCACGTAGGTCACGCTGGCGGTGCCGAGCGCGGGGACGGCGGCGCACGCGGACGGCGCCTGCTGCACGAGCGGATCGGTGCAGGCTTCGTCGCGGAAGATCCCCTGGAACGTCCACGTCTGCTGCGCGGTGAGCTGGCAGCCGACGCACTGCGAGAGGTCGGCGAGCGGCGCGGCGGTCTCCGTCGGCGTGGGCGCGACCAGGCCGGCGGCGTCGGGGATTTCGACGGGCTTCTCCTTGCACGCGGACACCGTGACGAGCGCCGCGAGCGCGGAGAGGACGAGGGCGGAGCGAACGGGGAGGGATCGGACGGGGATCATCGCGGCCGCAAGGTAACCGAAAGCACCGGCGGGGTGCGGCTCTTCTGACGGACGGTCGACGCGCCTGCGACTCCGCGTCCGCGCCGTCGGTCCAGCGGCGGCCGCGCGCCCCATCGGGCGCGGGCGCTCACGCGGCGGTGCGCGCGAGACGCTCCCTTCGACGCCGCGTCCACGCGATCTCGCGCGCTTACCGGCGCGCTTGGGGACGGCTCGGCGCGTTCGGAGGGCCGCTCCTGGCGCATTCGTGGCGTCGTGCTACATGCCGCCGCCCTCGAGGCCGCTGCGTGAAGGGGACGCGGACGACCGACCGACGGGTGGAGCGCGCATGGGGTTTCTTCGAACGTGGGCCAGGCCTCGTCATCTCCTCGCGGCGGGCGCGCTCGCGTCGGTCGTCGCGGCGCCCGGCTGCGCCGCGGAGCGGGACCCGATCAGCCAGGTCCAGGTCGGGGTGCTCCCGAAGTCCTTCTTCGTCGGCGCGAACCTCGAAGACGCCTCGGACGATCCCGAGTTTTACTTCCGCACCACCGTCGTCGACGTCTCGGCGGGCGCCGGCTCGGAGAGCCTCTTCACGAACTCCGACGCCCAGCCGACCACCCGCATCCGCTGGGAGATCACCGAGACGAAGCTGATCGGCCGTCTCGCCTACGAGCTCGTCGCCGGCACCGACGCGAAGGGAACGAACGGCGCCCCGCGCGACGACGAGCCCCGCGGCAAGGACGGCAAGGCGCCCGCGCGCCGGACGACCGACGGCCAGATCGTCGCGAGCTTCGAGATCCAGAAGCACTTCGACATTCGCCGCCGCTACAACCCCGAGACCGGCGAGGAGTCGAACGTCATCGTCGAGAACGACCAGGACCGCCCGTGGACCAAGCGCGACTACATCCGCGTCGACTGGTCGGCGAACCTCGTCACCGACGCCTACGACCTCGACGCCGCGTCGCAGCTCGGTCTCTACGGCGGCGTGAAGTGGGATCCGATCGCTTACCACGTGAGCGATCCCGAGAGCCCCGACGCGCCGGCGATCGACATCGCGGGCGGCTACCTCGACGTCACGAACAAGGCCTACGCAGCGCCGCAGATGGTGCGCGACGAAGAGCTCGGCGACTTCCCGGCGTGCTTCCTCGTCGGCGCGGCCCCGCGCGTCAGCTGCAACCCGAGCGAGGTGAAGATGCGCCTCGCGTTCCGCCGCGTCACGCCGACCGACTACGAGCCGCTCGACTTCGACGGTAGCCGGATGGAGATGTTCGGCTACTTCACGAACGACCGCTACGGCTACGACCGCCGCTACGGCGTCGTCGACGAGAGATGGCACCGCTTCGCGTCGCGCTGGAACCTCTTCGAGGCCTCGCACGCCGACCCCGTCGTCGCCTGCGCGACGCCGACGACGACCCCTGCCGGAAAGAGCCCGCACCGCGACGACGACAAGGACGGCACCGAGGACGAGTGCGCGGCCGTCGGGCGAGGCTCGCGCTGCGACGAGTTCAACCAGGCGTGCACGATCCCGCTCCGCGACCGCAAGATCCGGACGATCGCCTGGCACGTGAACCGCGACTTCCCGGACGATCTGTTCGAGTCGTCGCGCGCGGTGATCAAGACCTGGAACGACACGATGCGCGTCGCCGTCGTCTCCGGCCGCCTGGCCGAGTGCCGCCGCGCCAAGGACTCGGGCTGCGAGCAGGCGATGGGCTGGCCCGCCCGGTGGTCGGACGACTTCGTGCCGCCGCTCGGCTCCGCGAGCCCGGCCGAGGTCCCCGACGTCTTCGTTCTTTGCCACAACCCCGTCGATCCGACGAAGGGCGACGATCCCGCGTGCGGCAAGGAGGGGACGAGCCCGCGCATCGGCGACCTCCGCTACAACCTCTACACCTACGTGACGTCCCCGCAGGTCGCGGCGCCGTGGGGCATCATGATGGACGCCGAGGACCCACTGAGCGGCGAGAAGATCGCCGGCAGCGTGAACATGTACGGCGGCACGCTCGACAAGGCCGCCGGCCAGCTCGTCGACCTCGTCCACCTCCTCAACGGCGTCACGCCGCCCGATCAGTTCATCCGCGGAAAGGACGTCTCCGACTGGGTCCAGGGCAACCGCCCCGGCGGCGCGCAGAGCCGCCCGCCGCCGATGAGCGCCGCCGAGCTCGACGGACGCCTCGGCGCGTTCGACCCGAAGGTGATGGCGCCGTTCGCGACCGGCACCTCGAAGGGGCCGAAGAAGGCGCCGGCCCAGCTCCGCCACAAGCAGCGGATGAAGGCGCTCGCCAGCGCGGGCAAGCTCGGCGCGGGCAACGGCGCGATCGCCGAGCGCCTCCAGCGGCTCCGCGGCAGCGACATCGAAGCGAAGATGATCACCCCCGAGGTCGCGCAGCTCGCCGGCGTCGACCCGAAGGCCGCGCTCACCAAGGCGACCATCGAGCGCGCCTCGCCGCTGACGCGCACCGCGCCGATGCTCCGTCACGCGCTCGAGCGCCGCGCCGCGCTCGGGCACGCGCGCCGCCACTCGTGCCGCCGCGAGGCGCCGGAGACCGATCACCTCATCGGCCTGGCGAAGACCGCGCAGATCCTCTTCGGCAAGGTCGACGCCAAGGACCCCGCCGCCGTGCAGGAGCACAGGGCGAAGGTCTACGCCTGGGCGCGCGAGAAGTACTCCGCGAGCGTCTACTCGCACGAGTTCGGGCACTCGGTCGGGCTCCGGCACAACTTCGCCGGCACGTTCGACTCGCTCAACTACGACGACAAGTACTGGCAGCTCCGCACGAAGGACGGCACCGTCACGCGGGCGTGCGCGGCGGGCACCACCGACGGCTCGGGCTGCATCGGCCCGCGCTACTCCGATCCGATCACCCAGGAGGAGATCGACAAGGGCATCGGCGGCTTCGCGACGTCGAGCGTGATGGACTATCCGGGCGACCAGCAGCTCGACATGTTCGTCATCGGCAAGTACGACCGCGCGGCGGTGCGCTTCGGCTATGGCGGCGTCGTCGACGTGTGGGCCGAGCCGGGCGTCTCCGTCGACGGCTCGGGCGCGGGCAAGACGAAGGCGTACGAGCTGACCGCGATGTCGAGCTCGCCGGGCCTCTTCGGCGTGATCGCGTTCCCGCAGCCGGACAGCGACGAGTACAAGTACCTCCACTACTCGCGCTACGCCTCCGAGTTCGGGCTGATCGGCGACTGCAAGAACGACCCCGCGTCGCCCATCGGCACGAGCTGCCGCGGCGCCGAGATGGACGTCGTCGACTACCGCGACCTCCGGGACTTCGTCCCGATCCCCGAGTACGCCGAGTTCTTGACCACGCGCCAGGCGCTCGACGACAAGGGCCGCGTCCGCCGCGGCTACATGTTCTCGTCCGACGAGTACGCCGACAGCGGCAACGTCCCGTCGTTCTCCTACGACGCCGGCGCCGATCCGTACGAGCAGGTCCGCTTCCTCGAGAGCGCGTACGAGAACCGCTACCTCCTCGACGCGTTCCGCCGGAACCGCACGCAGTTCAACTCGTGGGACGTCGTCGCCCGCACGCAGAGCCACTACCTCGATCCGATCCAGCTCATCGCCAAGACCTACGCCTTCGCGATGGTCCTCGACGTGGACGATCCGACGAAGCCTCCGCCGCAGCTCCTCGCGGACGGGCAGTACGGCCCGCTCGCCACGGCGACCAGCGTGGCGTTCGATCTCTTCACCCGCATGCTGACGCGCCCCGAGCCCGGCTCGTACTGCTCGACGGCGAGCGACGAGTGCCCCGGCGTCCAGCCGCCCGGCCTCCTCGACTACATCTACACGTCCGATCCGTTCCCGCTCCCCGCGACGACGCCGTACGACTTCTCGATCGGCCTCGGGAGCGGCCGCTACATCCACAACGACTTCGACTACGACAAGGGCTACTGGTGGTCGGACTACCAGAAGCAGGTCGGCTCGTTCTACGACAAGACCTGGGCCGTCTATTACCTCTCCGAGGCATTCGACTCGTTCATCTCGAACTCGAAGGAAGACTTCGTCGACGGCCGCTACAAGAACGTCAACTTCGCCACCGTCTATCCGGAGCAGACGCGCCGCCTCTTCGCCGCGATCATGACGGGCGACATCGAGTCGTTCGCGCCCCACGCCGACGCGTCCGGCGGCGGGACCCCGACGGCGAACCTCGTCTACCCGCAGTGGCACCTCGCGAGCGGCGTCGGCACGCGCCCGGCGTCGCCGAAGATCGTCGATCCGGCCTTCGGCTGGAACGAGCAGCTCTACGCGATGGTCTGGGGGACGATGTTCTTCCCCACGAGCTGGTCGAACGCATTCATCAACGACGCACGCATCACCGCGCTCGCCAACGAGCAGCTCTCGTGGCCGGCGGCGGAGACGATCACGTTCGTCGATCCGGTCACGAGCATCACGTACCGCGCGCACACGACGGGCACGGAGAAGATCTTCGGCGTCGACAAGGAGAAGACCGTGGGCGCGCGCATGCTCGACTGGGCGAACAACCTCGTCCTCGAGGCCTACGTCTGCGAGACCGACGCACAGGGCTTCTTCATCTTGAACGACGACGGGACGCCGAAGCTCAAGCTCGCGGCCGGCAAGATCCAGGAGAATCCGGACTACCCCGGCGGCGTCGCCGCGCTCCGTCGCTACGTCGCCAACATCGACGTGATGCGCCAGCTCGTCACGACGTTCGTGCGCCCCCTCGACGAGGCGCTCCCGAACCCCTGAGCTCGACGAGGCGACGCTGGCCACCACGAAAGGACGCAGCGCGGCGCGGCGCGGCGCGCGCGGCTCGGCAGGTTCGCGGGTGAGGCGAGCGTGGGCGGCGGCGGCCGTGCTCGTCGCGCTCGTCCTCGCGTCGTCGACGACGGCCGCGGCCGATCCCGATCCGTGGCTCGCGAAGGACAAGGCGCTCCACTTCGGGGTCTCCGCCGGGATCGCCGGCGCGGCGTATGCGGCGTCGGCGTCCGTGTTCGAGGCGCGCGGCCATGCGCTGCTCGCGGCGGGCGGCGTCACGCTCGCGATCGGCGCCGGCAAGGAGGTGCTCGACCTCGCGGGGTTCGGCACGCCGTCGTGGAAGGACTTCGCCGCCGACGTCGCGGGGACGATCGTCGGGCTGGCGATCGCGTGGAGCGTCGATCTGCTCGTGCGCGGCGTCGGCGAGCAGCAGCCGCTCCTCCGCGCGCCGAGCTCCGCGTCCGTGCACCCGTCGCGCGCGGGTCTCGTCCTGTCGTTCTAAGCGCGACCGCGCCCTCGCGAAACCTGGGGCGAGGTCCGGACATCTGTTAGGGCACGAGTCATGTCGCAGCCGTCCCGCGAACCCGAGCTCGAGTCAGGCGGCGGGGAAGCGGAGGACGCGCGCGAGGCGAGGGCGGACGGCCGCGCGCCGGAGCCGCCGAGCGGGGGCGAGCGCGACGTCGCCCCCGCCGAGACGCCGTCGAACCGCCGGTGGCGCCGCGCGCGCGTCGCGCTCCGCGTCTTCGCCGTCCTCGCCCTGCTCCTCCTCGTTCTCGTCTACGCCGGCACCGACGGCTTGCGCGGCTTCGGCGGCAGGCCGAGCGAGGCCACGCTCGCGCGCATGAAGGCGTCGCCGCATTTCGTCGGAGGGCAGTTCGTCAACCAGGAGCCCACCGAGCTGATGAAGCCGGGGCAGTGGGAGGCGACGAAGCAGTGGGTGGCCGGCGACGAGATGCGCGCGCCGACGTGTCCGCTCCCGATCGTGACCGACGCCGCCGCGCGCCTCGCGCCGCCGCCGCCGACCGGCCTCCGCATCACGTGGCTCGGGCACTCGACGACGCTCATCGAGATCGACGGCGCGCGGATCCTCACCGACCCGAACTGGAGCGAGCGCTCTTCGCCGTCGCGCTGGGTGGGACCCAAGCGGTTCCACCCGCCGCCGCTCGCGCTCGCGGACCTCCCGCGCGTCGACGCGGTGCTCGTCTCGCACGAGCACTTCGATCACCTCGACATGGAGACGGTGCGCGCGCTCGCGGCGAAGGGGATCGCGTTTCATGTCCCGCTCGGCGTCTCGGCGCACCTCGAGGCCTGGGGCGTGCCGGCCGCGCAGATCTTCGAGCACGACTGGTGGCAGCGCGCCGCGATCGGCAGCGGCGTGGAGGTGGTCTCGACGCCGTCGCGTCACTTCAACGGACGCGGCTTGCCGCTTCGCGTCGGCACGTTCTGGACGTCGTGGTCGATCGTCGGGCCCGAGCACCGCGTCTTCTTCAGCGGAGACACGGGGCTCCAGGAGGCGTTCCGCGAGATCGGCGCGCGCGAAGGACCGTTCGACGTCGCGCTCCTCGAGATCGGTCAGGCGCATCCGAGCTGGGGTGACATCCACCTCGGGCCCGAGGGCGCGCTCGAGGCGCACGCGCGCCTCGGCGCGAAGCGCCTGTTCCCGATCCACTGGGGGACGTTCCAGCTCGCGATGCACGCCTGGTCGGAGCCGCCGGAGACGCTCACCGCCTTGGCGGAGCGGCGCGGCGTCTCCCTCGTGACGCCGCGCCTCGGCGAGCCTGTCGAGCCGACGCGGGGCGACCCTTCGACGCCGTGGTGGCGTGCGCTGCCGCCGATCGCGGCCGCGTGTCCGTAGAGCGCGTGCGAGCGACCGCCTCGCTCGGCGGGGTCGCGATCCGCGTCGCGCGACCGCCATCGCGCGATCCGCGCCGCGAAGGCGCGACGATCTACCGCGAGAGCGCGCGCCTGGTCTTGGTCGCCGCGAGCACGTCTCCGACGCGCTCGACGAGGACCTTCGTCGAGTACGGCTTCTGCAGGAAGAACAGCTCCGCGCGCGACACGCCGCGGCGGACGACCTCGTCGTCCGTGTAGCCGCTCGTGTAGAGCACGGCGAGATCGGGATCACGCTCGGTGAGCATCTCCGCCAGGCGGCGGCCGTCGAGGCCGGGCAAGACGATGTCGGTGACGAGCACGTCGACCGCGCCGATCTCCGCGATCTTCGCGAGCGCTTCCTCGGCGCTACCCGCCTGGGAGACGCGGTAGCCGCTGCGCGAGAGGGCGCGCACCGCGACGCGAAGCATCGGCTCCTCGTCCTCGACGACGAGCACCGACACCTCGCGTGACTCCGGCAGCGTGGGCCGCGAGTGCGAGTCGGCGCCCGATTCCTCGGCGGCGGAGGGAACGTAGATGCGGAAGGTGGTGCCGACGCCGACCTCGCTCGCGACCTCGATCCATCCGCCGCTCTGCGCGACGACGCCGTAGACGATCGAGAGGCCGAGCCCGGTGGCGCGGCCGAGCCCCTGCGTCGTGAAGAACGGCTCGAAGATGTGCGCCTGGACGTCGTGGGTCATGCCAAAGCCGGTGTCGGTGACCTCGAGCTCCACGTACTCGCCCTTGGGCTCGGCTCGCCCGCGCTCCGCGGGATCGAGGGCGACGCCGCGCGCGCGTATCTTCAGCGAGCCGCCGTCCGGCATCGCGGCGCGTGCGTTGCGCGCAAGGTTCGCGAGGACCGACGACCACTGGGCCGCGTCGACTCGCACGGTGAGCTCTTCGGCGGCGAGCGTAGTCTCGATGCGGATCGCGTCGCCGACGAGGCGCTCGAGCGCCTCCCGAGACGAGGTCACGACGGCGTTGAAGTCGACGAGCTGGGGGTGCTGCATGTCGCGCCGGCTGAAGGCGAGCAAGTCTCGGGTCACGGACGACCCGCGGTCGACGGCGTCGCGGATGTCGCGGAGACACGCGCGCGTGGCCTCGCTCGCGTCGGTCGACTCGAGCACCTCGTCGGCGCAGATCGCGATGACCGACAGCACGTTGTTGAAGTCGTGCGCTATGCCGCCCGCGAGGCGCCCGATCGCTTCGAGGTTCTGCTCCTCGCGGAGACGGGCGTCGGCCTCGACCCGCTTCGACTCGTCGACCGCGAACGCGGAGCTCGGCGTCAGCTTCGCGATGCCCGAGCGCGAACGCTCCACCGTCACGCGAACGACGACCTGGCCTCCGCCCTCGCACGCGTCGCCGGTCGTCGCGTGCGCGACGTCGTAGCCCGCGTTCGCGAGCGCCTGGCCGATCTCCTCAGCGTGCTCGCACTCGTCGATCAGTGCGATGCGAACCATGGCCGATCTTGGTTGCAACGGACACTCCGGACCGCGGCGTCATGAGGGCGAGGCCCTGAGCATGAGCGAACCGTCACGTCATCTCGATCCTCTCGCTCGGCGCGCCCGCACGCAATGCCGTGAGTAACTATTTCGAACCTCTCGTACGTCCGTGGTCGCTTCTGTCAGCGCTCTGCCAGATCGTCACGACCGCGCCTCTTGAAAACGATTCTTCGGCGTAAACCAGGATGTCCGTCGGATTCGGGCTTCCCCACCGCGCCCCCTCCCCATCCACCCGCCGTCCCACTCGAATGTGGTCGAGTGTAAGGCGCCCCCCATCGTGGCGGATCGCAACGGTCCCGCGACCTCGCGCCACCACCCCAACGGAACACCCCACCGACGCACCCCCGCGCCCCAAACGGCCCCCCTCTCTCGTCGTCTCGTCTCGTCTCGTCTCGTCTCGTCTCGTCTCGTCTCGTCTCGTCTCGTCTCGTCTCGTCTCGTCTCGTCTCGTCTCCCGCGTGCCCGTGCCCGTGCCCGTGCCCGTGCCCGCTCTCTCTCTCTCTCTCTCCTAGGTCGGCGCCGGCGTCCCCCCAAACGTCCGCTGCACCATATCGATCAAAATCGGCGCCGCCTCCATCGCCTTCTCCTCCTCACCCCGCATCACGTACCGCATCGCGACCGCTTCCATCCCCGACACGAGCGCGAACGTCCTGAGCTCGTCGGGCGGGATCGCCGTTCGCCCAAGCTTGTGCGCCCGCGCGACGCCGTCCTGCACGAGCCGCACGAAGCGTCCGATCATCTGCTCGTGCGCGGCCTCGAACTCGGGGCCGGCGGCGCGAACGACGCGGAAGATGACGCGCGCGACGTGCGGAAACATCGCAATTCCGCCGAGGAATCCCTGTACGCCGAGGTTCAGCATCTCCCCCGGCCGAGACGTGTCGGCGTTCGTCACCGCCATCTCGACGGCCCGGAACGCGCGGCGCGTGGCCTTCTGATGGAACGTGAGGAGGCAGTCCTTGAGGTCGTCGAAGTGCTCGTAGAACGTGCGCCGGCTCATCCCTGCGCGGTTCACGATCGCCTCGACGGTCGCGTCGGCCCATCCGGTCTCGGCGAAGACATGGCCGGCCGCGTCGAGCAGCCTGCCGAGCTGCTCCTTGTGCCGCTCGCCCGCGCTCCGCGAGCGATCGTACTTGCCGCGGCCCGGCGCGCGCTCGCTCTCCGGCATCACGTCCGACTTCGCCACGACGCCGCTCGTCGTCTCTCTCCTCGGGCGCGCCGCCTTTGCTGTCGCCCGGCGCGGCCGCGCGCTCGGGGCGCGCTTGGTTGATTCCCTCGCCATCCGAGCGGATTATTGCCGACCGCGCGAAGAGGAGCCATCGATGTTTTCTTCCATCGTCTTACCGTCGAGCAGCGCGCGGACGAGCTCCGGCGCGCGCCGCGGGTGAAGCTCGGCCGGTCGCGGGTTCGCTCCCGCGGACGTGTCGCACGCGAGGACCGCCTCCGCCATCCCGCGAGGGATCGCTCCCTTGCCCCAGCGCGCGCCGAGCAGACCGCCGACGATGCACGCGTTCGTGTCGGTGTCGCCGCCGCCGGCGAGCGTCTCGCGGAGCGCGTCCGCGTAGCCCGTTCCGAGCGCGAGGTGGCGAAACGCGTGCGTGAAGCCGATGCGCACGAAGCCGTCCTGCGGCGTGTACGCGACCTCGAACCCCGCGCGCGCTTCGTCGAGCCAGCGGCGCGGCTCGGCGAACCGATCGGCGCCGAGGGCCTCCTCCGCGCGCGCGAGCGCGCCTCGGACGTCACCGCCCTCGTTCACGAGATGCCGGATCGCGAGGACGTAGGCGACCGCCGCGCCGACGCACGCGTCGTTCGGGTGCGAGAGCTCGGCGTCGCTCATCACGGCCCGCAGGACCGCCGCCGGATCGCGCCGTGCTCCCCACACGGCCAGCGGCGTGGCGCGCATGAGGCTCCCGTTCGCCTTCGAGGCCATGCAGCGGAGGCGCGCCGTCGTCGTCATCACCGCCGCGGCGCCCTCGGTCTCCGCTCGCGCGGCCCGCTCGGGATCGCGGAGGCAGCCGAGCGAGGCTGCCGTCGTCGCACCGATGTCGAACGGGTCCGACTGGACCCAGCGCGCGTAGTGTCGCGCGGCGCGCTCGGTCGGCGCGTCGGGATCGCTCGCCAGCGCCGCGAGCAGGCTCATCGTCAGCTCGCCGTCGTCGGTGACCTGGCCGGGGGCGACCTCCCAGGTGCCTCCGCCCGGCATCGTCAACGCGTGCGCGACGTCGGCCGCCTCGATCGGTCCGCCGAAGAACTCGAGCACGGCCCCCGCGGCGTCGCCGACGAGCGCGCCCAGCACGGACCCGAGCGCGGCGTCCTCACGCGCCGGCGCCGACCTCGACTCGTTCTCGTTTTCGTTCCCCATAGAAAAAGTATGACTGACTCTTTTGGCGGCGCAAAGGAACACGAGTGTTTCCTGGTACGGCGGCGAACCGTGGGCCCCGCCGGACCCAGGTTGGATCGCGGTTTCATCGAGCTTGGGGGCTTGGGAGTGGATGGACGAACGAGTCAGGTCGGACAATGTCGGCTTCCACCGCGCGCCGTAAATCATGGCACTTCGTTCATCCAGCGAGCGACCTTGCGCAATTTGCGCAAGGTGGTCCGACTCTTGAAACTGACGGGCTCGGGGTTGGTGAAGATGAGCCGAGCGAAGGCAGTGGTCGTGGCAGGACTCTCCGCGTGCATGCTGGTCGCGTGCATGGCGCCCGACTTCGAAGGCGACAGCTTTGGCGGTCGCGGCCGCTCCGCACCGAACTCGAAGAGCGACGCTGTCGAGTGCGGCGGCGCCACGACGGTCACGCCCGAGGACCCCGCGAAGTTCCCGAAGTGCGCGTGCGACGCCGGCGGCCAGGCGCGCTGCATCCCGAAGGACAAGCTGCCGAACGCCCTCGCGTCCCAGCTCGACGGCTGCAACGAGGGCGGCGCGGGCGTCTGCGTCCCCGACAAGCTCGTGAAGAGCGGCGGCGCGGCCCCGACCACCTGCAAGTCGGCGTTCGGCGAAGGCCGCTGCATGAGCCTCTGCGTCCCCGAGGTCGCGAAGAACGGCTCGCTCTTGAACCGCGGCGAAGGCGACGTCTGCGCCGACGACGAGCGCTGCGTCCCCTGCAACAACCCCCTCAAGGGCGGCGAGCCCACCGGCGTCTGCGAGATCGGCAAGCCCCCGGCCGCGGAGTGCACCGGCTCGGACAGCGCGCCCGGAGGCGGCAACGCTCCCGCGCTCTCGTGCCCGTACAGCGGCCCGCCCGTCGTCGACGTGACCACGTTCCCGGCCTGCGGCGACGGCGCGCGCTGCGTCCCGGCGAACCTCGTCCCCGCCAGCGCCGCCTCGCTCCTCAAGAGCTGCGACGGAGGCCTCTGCGCGCCGGAGAAGTCGATCGCCGCCGGCGGTCAGTACCTGCCGAAGACGTGCAAGTCGGTCGCGAGCGCCGAGGGCCGCTGCCTCAACGTGAACATCCCCGAGGTCGACAAGCAGAAGGCCTCGCTCCCGCAGGACGTCTGCGACTCCAACGAGCGCTGCACGCCGTGCTTCAGCCCGCTCGACGGCAAGGAGACCGGCGCCTGCAAGACGGTCTCATGCGACTCGGCGAAGCAGCCGGCGACGAAGTTCAAGGACTGCTGCATCGACAAGAGCGGCGTCGGTCGCGGCAAGTGCGTGCCGAAGGCGACGGTGCCCGCCTCGCAGCAGAGCAAGCTCGAGGACAAGGACGCGAACTGCGAGCAGGGCGCCGAGCTCTGCGCCCCGAACGAGAACCTCGATCCGACCTTCCGCGCGGCCCCCTGCACG
This sequence comes from Labilithrix sp., assembly GCA_019637225.1. Lineage (GTDB taxonomy): Bacteria > Myxococcota_A > Polyangia > Polyangiales > Polyangiaceae > Labilithrix. The sequence continues at coordinate 18,227 of JAHBWC010000010.1, forward strand.
GCCGACAACTTCTTCCAGGGCCAGTACACGGGCGTCTGCATCAGCGACTGCATCAAGCTGAGCTTCATCGAGAACATCGGCACGTCGCGCGGCAACTGCCAGAAGGGGTTCACCTGCGCGCCCTGCGAGCGCAACGGCCAGCCGACGGGGGCGCCGGGTTGTCCCGGCACCTGATCGTCTCGTCTCTCTCGTCCCCCGTTCCCTTCGGCCCGCTCCGCGTCACTTCGTTCCGCTTCGCAGCCGAGCCTTGTTAGAGTCGAATCGTGTACGGGCGCGTCTCCGTCGTCGGAGCCAAGACGTTCAGCCGTGACCTCGTCTGCCGGCCGGCGCTAGCGTCGGCCGTCACGGCGGCGATCGCGCTCGCGTCCGGCGCGGCGCGCGCGGGCGGGTTCGAGATTCCCGACAACGGCGCGCAGGCGATGGGTCGCGGCGCGGCCTTCGTCGCCAAGGCGAGCGACGGGTCGGCCATCTACCACAACCCCGCGGGGCTCGCGCGCCAGCGGGGGACGCACCTCCTCGTCAACGGCAACATCTTCCTCCATTCGTACGAGTTCCAGCGCATCGGGACGTTCCCCGACGATCCGCAGGACCCGCAGACCCCGTGGGGGAACTCGCCCTATCCGCTGGTGAAGAACATCGCGGGGCCGTTCTTTGCGCCGTTCCTCGCGCTGACGACCGACTTCGGATACTTCGATCGCCTCACGTTCGGCGCGGGCGTCTTCGGTCCTCCCGCCGTCGGAAACCGGACCTTCCCGCTCGGCGTCGCGGGCAAGCCGGCGGCGTCGCGCTACGACTTCGTGCAGTCGCGGTCGACGATCATCTACCCGACGCTCTCGGCCGGGTTCCGCCTCACGCGGTGGCTCGACATCGGCGTCTCCGGGCACGCCGTGCTGGCGAACTTCGACCAGACGACGATCTCGTATACCGACCTCGGCGCGGAGGTCTGCAAGGAGAACGAGGTCGACGGCGAGAACAAGAAGGAGGACTTCCGCTGCGACTCGCGGAGCACGCTCCAGGCGAGCGGGACGTCGTTCGCCGCGACGCTCGGCGTGATGGCGCGCCCGTCGGCGTCGTTCGCGCTCGGCGCGTCGTTTCGTACGCCGACGAACATCAGCGCGAACGGTCTCGTCACGCCGACCGCCCCGCGCGTGCTCCCCGAGGGTCAGGACCTCGAGCCCGGCGCGGCGAACCTCGCCCTCCAGCTCCCCTGGGCGCTCCGCGTCGGCGGCCGCTACATCGGCATGGACGCCGACTTCGAGCTCTACGATCTCGAGCTCGACGTCACCTACGAGGGTTGGGGGTCGGCGCAGGCGATCGGTCCGATCGTGACCGTGCCCGACCTCGGCGTCTTCAAGGACGTCCAGACGATCGTCCAGCACGGCTACGGCAACACGATCGGCCTGCGCGCGGGCGGCGCGTACAACATCGACACCGGCGACGGCCTCGTGTCGGTGCGCGGCGGCGCGTACTTCGACTCCTCGGCGACGGACTTCAAGAACACGCGGCTCGACTTCGACACGCTCGCGAAGGTCGCGGGCACGTTCGGCATCGGGTACAAGGTCGGCTCGTTCGGCGTCGACCTCGGCTACGCGGCGGTGGCGTCGATCCCGCGCACCGTCGGCACCGGTCAGGGCGACATCCGGCCGGTGAACGGCGCCGCGAACGGGCGCCCCGAGGGCTCGGACGGCGAGCTGCTCCCGGCGGTCAACGAGGGGAGCTACCGAGGCTTCACGCACATCGTGTCGCTCGGGATCTCGGTCTCGATCGACGGATTCTTCGGCCCGCCGCGGACCATCCGGTACGGCAACTCCTACGAGCCGAACTACGTGCCGCCGGGCGAGGAGCCCGAGGAGACCAAGCCGGTCGAGACCGAGAAGAAACCCGACGACGACGAGCGGGACGAAAAGGACAAGAAGGACGACTCGGAGCCCGAGGAGAAGCGGCCCGAGAAGAAGCCGCCGCCCAGCGACGAAAAGCCGGAGGTGAAGAGGCCGCCGAAGCCGCCGCCGAAGCCGCCGCCGCCGCCGGAGGACGACGAAGAAGAGGAAGAGGAGGAGGACGAGGAGCCCGAGGTGAAGAGGCCTCCGCCCCCGCCGCCCCCGAAGAAGGAAGAGAAGCCGCCGACCCGCCGCAAGGAGTGGTGGGAAGAGCCCGACTGAAGAGGCGTCGCCGAGCGGGTGGCCGGGCGCCGGCGTCCGCGGTGGGTTCAGCCTTGCGCGGGGCCGGCTCCAGCGGTAGATGCGCCGGGCCGTGGGGGCTCGGGGGGTTGCTCTTTCCATGCCGCGTCCCCGTGGGCTCCCCGTTCGGGATGGCGCGCCACCGTCCGTCAACAAGCTGACGAAGGCGCTCCCACTCGAAAACTTCTTCTTGATATCGAGTACTTGGTGCCGCGCCCGCTGAGCACGTCGCTTGCATAGGCGCCAATCGTCGTCGGCCGAGGCCTCGACCGATCGATCCCCTCATCGTCTGTTCCGGAGCCCGAAATGAAGCGTTCGTCCTGTCTGTCGGCGTTGCTGGTTGGCCTGTCGCTGACCACCGCCTCCGCAGCCCTTGCGGCTCCGCCGACCGCGACCGACAAGCAGCCCGTCAAGCGGGTCGCTCAGGCGCAGGATCCCTCGAGCGACACGACGGCGGCGAGCGGGAACAGCCCGACGACGCAGCCGGCCGTCAGCGTCGGCACCAGCCCGACGACGACGCCGGCCAAGGACACCCCCGCCGAGTCGGAGCCGGAGCCGGCGGCGAAGCCCGCTCCGCGTCCGTTCGCGGGCTCGGCGCTCTACACCCAGAACAGCATGACGACCAACACGGTGTTCCGGGGACAGACGCAGTCTCCCAACCCGACGGTCGAGAGCAACCTGTTCATCCTTCCGCGCTACGCGTTCAACGACGCGCTTCAGCTCCGCGGTCGCGTCATCATCAACTACGAGTACACGAACAGCGACACGACGACGTACCGCAACGAGCCGCTGCTCAGCGACACGACGCTCTCGCTCTTCTACCGCAAGCTCCCGAAGCTGCCGCTCGGCGTCATCCCCAACCTCGCGCTCAACGTCGCGGTGCCGACGTCGAAGCTGTCGCGCTCGCGCACGATGCTGGCCACGCCCGGCGCGACGCTCCAGCTCGTTCGACCGTTCGAGCACATCCTCGGCGGCGAGGGCATGCTCTTCGGCAGCATCATCTACTCGCACCCGATCTACGAGTCGCGAAACCCGGTGGTCGTCGATCCGCGGCCGGCGGGCGCCTTCTCCTGCGTCGGCGGCGGCAACTGCTCGGACCTCCTCTCCGGGACGATGAACCCGTCGGACACGCTCTCGTACTTCCTCCTCTTCGAGGTGGAGTGGGGGCACTTCAGCCCGGCGATCTACTACCTCGGCGCGACCCAGTGGGCGTACCAGCCCCAGGAGGTCCGCAACCCCGTCGACGGCACGCCCGTCGGACGCCCCGAGGGCTTCGAGCCGACCAGCGTTCGCCAGACGCACTACTTCAGCGCGTGGCTCGACTACAACTTCAACTCGTGGTTCACGGGTGAGGTCGGCTACTGGAACTCGACGACCGCGCTCAACGGCGCGGGCCAGCGGGCCAACCCCATCTTCAGCCAGTACGCCGACACGCGCGTCTACCTCGGCGCGAGCATCCAGCTCGACAACCTCGTCAAGGCCATCCAGGGCGGCGACCACGGCGAGGCCGGCATCGTCCGCGCGAAGAACACCAAGCAGCCGATGTGGAACTTCTGAGCTCGTAGCTCGTCCTCATCGAGCCTCGCAAGGGAGCGACGTTCGCGTCGCTCCCTTTTTTCTTGGGCACGTGCGGTGCGCCGTTCACGTGTCGCGCCGCGCGAACCCTTCGCGGAAGGTCAGCGCGCGCGAGCGACCCGCGTCGCGCGTGGCGCGGGTCGCGCGGACAAGGAAAAAGCCGGGGCGGCGCCTCGCGAGCGGCCTCGCGCGGGCGGCCTCGCCGGCGCGAGCTCGCGCGCGCCGCACAAAACGAAGGCGGGAGCGGCCTCGCGTGAGGCGCTCCCGCCGACGAGGCCGCTCGGGCGGCCGGCGCCGATCAGCGGATCGGGTTGGCCGCGAAGCGACGCTCGAGCTCGTCGAGCGCGGCCGCGATGTCGGTCGAGGCGCCCTTTCGGGCGACGGCGATGAGCGACGGCGTGCTCGGATCGTCGATGACGAGGAGCGCCTTGGCCGCCTGCTCGCGGACGTCGGCGCCGAAGCGGACGTACGCGTCGACGAGGGCGCTCGCGGCGATTCCGCGCGTCGCCGAGGCCTCGCGCTGGTCCGAGAGGGTCTTCCACGCCCAGGAGTTGCCGACGCCGCCGAGCGACTTCGCGACGACGCGCGCCGTCTCGTTGTCGGGGTTCTGCTGGAGGCGCTTCGCGAGGAAGCGCGCAGCGCTCTCGCGGCGGGCGTCGTGCATCCCGGAGAGGATCGCGCGCTCGCGCTCGTTGCCGGCGTCCGAGGTCTTCGCCTTGAGCGCCGCCGCGGTGAGGATGCCGAGCGACTCGTCCGTGCCGATCCGCGCGAGGCCTTGCGCCGAGACGCGGACGGTCTTGTCGTCGCGGCCGACCTCGAGCAGCTTCGCGAGGACCGGGATGGCGCGCGGGTCGCGGATCGTCCCGACGGCCTCGATCAGGCCGAGGCGCAGCGCGGCCGCCGCGCTCGGCGGGAGGTCCGCGGGGGCGTGCGAGTCGAACACGAGCGCCTCGAGCATCGGGTAGAGCGCGCGGTTGCCGAGCGGCTTGAAGTGCATCGTCAGCGGCACGCCCTGCGTCCGCGCGTTCGCGTCGAGCTCCTTGGCCTGTGCCGCCACGCTGGCGACGGCCTTGAAGAGCTCCGGCACCGTGGTGCGCGCCTTCTCGATCTCCGACCGAAGCTCGCTCTGCGTCGCCGCGGGGAGCGCGCTCGCGTCGAGGCCGGCGCCGGCCGCGGAGGCTTCGGTGCTCATGCCGAGCAGCGCGAGGGAGAGGGCGACGCCAACGAAGGACTTCCGTGCAATGTTCATGGTCTTCATCGTCCGCTCTCCCACCACTTGGCCTGAGGGATTTGCCTGGTCGCGTTCGTACCGCAGTGAACCTCGCCGAGCTGCCGGTGATACGTGTCCCAGTTCTCGGCGAAGTGCACCGTGATGTTGTACGGCGCGAGCGCCGAGCTCATCGCCTGCTTGAAGATGTCCTGCCCGCCGATCGTCGGTCCGTGCGGGTTCGGCGACACGAAGCGCGTGTTCGAGATGTAGATGCCGTTCACCATGCCCGGCTGGTACGCGACGGACGCGCCGTTGAGGTCGTGGTGGAGGAACGGGACCTTGACGATCTCCGCGTTGGTGAGGCCGGTCTCGTCCTTGATGATCTTGACCTGCGCGTCGACCTCGATGATCGCCTCGGCGTTGGCGGCCATCACGTCGGTGTCGGCGAGGACCTGGTTGATCGTCACCTGTGCGGAGCCGCCGTTCGTCCAGAACTTGCCGACGTGGAGAGGCGTGTTGCCCTGCCCCGCGTTCGCGCGCGTCTGGAACATCGAGCGCGCCATCGCCGCGTCGTTGACGAGCATCACCCAGCCGCGCGCGTTGTTCGCCTTCACGAACGACACGGTCTCGTCGATGTGTCCGACGACGAGCCACGACGTGTCGACGTAGATGGGCGGCTGGACCTTCTGCGCCTCCATCATCTTGGCGAACGACGTGTCGGGGAACATGATGTTGCTCGAGCCGCGGATGACGCGCCCGAGCGGGTAGCTCTTGCCGTTGAACGTGTACGGCGGGACGGTCTCGAGGTTGCCGAACGAGTTGAGCGAGTCGCTGCCGCGTTCCCGCTGCGAGCGCGAGCCCATCGGGTTGAACTGCTGGATGCCGGCGGTGTCCTTGCCGCGCTGGGCCCAGACGACGGCGCCCGCGGGGCGCAGCGGGTTCGTCGTGCTCGCGCTGTAGACGTTGGCCGAGCGGATGTTGACGCGGATGACGTGCTGCTTGCCGCCCGCCGCCGGCATCGACATGAAGCCGGTCTCGAAATAGTCCTGGTTCCACGAGTCTTGCGTGTTCACGCCGCGCACCGCGGGGAGCCCCGCGGCGGTGAGGGCGGTGGCGAGATCCGCGCGCATCGCCTGGTTGCCGGCGTTGTTGAAGACCGAGACCCACGTCTGCTCGACCGGGAGCAGGTGGTGGTACGTGAGGAGCGGCGCGACGCGCATCCGGACCTCGTCCGACTTCGTCTTGCCGTCCGCTTCGACCTTCAGCGTCAGGTCGACGAAGCCGTCCCACTCCGCCGGATCGCGGACGATGTCTTTGCCCTCGATCGCGAGCTCGATGCCGCTCTTCACCTCGGACGCGCTGAGCGTCATGCCGCTCTCGACGACCGTGAACGACGCGCCCTTCACCTTGAAGAGGCGAACGTTGTCCCCCGCGGTCCACGTGATGGTCGCCGAGGCGTTCGACGGGGCGTCGGCCCACGGCTTGGTCTTCAGGCGCGCGAGGTCGAGCGCGTCGTCTGCGCCGTTGACCTCGTCGTCGGCGGCGTCGTTGCAGCTCGCCACCTGGCTGTCGTTGAGGTTCGAGCTGCACGCGAGCGCGTCGTCGTCGATGTTCGCGAGGAAGACGGCGCCGTGCTTGGCGCCCCAGAGGTCTTCGCCGTCGTCGTCGGCCTTGCCGTCGAACGAGACGACGCCGTCGCGGTTCGTGTCGGCGCGGAGGTCCGCCACGATGCCACCCGGCGGCTCGTCGACGTCCTCGCCGTCCGGATCTTCCGAGGGGTCGTCGGTGCCAGGGCCCTTCTCCCCCGTCCCGGTGCCTTCGCCCGACGGATCGTCAGCGGGCGGCGTGCCGTTCGAGTCGGCGGGCACCGTCTCCACGCCGCACGCGACGAGGAAGAGGGCGCTGATCAGGAAGATTCGGGGGACACGCCTCATGAAGTTTGCTCCGCTGAGGATCGATGGGCTGCGCCGCGGTCCGAGTACCGGCGGCGGGTAGCGCCCTGACGAGTGCGAACGGTCGCGATGTCGAGCGTCGGGCGAGCTCGGTGCCACTGTGCGCATACGGCGTACGTTGTGGACGCGCCGACTCTAGCAGGCGAGGGCGCGTCGACAAGGACGGCTCAGCCGATCCCGGGCCCGTTTCGTCGGTTGCGGCTCGGCGTCGGGATGAGGAGGGCGCAAACCGAAGATAGGTAATTGAATATCAATTGGTTTTTGGGAATTGGCCCGTCGCGGCGGCGTCCACCCTCGGGCGTGGTCCTGGCAGGGCGAAATGCCCGAAAGATCCGGCGTGCGCGGCCTCGGACTCAGCCGCCAGGAGAGCATCAAACTCAGCTTTTCTTTGTTGTTCTCACGGTTTAGGTCGCAATGCTAAGCAGCGCTCATGGAGAGGGTTGGAGTTCTGGGCATCGCGACGTCCACGTTCGTGCTCGCACTTACGGCGGTCGTCGCGTGTAGCGGTTCGAAACGGAGCGGCTTCGACGAGGAGAGGCCGGGCACGGGCTCGGGAGACGACAACGGAGGGAGCTTTCCCGGGATGGACGGAGGCTTCGGGCCCCCGAGCGCGAACCTGCCGGACGAGGACACGCGCGATCCGGTCGACTGCGACGAGGCCGCGGAGCGTAAATCGTACGTCGGCTGCGACTACTGGCCGACGATCACGCCGAACCCCGTGTGGTCGATCTTCGACTACACCGTCGTGGTCGCGAACACGGGCGCTCACGACGCCGAGGTGAAGGTCACCGGCCCGAACGGCGCGACGAAGGTCGCGAAGGTCGGCGCCGGCGCCCTGAAGAAGATCTACCTGCCGTGGGTGCGAGAGCTGAAGGGCGCGGACTTCAACGAGTGCACCGCGAGCATCGCTTCGGACACGTCCACGATCGTGCCCGGAGGCGCGTACCACCTCGTCAGCTCGACGCCGGTGATCGTCTACCAGTTCAACGCGCTCCAATACAAAGGCGAGGGCGGCGAGTCTCCCGAGGGCGGCCCGAAGGACTGGTCGACCTGCCCCGGCACCACCACGGGCTGCAGGCAGGGACCGACCGGCCCCGTCGTGAAGTCCGGCTGCTTCTCGTTCTCGAACGACGCGTCGCTGCTCCTCCCGAGCACGGCGATGACGAGCACCTACCGCGTCATGGGCCACCCCGGCGCGTCGGTGCCCGGCGTCTCGAGGATCGGCCTCGTTCCGACCGCGCTGACGGTCACGGCGACGCAGCCGAACACGTCGGTCGCGGTGGTCCTCTCGTCCACCGCGAGCGTCGTCGCGTCGCGGGACGGCGAGACGATCGCGAAGACGGAGGGAGGCCAGACGATGACGGTCTCGCTCCCGAAGGCGGGCGACGTCCTCCAGCTCGTCTCCGAGAAGGGCGACTCGTTCGACTTCAGCGGCACGCTCGTCAAGTCGAGCAAGCCCGTTCAGGTCATCACCAGCGTGCCGTGCATCTCGATCCCCACGAACAAGCCGGCGTGCGACCACATCGAGGAGACGGTGCTGCCCGCCGAGACGCTCGGCAAGCACTACGTCGTGGCGCCGCCGACCGGCCCGAAGGGCGGCGCGGTGAGGCACAAGGTGCGCCTCTACGGGAACAAGGACGGAACCACGCTCACCTACCGGCCGTCCAAGCCGGACGCGTGCCCCGACACGCTCGCCGCGGGTGAGACGGCGGACTGCGGGTTCGTCGACGAGGCGTTCGAGGTGCTCGGGAACAACGAGTTCGGCGTCGGGACGTTCCTCCTCGGAGCCACCGTCTACGATCCGACCCACAAGGACCGGCGGGGCGATCCGAGCCAGAGCTTCGTCTCCGGCGTCGAGCAGTTCCGGACCGGCTACGTCTTGCTCGCGCCGAACGACTACCCCGTCCTCTACGCCGACGTCACGTCGACGGTGGACGCGGAGATCGAGCTCGACGGGGCGCCGGTACCCGCGCCGTGGACGATGATCGGCGAGGGCCCGTTCGGCGTTCAGCGCGTCGATCTCACGAAGAGCGGCGCCGACGGCGCGCACACGCTCACCGCGAAGAAGCCCGTCGGCGTTCAGGTGATCGGGTTCGGGGACAACACGAGCTTCCAGTACCCGGCGGGGTTGAACCTGAAGATCATCGCGCCGCCCCCGTCGACCAAGTAGCTCGCGCCTGGCTCCGCCCGTCTCCGGGAGCGGGCGGAGCTCTGCGTGACCGACGAGTGCCGAGGCGCGGGACGCCTCGGGCCTCGCGCCCGCTCCACGCGCGTCGCGCCCGCGCCTCGCGCCTCCCGGCCGATCGAGCGCGCTCCGAACGTCCTCGTGAGCCTTCGGAGACGCTCGCGACGGTTGGGTGAGCTCGACCGGAGTGGTAAGGAACCCTTATGCGGGCATCCTTCCTCGGCGTCGTCGCGTCCACGTTCGTCCTCGGCCTCACGGCGGTCATCGCGTGCGGCTCCGACCGCGACGGCTTCGCGACCGACGCTGACGGCGGCGGCGGCGACGACGACGCGAGCAGCGGCTTCTTGCCGGTCGACGGCGGCTTCGGCGGCGACGCGGGCGAGCCCGAGCTCCCGCCGGGCGAGACGCGCGATCCGGTCGACTGCGAGGAGGCGAAGACCTCGAAGTCCTACGTCGGCTGCGACTACTGGCCGACGGTCACCCCGAACGCGGTGTGGTCGATCTTCGACTACGCGGTCGTCGTCGCGAACACCGGCACGAAGAGCGCGAACGTCACGGTGACGGGGCCGAACGCGGTGAACAAGCAGGTCACCGTCCCAGCGGGCGAGCTCCGCAAGATCTTCCTCCCGTGGGTGCCGGCGCTCAAGGGGAGCGACTTCGACGAGTGCACGTCGTCGACGCCGCTCACGAGCTCGGTCGTCGTCAGCGAGGGCGCCTATCACCTCGTGAGCTCGACGCCGGTGATCGTCTACCAGTTCAGCGCGCTCCAGTACAAAGGCGAGGGCGGCGAGGGGCCCGACGGCGGCGCGAAGGACTGGTCGACGTGTCCGGCCGCGTCGTGCGCGCAGTCGATCGACTGCTTCTCCTACTCGAACGACGCGTCGCTGCTCCTCCCGAGCACGGCGATGACGAACAACTACCGCGTGACCGCCTTCAAGGGCGTCGCGCCGATCTTCCTCCTCAGCCCCGGCATCGCCACGGCGCTCTCGGTGACCGCGACGCAGCCGAACACCGAGGTCACGCTCACGCTCTCGTCGACTGCCACGGTCCGGGCGTCGGCCTCCGGACAGGCGATTCCCGCCGCGACGTCGGGCAAGGTCACGCTCGTGCTCGCGAAGGCCGGCGACGTCGCCGAGTTCGTCGCGCAGCCCGGCCGGGACTTCAGCGGGTCGCTCGTGCAGAGCGACAAGCCGGTGCAGGTGATCTCGAGCATCCCGTGCATCAGCATCGGCGGGCCGGCGTGCGACCACATCGAAGAGACGGTGGTGCCGGCCGAGACGCTCGGCAAGCGCTACGTCGTGGCGCAGCCGACCGGACCGAAGGGGCAGGCCGTCGGCCAGCACGTCCGCCTGTTCGGAAACAAGGACGGCACCCAGCTGACCTACTCGCCCGCGAAGCCCGCGAAGTGCCCCGACACGTTGAACGCCGGTCAGATCGGCGAGTGTGACATCGTCAACGCGACGTTCGAGGTCACGGGCGACAAGGAGTTCGGCGTCTCGACGTTCCTGCTCGGCGCCTCCGTCTACAACGACCCCAAGGGCGATCCGGCGCAGACCAACGTCGCCGCCATCGAGCAGTTCCGCACGAAGTACGTCTTCCTCGCGCCGAACGACTACCCGGTCCTCTGGGCCGACATCACGGCGACGGAGGACGCCGAGATCCAGCTCGACGGTGCGGCCGTGACGGCGCCGTGGACGAAGGTCGGCGCGGGGCCGTTCGGCGTCCACCGCGTCGACCTCACGAAGAGCGGCCAGGACGGCGCGCACACGCTCACGGCGAAGAAGCCGGTCGGCGTGCAGGTGATCGGCTTCGGCGACAACACGAGCTTCCAGTACCCCGCGGGGCTCAACCTGAACCTGATCGCGCCGCCGCCGCCGCCGCCGAAGTAGGGCGTACCGAGGCGCGCGCGTCCTCGCGAGGAGGAATTTCGCGCCGCCCAGCGATCCGGGTGCAGCGCTCGGGCGCATTTTTCGCCCCGCCCCGGCGCCGTCGGCGCCGACGCTGGAAACCGCCGGTTTGAAGGGGTAAGAGCCCGCCATGGACATCGGCAAGCAGCTCGCGGCGCTCGACCTCGACCCGAAGACCTTCACGGACGCCACGCCCTCGGGCGGCGACGCGCGGGAGCTCGTCGCTCGGTCGCCGATCGACGGTTCGGTGACCGCTCGGATCGTCGCGGACGACGCGGCCGGCGTCGACGCCGCGATCGGGCGGGCCCACGCCGCGTTCCTCGAGTGGCGGACGGTGCCGGCGCCGCGTCGCGGCGAGCTGATCCGCCTCTTCGGCGAGGAGCTCCGCCGCGAAAAAGACACGCTCGCGAGCCTCGTCACGATCGAGGCCGGGAAGATCGTCGCCGAGGCCCGCGGCGAAGTGCAGGAGATGATCGACATCTGCGACTTCGCCTGCGGTCTGTCACGCCAGCTCTACGGTCTCACGATCGCCTCCGAGCGGCCCGGTCACCGGATGAGCGAGACGTGGCACCCGCTCGGCGTCGTCGGGGTGATCAGCGCGTTCAACTTCCCGGTGGCGGTCTGGGCGTGGAACTTCGCGCTCGCGATCGTCTGCGGCAACTCGGTCGTGTGGAAGCCGTCGGAGAAGACGCCGCTCACCGCGGCCGCGTGCCAGGCGCTCTTCCTCCGCGCGGCCAAGCGCTTCGCGGAGGGCGCGCCGTCGGTTGCGGCGCGGCTCTCCGAGGTCGTGCAGGGGCGGGCGGACGTCGGCGAGCGCCTCGTCGACGATCGGCGCGTGGCGCTCGTGAGCGCGACGGGGTCGACCCGCATGGGCCGCGCGGTCGCCCCGCGCGTCGCCGCGCGCTTCGGGCGCTCGCTGCTCGAGCTCGGCGGCAACAACGCGATGATCGTCGCGCCGTCGGCCGATCTCGAGCTCGCGACCCGCGCGGTCCTCTTCAGCGCGGCCGGCACCTGCGGACAGCGCTGCACCACGCTCCGCCGCCTCATCGCGCACGAGAGCATCCGCGGCGAGCTCGCGTCGCGCGTCGAGCGCGCCTACGCGCAGATCCGCGTGGGCGATCCGCGCGACGCCGCTATGCTCGTCGGGCCGCTCGTCGACGGCGCGTCCTTCGAGGCGATGCAGTCCGCGCTCGCCCGCGCGAAGCAGGCCGGCGGCGAGGTCACGGGCGGCGAGCGCGTCGCCGTGCCGGGCTGCGACGGGGGCTTCTACGTACGCCCGGCCGTCGTCCGCATGCCGGCGCAGGCGGACATCGTGAAGGAGGAGACGTTCGCGCCGATCCTCTACGTGATGGGGTACCGCGAGCTCGACGAGGCCATCGCGATGCAGAACGACGTGCCGCAGGGGCTCTCGTCGTGCATCTTCACGAACGATCTCCGCGAGGCCGAGCGCTTCGTCTCCGCGGACGGGAGCGACTGCGGGATCGCGAACGTGAACATCGGGCCGAGCGGCGCCGAGATCGGCGGCGCGTTCGGCGGCGAGAAGGAGACCGGCGGCGGCCGCGAGTCCGGCTCGGACGCGTGGCGCGGCTACATGCGGCGCGCGACGAACACGGTGAACTACTCGAAGGATCTCCCGCTCGCGCAGGGGATCGTCTTCGGCTGACCGCGCGGGGCCGTACATCGGCGCCCTAGAGCGCGCCACCCATGCCTGTCGCGATGGATGCTCGAGACAGATCGGGCACGGGCACGGGCACGGGCACGGGCACGTGGGAGACGAGAGGGGACCTCGCTCGCGACGGTGGAGTCGCGCACATCGCTAGTTCTGAGCCACAGCAGCGCGCGCTCGACGACCGCCGCGTAGTTGCGCAGTGTCTTGCCTGCATAGCGTGCCATGTACACAGCAAAGCTCGCTGCCACAGAACACGACGCGCCTCTCCTCTCGTCTCCTCTCCCACGTGCCCGTGCCCGTGCCCGTGCCCGTGCCCGCCTCTCTTCTGGTCACCGGAATAGGGACGCCCCCTGGCGCGCGGCCCGTCGCGGCCGCGTGGAGCAGGCGCGCGTGACGCGCGGCTTGCGTTCGCTCGGGCGCGCCTCGTACGCTCGAGGACGTGGGAGGGCGCGGGGACGGGTCCACGCGCGTCTCCGACGCTCGGCGCCCCGAAGATTGGTTTTCGATTTCAATGACTTGAGGGGTCTTGCAGCGATTCTAGTAGGTTTGGGTTGGACACCTACCTACATGTGAGTCATATGTAAGTCCTAGCTCGTCAGGAACCACGGAAGACCCCATGAAGCTTCGCTCCCTCTCCCTCGCGCTCCTCTTCTCTCTCGCCGCAGCGGCCACCGGCTGCGCCGGCGAGGTCGGCGACTCCGCGACGACCAACGACGAGAACGAGATCGTCAACGTCGCGCAGACCGACGTCGAGCGGCAGTCGATCGGCAACTGCTGGCTCTACGCGCATGCGAGCTGGATCGAGTCGATGAACAAGACGGCGACGGGCGAGGACTTCGACGTCTCGCAGTCGTACTGGACGTACTGGCACTGGTTCGATCAGATCGCCGGCGGCTTCTCCGCGCAGATCTCGACCGGCGGCAACTGGACGACGGCGAACAACATCGTCCGCAAGTACGGCCTCATGGCCGAGAAGGACTTCATCTTCGCCGACACCTTGAACGAGATGTCGAGCCGCCAGAAGACGGCGCTCGACGCGCTCAACGAGTCGCTCAAGACCGGCGAGCTGAAGGACTCGGCCTCGCGCCGCGACAAGAAGAAGGTCCGTCAGGAGATGGACCGCGCGTGGGGTCTGTCGGCCGAGCAGAGCGCGATGCTCGATCAGGTCTTCGGCGAGACCGTCTCGCGCACGCTCTCCGGATCGGCGAACGCCGCGGGCACGACCATCATCCGCGCGCAGGACTTCGACGTCAGCTACTCCCCCGGCCCGAACCGTGCGCGCGTGACGCGCAAGCTCTCGCAGGCGATGAGCGACTGGCGGCAGGTCTACTACTCGGGCGCGGACCGGCGCGGCTTCCTCCTCCGCGTGCAGAAGGCGCTCCACGCCGAGCAGCCCGTGGTCATCACGTGGTTCGTCGACTTCAACGCGATGGAGAACGGCCAGAACGAGCGCCGCGGCTCGTTCAACATGACGACGCTCGGCGAGCTCGGTCCGGGCAGCCAGGGCGGTCACATGACCGTCCTCGAGGACTACCAGGCCAAGCTCGCCGACGGCACGGTGCTCAAGGCGGGCGAGACGCTCGACCCGAGCAAGCCGAGCGACAAGCGCCTGCTCGACCGCGCGCTCGACACGCGCACGCAGATCCAGTTTCTCCGCGTGAAGAACTCGTGGGGCGCCGCCCGTCCGGACCGCGCGTTCGCGCCCGGCATGCCCGGCTACCACGATCTCTACCTCGACTACCTCAACGGCCCGGTGAAGCGCTGCACCACGAAGGCCGACGGCACGACGGACACGTCGAACTGCCCGTTCGACCACACCCCGCTGCAGAACGTCGTCCTGCCGCCGGGTTACTGATCGCCTGACCCGCGACGCCGGGTTTGTGCCGCGCCGAACAACGCGGCATCCTTGCCGCGTGCTTCGGCTTCGCGCTCTCGGTCTTTCGCTCGCGTTCGCGTTCGCGCTGGTGGCAGCGTGCAAAGGCGATCCCCCGGTTCCCGCGCCGTCGGGGCCGTGTGTCCCGCCGCCGCGCGCGCCCGGCGCGACCGTCGCGCTCGCCTCCGCGCTCGGCGACGCGAGGTTCAGCGCGCCCGTCGAGCTCGTCCTTGGCCCTGGCCGTCGCTTCTACGTCGTGGAGCAAGCGGGCGTCGTGAAGGTCGTGCCGCCCGGCGGCGGCGCGCCGACGATCGCGCTCGACGTCTCCGGTCGCATCATCTCCGGCGGCGAGGCCGGGTTGCTCGGGCTCGCGTTCGACCCGAAGTTCGACGCGAACGGCTTCGCATACCTGTACTTTACAGAGAACATCGACGACAAGCCCGGCTTCGTCTTCCAGGACGTCGTCGCGCGCGTCACGAGCGCCGACGGGGGCGCCACGTTCGATCCAAGGACGATCGAGGTCCTGATCAAGGTCGACGATCCGTTCTCCAACCACAACGGCGGCCACGTCGCGTTCGGGCCCGACGGCATGCTCTACGTCGGCCTCGGCGACGGCGGCTCGAGCGGCGATCCCGAGGGCAACGCGCAGAACAAGAACACGCTGCTCGGTAAGCTCCTCCGGATCGATCCGCACGCGGGCGAGCCCTACGGGGTCCCGCCGGACAACCCCTTCGTCGCCGGCGGCGGACGCCCGGAGATCTACGCGTACGGCCTGCGGAACCCGTGGAAGTTCAGCTTCGACATGCTCACGGGCGATCTCTGGCTCGCCGACGTCGGGCAGAGCCGCTACGAGGAGATCAACCGCATCGTCCGCGGCGGCAACTACGGCTGGAACATCCGCGAGGGCAAGCACTGCTACGAGGCGCCCGGCTGCGCGACCGAGGGGCTCATCGATCCGGTCGCCGAGTACCCGCGCTCGGAGGGCATCAGCGTCACCGGCGGCTACGTCTACCGGGGGACGAAGATCCCGGCGCTCGCCGGCACGTTCCTCTACGGCGACTTCGGCTCGGGCAACATCTGGAGCGTCGACGGGCTCGGACAGACGAAGGGCACGCTCCTCACGACTTCGAACCTCAAGATCTCCTCGTTCGGCCAGGACGCCGACGGCGAGGTCTACGTCGTCGACTACGCCTCCGGGGCGGTGAAGCAGCTCGTCGCCGCCGACGCGGGCGACGGGGCCGCGCCGGAGATCCTCGCCGGCGGGAGCCTCCGCGAGACCGGGTGCCTCGATCCGAGGAGCCCCGCGCGCGCGCCGACGGGGGCGATCGCGTACAGCGTGAACAGCCCGCTCTGGTCGGACGGCGCGGACAAGGAGCGCTGGCTCTTCGTCCCCGAGGGGAAGAAGATCGGCGTCGGGCCGGACGGCGACTTCGACGTCCCGCCGGCGAGCGTCGCGGTGAAGACCTTCACGGTCGGCGGCAAGCGCATCGAGACGCGCCTCTTCGTGCGCTACGACGACGGCGGGTGGGGCGGCTACTCGTACGAGTGGGCCGACGATCAGAGCGACGCCGTCCTCCTCACCGAGGGCAAGACGAAGGATCTACCCGGCGGCGGCACGTGGCACTTCCCGTCGCGGAGCGAGTGCTTCGCCTGCCACACGCCGTCGGCGGGGTTCACGCTCGGACTCGAGGCGCGGCAGCTCGACCGCGACGACGGCGGGAACGTGCTCGAGCGGTTCGCCGCGTTCCTCGACGCACCGATCGCGCGCGAGGCCTTCCCCCCGCTCGCTGCCGCCGACACGCAAGGCGCCTCCACCGAGGAGCGGGCGCGCGGCTACCTCCACGCGAACTGCTCGATGTGTCACCGCGAGGGGAGCGGCGCCGGGGCGGCGACGCTCGATCTCCGCGTCGACCGCTCGCTGCTCGATACGCGGACGTGCAACGTCGCGCCGCAAGCGGGCGATCTCGGCGTCGTCGGCTCGAAGCTCGTCGTGCCGGGCGATCCGGGCCGCTCGACGCTCGCGCTGCGCGTGCGCGCGCTCGACGAGAGCCGCATGCCGCCGCTCGCGACCCGCGTCGTCGACGAGGCGGGCGCGGCGGCGGTCGAGGCGTGGATCCGCGAGCTCGGCGCCTGTCCGTAGCGCGGGCCGCGGGTGACCCGGCGCGCGTCGCGCCGTCGCGGGCTCGCGCCGCTCAGCTCCGGCCGGGCGTGGGCGCCGGGCCCTTCTTGGGGAGGGGAGGCGGCGCGGCCTTCGGCGGCTCGTTGACCATCGGCGGCGGCTCGGGCCACTCGAGCGCCGAGGGCTTCTCGGGGACGTCGGAGGCCGCCCAGCCTTCTTGCATCGACGCGGGAGCGGGCGCGTCGCCGCCCGGCGTGCCCAGCATCTCCATCATCTTCGCGCGCGCTTCGACGAGCTTCGGGCTCTCGGAGCCGCTCCAGACGCCGGCCTCCTGGGCGGCCGGCGTCGGCGGCGCGTCGTTGTCCGCCGCGTCGATCGCCGGGATGTCGGGGATCGCGACCGGCAGGCCCGAGTCGGGGCCGCGCTCGTCGTCCGATGCCGAGGGCGCCTCGGTGCGTGCATCATGCAACGTGCGCGTGGAGGGCGCCGGCTCTTCTTTCTTGTCCTTGTCGGGCGCGTCGTCGGTGACGAGGCCGGCCTTCCTGGCGAAGGCGTCGAGCGCGAAGAGGAGCGCGTCCTGCGCCGTCTTCGCGAGGATCGTCTCCCAACCGAGCGCGCTGACGAGACCGGCGGGCGAGCCGTCGCCCGACTCGTGGAGCTTCCGCACCCACGCGACGATCTGGTCCTTGCTGAGCGTGTCGCAGACGACGTCCGTGCCTTTCAGCTTTCCGCCGCGGCCCTGGACGTTCGCGAAAAACCAGCGATCGTCGATGAGCTCGAGCTCGCGCGCGGTGGCGAGCGCCTTCTGGATGGCCACGCCGGTGAGCTTGCCGTGACGCCAGAAGCTCCACCACTCCGCGAGCGCGATCCAATCCACGAGGACCTGCGCGGTCACACCTTCCTCGAAGATGGCTTCGTCGATGTCCCCCGCGACGAGCGCGTCGTGGACCACGTTCTTCACCTTCGCGTCGTCGTCCTTCAGCGCGGCCTTGCCGCCGCGGATGCCCCAGTTCGACAGGATGGGGCCGCGGACGTCGTTCGGCATCGCGTTGAAGACCTTGTCGGTCGCACCGTTGTCGTCGTACGGAAAGAAGTTCGCCACGAACTCCCGCGCCGTGCGGACGCGTCCGACTTCCGTACGCCGATGTTCTTCCATGGCTAGACAGAACTTCGTCACGGCCTGGTTGCGATCGTTCCTCGGCTTCGCCACGCCTTCTCCTCCGGCTCTTCGTCCTGGTCCCGACGCGAGAGACGGGGCGCCTCTCCGGAAGAGAAAGGCTACACCTGACGCGTGGGGTTCGTGGTGGTGATCTTACGGATAGCGATCGCAGGTCGGGGGTGGGCGAGCGTCGCACGTTCGGGGTGGTGGGCGCGTCCGCTCGTGCTCGCGCTCGGGCTGTCGGCCTGTCCGCCCGCCGCGCGTCCGCCGCCCGTCGTGGAGCCCGGACTCGAGGTGCCCCGCCTCGGGGGCGGGGGAGCGGAGCCTTCGACGAGCGGGGTGCGCTTCGGGAGGGCGGCGCCGGTGGTCGGCGCGCGCTGGGACGTCTCGGTCGACGCTCGCAGCGCGACGGCCGATCCGCAGGGCGGCGTTCAGCTCTCCCAGTACCTCTCGTCCTACACCGTGGAGATCCTCGCCACGAACGGCCCGGCGCCCTCGCGCGTGCGCCTCGCGTTCGAGCGGAACGTGCAGCGCTACCAGGGGGTCGACAAGGCGACCTCGATCGACGGCAAGACCTACGTCGTCGACGCCGCTCCGCCCTACGTGCGCGACGACGCGGGCGGCGCAGCTCCGGAGGAAGAGACGCAGCGCGTGCTCGACATCTTCCCCGACCTCGGCACGCGCACGCAGATCGATCAGGTCCTCCCCGACGCCGCGATGGCGATCGGCGAGCCGCGCGACGAGCTCGCCGGCGCGATCCTCGCGGTCATCCACCCGCGCGCGTGGACGCTCAACGCGGGGAGCGCCGTGCTCGAGCGGACCGACACGGAGGACGCCGTCTTTTCGGTCGCGCTCGACGCGACGGGTACGAACGGTCTCCGCATGGTCGTGAAGGGCGAGGCGCGCGTCCGCCTGCGCGACGCGCGGCTGACGCAGATCGCGGTCGAGGGGACGTACGATCACGCGAGCGGCGGCGTGTCGGAGCCGGGGACGTTCACGCTGCGCCGCACCGTGCGCGACCGCTGACGGCGCGCGCCGAGCCGCGGCTATCGCATCAGCCAGTCGAGCACGCCGTCGACGAGCCACCGGCGAAGGAGCAAGACCTCGACGCAGCCGAGCGCGAGGAAGGGACCGAGCGGGAGGCGCATGCCGAGCGTCCCCTCGCGGGCGTCGCCGGCCATCGGATCGTCCTCGAGCTCGCGCTTCGCTTCCTCGTCGCCCGCTTCGGCCCGCGCGCGGAGCTCGCGGATTTCGGCCTTCACGCTCTCGGGCTCGCTGTACTCGAGCCCGGCGACGCGCATGACGATCGCGGCGAGGGTCGACTGGAGCGCGCCGAGGAACAGGACGAACGGCGCGCCCGCGATTCCGTGCCAGGCCCCGGCCATCAAGGCGAGCTTGGCGTCGCCGAGACCCATCCCGCTCTGCCCGCGCATCCGCTTGTAGAGGAGGAACGGCAGGTACGCGATCGCGAGGCCCACGAGCGCGCCGACGACCGAGCCGACGAGCCCCACCGAACGAAACGGCGACGTCACGAGGCAGAGGACGGCCGGCCCGAGCGTCAGCTCGTTCGGCAGGATCATGTGCTCGAGATCGATCGCCGCCCCCGCGAGGACGGCGCTGGCGACGACGCCGTTCGTCGCGAGGAGAAAGAGCGCCCGCGCGAGCGAGACGTCTCCGGCGCCCGCGAGCATGTGGGCGATCGCGAGCGAGCAGAGCGTCGAGAGCACGACGAGCGCGACGTTCCGGCGTGACCTTCGCGGTCCGGTCACGAGGTGCGTGATGCCGTAGCGGCGCGGCAGCGCGTCGGCGAGCTTGCCCGCGATCGCGCCGAGGAGCGCGCCGAGCGCGCCGCCCGCGGCTCGGAAGAGGTTGGGATCGAGATCCGCGACCTGCATCGTGCCCGCCCGATCCTACGCGACGGCGGCGCCGGCGCGGGAGGCAACGGCGCGGCTCGGCTCCGGGTCCTTGTTCGCTACTCGTCTTCGCCGGGGCTCGCGTCCCCGAGGCGCCGCCGGATCGCGGCGCGCGCGGCCGCGGCGAGGCGCGCCGCGGTGTAGGGCTCTTCCGGGCGAAAGGGGCGGCCGTAGACGAGGTAGCTGCCCGTGACGCGGTCCATCGGCAGGTTGGCTTCGACGGGGTAGTAGCGGTTGTGCGTTCGGACGAGCTCGTTGAGCCTCGAGAGGTCGAACGCCTCGGCGGCGGCTACGACGGCGCGTGCGATCTCGTCCGCGCGGTGCTCCCGAGCCGCGAGCGCGTCGTGGAGCTCGATGAGCTCCTTCACGTAACGCTCCTCGTCGTCCTCGATTCTCCGCTTCCGCGCGGCCCACGCCGGGACGCCGACCGTGAGGGCCCGGATGCGCTCGTCGACGCCGAGGCTGAAGTTCCGGATCGGATCGGCGCTGCTCAGCGCGGTCGGGCTGTCGGGGCCGCGGGGAGCCGGCTCATGGCGGTCGTCGTCGCTCGCATCGTCGTCGCTCACGTCGAGGCATTTTAGGGACGGAGGTCGATCGGGCAAGCCCGGCGGCGCGCCCTGCCTGGGGCGCGGGGGTGCGGCCGAGCGAGCGCACGAAACTTGGCCGGAGGGCCCGCCCGAGCGCACCTTCGCGAACATGCGGATGGGTAACCGGGATCGAAGGACTGCGTCGGAGGTCGGCGCGTGCGTGGTTTGCGGCTCGACGGACGCGCGGGTGCTCTCGTTCACCCGTCTCCTCCAGGGCGAGCGCGTCACGGTGTGCGGCTCGCACAAGACGGCGCATCACCGCTCCGAGATGATCGCGCGCAGCGTCGACGAGCTCCGCGCGATCGCCGGCGACCGCCGCAAGACCGCGTGAACGCCGCGGGCGACGCGTCCGCGCGCCGTCCGCGACGAGGTGCCGGCGGACGCGCGGGCGCGGAATCGAGTACCATCAGCTTCCGATGGATCTCTCCGCCAAGTTCGAGGACGCGCAGGCGCGCGTGAAGCAGCTCTCCAAGGCGCCGTCCACCGACGATCTGCTCGAGCTGTATGCACTCTACAAGCAGGCGACGGCCGGCGACGTCTCCGGCTCGCGTCCCGGCATGCTCGACATGAAGGGCCGCGCGAAATACGACGCTTGGACGAAGAAGAAGGGCGTGTCGAAGGACGACGCGATGACGAAGTACGTCGCGTTCGTCGATCGCCTCGGCGCCTGAACATCCGCGCGCAGGCTCGCGACGCGTCGATGTTCTCTGGCGAACGCGGCCGGCGTCGTCAGGCCGCTCGCCACATCGAGGTCAGGCCGCCTGCTTCCGCGCCTCCGTCGGGGTCTTTCCCGTCCAGCGCTTGAACGCGCGATGGAAGGGGCTCGGCTCCGAGTAGCCCAGGAGGTAGGCGACCTCGGCGATCGCGATCTTCGGGTCGGCGAGGTAGCGCAGGGCGAGATCGCGGCGAACCTCGTCGAGGAGCGCGTCGAATCCGACGCCGTCGTCCGCGAGGCGGCGCTGCAGGCTCCGCTCGCTCATCTTGAGCTTCTGCGCGACTCCCGCGAGCGTGATGTTGCCCTCGCCGAGCGCGCCGGCGAGGATTCGTCGCACCCGATCGACCGTACCGAGCGTCGGCTCGGGCCGGGCGGCGAGGAGTGACTCCGCGTGTCGCTCGATCACGCGAGAGAGCGCCGGATCGGACTTCGGGTTCGCCCGGTCGACGAACGCGGCGTCGAGCTCGACATAGTTCACCGGCTGGAGGAACGCCGGCTCGACGCCGAACAGGCGCCTTAGCTCCGCGTTCGCCTCGACGGACGCGGGGCGTGCGTGTCGGAATCCGACCGCGCGCGTAAGCACCCGCTCGCCGGCGATCTGCGTCCCGATCGTCACGATGCTCCCGATCGTGAACTCCGCCGAGTGCCGGTGTTGCGTGACGCTGTCGACGCGGAACGTGTGCTCGACGCGGAGGACCGCTCCGCGGGGCACGAGCGTCCACACGGCGACGTCGTGAACGAGACGGTTGTAGCGGACGAGCCGCTCGAGCGCGGAGCGCAGCGTCGGCGCGGTGCGGACCGCGTAGTCGAGCACGTCGAACGCGCCCGGTTGGACGAGCTCGGCCGCGTGGACGCCGAAGGCGTCGTCGGCGGCGCGGGTGGCCGCCTCGTGCCAGAGGAGCTGCTCGGTCGCGATCGGGATGCGTGCGTCCGGATCGGCGCCGCGCTTCGGGTCGAAGGCGCTCGCCGCGATGAGCCCCGCCGGGTCGACACCGCGCGCCTCGGCGATGGCAACGATCATCGCGCCGATGCCGGCCGAGACCTCGATCGTCGACATGCTCCTCGAAAATGCCCCATCCACGGTGCCCGGCGCAACCCTGGCCGAGGGGGAGGGCCCCCGCCGCGACTCGGGTGGCGGCCGACGTCAGTCCTTCCGGCGGCTCAGGTCACGGTCGATAGCGCGGTTTTCTCGCAGATTGAGCGGGCAAGGAGACACGAACCAATGAAGACCTTCACGACCCTCGCCGCCGCCGCCTTCGCCATGCTCGTGCTTGCCGCGCCCGCGTCGGCCGCCGAGAGCGCCTCCGACGCGAAGCGCGTGGCCGCCGGCCCCGCGGCCGAGGAGGCGCCTGCGGCGTCCCGATTCCACTTCGATCTCGAGACGGACCCGACTGCGTTCGTGTTTCGCGGCTACTCGCTCCACGCCGGCCTCGGCTGGAAGCACCTTCGCCTGGACGTCGGAGCCTATGCGATGGACCTGCCCGGCTTCGTGGAGTCGAACGAGGGCTTCGCGTCGTCGTTCCACGGAGCCGGCGCGAAGCTCCAGCTCTTCCTCTTCGACGAGCAGAAGGGCGGCTTCGTCGGGATCGACGGCGGCATCAACCACCTCCGCACGGACCTCGAGGGGACCGGCCGTCACGCGTCGCAGGATCAGATCAGCGTCGGCGTGAACTTCGGCTGGCGCTTCGCGCTGCCCTTCGATCTCTACGCCACGCCGTGGCTCGGCGTCAGCTACTCGCCCAACGTGCGCGACATGGAGGTCGCCGGCAAGACGTACCGGGCGAACGCGATGATGGTCTTCCCGGCCGTGCACCTCGGCTACCGGTTCATGTAGACGTCACTCGCGCGCGGCAGTCAGCGAGGGCCCCACTGGCCCTGCTGCGGCGCGGGTTTCTGCCATGGCGTCGGCTGTCCGGGCGTCCACGGCTGCGGCTGCTGGACGGGGCGTCCCATCGCGCGCGAGACCTCTGCGCGGAGCTTCGTCAGCTCCTGGCGGAGCGGGAAGATCATGTCGGCGCTCACGGTGAGCTTCCGGCCCTGCGTCGCGCGCCCCGTGTGCCACTTGCTGAGCGCGAGGCGCGCCGCGGCGTCGATGAAGCGACGGCCCGCGCCGCCGCCCCAGGAGAAGGTCGCGCGCCAGCGGCCGACCGGAGACGTCACGAGCGCCAGCTCCCATGGCGTCATGTTCCCCATGAGCACCTCGTCCTTGAGGTGATCGCGGATGATGCGCCCCTTGCGGACGACCATGTAGATGACGAGGGCGAAGAACGCGAGGACGAACAAGAACCACAGCGGGAGCATCAGCGCCACGAGGTTGCCCGAGACCGTGGCGGCGGTGTTCCAGACCGAGTGGAGGAATGCCGCGAAGAGGAAGCCGCCGATCGGCGCCATCCATCGGAGCCACGCCTTGTTCGTCTCGCGCGCGATGCCGAAGCCGAGGCCGGTCATCGAGGTGTAGAGCGGGTGCCCCCACGGCGCGAGGATGCCGCGCACGAAGAACGTCCCGAGGAAGATGCCCTCCTTGTTCTGGAGCATCTCCGCCTTGGCCGCGTTGCCGTAGTAGAGGATGTTCTCCACGGCCGCGAAGCCGAGCGCCGCGAACGTCGCGTAGATGACGCCGTCGACCACGCCGTCGAACTGGCGGCGCATGAAATAGAACATGAAGAAGACCGCCATGCCCTTGGTCAGCTCTTCGATGAGCGGCGCGCTGACACACGCGGACATGACGTCGCCGAACACGGGGCCGCCGACGGCGTCGGCGAGCACGTGCACCGTGGTGTTCACCAGCGCGGAGAACCCGCACGCGGCGATGCCGCCCCACGCGAGCGTCATCGCGAGCGCCCACGTCGGCTCGGGATCGTAGCGATCGACGATCCACGGGATCCACAGGTAGATGACGAGCATCGGCAGCGCGAAGAGCGCTCCGAGGAAGAGCGCAGTCAGCTCGACGTCCGCGTTGCGCGAGAACAGCGCGGGGAAGACGAGGAGGGCGACGAGGAGGAAGCCTCCGGCGAGCATGCCGAGCACGTAGAGGACGATGCCGATCGTCCGGCGTGTGGCCTCGGGATCTCGTCGAGCGGGGACGGGCACCATGGCGCGGAGGGTACGTCACTTCGAGGGACGCTTCGAGCGCGATGCGTCCCGGCTTTCCATGCGCTCAGCCGTCGTCGCGCGGCGCGGCCGTAAGGTTGGTCGTCGCGCGGAAGACCGTCGCGTCGCCCTCGAGCTCGTACGCTGCCGTCCTTGCGGGGACGAAGACCGAGCCGCCCTGCGCGATCGGCACGGCGTTCGCGCGCGCCGCGCCCTCGGTGACGAGGAGGATCTCCGGGCCGCTCGTCGCGCGCGTGACGGCGCCCTGGACGCGGATCCGCGAGAGGCGGAACTCGCGCGCCGGGGTGTCGTAGATCGCCTCGTGCTCGTCGACGGCGCGGGGGCGGAGGACCGTCGCCGGGCCGCCGCCGAAGTCGAGCACGCGAAGGAGCTCGGGGACGTCGACGTGCTTCTTCGTCAGGCCGCCGCGGAGCACGTTGTCCGAGCTCGCCATGATCTCGACCCCCGTGCCCTCGAGGTACGCGTGCAGGTTCCCGGCGCCGAGGTAGATCGCCTCGCCGGCCTCGAGGTGGACGAGCTCGAGGAGGAGCGCGCTCACGACGCCGATGTCGCCGGGATAGAGCGCCGCGAGCCGACCGACGAGCGCGCGCTCCCGCGGGAACGCCTCGCTCGCGCGAGAAGCCGCCCTGATGGTCGCGTCCACGACGCCGGCGCGTCGCTCGGCCGGCATCGTCATGAGCGCGCGGAACGTCGCGGCGAGGCCGGAGGCGTCGCGCGAGGCGCGGAGCGGCGCGATCGAAGCCTCGAGCTCGGGCACGGCGAGTACGTCGAACAGGCGGAGCGTCTCGTCGACGCGGCGAAAGCCCGAGAGCGCGTCGAACGGTCCGAGCGCGCAGAGGAGCTCGGGCTTGTGCGACGGGTCCTTGTAGTTGCGGTTCGGCGCGGAGATCGGCACGCCGCGCGCTTGCTCGTCGGCGAACCCTGCGCGCGCCTGCGCGAGCGTCGGGTGCGCCTGGAGCGAGAGCGGCTCGGCGGCGGCGAGCACCTTGAGGAGGAACGGGAGGCGCGGACCGAGCTCGCGCACGACGGCATCGCCGAGCTCGCGCTCCGGGGCGCGCTCGACGATCGCCTCGAGCGAGGCGCGCTCGCCGTCCCGCTCGACGAACGACGGCGCGACCGGGTGCGCTCCCATCCACAGCTCGGCCTCAGGGCCGGCGCTCGGCGTCGGACGACCGGTGAGCGAGGCGATCGCCGTCCGCGATCCCCACGGATACGGCATGACGGTGCACGCGAGCGGATCCACGCGACGAGATGTTAGTCGACCTTCGCGGCGGGCGCGCGTCCGCGGCGGGCGCGGACGAGGTCCTCGGCCGTGACGACCTGCCGCCGCCACTGCCCGTAGGCCTTGCCCTTCGACTCGAGGCGCGCCATCGCGAGCATCGTCTCGGGCTCGATCGGCGAGGGCGTCGCGTCGCGGAGGGGAGTGCCGGGGAGCGGCATGAACGCGTGCGAATGGATGCGCGCACCCATGCCGACGAGGCGCTCGGCCAGCTCCATCGAGGCGACGCGGTCGGACTCTTCTTCGCCCGGCAGGCCGAGGAGGAAGTCGACGTCGGGGCGGAAGCCGGCCTTCACGGAGAGCTCGACGGCGCGGACGACGTCGTCGACGGAGTGGCCGCGGCGCGTCGCCTCGAGGACGCGATCGGATCCCGACTGGCCGCCGATGACGAGCGTGCGGTTGTCGCACCAGCGCGCGAGGATCTCGAGCGCGCGGGGCGAGATGTGCTCGGGGCGGATCTCGGAGGGGAAGGTGCCGAAGAAGATCTTCGCGTCGGCCCCGGCGCCCTCGCGCACCGACGCGAGGAGCGCGTCGACGGCGTCGAGGTCGGGCGTCGTGTCGGGAGAGCCGTACGAGAGCGACGTCGGCGTGAGGAAGCGAACGAAGCGCGAGCCGCACTCGCGCATCTGGTCGACGTGGCGGCGCACGTCGGCGACGCTCCGGTGGCGGAAGCGCGCCTTGAACATGTACGGCGTCTGACAGAACGAGCACGCGTAGACGCAGCCGCGCGTGATCTCGAGCGCGTTCCACTTGCGGTGACGCGCGTTGAACGGAGGGTAGGCGTCGAGCGGGAGGCGCTCGCCGGGCCCGTGTGAGACGAGGCGCCCGCTCGCCGGGTCGAGGTGTGCCGTGCCGGCGAGCGCGCGCGGATCGCGCCCGTGGGTAAGCGCGTCGACGATCTCGACCATCGTGTGCTCGCCCTCGCCGAGCGCGACGAGATCGAAGCCGCCGTCGCGGAGCGTCGCGAGCGGCTCGGCGGTCGCATGAACGCCGCCCGCCAGGTGGAGGGCCGACGTTCCGGTGGCCGCCCGGACGACGGCGAGGTCGCTCGCCGCGGCGGCGAAGTCGGGGGAGTAGAACGACCAGAGCGCGATCGCGCGGCGGCCGTCCGCCTCCGCCGCGCGGAGCTCGGCGATCATCGCCGGCGCGTCCTTCACGAACCGCACGTCGAGGCCCGCGGTGCGCGCGTCGGCGTCGAGCGCCGCCGTCACGACGTTCAGACCGACGAGCCCCGAGCGCGCGTGCATCGCGATGACGGACGGCTTGTCGGGCGAGGAGGCGATCATGTCCCATGGCGCAGATGCCATGGCGGCGAGGGGCTCGCAAGGCGCGTGAGCCGGGAATTTCGGTAGCTTGCACGAGCAGGACCGATCGGCACGCGCCTTGCGAAGCGCTCGGGCGGAGGTGGACGGATGCGAAGGACGCGCTCTCTCGCCGTAGGGGCGATGGCGATGGCTGCCGGGCTCACGCTCGTCGGGGAGGACGAGGCTCGCGCCTGCGGCGGGTGCTTCGTCCCCCAGGTCGAGTCGACCGTGGTGAACGATCATCGGATGGTCTTCGCGGTCTCGCAGGAGCACACGATCCTCTGGGACCAGATCGAGTACAGCGGGGACCCGAAGGAGTTCGCCTGGGTCCTCCCGGTCCGTCGCGGGACGCGCGTGGAGCTCTCGCGCGACGCGTGGATCGCCGCGCTCGACTCGACGACGCGCCCGCGCATCGTGCAGCCCGCGCCGCCGTTCTCCGGCGACGACGGGTGCAGCATGGGGTGCGCGTCCAGTGATGCGCTCTCGGCTTCGTTCGCCGACGGGGCGGGGGCTCCCGCGGTACAGGTGGTCTCGCAGAGCGTCGTCGGTCCGTACGAGACCGTGACGCTCCGCTCGGAGGACGCGCAGGCGCTCCAGACGTGGCTCCGCGACAACGGCTACACCGTCCCGCCTCCGATCGAGCCCGTCATCGCGGCGTACACGGAGGAGCGCCTCGACTTCATCGCGCTGAAGCTCCGGCCCGGACAGGGCGTGCGCGCGATGAAGCCGGTGCGCATCGTCACGCCGGGCGCGGACGCGACGCTGCCGCTCCGCATGGTCGCGGCGGGCGTCGGCGCGAACGTCGGGCTCACGCTGTTCGTCATCTCCGAGGGCCGCTACCGACCGCAGAACTTCCCCGAGGTCGCGATCGACGCGTCGAAGCTCGTGTGGAAGAGCGCCGAGAGCCGGTCGAACTACCAGGAGCTCTCGCTCGAGACGATGGCGGCGGCCCCCGGCGGTCGCGGCTGGCTCGTCGAGTGGGCGAATCGCCCCACGCTCCTCGGCAACCCGACCGGCTCGGCCGGGCGGGGCGGGGGCGCGGGGACCCTCCACGACGCGTACTACAGCGAGTGCTCCGGC
This sequence comes from Labilithrix sp., assembly GCA_019637225.1. GTDB lineage: Bacteria > Myxococcota_A > Polyangia > Polyangiales > Polyangiaceae > Labilithrix. The sequence continues at coordinate 46,042 of JAHBWC010000010.1, forward strand.
CCGACGCCGTCGACGTACCCGTCGGTTCCTCCGGAGCCCGCGCCGAGCGAGGACGAGCCCGTCGACGCCGGCGTGGACGGCCCGGACGACGGCGACGGGCCGCCCGACGGAGGCGTCAACGATCCGGACGAGGGCGACGACGGAGGGCCGCCCGACGCGGCGGCGGAACCGCCGAGCTCGGGCGAGACCTACGGCGACGCCGGCTCGGGCCCTCCCGCCGAACAGTGCGGCGAGTCGTCGTGCTGCGCGTTCGACGACCTCGAGCTCGCCATCGCGGGGATGAACCGCGCCGACGTCTGGGTGACGCGTCTCCGCGCGAACCTGCCCGTCGCGGCGCTGAACGAAGACCTGCGGCTCGAAGCGCATCCCACGCAAGAGAGCGTCAGCGGGTTCTACGTCGCGCGCGCCGAGCCGTCGGTCACCGCGAGCATCGCGCCGCTCCGTCGCGGGCGGATCGCCGGATCGGCGACGCTCACGCTGGGCGTGACGTTCCTCGTCTCGCGCATTCTTCGGCGGCGTCGGCGCTCCTGAGCGGCTCGCGCGCGCGGCGTCCGCCTCGCGTCGCGCTCAGCCGGTCGCCTTGCGCTTCGCGGCCGCCTGCTCGGCGGCGGCCGCGGCCGCCTTCACGATGCCCGGCCGCTGCGAGAGCACGTCCGCCGCGAGGACCATGCCTACGCCTTCGCAGCGCGGGCAGACGTAGTCCTCGCTGTCCCACGCGCTGCCCGCTCGGCCCATCGGGCCGCCGCCGGCTCCGCCGCAAGCTGGACAGGGGGTGCGCTCCGCCTCGAACGACATCTGCCGTCGAAGTTAGCACGCCCCTTCGGGCAGGGTCGAAAACGCGGCGATGGGGAGCTCAGCCGCCGCGGAGCGCCTTGATGAGCGCGGCGTTCGCTGCGCTCCGGAGCATCGTGACGAGCGCGGCCGGATCGGTGTCGGGCGCGACACGCATCACCTCGGCGCCGACCGCGACGCAGCGGTCGTTCAGGATGTCGAGCTCTTCCTGGCGGATCGCCGTCGAGACCACGACGAGCTGCGGCATCACCACCGGAATGCGCTCGCTCGCGGCCGCGACGTGCCCCGCGCGGAGGACGCGCAGGCCGCCGTCTCCGAGCGTCTCCGTGCAGAGCCCGGCGATGGCGTCGGGAAGACCCACGAGGATGCCCGTAGGCGTGGCGACCCTCTGGATGGTCTCGCGCTTCACGCGGTTCTTTATAAACGGTCCCACGCTCGGGAACACCCGCAGTTTGCTCCCCGCCGACTTTGGGCCCTTTCGAATGGGCCCATCCGCACGGTGGAATCCGCCGCGGGGCCGACTTTCTCGTCTCGCGAGAAAAAGCGTGGGCGTGGTGCGAAAGCCGCCCTTGCCCGCTGCTCGCCGTTCCGTGGTAGCCTGCGGCGACTCCATGGCGAGCCCTTCCCTGGCCCTCCCCGGCGTCCTGTTCGTGGGAGAGGACGAGCGCGCGCGGCTCGTCGCGCATCTCGGTCCTTCTGCAGGATGGATGATCCCGAAAGGCATCCTCAGCTGGTCGACCGAGGTGTCCGTCGTCGCGCGAGAATCCCTGAACGAGCAAGTCCGTCGCGACGCGAAGATCGTGATGCCGGAGGAGCAAATCGCTCCGGCGAAGCTCCCGCTGACCCACCAGGCAGCGCAGAAGAGCCCGGTCGTCGCGATCTCCGGCAAGCTCACGCAGAAGCTCATCGACGCCGGAATCCGCGTCCACACGGTCGGCGCCGATCGCGTGACGAGCAGCTTCTATTACATCGCCGAAGGCGGCGGTGAGCCGCCGGTGCGCGTCGAGGGCGACCTCGTCGCGGCCGTGGGCGCGATGCTCGGCGAGCGGGCCGACAACGCCGCGATCGAGCGCGTGCTCGACGGCCTGGTCGACCGGCTCCTCCGCTCGCTGTCGAAGGATCGCATCGCGGAGGTCTCGCTCGAGCTCGCCGCGGCCCTCCCGCGCGCGGCCGCCGACGGCACCGGTACGCAGGAGGTCGATCTCGAGTCCTTCGAGAAGGAGCTCGCGGAGCTCGTCGGCGCGTCGGAAAAATACGCCTCGTTCCTCGAGGAGATCGCCACGAAGATCGGCGACACGAACGAGCGCAAGGTCGACATCCCGCTCTACGGCGACGCGCGCAAGGTCTCGCAGGGACCGTTCGAGCTCACGGTCGGCGAGCAGAAGGTCGCCCTCGTCACGCACGAACGCTGGCTCGCGACGGGGCCGCTCTCCGAGCCGGCGAAGGCCGCGCCCGCGCCCGTCGCGCAGAAGTCGCCGGCGCCCGCGCCGGTCGCGCAGAAGTCGCCCGCGCCGGTCGCACAGAAGACCCCCGAGCCGAAGCCCGCGTCGCCGAAGCCGGCTCCCGTCGCGTCCCCCGCGCCGGCGCCCGTCAGCTCTCCGCCGGCGAACCTCCGGCCCGTGGCGTCGCCGCCGCGCCCGGGCTCGACGCCGCCCGCCGCGGCGAAGGAAGCGACGCCGGCTCCCGCCGCTGCGACGGCTGCGCCCGCGGCGACGGCCACCGAGACGAAGTCGACGCCGATCGCGAAGGCCGAGCCTGCGCCCGCGCCGGAGAAGGAGGCGACTCCTGCGAAGGAGGCTGCGCCCGCCGCGAAGGAGCCTGCCGCGAAGGAGGCCGCCGCGAAGGAGCCTGCCGCGAAGGAGGCCGCCGCGAAGGAGCCTGCCGCGAAGGAGGCTTCGTCGAAGGGCGGCGCCGCGAAGGCGAAGACCGCCGAGTCGAACGTCGTCGAGCCGAGCCCTCGCGATTCGCGCCTCGCGACGACGCAGAAGGTCGTTCGCAAGGAGAAGGGCATCCCCTGGCTCTGGATCCTCGTGCTCGCGGCGGCCGCGTTCGCCGGCTATCGCTTCCTCGGCCGCCGCTAAGGCGCAACACCGCGAGGCGCTCGTCACGCGCGAGCGCCGCGGTCTGACGTCGCGCGCGTCGGATGTCGCTCGAGCCGCGGGCGGACGTCGTCGCGCGCGTCGGATGTCGCTCGAGCCGCGGGCGGACGTCGTCGCGCGCGTCGGACGTCGCTCGAGCCGCGGGCTGACGATGGCGCGCGGAGATCGCGCGGACGTCAGCGGCCGCGCCGCGCGGCCATCTCCGCGCTCATCGCGTCGAGCGCGTCCGTCGCGAGGAGCGCCTTGGCGGCTGGAAGGAGCTCTCTCTCCTCCTCTTCGAGGTGCGCTCGGTAGGCTTCGGTCAGGCTCGCCGCCACCAGAGAGAGCTCGCTCCAGACGTCGCCCTCGAACCTCCCCGACACGGCCTCTTCGAGGCGCGCGTGGAGGGACTCGTGCTTCCGGTGGTCCTCCGTGAGGCGCGCGAGCAGCGCGCGGAGCTCGGCGCTCGCGCCGGCGCTCTCGAGGCGAGGGAACAGCGAGCGCTCTTCGTCCTCCTCGTGCCTCCGAACCTGCCGCGCGAAGAAGGCGCAGACGTCGCTCGCCGTCTCGATGTCGTGCTCGCGCGCGGCGACGGAGAGCGCCTCGCACGCCTCCTCGAGGCGTCGGTGCGAGCGCTCGAGCTGAGCGAGGGGATCGTGCACGTCGTCCATGAGAGTCCGACACGCCGGCGCGGTCAACCGGAGCGCGCTTTCGTGGTAGGACGGCGGCGTGGAGCCGTCGCGTCCCTCGCTGCCGTCGCTCCAGCGCCGCCCTCGGACGAGCGAGCACCGCGCCGGGCTCACGTGAGCACCGGCGCCCCGTCGCCGACGGCGCGGTTCGCCCGCGCGCACCTCGCGGCGACGCTGGCGGTCACGTGCGTGACCGCGTGGTTCAGCTACGCGTACTTCCACAACGACGAGTACTTCCAGGTCATCGAGCTGACGCGCGCGAAGCTCGGCGACGTCGACCCGAGGCTCCTGCCCTGGGAGCACGCGCAGCAGATGCGGCCATGGCTCCAGCCGTTCGTCTACTGGATCGTGGCGCGGTCGCTCGGGGCGGTCGGCGTGCGCGACATCTTCGATCTCGCGTTCGCGTTCCGGCTGCTCACCGGCATCGCCAACGTCGGCGCGCTCGCGCTCTTGCTCCGCGCGACGCTCCCGTGGATGAAGACGGACGACGAGAAGCGCATGCACACGCGCGTCGTCACGCTGCTCGGCTTCTTGCCGTACCTCTTCGTGCGCACGTCGTCGGAGAGCGGATCGACCGCCGCGCTCACGGCTGGCTTCGCCCTCCTGCTCGAGGGCGCGACGCCGTCCGAGGACGGGCGCGCGTGGTCGGTGCCCGCGCTCGCGCGGACGGGGCGCGCGCTCAGCGCCGGGCTCCTCTTCGGCTTCGCCTTCGAGATGCGCTTCCAGACGGCGATCGTCGCGCTCGGGCTCCTCGCGTGGGCGCGTGTCGTCGGGCGCGCGTCGCTCCGCGGGCTCGGCGGCGTGGCGCTCGGCGGAGCGCTCGCGCTCGCGCTCGGCGCGCTCGTCGATCGATGGGGCTACGGCGCGTGGACGTTCCCTGCGTGGACGTACTTCCAGGCGAACATCGTCGAGGGGGCGGCGGGGCTCTTCGGCAGCGATCCGCCGTTCGCGTATCTCTGGATGCTCCCCGCGAACGTGTTCTTCCCCGTGGTCCTCGCGCTCCTCGCGCTCGCGGGGCTCGCGTGGACGCGGTGTCCGCGGCACCCGGTGACGTGGGCGACCTTGCCGTTCTTCGTCGTCCACAACGTCCTGGCGCACAAGGAGGAGCGGTTCCTCTTCCCGATGGCGGCGCTCTCGACCGTGCTCGTCACGATGGCGCTCGGTCCGTCGTTCGCGAGCTCGCGCTCGGGGCGCGTGGGTCGCGCGGCCGAGCGGCTCGCCGGCTGGGGCTTTCTGCGGCGACGCGCGTGGCCGGGGAGGGGCCTCGCGGGCGCGAGCTTCGCGGGCATGGCGCTTCTCGCGTTCGTGCCGCTCGGGTGGCACCACAACGTGCGCTTCACCCGCTTCGTCCACGACACGTTCGGCGACGAGCTTCACGCCACGGCGCTCCCGGAGATCGATCTCAACCTGCCGGCGTTCCACCCGCGCGTCTACGACGTCGACAAGGCCGACCCGGCGGAGATCGCGCGGCGGATCGAGGCCGGGACGGCGCGTGAGTGGCTCATCGCGGACCGGCCGATGCTACGCACCGGCACGAGCCTCGACGGCCACGCCGTGCTCGTCTACTCGGAGCTGCCCGTGTGGCGCGACCCCGCGCTCGCCGCGGAGGCGATGCGCCTCGTCGACGCGTACAACGCCTCGGCGCCCGCGCCGCTCCGCCGGCTCCGCTTCCGGAGCCTCTACCGGCTGCCACGTTGAGCGCTCGGCTGGGCGTCGCGCGCCGCGCTGTCGGTCGCGCGCTGGGCTGTCGGTCGCGCGCTCGGCGACCGCCCGAGCGCTCGGCTCGCCGCGGCGATCAGCCGCCGGCGGTCGCGCGGGCGTAGAGCTCGAGGGCGACGGCGAGGCGGCGCTCGAGCGAGGCGAGGAGGTTCGGCTCGGTGCCCGTGGGCAGCTCGCCGAGCAGGCCGATCGTCGCGCGCGCGTCGTCGAGCAGCCCGACGATCGGATCGCCGTCGCCGCCGACGGCGTACGCGAGCAGCGTGAGCAGATCGCGATCCTCGAGCGCGCACGGCTCGGCGAGGCGACGGCGGAGTCGCTCGAGGTCGGCGCGCTGCACGGCCCGCCGATCGACCGCCGCCGGCGCGGCGCGCTCGCGGCCGGCGCCGTCACGAGGCCTGGGCGGATCCTGCACGACGGCGAGGGCGTCGGCGCGCGTCGGGAACTGACGCGGATCGAAGGCGAGTCGTTCGTTGGGATGAGCGGCCATGGTTCCTCGTGGTCGTCAGGAGCGGACGAGCGTGTCGGTGATACGGACCGCGACGCCCGCCTGGTTGTGCCCGACGCCGGAGCCGACGAGCATCACGAGATCGCCCGGCTTCGCCTTGCCGTTCTCGAGGGCGTCGTGGAGCACCATCGGGATGCACGCGGAGCCGGTGTAGCCCCACTTCTCCATGACGGTGTGCGTCTTCTCCATCGGGATCTCGAGGCCCGCCATCACCTTCTCGATGGTGCGCTTTCGCACCTGGGTGAAGACGAAGAGGTCGACCTCGGCGAGCGAGAAGCGGTTCCGCTCCGCGAGCATCTTCACGACCGCGGGCCACCCCTCCTCGTTGATCGAGGGCGGGTAGCGGTCGTGCATGCGCACGTGCGTGCGGCCGGCCTGGATCGACTCGACGCTCGCGGGCTCCGCGGTGCCGCCGCTCAGGATCCCCCAGTGCTTCGCGTACGAGCCGTCCGCGCGGAACGCCGACTGGAGGATGCCAGGCTCGGTCGACGGCTGCAGCAGCGCCGCGCCGGCGCCGTCGCCGTAGAAGAACGACATGGTGTCGTTCGGGTCGGCGAGCTTGTGCATCATGTACGCGCCGATCACGAGGACGTTCTTCATCCACGGGTTGCCCGCCATGATGCCGTTCGCCGCGGAGAGCGCGGTGGGGAACGACGCGCACGCGCAGCCGACGTCGAAGGTGCCGGCGCGCTTGGCGCCCAGCTTGTGCTGCACGACGACCGACGTCGCGGGCGTGATGTAGTCGGGCGAGTCCGTCCCGACGATGATGAGGTCGACGTCCTCGGGTGACACGCGCGCGCGCCCGAGCGCCTGATGGGCGGCGCGAACCGCGAGGTCCGACGTCGCCCAGTCGTCCGGCGCGAACCAGCGCGTCTTGATCCCGGAGGTCGCCTCGGTCTTGTCGACGAACTCGGGGTTGTCCTTCGCGAAGCGGTCACGGAGGACGCGGTTCGGGACTTCGAGCTCGGGGACGTAGATACCGGTGCTGCGGATCGCGGTGAACACGGCCCCGTTCTACACTCGAACATGTTGCGGCGCAACATGAAGGGCCGGGCGCTCGATGTGGAGGCCTGTATTTTAGCGTAATCTGGCCGTCTTGTCGTGGTGCGATGCACCATCGATCAGGCGAGGACGAACTCGGCGTCGAGGTTGGCGCTCCGCCAGCCCTCGAACGACCACCAGTGGCGCGGAGGGTCTCCGTCGCGCGTGCGCCGCGCGGCCGCGCTCCTGCCGTCTCGGTCGTCTGCTGTCTCGGCCGCGCGAGGCGCCTCGAATCCGTCGAAGGGGTCGCTGACGCTCATCGTTCTCCGAGAGATCAATGCACCGCCCGCGCCAGATCCCGCTGCCCAACAAAGCCTTACGATCTCCAGCCGGTATGGCGGCGTGGGCGACCTAGACGCTGTCGCTCGCCCATCACTGTCTTCGTTTCCGACAGGAGCGAACGGATGCGTCTGACACTATGGTGGCGTCATGTCGGAAGGGATCCTCTTGCCCGCGCTCGCGCGCGGGACGCTGCTCGCGAGGGCCGAGCGCGTCGCGCGCCTCGAGCAAGCGCTCCCGCAGATCCGCGCCGCGCTCGACGGCGAGCGCGACGCCGTGGCCATCCAGGCGACGCTCGCGTGTCTTCTCTGGGAGACCCTCACGCAGACCAACTGGTGTGGCTTCTACCGGCGCGTCGGCGACCGAACGCTCGCGGTGGGACCGTACCAGGGCACGATGGGCTGCCTCCGGATCGACTTCGACCGCGGCGTCTGCGGTGCCGCGGCGCGCGCGCGCGAGGTCCAGCTCGTGCCGGACGTATCGCAGTTTCCCGGCCACATCGCCTGCGACGATCGAACGCGCTCGGAGCTGGTCGTGCCGATCGTCGCCGGCGGCGAGCTCCGCGCGGTGCTCGACCTCGACTCTCCGCACCTCGACGCGTTCGATCGCGCCGAGGCCGATCTCCTCGTCGCGCTCGTCGCCGACGTCTTCGCGGACGCGGCGTTCTGATGGCGCGCTCGACGTCCTCGACAGCGAACGCGGCGTTCTCGACCGCGCGCTCGGCGTCCTCGACGGCCGCCCTCTTCGTGGTCGCGGCGCTCGCCGGCGGCTGCTCGAGCGGCGCCGAGCCGGGGAGCTGCTTCCGCGGTCACGACAACGCGTGCGTCGACTACGAGCGCGCGCAGGCGGCCGCCGGCAAGCGCATGTGCGCCGGGATGACGTGGACGCCCGGCGACAAGAGCTGCCGCACCGCCGGTCGCCTCGGCTCCTGCAGCAAGGAGAGCGGCGCCGAGTGGCTCTACGAAGGAGCGCCGAACAACTACACCGCGTCGAGCGCGAAGAGCGCGTGCGAGCTCAACGGCGGCACCTTCACGGCCGCGGCGCCCTGACGGCGCGGAGCGCGCGCCGCGTCAGGGGTACTTCGCCTTCACGTCCTCGCTGCAGGCGCGATCGCCCATCGCCTTGCACGCCTGGCGAACGAGGTTCGCTTCTTCGGGCGTGCCGTGGCCGTTGCGAACCTTCTGCTCGAGGTGCTGGCGGACGGCGGCGGGCTCGCCGCGGAGCGCGGCTTCGCGCGCCTTCTCGAGCGCGCTCACGCTCGGCTTCGGCGGGGGCGGCGCCGCCGTCGGCGCGCTCGTGGTCGCGTTCGTGACCGTCGTGTGCGACGTCGGCGTCGTGCGCGTCGGCGGAGGCGTCGGCGCGACCGGCGCGGTGGTGGCGACGGCGCCCGAGTCCTTCGCCGCGACGGTCGGCAGATCGGTCGGCGTCGGTGCGGGCTCCGGCAGAGTCAGCAGATCGTTCGCGCGCTGCTTCGTCGCGGCGTCCACGCGCGGATCGGCGAGGACGCGGCTCAAGGTGGCTCGCCGGCTCGCGGTGTCGGGATCGAGCCGCGCCTTGTTCAGCAGCGATTCCGCCCACGTCGACGTCACGTACTGGAAGTCGGCGTGGTCACGCCACGCCGAGCCCTCGGGGATGGTTGCCGCCATCGCGTGCGCTTCTTCGCACTCCTCGACGGTGCACTTGGCCTTCGCGTTCGCGAGGATGGTCTGCTCGGTGTCGGCGGCGTTGATGCCGGGCTCGACGGGGTCGCCCGCGCGCTGCCGGAGGACGTAGACGAACGCGAGGATGATCACCGCGCCGACGAGGCCGGCGCCCACGACCGGGACGACGTAGCCTCCGAGGCCCTTCTTCGGAGAGACGAGCTCGGCCTCGCGATCGCTGATCGCCGTGAGCTGCTGGCTCTCGTTCGGTCCGGGCACGAAGATCTGCCCAGCGCCGACGAACTTGAAGCGGACGTCGCCGAGCTCGATGACGTCGCCGGCCTCGATGATGCTGCGGCGCAGCTCGACGGCGTTCACACGCACGCCGTTCGACGAGCCCTTGTCGACGATCTCGAAGCGACCGTCGCCGAGCGCGTGCACCTCGCAGTGCAGGCGCGAGACCGAGTTGTGGTTGACCGAGATCGACGCGTCCTCGGCCCGACCGACCGTCATGCGCTCGCGGTCGAGCGGGTACTCGACGCCGGGCGTGGGCCCGACGAGCATGACGAGGCGGTTCGGTCGCTCCGTGAGCGTCTGGCCGCGGTACGCCGGCGCGATCGGGATGGTCGCCTTGGCGTCGCTCGGATCGGTCGTCGTGATCGGGATCGTCGCGTTCTCGACGGACGCGGCGGCGTCGTCCTGGAGGACGATGCGGTAGTCGCCGATCTGGATGAGGTCGCCGTGCTGGAGGTCCTGCGTGTGCGCGACGCGCAGGCCGTTGACGAAGAGGCCGTTGTAGCTGCGCAGGTCTTCGAGCACGAAGACGTGCCCTGCGCCGTTGCCCGAGCGGTTGCGGCGCACGCGGCCGTGCGTGCGCGACACGTTGCGCTCGGTGAGCCGGATGGTGTTCCCCTCCTGACGCCCGATGGTGTAGTCATCGCGCGACAGGGGGACAACTGTCCGCTTTCCTTCGTCGTCCTCGATGACCAGCTTCCACATGGGAGCACGCGCGACCGGCCCCGAGGCAACGCAGGACCATCCCTCTGGGACGAAGTCGACGAACGAAAGCTTAGCGAGCTGCCGCGACCGAAAGCAACGCTCTCTCACGCTGCAAGCGAATGAATTTTTTCAGGCTCTCTGAAAGAGCGCTGGCCGCCCTGGTTTTTGCGCTGGTTTTTACGGTTTTCGGCGGGTGCGGGAGCTCTGCACCGGGGACGATCGGAGCGGCGCTCGGGCAGACGACCGACCGGCGGCTGTTCGTCCGCTCGCTGCCGGGCGGGCAGGGGGCGGAGCGGGCGGGGCTCGCGCTCGACGACGAGATCCTCCTCATCGACGGCAAGGACGTGCGCGCGATGAGCGAGGACGACGTCCGGCGCGCGGTGCGCGGCGACGTCGGGAGCACGATGGTGCTCACGATCCTCCGCGGCACCGACAAGCGCGAGGTGAAGGTCGAGCGCACGCCTCTGATCGCGGGCGGAAAGTCCCGCTGACCGCGCCGCGCGGCCGCCGCCGCGCGACCTGCTCGCGAGGGGACGCCGGTCGAGCCCGGGCCCGCTTCGACCGCGTGCGTCGGCCGACGGCGTTTCGTCGACCAAGTTATTCTAAGTAGTTATGAGCGCTCCTGCAGGGGTTGACGCGGCGCGTTTAGGCATCATACTGACGCCTCATAACGCAACGCGTTACGGAGGTGTCCCATGAATCCGCAAGCCAAGACCGAAGCCCAGGCGAACCCGTCGCAGAACCCGCCGAGCGAGGCGCCGCAGCGCTCGGTCGTCGACGCGCTCTTCGACGCGCTCACGCTCCACACCGCGAAGGGGCTCGTGCTCGTGAAGGACGCGTTCGAGAGCGCCGCGCGCTGGCTCGAGGTCCGCGCCAAGACCGCGGGCGAGCTCGCGACGAAGCTCTCGCCCCCCGCGCCGGAGGCGGCTCAGCCTTCGACTACAGAGGCGTCGGCCTGATCCCCTCACTCCACGCGCTGCGGTTCGCCGTCGGGCAAGAGCGCGATGAAAGCGTCTCGAGCAGCGTCGACGCGCGCGGGATCGCGGCCGTCGAACGTGAGCTTCGTCTTGTACGCCGGATCCTGCCACTTCGGGTAGGAGCCCACCCCGACGTCCGGGAAACGCTCGACGACCTGATCGAGCAGCGCCTTGAGATCGCCCTCGTCCATCTTCGTGAACACCGCGCGTGACACGAAGCCGACGCCGCCCGCCAGGCGATCGACGACCACCGCGAGCTTCATGCGGAAGATCTCGGGCACGCCCGGCAGGAGCCACGTGTTGCCGAGGCGAATCGTCGGCCAGCGAACGCTGTCGTGCGACTCGAGGCTCGCGCCTTCGGGCACGAGCGCCATCTGCAGGTGACCGTCGGTGCAGCGCTCCTGGTAGTGCTCGCGGAGCATCGCCGCGAGCGTGGGATCTTCGACGACCTTCGCCCCGAAGGCGCGCGCGACGGCGTGCACCGTCACGTCGTCGTGCGTCGGCCCCACTCCGCCGGAGGTGAAGACCCAGTCGTGGGAGGCCGAGAGCTCCTTCACCTCACGGGCGATCACGTCGACGTCGTCGAGCACCATCACGACACGCCGGAGCTCGATCCCGAGCGAGCGGAGCGTGCGCGCGAGCACGTGGACGTTGGCCTCCTCGATCTTGCCGCTCAAGAGCTCGTTGCCGATGACGAGCGCGGCGGCGGTCTTGGGAGGAGGCAGCGAGCCGGACACGACGTCGAGTCTACACGCGGGCGCGATCACCGTCGCCTGGCGCGGTCGTTCCCCGGACGGCCCGTCGCACCCACGAGGAACGAGCCTTCGTCTCCGCGCCTCTGTTACACTCGGCGTCGTGGTGCGCCGCATCCTCGTGGTCGAAGACTCCGCGTCGACGCGCTCGCTCGTCCGGGCGATCCTCGAGGAGCCGGCCTTCGCGCAGGCGGTCGGGCCCGTCGAGGTGACCGAGGCGCAGAGCGGCTTCGACGCGATGCGCCTCCTCCCGCGCGCGCGTTACGATCTCATCCTCACCGACATCAACATGCCGGACGTGAACGGCCTCGAGCTGATCCATTTCATCCGGCGCTCGGAGCAGTACCGTTCGACGCCGCTCGTCATCATCTCGACGCAGGCGACCGAGCGCGACGTCGAGCGGGGCCGGAAGCTCGGCGCCGACGCGTACGTCCCCAAGCCGTTCACCTCGGAGTCGCTCCGCGACGCGTGCGCGAAGCTGCTCGGCCCCTCGAGCGTCGAGGACGCCGCGCGCTCGAAGCCCGAGCCCTCGAGCACGGCGCACTCGGTCGAGGCGCCGTCGGTGCCGCCGAGCGGCTCCGGAAGGTAGCGATGGCCGAGCACTCGGGCGGCGGTCGAGGCGACAGCGCGGGCGACAAGGCACGCGAGGAGTTCTTCTCCGAGGCGCAGGAGATCGTCGACGGCCTCAGCCGCGACCTCCTCGCGCTCGACGAGGTCTGCCGTCGCGGCGGGAGCGACGCCGAGCTCGTCAACGACGTCTTCCGCGCCGTCCACACGCTGAAGGGCCTCTCCGGGCTCTTCGGCGCCGCGATGATGTCCGGCCTCTCGCACGAGCTCGAGAACCTCCTCGACGACCTCCGGCTCGGGCGCATCGAGCTCACGCCGCAGGTGCTCGACCTCCTCTTCCAGTCCGTGGAGCTCTACGGACGCATCCTCAGCGCCGCCAAGGGCGACGGTCCCGAGCCGGGCGGCGAGGTGAAGGCGCTGCTCGCGGCGCTGGGGCAGGTGGCGCAGCAGAAGGGCGGGGGCGGCGGCAGCGTCGTCGCGCAGTACGAGCTCGATCCGGGCCTGCTCGGCGTGCTCACCGAATACGAGGAGCACCGCCTGCGCACGAACCTCCAGGCGGGGCTCTCGCTCTACCGGATGCGCGTGCAGTTCCAGCTCGCGACGATCGACTCTGCGCTCGACGACCTCAAGGCGAAGACGCGTCCGCACGGCGAGATCATCACGTTCCTCCCGACCGGCGAAGGTGGCGACGCCGAGAGCGTGGAGCTCGAGATCCTCGTCGCGAGCCGCGAAGGGCTCTCGGTCCTCGGCGAGGCGGTCGCGGCTCCGAACGTGACCATCGAAGAGGTGCGCCGGCGGGACGCGGCGCCGCCGGGAACCAAGGAGAGCATCCGCCCTCCGCGACCGCCGACGCTGTCGGACATGGCGCCGCCGCCGCTGCCGTCGTTCGCGCCGGCGCCGGGCCTCGACGCGTCGCAGACGATCGAGACCGACGACTACACCGAGGGGACGCGCACGTCGCGGCCGCCTCCGCCGATGCACCAGACGGGCCTCCCCGGCGCGCAGTCGCTCCCGCCGCCGCCTCCCTCGGCGCCGCCGAACGTCGGCGGGCCGCAGGCGCAGCGCGACCAGCAGCAGCGCGAGCTCACGCTCCGCAGCGTCACGCAGACGGTGCGCGTCGACATCCGCAAGCTCGATCACCTGATGAACATCGTCGGCGAGCTCGCCATCGTCCGCTCGGCGGTCTCGCGGCTCACCGAGCGGATGCGGCTCCACGAGACCGTGGTGAGCGGCCGGAGCGGATCGGGCGACGGATCGGCGCGCGACGGGGAGCTCCGCGAGCTCGCGACGAGCCTCACGCGCCTCCATCGGTCGTTCGACCGCCACCTCGCGCAGATGCAGAACGGCATCCTCGAGGTGCGCATGGTCCCGCTGGGCCAGGTGTTCGACAAGCTCGCGCGAATCGTGCGGCAGATCTCGCGCGAGCACGACAAGCAGGTGAACCTCGTCGTCACCGGCGCCGAGACCGAGATCGACAAGCTCATCGTCGAGGAGCTCAGCGATCCGCTGATGCACATGATTCGCAACGCGATCGATCACGGCATCGAAGACCGCGACCAGCGCATGCTGGTGCAGAAGCCGGCCGTCGGGACGATCGCCCTCAACGCCTTCCAGAAGGGCAATCACGTCGTCATCGAGGTCGAAGACGACGGCAAGGGCATGGATCCGTCGGTCATCCTCGGCGCCGCGCTCAAGCGCGGGCTCGTGACCGAGGCCGAGGCGCGCGAAATGAGCACGAAGGACGTGCTCGCGCTGGTCTTCCAGCCCGGCTTCACGACCCGCGACGAGGCGACGAGCCTCTCCGGGCGCGGCGTCGGCATGGACATCGTGCAGACGAACATCGCCAAGCTCGGCGGCGTCGTCGACATCACGAGCGAGGTCGGCATCGGCACCAAGATGACGATCACGCTGCCGATCACGCTCGCGATCATCAGCGTGCTGATCGTCGAAGTGGCCGGCAGGACCTTCTGCATGCCGCTCGCGAGCGTCGAAGAGGCCATCGTCTTCGACGAGTCGATGGTCAGGACCTTCGAGGGACGTGAGGTGATGACGCAGCGCGGATCCACGCTGCCGATCGCGCGGCTCGCCAAGGTGTTCTTGCTCGAGGGCCACCGAGCGGGCGTCTGGTTCAACGAGGACGCGAAGACGCCCACGCCGCCGGCCGTGAGCGCGTCGCGCTCGGTCGGCGGCAGGCCGAAGAGCTACGTCGTCATCGCGACGGTCGCCGATCGCCGCGTCGGCTTCGTCGTCGACAGGCTCGTCGGCCAGCAGGACATCGTCATCAAGGCGCTCGGGCGATCGCTGAAGAAGGTGCGCGGCTTCGCCGGGGCGACCGAGCTCGGCGACCAGCGCGTCGGGCTCGTGCTCGACGCCGCCGCGCTCATCGCCGAGGTCCTCGCGAGCGTGGCGAGCGCGCCTGGGGAGCCGGCGCGCCCGTCGCCGGTCGGAGCGAGCGGTGAGGTCGCCGTCGTGCGGCGCACCGCGGATGACGTCTTCGGCGGCGGAGGCGGCGCGCCGCCCGCGAGGGGAGGCTTCGCGTGAAGGTGCTCGCCCGGCGGATCGAAGGTCGCTCCGCGATGCAGCGCGCCGACGAGATCGGCAACCGTGCCGAGTACCTCGCGTTCATGCTCGGCACGGAGGCGTACGCGATCGAGATCGGCAACATCGTCGAGATCCTGAAGCCGCTCCCGATCACGGAGATCCCGCGCGCCGATCCCGACGTCGTCGGGGTGATGAGCGTGCGCGGCCGCCTCGTCGCCGTCCTCGACCTCAAGCGCCGTTTCCGCCTCGCGCGCACCTTCACGATGGACCGAAAGAGCCGCATCCTCCTCGTCGACGCGGTCGAGGAGGAGATCGGCCTGCTCGTCGACGAGGTGCTCCAGGTCTATCGCCTCTCGGAGGCGGAGATCGAGCCGCCCACCGTGCTCGGCACCGAGCAGCCACCCCACGTCGTCGGCATCGGGCGCCCGCACGGCGGCGCGGTCCTCTTGCTGCTCGACCTCGCGCCGCTCTTCGCGGAGTAATCGATGGCTCGTCAACGGCATGATCCCTCGAAAGACCTCGTCGGCTTCCTCGTCGGCGAGGTCATGTATGCCGTGCGAATCGAGGTCGTGCGCGAGATCGTGAACCCCCTCGCGGTCGTCGACGTGCCCCGCGCGCCCGCGACCGTGAAGGGCGTCGCCGACTACCGCGGCGAGGTCGTGCCGGTCATCGATCTCCGCGAGCGGTTCGGGTTGCCCGCCGTCCCGCGCTCGCGCAAGACGAAGTGGGTCGTGCTCGACGTCGGTCCGGCCGGGGGACGGCGATCGACGGGCGCCGGCGCCGTCCTTGGCGCGCGTTACGCCGCGCTGGTCGTCGACTCGGTGACGGAGGTCTTCGGTCTCGCCGGAGGTGAGCTCCGTCCCGCGCCGCCGCTCGGGGCCGGCGACGACACGCGCGGGATCGAGGGCGTGACCACGCTGGGCTCGCGGCTCGTCTTCGTCCTCGCCGCGCCGGCGTTCGGTGCGGTGACGCAGGCCGCGCTCGCGGGTGGCGCCGCCCTTGGCGCGAGCGCCGCTCCGGCGGGGACGACGTGACCGAGCGCGCCGTCCAGCGCGTCCGCTCGAGCCTCGAGGACGCGGAGCCCGAGGTCCGCCGGCGCGCCGCGCAGGAGATCCCGGCGCTGCCCGCGCCCGAGTCGTGCGAGCTCCTGCTCGCGGCGCTCGGCGACGACGACTGGCGCGTCCGCAAAGAAGCCGCCGCCGTCGCCACGCGCGTCGAGCCGCGCACGGCGGTCGTCTTCGCGGTCGCGCGCGCGCTCGCCGAGCGCGACAACGTCGGGCTGCGCAACGCCGCGGTCGAGGCGCTCGTCCTCATCGGTCCGGACGCGGTCCCCGGGGCGATCGACGCGCTCGACCGGCTCGACGCGGACGGTCGAAAGCTCGCCGTCGAGGTGCTCGCCGGCGCGCCGACGCTCGCGGGGATGAAGGCGCTCGTCCGGGCGTCGAAGGACGCCGACGTGAACGTGGTCGTCGCCGCGACCGAGGGCCTCGGCAACGCGCACCTCGCCGGTGAGGAGGCGCGCGAGCTCGCGACGACGACGCTCGTAAAGCTCCTCGGCAGCGAGCACGCGCAGGTGCTGCCTCCGCTCGCGTCGCACGCGCAGGTGCGCGGCGCCGCGCTCGACGCGCTCCGCGCGCTCGACGCGACCGTCCCGTGGGCGAGCCTCGAGCCGCTGCTCGGCGACGCGCTCCTACGGCGAAGCGCGATCGCCGCGGCGGCGGGCAACACGGCGCCGCGCGCGCTCTTGATGCTCGCGCAGACGATCGCCGATCCGAGCCCGACGGCGGCGCGCGAGGCGACGAGCTCGCTCGGCCGGTCGCTCGAGGAGGTCTGGGACGACGATGCGCTCGTCGAGATCGCGGCGAAGACGCTGCGCGCGTCGCCGGCGGCGCACGCGCGTCTCCGGGCGCTCGCGAAGGAGCCTCGCGAAGCTTCGCGCGGCGCAGCGCTCCTCGCCCTCGGCCTCGTGCGCGATCCGGACGACGTCCCGCTCATCGCCGACGCGCTCCAGGCCGACGACGTCGCCGAGCGCGCGGAGGCGGCGCTCCACCTGTTCGGGCCGGACGCCGTAGAGCCGCTCCTCGTCGCGGGTCGCAGCGCCGCGCCTTCGCTGCGCGGCGCGACGATCTCGATGTTGCCCGACCTGGCGGCGTCCGAGTCCGAGCCGCTCGCGGCCGTGCGCGACGCGCTCGGCGACACGTCGCCCGAGGTCGTCGCGCCGGCGCTGAAGAGCCTCGCCATCGTCGGCGCCGGCGCCGATCTCGCCAGCGTGGCGCGCCACGTTCGGAGCGCCGACCCGAAGGTGGCGTCGGCCGCCCACAACGCCTTGCTCGCGATCTCCGCGCGTCACGGCGCGCCCGCCCGCGCCATGCTGCAAGGGATCGATCCGCGCGGCGACGACGCGCTCGTGGCCGCGATCGTGATCGGAGCGCTCGCGCGCGCCGGGTCGCCGGCGCCCTCCGACGCGGCGTTCCTGGCGAGCGCGCTCACGCATCGCGAGGCCACCGTCCGGCGCGCGACGATCGACGCGCTCGCCGCGATCGGCGGCGAGGACGCGGCCCACGCGGTCACCGTCTCGCTCGCCGACGAGGAGGCCGTCGTCGCGCTCGCCGCGATCCGCGCGCTCGGGCACCTCGGCCGCGCCGAGCAGCTCGCGTCGCTCGCCGCGACGACGCGCGACCCGCTCCGCCTCGGCACGGTGCTGCGGGCCCTCCGCGACGCCGATCCCGAACGCGCGTTCGCGGCCGCGCGGCCCTTGCTTCGGTCGCGCGAGCCGTCCATCGCCGCGGCCGCCGTCGACGTCGTCGGTGGCGTCGGGCTCGAGGGGCACGTCGAGGCGCTGATGAGCGCGACGGACCACCCGGATCACGAGGTCGTGAAGCTCGCGCTCGGAGAGATCGCGAAGCTCGGCGACGAGCGCGCGCTCGCCGCGCTCGCGTCGGCCATCGAGCACGCCGCCGAGTCCGTCCGCAAGTGCGCGGCCGAGCTCCTCGGTCAGGTCGCCGACGGTGAGGGCATCCTCAGGGCTCGGCTCGATCGCGAGCGGAGCGCCGAGGTCCGCCGCTCGATCATGCAGGCCCTCGCGGGCCGTTCGACCGGCGCGGCGTGAATGGTGAGAAAGCCGCTCTTCGGAGGACGCCGTGGACCCGGGGAGCCCCAGCTCCGCGCCGACGAGTACCGCCTGCTCCGCGATCTCGTGAGCGAGCGGCTGGGGATCTGGTTCGGGCCGGAGGCGCGGTCGTCGCTCGAGCGTCGCCTCCGCGAGCGCCTCGACGTGCGCGGTCTCACGTCGTTCGCGGACTACTACCAGCTCCTCAAGTACAGCCCCGCCGCAGGCGAGGAGTGGGAAGAAGCGGGCGATCTCCTGACGACGCACGAGACGTACTTCTTCCGCGAGGACTACCAGCTCCGCGCCTTCCAGAAGGAGCTCCTCCCGATGCTCGCCGCGAAGCCGCGGCGGCGCATCCAGGTGTGGAGCGCCGGCTGCTCGACGGGCGAAGAGGCCTACACGATCGCGATGTTGATCCTCGAGTCGAGGCTCTTCGATCCGACCGACGGATGGGAGCTTCGCGTCTACGGGTCGGACCTCTCGAAGAAGTGCATCGCGGCCGCGCGCCGCGGCGTCTACGGCGGAGCTTCGTTCCGCGCGACCGCCGACGAGGCGCGCGCGAAGTGGTTCATCCCCCACGGACGCGAGGAGGGCGAGCCCGAAGGCGCCGCTCCGAGGTATTACGGCGTCGCGCCGGCGGCGCGCTCGCTCTGCCACTTCACCCAGATGAACCTCCTCGACGACGAGCGCACGCAGCTCGTCGGTCGATGCGACGTCATCTTCTGCCGGAACGTCGTCCTCTACTTCGACGCTGCCGCGCGCCGCCGCGTCATCGAGATGTTCTACGAACGACTGGTCCCCGGCGGCGTACTCTTGCTCGGCCACGCCGAGTCGCTGTTGAATGTCTCGACGGCCTTCGAGCTGTTACATTTGAAGGAAGACCTCGTGTACCGAAAACCGCTGCTCGCGAGCTCCATCAAATGAGCCGAGGCCCGATCCGGCTCCTCGTGGTGGACGACTCTGCGTACAACCGGCGGAACATCGCCGAGGTCTTCGCGGGCTACCCCGAGGTCGAGGTCGTCGGAAAGGCGGCCGACGGCGAAGAAGCGCTCCGGCTCGCGACGCTCCTCAAGCCCGACGTCATCACGCTCGACCTCGAGATGCCGCGGATGGACGGCTTCACGTTCCTGCGCATCCTGATGTCGCGCCAGCCCACGCCCGTCATCGTCGTCTCGAGCTACTCGCAGAAGGAGAACGTCTTCAAGGCGCTCGAGCTCGGCGCGCTCGACTTCGTCGCCAAGCCCACCGCGCAGATCGCCCCGGACGCCACCGATCTCCGCGATCAGATCCGCGAGAAGGTGCTCGTCGTGCGGCAGCTCAGGGCGAGCTTCCCGGGCGCGCCCGTCTCGCGCAGGCCGCCGAGCGCGGCTGCGTACGATCGGGGGAGCTTCGCCGAGTCCGGGTCGATGCGCGCCGCGGCGCCTTACATCCCGCCGAAGCTCGTCGTCGCGATCGCCAGCTCGACCGGCGGCCCGAGCGCCCTGCTCGAGATCTTCGGCAAGATCCCGCAGACGACGACGGCGGGCTTCGTGGTGGCGCAGCACATGCCCGACAAGTTCACGCGCACGTTCGCCGAGCGGCTCGACCGTAAGGGCGCGGTCCGCACGAGCGAGGGGCAAGACGGCGATCGGCTGGGCAGGTGCACCGGCTTCGTGTGTCCTGGGCGGCACTGCATGGAGGTCCTGCAGAACGGCGTCGAGCTCAAGATCGTCGTCGGCGCGCCGCGGCCGGACGACCGGTACGTGCCGAGCGCCGACCGGCTCCTGAAGAGCGTCGCGCTCGCCGCGGGCCCGCGCGCGATCGGCGTCATCCTCACCGGGATGGGCGACGACGGCGTCGAAGGCGCGCGCGCGATCCGCGACGCCGGCGGCATCGTCGTCGCCGAGGCGCAAGAGACCGCGGTCGTCTACGGCATGCCCGGCGCGGCGGTGCGCGCGGGGCTCGCCGAGAAGGTGCTTCCGCTCCCGCAGATCGCCGAGTACCTCGCCTCGCTCGGCAACTGACTCGGCGGCTCGTCGCCGCGGTGCGCTCGAGCACGAGCGTCACGAAGATCGCGGCCGTGGCGCGTCGTCGCCGCGCGCGCCGCGGCGCCGGCGGGGCGACGAGGTGTGCTAGCGTGGAAGAATGACTTCTCGCGTTGACTCCGAGCTCGGCGAGCTGCTCGAGCTGGGTGATCGCATCATCGGGATGGCGACCAAGGGCGGCGCGACCGTCGCGGAGTGCCTCCTGCGGTCCGGCGCGGAGCTGTCGGCGCGCGTGCGCCTCGGCAAGCCCGAGCTCGTCGAGGAGGCCGCGCATCGCTCCGCCGGTCTCCGCGTGATGAAGGGCAAGCAGGTTGCCACCACTTCCACGAGCGATCTGACCGAGGGAGGCATCCAGCGGTTCGTCAGCGACGCCCTCGAGCTCGTGGAGCTCGCGCAGGAGGACCCCTTCGCCGGTCCCGCGGACGAGCCGCACACGGATCCTTCGAGCGCGCCCGATCTCGATCTGTTCGACCCGAAAGGGGGCGGAGTCGACGCCGCGCAGGCGATCGCCACCGCCAAGATCGGCGAGCAGGCGGCGCGTGACTTCGACCCGCGCATCTCCAACAGCGAGGGCGCCACGTTCAGCCGCACCGCGGGCGGCGCGGCCATCGTCCTGTCGAGCGGCTTCCGCTCGGCGTACAAGGGCTCGTACCAATCGCTCAGCGTCGTGCCGTTGGCCGAGGACGAGGGTGGCAAGAAGCGTCGCGGCTACCACTGGACCGCGAAGCGCTTCCTCGACGAGCTCGACGATCCGAAGGCGGTCGGCGAGGAGGCCGCCCGGCGGACGCTCCGCAAGCTCGGCGCGCGATCGGTGGCCACCGGCGAGGTCCCTGTCGTCTTCGATCCGGACGCCGCGCGCTCCATTCTCGGCATGCTCGCGGGCTGCATCATGGGCAGCACGATCTGGCGAAAGTCGAGCTACCTCGTCGGTCGCGAAGGGAGCGAGGTCGCGAGCTCGCTCGTCACGATCGTCGACGATCCTCTCATCAAGCGCGCGCCGGGCTCGCGCCCGTACGACGGCGAGGGGCTCGCGAGCCGGCGCAACGTCGTCGTCGAGAAGGGCGTCCTCCGCACGTACCTCTGCGACAGCTACTCGGCGCGCAAGCTCGGTCGCAAGAGCACCGGCAACGCCGCGCGCGGCGGCTCGGCGGGCGTCTCGTGCAGCACGACGAACTTCATCCTCGAGCCGGGCAGCGACTCCAACGCCGCGATCATCGCGGGCACGAAGTCGGGGCTCTACGTCACGGAGATGATGGGCTTCGGGTTCAACGCGGTCACGGGCGACTTCTCGCGCGGCGCCGCCGGGTTCTGGATCGAAAACGGCGAGCTCGCCTACCCGGTGAGCGAGGTCACGATCTCGCTCAACGTCGACGAGCTCTACAAGCGCATCGACGCGGTCGGGTCGGACCTCGACCTCCGGACAGCGACCGCCGCCCCGACCATCCGCGTCGGCCGGATGACCGTCGCCGGCGCGGGCTGATCGCCGTTAGAGCACGCCGCGGGAGCGCGCCGAGCGCGGGGGGGATCCGCGCGTCAGCGCACGAGCGTGCACGTCGTCTGGTCGCCGGACGTCGTCCTGTCGGCGCACCACAGCACCTCGAACGTCGACTCGGTCGGGCCCGTCAGCACGAACGCCGTGTGGAGCGAGTCACCGCGCAGATCGAGGTCCGCGCTCTGGCTCTGCCAGGGGTCGAAGCCGGCGTCGGCTCCGTCGCTCGACGCGGGGCCGATCGCGAGCGACGTCGGAGGGGGCACGGGCGCGGCCGTGACGTAGCCGAGGCCGTCGACCGCCACCGCCTCCGACGCGCTCGCGGCGCGGCGTGGCTCGACGCGATCGGCGAGCACCGTCGTCTTCGACGCGACCGCGCGGACCCCGATCGGGCCGGCGCTCGTGACGTCGGCCGTGCCGAGCGCGGCGTGGATCACGCGGACGCGCGCCTTGTCCGGCGCGGTGGTCCGGTCGTCGATGAAGGCGCCGAGCTCGAGCGTGGCGGGGCCCGCGTCCGCGCGCCGTTCGAAGAGCGCGACGGTGAAGAGCTTGCCCGGATCGAGCGTCACGTCGGCCGTCACGAGCGCGTTCGTGCACGACGTCGCGCCCGCCGGCAGGATGGCGATCGTGATCGGCCCGGCGGCCTGGAGCACGAGGTACGTGGACACGGTGCGGTAGGACGCGGAGCGAGGCGGGCCGGCGTCGTCTGCGCCTGCGTCGAGGGGATCGTCCTCGAGGTCATCGGTGTCGGCGTCTCCGGCGTCCGTGGGCGCCGGGGCGGCGCCTCCGCCGAGCACGGGGCCGACGAACGTGCCCTTTCGGACGCCCTGGTAGCAGAAGTCGACGGGGCCGACGCCGGGCGCGAGGTGCGCGAAGCGCATCGTGGACACCGGCGCGTCGCCGTCCGCGTCGCTCGCCTGAGCGTCCTGAGGGATCGGAGCGCGTCCGTTGCCCGCGCTGTCGAGATCGCGCGAGGCTCCGTCGTCGCCGCACGACGTCGCGACGACGAGGGCGAGCGCGAGGCCGAGGACGAAGGCGAGACGGAGGGTGAACCGCAAGGTAAGTCCTCCCATGCTAGGTGCTGGCGTCGCTTCGGTCACGCGCTTCGCCGTCGACGTGTCGGGGACAGGACATCCGGTCGCCTTCGGGCGCTCCCGGAGGTAAGGTCGCGTGCCGTGACCCCCGACGAGATCAAGGCGCTCCGAAAGGACCTCGCGTGCACGGCGAAGGAGCTCGCCCAGGCGATCGGCATCGAACAGGCCACCGTGCTCCAGTGGGAGAAGGGCGAGCTCTTCCCGACGAAGCAGTACATCGACAAGATGAACGTGCTTCGCGCGCGTGGACCGGCGGCCATTCCGAAGAAGGCCCGCGGCGACGCGCCGATGAAGGTCCTCGCAGACCCGGCGCTCTGGGAGCTCGTCCGTAAGCTCGTCGCGCACAAGAAGCTCCGCGACGAGGTGACGAAGCTCGCGAGCGCGTACGCCGACCCGAAGGACGAGGGCTGACGGGAGCTCGACCGGTCCCGCCGCGCGGCTCGCCCCGGTAGGCCGCGGCCCGGCTACTTGTCGTCGTTGTCGTCGTCGTCGTCGTCCGCGTCGTCGTCGTTGTCGTCGTCGTCCGCGTCGTCGTCCGCGTCGTCGTCGTCGTCGTCGTCGTCCGCGTCGTCGTCGTCGTCGTCGTCCGCGTCGTCGTCGTCGTCGTCGTCGTCGTCGTCCGCGTCGTCGTCGTCGTCGTCGTCCGCGTCGTCGTCGTCGTCGTCGTCGTCCGCGTCGTCGTCGTCGTCGTCGTTGTCCGCGTCGTCGTCGTCGTCGTCGTCGTCGTCCGCGTCGTCCTCATCCATGGCCGGGGGCGCCTTCGACGCGATCGTCGGGCCGTCGTCGTGCGGGTCGTCGTCGAGCGGTTCCTCGCCGCCCTCGTCGTGAGCGCCGGAGGGTACGGCCATGCTCTCGCGGAGCTCGCGCTCGTCGTCGTCTTCGCCGTCCTCGGTCTCCCGCGTCGATCGCGCGTCCTCGAGCGGGGGCGCGTTGTTGGGCGGCTCGCCCATCTCGTCCTCGTAGGCCTCGCGCGACTCGTCGGTGAGCTCGGTGAATTCGCGCAGGGTCGGCAGGTCCTTCAGCGACTTCAGCCCGAAGAACTCGAGGAAGTTGTTGGTCGTGCCGTAGATGAGCGGTCGGCCGGGCTCGTCACGCTTGCCGAGGATGCGGACGAGGTCGCGCTCGAGCAGGAGCTTGAGCACGGGGCCGCTGTCGACGCCGCGCACGTCGTCGATCTCGGGGCGCGTGACGGGCTGGCGGTAGGCGATGATCGCGAGCGTCTCGACCTGAGCGCGCGTGAGCCTGACGGGCCGCTGCTTCGTGAGGTCGCGAATGAACGGCGCGTACTCCGGGCTCGTGCGGAACACCCAGCCTCCGGCGACCTCCTCGAGCTGGATGCCGCGCGTCGAGAAGTCCTGCGCCAGCTCGGCGAGGAGCTCGGTGACCTGCTTCACTTGCGCCGACGCCAGCTTTGCGAGGTCCTTCGGCTTGATCGGCGCGTCGCTCGCGAAGATCAGCGCCTCGAGCAAGCCTCGGAGGTGCCTGCGCTGCGCGATGTAGCCGTCGACCTCGGCCATCGCCTCGCTGCCGAGCGCCACCGTCGGCGCGTCGAGATCGTCACGTCCGGGGAAGGGGAGCATGTCGCCGGTGACGTTCACCGTGGTCTCGACGTCTTCGATCTCCGTCGTGGCGAGGGCCGCGAGCAGCGCGCGCTCGCTCTCGCGGGCCGTTCCCATCGCCTGCGCGAGGACATCGGACGGCAGCGCGGCCCTCATCGTCACGCTTTCGCGCTCGAGCGCGAGGGCAGCCTCGCTCGCGTCGCTCGGCGGCGTCGCGTCGCTCGCGGTCTCCGTGGTCGCTGTCCCCTCCGCCGGCGCGTCAGCCGGACGCGCGGCGGGCTTCTTCCGCTTGCTCACGTGTCCTCGTCCTCGGCGTCGTCGCTCGCGCTCGCCGCGTCATCGCCTGCAGCCATGTCCTCGGGCGCGACCGCAGCCGTGTCCTCGGGCGCGGCCGCGGCGCCGTCGTCGGGAGGTGGGCACGGGATCGTGTGCGTCGGCGTCGTCGTGGGCTCCCCCGCGTCCGTCGCCACGTGGAGCTCGAGCTCCTCCGGCGAGGCTGGCGGCGGCGCCTCGGTGTCGAGGGGCCCGCGCGCGTCCTCCCCGTCCTCGACGTCGGCGTAGGCGGGCGGAGGCGCCTCCGTGTCGAACGAGCTCGACGCCTCGGCGACGCCGTTCGCGTCGTCGTGCGGCGTCGCGGTCGTGTCGTCGTCGGCCGGCACTTGCGCGGTGAACTCGATGTAGATGTGCGCGTCGAAGTCGGCCTGGAAGAGCCGCGTCATCCGGAGGCGCGTCATCTCGAGGAGCGCCAGGAACGTGATGACGAGATCGAAGCGCGTCTCGAGATCGGCGAAGAGCTCCTCGAAGGTGACGCGGCGCCGCACGCGGAGGATGTCGACGAGCTCGTTGATGCGATCGGCGAGCGTGACGCGCTCGTGCACGATGTCGTGCGAGAGCTTCACGTTGCTCTTCGACAGGACGCTCTGGAACGCCTCGACGAGCGAGAAGAGCGGCACCTGCGCGAGCGGCGGAAGGCCCGTGTGCACGGCCTCTTCGATCGGCACGCCGCGCAGGAACACGTCGCGTCCTGCGACGCCGCGCGCCGCGAGGTCCTCGCCCGCTTGCTTGTACTTCTGGTACTCGAGCAAGCGACGAATGAGCGCCTCGCGCGGGTCCTCTTCCTCGGCCGAGAGCTCGTCCTCCTGGCCCGGCGGCGGCGCAGGGAGCAGCATCTTCGACTTGATGTGCGCGAGCGTCGCCGCCATCACGAGGTACTCGCTCGCGACGTCGAGGTTGATGAGCTGCATGACGGCGAGGTACTCGAGGTACTTCTCCGTCACGAACGCGATCGGGATGTCGAGGATGTCGAGCTCGTGCTTCTGGCAGAGGTGCAAGAGCAGATCGAGCGGCCCCTCGAACGTGGGCAGGGTCACGGAGTAGCCGCCCGCCGGCGGCGCCTCGTTCAGCTCGACTTCCGACACGATTCGCGAGACTTAGAGGAGAGTCGCCCCGGCCGCAAGACGCAGGGGCGCGCGGTCGACGCTTCGACGGGCGAGCCTTCGAGCCGTGAAAAATAGGCTCGGCGTAACTTATCCACAGCACCTCCACACGCGCGTCCACAGCGGCGCGAGCGCGTCGCGACGCGTCGACCGCACCGGCGGCCGCGCGTGTCGCGCTCGCGCTCGCGCGACGGCGCGCGCATCGCACTCGAGCTCACGCGTCGTCCGACGCGCCCACCCGCTGTCGACCCACTCTCGCGCTCGCGGACGGGAGCCGCGGAATCCGATCGGAGGCTCGGCTGTCTGCGAAGGCGAGGGGTTGGAGAAACGGCGAGCCGTGAGGGCCGAGCTCGCCGTCTCGCGCGTCTTCACCAACGAGGGCGCGAGGCGTCGCTCGTCGATCGCCGTCCCTCGGCCGCGCCGGCCTGGGAAGGAGCCTTCGGACGGAAGAAAAGGTAGGATGTGAGCGTGGCGATGGACGTGTCGGCGGTGCCGTCGAAGGTGTGCGCAGCGTGCGGCGGGCGCTACCCCGGCGACGCGCTGTTCTGCCCGACGGACGGCGCCCCCCTCCAGAGCGCCGCCGCGGCGGAGCGCGAGGCCGCCGATCCGTACCTCGGACAGGAAATTTCCGGGCACATCGAGATCCGGCAGCTCGTCGGGGTCGGCGCGATGGGGCGCGTCTACCGCGCTTTTCAGCGCGGCATCGATCGCGACGTCGCGGTGAAGATCCTCCACCGCGAGCTCTCCGCGAACGCGCAGCTCGTCTCGCGCTTCACGCGCGAAGCGAAGGTCGCCTCGCGCCTGCAGCACCCGAACGTCGTCCAGGTCTTGCTCGCCGGTCAGCTCCCCGATCGCGCGCTCTACATGGTGATGGAGTACCTGGACGGCCTCTCGCTCCAGAGCGCCCTCGCGGCCGCCGGCGGAGCCTTGCCGCTGAACCGCGCGCTCCACATCGCGCTCCAGCTCTGCGAGGCCGCCGGTGAGGCCCACGTCCAAGGCATCGTGCACCGCGATCTCAAGCCCGAGAACGTGATGCTCGTCCGGCGCGGCTCGGACCCCGACTACGTCAAGGTGCTCGACTTCGGCATCGCCCGCATCAACTGGGGCGAGCAGTCGGTCGCGACCGCGGCGGGGCTCATCTTCGGGACGGCGCGCTACATCTCCCCCGAAGGCGCGCAGGGCAACGCCGTGGGCCCCGCGAGCGACGTCTACGCGATCGGCACGTTGCTCTTCCAGATGCTCTCGGGTCGCACTCCGTTCGACGGCGATCAGGCGGTCGGCCTCCTCGTCCAGCAGATTCACGATCCGCCTCCGCAGCTCCGCTCGATCCCACGCGCCGCGCACGTGCCGGAGCCGATCGCCGAGGTCGTGATGGCGAGCCTCGCCAAGGACCCCGCCAAGCGCGAGCCCGACGCGCGCGCGCTCGGCCTCGCGATCTTCGACGCCGCGAAGCTCTCGGGGCTCTCGCCCGACGAGTTCTCGCGGCCGCTCCACCGGCGCCAGCCGGCGGCGATGAAGCTCCCGCCCGTCGAGCAGACGAAGCAGCTCGAGCTCTCGCCCGAGATCGCCGAGCGCCTCGCGGCCCCGGCGAACGGGGACGCGCGCGCCGCGTCCGGGCCGCCCACCGCCGCGACGGTGAAGTGGGAGCCTCCCTCGGAGTTCCAGGCGCGGCTCGCCGAGGCGACGGGACGCTCGCCGTCGTCGCCGTCGTCGCCGTCGGTGCTGACCGCCGGCGATCGACCGTCCGGGGTGATCGACGCAGGGTCGCGCCCGCGCATGCCGTCGAGCGTGGACGAGACGATCGACGACATGTCGGTCGACGCCCACGCGCGCCAGGGCTCGTCGCCCGCGTACTTCCCGAGCGTCGGAGACGCGCAGCGAACGCCGGGCACGCCGCCGACGGTCGTGCCTCGGGCGCCGGGCTCGTCGCCCGAGCTTCCGCGCACCGTCCCCGGCGACGTCGACGGACCCGTGCGAACGCACTACACGCCGCCGGCGTTCGACGTGACGACGAGCCCCCCGCCGGCCGCGCGCGCGCATCCGTCGAGCCCCGAGCTGGCGCGGCCTTCGAGCCATCCGCCCGCGCCGGCGGCGCACGAAGAGAGGCGGTCGCGCGCGTGGCTCCTCGTCGTCCTCTGCTTCGTGCTCGGCGCGACGATCGCGCTCGGCTGGGCGTGGAAGTTCGGCAAGCTCGGCGGCGGCACCGACGTCGAGGAAGAGCGCTTCGTCGCCCGCGCGACCTCCGCGATGTTCGAGAACCGCTTCCTCGAGCCGCCCGGCGACAACGTGAAGGACATCACGGACGAGGGGCTTCGACGCTGGCCGAACGATCGCCGGCTGCTCGACATCCGCGTGCGCGCGGCGAGCGAGCTCACGTCGCAGGCGATCGCCCAGCGCTCCGCCGGCGACGTCCTCGAGGCGCTAAGGCTCGCGAAGATCGCGCACGACCTCGATCCCCACGACATGTCGGCCAAGCGGCTCGTCGAGCAATACGAGGGCGAGCTCGCCAACTTCAGCCCGTCGGCCGCGCCGACGCTCGCGAAGCCGCCGGAGCGCCCGCCGACGCCCGCGACGGCGCCCAAGCCCACCGTTCCCGGTCCGGGTCCGGCTCCGACGCCCTCGGCGCAGCCGCGTGTCGACTACAAGGCGCTGCTCGACGTGTCCGTCGCCGCGCCGCGCCTCGGGCAGACGGTCGACTTGACGGCGCGCATCGCTCCGAACAAGGGCGCCTTCGACGCGCCGGGGTTCACCGTCTCCGGTCCAGGCGTGCCGGGAGGCGTGCGCGTGCCGGCGCAGAGTCCACAGCCGGGCGTGTTCAAGGCGAGCTACGCCTTCCTCGAGCCCGGTCGCTTCGAGATCGTCTTCACCACGCAGGAGAGCGGGAGGCAGATCTCCGCCAAGCGCTCGGTCACAGCCGGTGCGTCGGCTCCCACGCCGACGACCCCGCCCACGCCGACGACCCCGCCGACACAGTCGACGCCGACGCCGAAGCCGACGGAGAACGTGAAGTGGATGTAACGCGTGCAGCATGCACGTGTATCGCGGTGGTCGTGTCGTACTGCGCAGCCCCGAGCCTCGCCTCGGCGGGGGAGCCCGCGTCGTCGGAGGGCGCCGCGTCGTCTGAGGGCGCCGCGTCGTCTGAGGGCGCCGCGTCGTCTGAGGGCGCCGCGTCGCTCTCCGCGCCCGCGGTGGCGCCGAGCGAAGGCGCCGCGGACGACGCGCTCGCGCGCATCATCGATCGCGCGCACACCGTCGCCGAGCTCGAGGCGGGCATCATCGCGCTGCCGAACGCGCCCATCTCGCCCGGCCAGCGCGGCGGTGACGCGCCGATCGTCGGCAAGATCGGCCGCGGCGACGCCACGCTGCAGACGGGCATCCACGTCCTCTACCGCTGGAACCGCGACTACGCGATCGGCGCCGGCGCCATCTTCGCGCCGAGCCCGACCTCGGACGAGCAGTACGGCGGTCTCACCTCGCTCCGCCGCACCCACTCGCGCTCGTACTTCTTCCTCGGGATGGAGGGGCGGTACGTCCCGGTCCACTACAAGTACTTCGAGGCCTGGGTCGGTCTGTCGTCGGGCGCGGTGATCATCGCCGACCGCTTCACCACCGAGGCCGGCTCGGAGGTCCCCGCGATCCTCGGGACGCGCGACGTCACGATCCGCACCGAGGGCTTCGCGATCGGCGCGCAGGCCGGCGGGACCTACTACCTCAGCGAGAACTGGCTCGCAGGCGCGAACCTCCGCGGCTACCACTGGATCTTGCCGGAGACCCGGAGCTGCTCGTCGATCGGCGACTGCGCGACGCTCGGCGGCTCGGTGCAGGTCTTCGAGCTCGGCCTGACCATCGGCTATCGCCTCCCGCTCTGATCGCTCGCGCCTCGGGTCGCTCGCGCCTCGGGACGTCGCCTTCCGCTCGGCGCGCGCTCCTTCAGCCGTCGCGGACGGCGATCGCGAGGACGTTCGCCAGGCGCTCGAGCACGACGGCGACGATCGCGAGCAAGCCGAGCGCGCGGAGCGGAGCCAGGAGCGCGTGCACTTGCGAAGGCGACGCCGCGCGGGCGATCAACGCGAAGGCGATCTCGAGCACGACCGCGGCGGCGAGGAGCGGCGCGCCGATCGCGACGGCGAGGCCGATGCCCGCGACCAGCGCGTGCGCCGCGGCGAGCAGCGGGTGCTCGCCGAGCGTCGTCGTCGCGAGCGTAGCCGCGACGCGCGCCGGCCCGCCGGTCGCGAGGAAGACGATGCTCGCGAGGAGCGAGAGCAGGATCGCGAGCGGCGTCGCGCGGCTCCCCTCGACGACGGCGAGCCCGGAGCCGTCCTGCGCGCCGCGGAGCGAGTCGACGAGCCCGCCCGCCATCGTCGCGGCCCAGAGCGGGATCGCAGCGGCGAGCGCGACCGGGAGCCCCAGCACGATCTGCTCGAGCGCGAGGACGAACCAAGGTGTCGCGCTCTGCTCGACCGCGATCGGCGTCAGCGCCGGGTAGATCCCCGCGGCGAGCGCGATGCCGAGGATCCCGCGCGCCGGCGTCGGAAGCGCCTTCAGCCCGAACGCCGGCACGATCGCGAGCGTCGGGGCGAAGCGCGCCCACGCGAGCCCGAGACCCTGCAGATCGGACAGCGGCCCTCCCACGGCCGGCAGATTGACACGGCTCGGGGCCCGTGGGAATCGGCCCGCCATGGCCGCTCTCGATCTCTCCATCGTCGACAAGCCGCTCGAGCCGCAGACGTTCTCGTACACCTGGAAGGACACCGTCCTCTACGCGCTCGGGGTCGGCGCGAAGAAGGACGAGCTCGACTGGCTGTACGAGGGCCGCGGTCCGAAGGTTCTCCCGAGCTTCGCCGTCGTCCCGATGTTCAAGCCGATGCTCGACTGCGTCGTGAAGACGGGCGGCGATCTCTCGATGGTCGTGCACGGCAAGCAGGGCGTCCGCCTTCACGCCGAGCTCCCGCCCGAGGCGACGGTCTCGACGGTGGCGCGCGTCCGCGGCCTCTACGACATGCGAAAGTTCGCGATCGTCATCATCGACTGCGAGATCAAGGACGCGTCCGGGACGCTCCTCGCCGACACGACCTCGCAGATCATCATCCGCGGCGCCGGCAACTTCGGGGGCCAGACGCCGCCGAAGGAGGAGAAGGTCGTCGAGCTCCCGAAGGGCCAGGAGCCCGACTTCCGCGTCGAAGAGAAGACGAGCCCCGAGCAGGCGCTGCTCTACCGCCTCTCCGGCGACTGGAACCCGCTCCACGCCGATCCGGAGTTCGCCGCGCGCGTCGGCTTCGAGCAGGGGCCGATCCTCCACGGGCTGTGCACGTTCGGGCACATGGTCCGTCACGTCGCCAAGGCCGCGTGCGGGGGAGACGCGTCGCGCCTGACGGCGTTCGAGACGAAGTTCCAGAAGCCGGTCTGGCCGGGGGACACGCTGATCACCGAGGGATGGAACGTCGCTCCGGGCAAGATCGCGCTCCAGGTGAAGGTGAAGGAGCGCGACGAGGCGGTCTGCACCGCGTCGTGGGCGCTGGCGCGCACCTGAGCGGCCGCCCGCCCACCCGCTCGCTCGCTCGGCGAGCGGGGGCGGAGCGTCATCGTCCCGCGACGACGCTGTCGATCGCGCCCGTGATGGCGTCGCGTCCGAACGGCTTCTTCAGGCACAGGTTCGGTACGGTCTCGAGGAAGGTCGAGAGCGCCGGCGTGAACGCCCCGCCCGACATGAAGACGACGCGCGCGAGGAGGTCGGGTCTCCGCGTGGCGATCGCCTCGTGCATGTCCATGCCCGTGCGGTCCGGCATCATCACGTCGCAGAAGATCACGTCGAACGAGCCGATCTTGATCGCCTCCTCGGCGGCCTCGACGCTCGCCACCACCGTGAGGTCGTGGTGCGTGAGGATGCGCTGGAACCAGCGCCGGATCCGGGCGTCGTCGTCGACGACGAGGATCGAGCGTCGCCGCGGCGCGGGGGCCGGCGGCGTCGATACGCGCGACGGGTGGAGCCGCGTCGGCGTGCTCGGGGGCAGCTCCACCGTGACGGTCGTGCCGAGCCCGGGGTTGCTCTCGACCGAGATGGTGCCGTCGAGCTTCTCGACGATGCCCTTGCAGATCGTGAGCCCGAGGCCGGTCCCGGTCCCCATCGGCTTCGTGGTGAAGAAGGGATCGAAGACGCGCTCGAGGTGCTCGGGAGCGATCCCGCCGCCGGTGTCGCGGATCTCGATCGCCGCGCCGCCGAGCGGGCTCCGCGAGGTCGTGACCGTGACCGTGTTCTCGCTCGCGCGGCCGTCCGGGATCGCGTGCGCGGCGTTCAAGAGGAGGTTCAGGAACACCTGCGTGAGCCGCACGGCGTTGGCCGAGACGGGCGGCGCGATCTGGAGGTTTCGTACGATCCGCGCGCGGTGCCGGAGCTCGTTGTTCGCCATCTGCAGCGCGGTCTCGAGGACCGTGCGGACGTCCATCGTCTCGCGCGTCTCGTCGTCCCTCCGCGAGAGCGCCCGGAGGTCGCGGACGATGATCTTGATCCGCTCGACGCCCGTTCGAGCGTCCTCGAGCGCCTCGATCATCTCGTCGGTGTGCATCGGCGGGCCGGAGGCGAGGGCTTCGACCACGACGTCGAGGTTGCCCGCGATGTACGCGAGCGGGTTGTTGATCTCGTGCGCGACGCTGCCGACGAGCTGGCCGACCGAGGCCATGCGCTCCGCGACCACAGCGCGCCGTGCTGCCAGCGCGCGCGCCTCCGTGACGTCGCGGTAGCACCACACGCGCGCTCGGACCTCGCCGGTGCTCGACTGCACCGGGGACGTGTAGCGGCTGATCGTGCGCCCGTCGGCGAGCGCGAGATCTTCGGTTACCACCGCGTCTCGGTCGGCGCGCAGCTGGCGCGCGCGTTCGATGAACGACTCGGGTCGGGCCGCGAGCGTCGCGCAGTGTCGGAGGAGCGGCTCCACGTCGCCGCCGGCCTCCGCGGCCTGCCTCAGCGGCTCGGGGATGCGCCACATCTCGAAGAAACCCCGGTTCGAGGACGTGACCTTCCCCGTCGCGTCGACCACGACGATCGCCTCGGCCACCGCCTCGAGGACGCCCCGCGTCATCGCCAGGTTCTCGGCGAGCTGCTCGTCCTTCCGCTCGAT
The DNA here is from genome assembly GCA_019637225.1 of Labilithrix sp. Taxonomy (GTDB): domain Bacteria; phylum Myxococcota_A; class Polyangia; order Polyangiales; family Polyangiaceae; genus Labilithrix. Next base: position 78,447 of record JAHBWC010000010.1, read on the forward strand.
TTCGGCGCGGAGCTGCGCGAGGGCGGCGAGGGCGTCGGGCAGCGAACCCGGAGTCGACATGTCTCAACAACGGCCTGCCGATCGGCGCGGTTAAGGCCTCCGATCGAGCAGGCTCGTAGGGAGCCGCGGTCTCAGTGGCTGATGGCGTTGAGGCAGGCTCCGAGCAGCGACATGCCGATGAAGATCGCGGCGATGATGAGCCGCACCCAGAAGAAGGTGCTCATGCCGCTCGCCCAGCCGCTCCGGTTCACGTAGCCGTGTCCGCCCGGATACGGGTGTCCGCCTCCGAAGCCGGTCACGGGCGCGCCGTACGGGCTCGGTTGCGGACCGCCGTAGGGGTTCGGCGGCGGCTGTCCGTAACCTTGCGGCTGACCGTAACCCTGCGGCTGTCCGTAACCTTGCGGCGGACCGTAGCCCTGTTGCGGCTGTCCGTAGCCTTGCGGCGGACCGTAGCCCTGTTGCGGTTGCCCGAAGCCTTGCGGCTGTCCGTAGCCCTGCGGTGCGCCGTAGCCGTGCTGCGGGGCGACCGGTTGACCGCAGAACGGGCACTGCACGGCCTGCGGGTTCGTGTTCACGGCGCCACAGGTCGGGCACGTCGGAGCGCCAGCGTTCATCGTTCCCAACGATATCGGTTTTTCCAGCGCGAGGACGAGGGGTAGCGCCGGTCGGTGAAAACGCCTAAGTTCGCGCGCGAATCCGCTCACTCACTCGCTGGAGAATTGCCATGGCCAAGCTGTCGAAGTCGATCGTCGTCGTGGGGGCCAAGCGCACCGCGTTCGGGACCATGCAGGGCACGCTCAAAGGGGTGGGCGCCAACGACCTCGCGGTGCACGCCGCGAAGGCCGCGATCGCGCAGGCCGGCATCGCGGCGGACGCGATCGGTCACGTCATCATCGGCAACGTCATGCAGACGAGCCCCGACGCGATCTACTGCGCGCGCCACGTCGGCCTGAAGGCGGGCCTCCCCATCACCACGCCCGCGCTCACCGTGAACCGCCTCTGCGGCTCCGGCTTCCAGGCGGTGATCAACGGCGCCGAGCAGCTCCTCCTCGGCGAGACCGAGGCCGTGCTCGTCGGCGGCACCGAGAACATGACGCAGGCGCCGCACATCCTCCGCGGCAGCCGCGACGGCTGGGCCTTCGGAAAGGCTCCGCAGGTCGAGGACTCGCTCTGGAGCGCCCTCACCGACAGCTACTGCAACACGCCGATGGCGGTGACGGCCGAGAACCTCGCCGCGAAGTACGGCATCAGCCGCGCGGACTGCGACGCCTACGCGCTCACGAGCCAGCAGCGCTGGGCGGCCGCGAACGAGAAGGGCGCGTTCAAGGACGAGATCGCGCCGATCGAGATCCAGCAGAAGAAGGCCAAGGTCGAGTTCGCGGTCGACGAGCACGCCCGCCCGCAGACGACGATCGAGGCGCTGGCGAAGCTCGCGCCCGTCTTCAAGAAGGACGGCGTCGTGACCGCCGGCAACGCGTCGGGCATCTGCGACGGCGCGGCCTGCCTCGTCCTCACGACCGAGGAGTTCGCGAAGGCGAACGGCCTCAAGCCGCTCGCGCGGCTCGTGCAGTGGGGCGTCGCCGGCGTCGATCCGAGCCTCATGGGCATCGGCCCGGCGCCCGCGATCAAGAACGCGCTCGCCCGCGCCGACTTGAAGCAGAGCGACGTCGACGTGTTCGAGGTCAACGAGGCCTTCGCCCCGCAGTACCTCGCCGTCGAGAAGGAGCTCGGCCTCCCGCGCGAGAAGACCAACGTGAACGGCGGCGCGATCGCGCTCGGCCACCCGCTCGGCGCGAGCGGCGCGCGCATCACCGCGCACCTCGTCTACGAGCTCGCGCGCCGCGGCGGCCGCTACGCCGTCGGCAGCGCGTGCATCGGCGGCGGGCAGGGCCTCGCCGTCGTCCTCGAGCGCGTCTGATCCCGTCTGCGTCGCGCGCAGTGTCGGCCTCGCGAGGTCGACGCTGCGCCGTCGCGCGCAGCGTCGGCGATCGCGAGGTCGACGCTGCGCCGCCATGCGCAGCGTCGGCGATCGCGAGGTCGGCGCTGCGCGGCCACGCGTCTAGACCGGACCGCCGAGCCTCGCTCGTCGGCCTCTTCGTGCTTCGTGCGCGCGGTTACGCGCTACGAGAGCTGCTCGACGAGGACGGCGCCGTTCGCGCGCGCGCTGTCGAGGTCGCTCCAGCCCGTGCCGGAGACGACACACCAGCCGATCGCGTTCTTCATGCGCTGCACGGCGTCGAGGGCGGCGCGGAGGCTCGGGAAGGTCCACGAGAGGAGGCCGGGCTCCACGTTGTGCCAGCCGTGGACGAACAGCGTGACCTCGCGAGCGGCGCGGGTCGCAGCCGCGGCCGCCGCCGGATCGGGCTCGCAGACGAAGACGTCGGAGTCGTCGAGGCCCTCGTACGAGGGCGGGGACGGCGGCACGCCGAGCACCGGGAGCGAGTCCGCCGAGACGGGCTGCTCGACGACGGGCGCGACCGGCGAGGGACGCGACGGCGGAGCGAGGCTCACGGGCGAGACCTGAGGCTCGGCTTCGGCGGTCGCCGAAACGGCCTCGCGTCGGATCACCGACGTCTTGGTATCGCGTGCTCGCCGGAAGAGGCGCATCCTGTTTTCCTTTTGCGCTGCCTTTCCCGCGGCGACAAGGGCTAATCGACGAAATCGTATTGCGCGGCGCGTCGAAAGAAGCTTGGTGCTCCTACCATTTCGCATCCATCGGGGCTCGATCGGGCTGGGCGTCGGGGCTCGTGGCGCGCGCGGCGCTCGGCTCGACGTGCCGTCGGCGATCGGCGTCACGACACAGGTGCGTTCTGCACCACCGAGCGCGTCCATCGAGCGCGATCGTCGGCTAGAACAGACGGGGTCTCCCCCGCGAGGGGCCCCGAGCGGGGCCACGCGGTGACCGCGCACGAGTCCTCGCGGGTCCGGTCCCCGCGCTACATTGGGCGGCGGCGCTCGACTCGGCCGTGCGTGCTCTCTGCGACCCGTCCTCTGGGACGGGACCTCCCGATGAAGAACGATGATCCGCGCTTTCCGCGCGGCGGCTACAGCGATCCTGGCGGGCGCGACACGCGTCTCGATCCCATCGAGGACATGCCGGACGCGACCCAGCCGGGCTCCGTTCTCTCGCCCCCTGCGGCGGCCGATCTCGTCACGCCCCATTCGCCGCAGCCGCCGTTCACGCCCGGCCGGCCTCCCGGACCGGGCGCAGCTCCCTGGCCTTCGCCCTCGCAGCCGGGGGCGCGGCCCACGCCGGTCGAGACCCACGTGGCCCTCTATCCGAACGCGGACCTCGGCCCGAGCGCGGACCTCGGCCCAGGCGCGGACCTCGACCCGAGCGCGGCGATCGGTTCGATGCCGCCGGGGCCCGATGCGCTTCGGCCCTCGGACGTGCCGCCGGCGAGCGCGGCGTTCCTCCCGCGCGCGCCGCGCCTCCGCACGGGGTGGCCGTTCCTTCCGCTCGCGCCGCTCCTCGTGGTCGTGGTCGGGCTCGCGGTCGCGCTCGGCATCGGCCTCGTCGGCCTCGATCAGCTCTCGCGCGCCGGCGACGAGCACGCGGGCGCTCGCGCCGAGCTCATCGCCGCGACCGTCGCCGCGAGGCTCGGCGCGCTCTCGGAGTCGAGCCGGCTCGACGCGACCCAGCTCGCCGCGCGCCGGAGCGCCGCCGAGCTGCTCGTCGTCACGGCGCGCGGGGAGATCATCCACGATCAGACGCTCGGCGCGCCCGACGGCGCCGCGCTGCAGAAGATGCTCTCGACCGGCCGCGGGGTGGCCGAGACGCGCATCGGGCGCGCGCGCTACGCCGTCCGCGCGATCGGACCGGCAGCGGACCCGAGCGCCCCGCGCCTCGTGGTGCTCGTGCCCGAGCCGCGCGCCGCGGTCGGCGCCAACGCGCTCGCGAGCGCCCTCGCCGCGCTCGCCGTGCTGCTCCTCGGCGTCGCCGCGGGCGTCGCGTACGCCGTCTCGCGCGACGTCACCCGCGACGTCGACTTCGTGACCCACCGCGTCCGCGCGATGGCGCAGGTGCGGACCGAGCCGACCGGCGAGCTCATCCCCGCCCGGACGATGGATGAAGTCGGCCTCCTCACGGCGACGTTCAACAAGCTCGTCGGCCGCTTCGGCATCGCCTCGGGCGCGTACCGCGGCGACCTCGCGCGCGCGAGCGCGGCGGACCGCGAGCGCGCCGCGTTCCTCGCGGCGGTCAGCCACGAGCTCCGGAGCCCGCTCAACGCCATCCTCGGCTTCGCGGACATCCTCATGGAGGAGGTCGACGGTCCCTTGTCGCCCTCGGCGAAGGAGGAGGTCGAGCAGATCCGCGGCTCGGGCGCCCACCTGCTCTCGCTCATCAACGACATCCTCGAGTTCTCCGCGCTCGAGAGCGGCCAGCTCCGCCTCACGCGCGGCCGCGTCGACGTCCTCGCGCTCGCGACCGAGGTGATGCGCGAGGCGCGTGGTCTCGTCGGCCAGAAGCCGCTCTCGGTGCGCGTGGTGGGCGAGCCGTTGATCGCGCGGGTCGACGGCCGGCGCGTGCGGCAGATCCTCGGCAACCTCGTCAACAACGCGATCAAGTTCACCCAGCGTGGCGAGGTGGTCGTCGTCGTTCGACGCGAGGGCATGATGGCCGCCTTCCTCGTCAGCGACACGGGGCCAGGCATCTCGCCGCAGGAGCGCGCCGTCATCTTCGAGGAGTACAAGCAGGCCCGCAGCGAGCAGTTCCGCCGGCGCGGCACGGGCCTCGGCCTCGCGATCACGCGTCGGCTCGTGATGCTCCACCACGGCTCGATCTCGGTCGAGAGCGAGCTCGGGCGCGGCTCGACGTTCAAGGTCCTGCTCCCGATCGGCAACATCGACGCGCCGCCGTCGCGCAAGCTCTCGCGCCCGCCGGGCGCGCACCTCCTCCCCGGTCAAAGCGGCCACCCGGGTGGGCCCGTGAGGTCGCGATGACCCCCGCCGTCTCGGGCGCGGAGCGGCTCGATCGCCCGATCGCCGCGCGGCTCCTCTGGCGGCTGCTCGCGATCCAGGCGGCGACGCACGTCGTCTCGTTCTTGCTCGGCGCCGTCTTCGCTCCGCGCGTCCTCCTCCTCGAGCCGCAGTCGGCCGACGCGTCGCTCTCCGTCATCCTGACCATGGGGCTCTTCGCGGCGGCGCTCTCGGCGGGGCTCACGGTCCTCGTGCTCCAGCGCGTGCGCCCGCTCCTCACGGAGCTCTCCCTCGGCTCGGTCGCCGGCGATCCGGAGCATGTGCTCGCCCTCTACGACGCGCCGTCGCTCCTTTCGCTCGCGAACGTCGGCTTCGCGGGGATCGTCTCGCTCGCGACGTTGATCCCCGCGCTCCGCCCGCAGGCGATCGACACGTACACCCAGCTCGCCCTCGTGCTCCTCGTGCTGACGCTCGTGAGCACGGCCACCCTTCCCGCCTACGTCCTCATGCGCGCGCAGGTGGCGCGGACCCTCGAGCTCGTCTCGCCGCTCGTCGCGGAGGAGGGGCTGCGCCGGCTCGGCGGCGAGGTCCTCGGACGGCTCCGGAAGCGCTACGTCGCCGCGGTCGCGCTTCCCGTCGCGCTCGTCGCGCTCGGCGCGTCGCTCCTCGCGGACGCGCACGCGCGCGCCTTCGACAAGGAGGCGCGCGCGAAGGACGCGGTCGACATCGCGCACGCGGTGTTCGAGTCGCTCGGCACCGGCGGCCCCGACGACGCGGCGGGCCGCAACGAGGCGATCGAGGCGGCCGCCGCGCTGGGGTTCCACGTCCAGATCCTCCCGACCCACGAGGGTGTCGAGACCCTCCGTCAAGGCGACGAGGGCGAGACGCAGGTCACCGTTCCGCTCCAGCCTGGGGCCGCGCTCGTGCGCTTCGGCACCACGCGTCTCTCCGCGGCCTTCGCCGCGTACCTCCTGCTCGCGATGGCCGCCGTGGGCCTCGCCGCGATCCTCGGCACGCGCGCGGCGGCGTTCTTCGACGCCGACGTCGCGCTCGCGACGCGCGAGATCCGTCGCGCGGGCGTGGCGGAGGTCATGCGCGGCACGATCATCCTGCACGAGGCGCGCTTCTCCACGGTGAGCGAGCTGCTCGAGGCGATCGACACGCTCGGCGGCATCTTCCGCGAGTTCGCCTCCGCGCAGCGCCGCGCGATCGGCGCGCGCGAGGCGACCGAGCGCATGCGCGGGCTCCTGCTCGCGTCGATGAGCCACGACCTCAAGGCGCCGCTGAACGCCGTGCTCGGGTTCACCGAGCTCGTCCGGCGAAACGAGCTCACGAAGGAGCAGCACGAGAGCCTCGCGATCATCGAGCAGCGCGGGCGCGAGCTGCTCGTCTTGATCGACACGATCCTCGACAGCGCCCGCGTCGAGGCCGGCGAGCTCGAGGTCTCGCCGGAGGCCACGCACGTCGGGGACGTCGTCATGTCGTCGGTGCTCGAGGCGCGCGATCTCGCCGTCGGCTCCGAGGTCCAGATCATGGGCGAGATCCAGCCGGGTATCCCGACCTTGCTCATCGACGGCACGCGGATCGTCCAGGCGCTGACCGCCGTCGTGATGACGGCCGCGCGCTTCAGCGACAAGGGCATCGTCCCGGTCCGTGCGACGTTGCCCGCCGACCAGGGCGCGCGCCTCAGGATCGAGGTCGAGACGAGCGGCGAGGGCCTCCCGGTCGCCGAGCGCGAAAAGATCTTCGACGCGTTCAAGAGCGCCGAGAGCGCGCGCCGTCAGGGCGGGCTCGGGCTCGGCCTCCAGCTCGCGCGGTCGATCGTCGAGATCCACGGCGGGTCGATCGAGGTCGACAACACCGACCACGGCGGGATGGTCTTCCGCGTGTGGCTTCCGGTGAAGAACGACCGCGCGTCGATCCGGGCGCGGGCGAGCCGTCCGTCGCTCGCGTCGTGAGCGCGGGGCGTCAGGGCGCGCTCGTCCACGTCGTCGCGCGGTAGACGCCGTCTACCGGCATCGCCGGGAGGCGGAAGCCGGCGATCGACATCGTGAGGTCGACGAACGCGCCCTGCTCGCGGCGGAAGGCGGCGTACGACGAGAGCGCCTCCGCCTCGATGAACACGATGTCGGGCGCGCGGATCGTCTCGTCGTCTGTCGGCAGGAAGCTCGCGGCCTCCGGCGGCATCGCCGGCGCCGTGACCGTCACCGCGCCGGGCGGGACGACGAACGACCAGCGGTGACTCGCACCGCTGCCTTCGAACAGCGTCCTCACGACGCCGCCGTCGGCCTCCTCGGTCGACGCCGTCCAGGAGAACCGCGGTCGATGTGGGCTCGCGATCGCGACCGTCCCGTTGGTGATCGACGGCAGCGCCTTGGACGCGTCGATCGAGATCGCCGCGGACGGCGCCGCACGCCTGGCGACGAGCCTCGCCGAGCCGCCCCCCGACCCGAGCGTGGTGGTGGCCTGGAGGGCGTCCGCGAACCCGGCGGCCGTGTCGAAGACGGCGCTGTTGGCGGCGTTGTCGATGATCTGAGCGCCGCGGCTCGAGAAGACCTGACCGTCGGCGATCTCGACGATGTCGACGTCGGCGTTGGCGCCGCTCGGGAGGTTCGTGACCGTCGCGGTCACGCTCGTCGGGGCGGCCCAGGCGCCGGTGGTGATGTCGACGACGCCGGCGTCGGACGGCACGGCGTTGGCCTTCTTGAACGAGTGGGCGATCGCGCGGCCCTCGCCGTCCTTGGCTCGTCCGAGGACCGAGGCCTGTGCGCCCCGCACGCAGTAAGGGTAGAGGGGAACGGTGCCGTTGGGGTCGCTGGTGAACGTCGCGCATTGGCCGCTGACGAGGTCGTAGCCGAGCGCGCCGTCGAACGGACCGGGGAGCGTGACCTGAAGGTCTCCGAGGGCCGCGCTCCGATCGAGATCGCGCAGGAGGAGCTCGTCACCGCTCTCGACGCCGGTCCAGGTCACGATGTGTCGCTGGCCGTCGGCCGATTCGAGGAGCGCGCTTGCCATCGCCGGGATGGGCCCGGTGCTCGCGGCCTTGCCGTCGCTGCCGGTGAGCTTCGTCTCGAGCACGGCGCCGTCGGCGTCGTGAAAGACGACCCGAACGTTTGCCTTGGGGCCGCCGCGCCCGTCGATGCGGATCGTCACCGCGGTCGACGCGTCCGGCGCGCTGCCGTCGAACGTGGACGTGCTGCCGTCGAGGGAAGGCGAGCCCCCGTCGAGCGTCGGGTTCGGCGCGCGATCGCCGCTCGAGTCCTGCTCGCAGGCGAAGACGGCAGCGGCGAGCGCGAGTGAACCAAGAGGAAGAGCGAGGCGGCGCATGGCCGAGCAGGATCCTTCGTGTCCTCGGCCGCGGGCAAGTCATTCGAACAGGCGACGTCGCGCTGCGAGCCGTCGAACGCTGCGTGAGGCCGCCGCTCCGTCAGAGCGCGTCGTCCGCGGCGCCGCCGCTCTCGTCGACCTGCTCGGTCGGAGGAGGCGCCGGCGGCGGCGGTGGCGGCGGGCCTGGGCCGATCGCGGCCGCGAGGATGAACAGCCCGCGTACGAACCTCCAGAGGAGTAGGCGGATGCGTGACGAGAGCGTGCGGCGCGTCGATGCGACGGCGCGCGCACGTCGAGGCGAGCTCGACATGAGAGTCTCCTTTGCCGAAGAAAGAGCGACCGGGCGTGGACCGGTTCGCGCTCAGCGAAGGAGCGAGCAGTGGAGCAGGTACTTCTTGGGAGCGACGGGCCACTCGCGCGTCGCGCCGTGTGCCCGGACGCGCGGAGTCGACACCGCGGCGCCGAAGGCGGGCGCCCGTTCTGCCTCCGCACGTGACGCGGCCGGAGGAGAGACGTGCTCGTCTTCGCCGGCCGACCTCGCGGTGGCCGCCTCGACCATGGCCTCGGCGACGAGGACGATCGGCGGGGCCGCCGGCGCCGCCGGGGCGGGTCGCGCCACGAGGACCGCGACGCACAGCGTGAGCAGCCGCACGAAGCGCACGATCCAGCGCGACCGGCGGCTCATGGCGGGAAGGGTAGGAGCGGCGGGCGGCGCGCGCAACGGGCCGTGCGAGGATTTGCGAGCTCTGTCGGGAGGATGGGCGCGCGACCGCGACGTAGATCGAAGCGGCGTCGGCCGCGTAAGAAAGGCTCGCGACACCCGGATGGAATGATCATGCTGGGTCGACCGTCAAAGGGTCGGCCGCAGCGAAGGAAGCACCGGCTCGGGCGGGCGTACGTTAGGGTCGAGACGAGGTCGCCGCGCCGCGCAGACGGGGACCGAGCCAGGGCGACGCCCTCCGCGGGCGAAAACGGAGCGAGAGGTACACGATGACCGGCAAGGCGAAGATCGAAGGGCTCACGAACTCCTGGTACGGCTTCGCCGTCTTCTCGGCGGTCTGCGCCGTCCTCATGAACGGCATCGGCGTCTTCTCGATCGCGACCGCCATCGCCGGGATGCTCTTCAGCTGGTTCATCACGTTCCTGATCGGCCGCGCCCTCATCAAGAAGTCGTCGCTGACGCGTTTCCTGCTCCTCTTCGTCACCGGGCTGTTCACCGTTCTCGGCACGCTCGGCGTCGGCAAGGCGGCGTGGATGTTCGTCCAGACCTGGCAGCTCGGCGTCCTCGCCGGCGTCGCGTACGGTGCGGTCAGCACCTGGATGTACGCCCGCTCGCTGCGCACGCTGATGGACGGCTCCGTCAAGGCGTACATCGGCTGAGGCCGGCCGCCGCTCGCGTCGACGTTCAGCGATCGTTGCCCGTCATCTTGACCTTGGCGAGGCCGCCGGCGTTGCAGATCTTGCCGCCGCCGGAGCGCGTGGGCGTGAGCTCCGCGGTGTTCGGCGGGTCGGTGCTCGGCCGGTAGCTGAGCCCGACCGACGTGGTCTTCTGCGCGCCCGTCGAGGTGCTCTGCGGGTTGCCGACCCACGCCGGACCGCCGGCGGTCCGCAGGAAGCTCCACGCGAGCGAGGCGGTCTCGTTGCCGGTATTCGTGATCGTGAACGCCTTGGTCGGCGACGACGCGTTCTTCTTCGCCACGAACGAGAGCTCCGTCGGGCTGATCTTGATCACGGCTCCACGCACGTCGACGCGGAGCGTGACGCTCTCGGTCGTGGGCGTGCCTCCGTTCGGCGCGAGCATCACGGCAATGGTCTCGGTGACGAGGCCGGGATTGGCGCTCAGCGCCTGCGATTTGAACCGGATGTTCGCCGTCCCCGGCGTGGTGCCGTTGCTCGACGGGGGCGCGACGCCGGACATCGGGCCCTGCAGGTCGAAGGACGTCGGCGGCGCCATGAGCGTCCAGGCGACCTCGCGGTTCGAGTAGTTCCTCACCACGACGTCGCGCGTATCGCTGGGCGTGGTGTCGCAGTCCTTCTTGCCCCAGTCGGCGCCGCTGACGGTCACGGTCGTGTTCACGCGCTGCCCGGTCACGTCCAGCGCGGGCGCCGGCGCGCAGAGCCCCGCGGCGATCGGCTGGAGCGTGGCGTTCAGCTTGCCCGTCGCGGCGCCGCCCTTCGTGAGCTTGAGCTCGACCTCGTCGTCGGCGCCGGCCGCGATGGAGAGCGGCGCGGGCGCTGCGACGAAGTCGGGCGTCACGCCCGCGAAGCCGGTGATCGTCGCTGCGCGCACGCCGGTGTTCCGGAGTCGCACGCGCGTCGTGCCCTCGGTGTTGAGCGGCGTCTCGCCGATGTCGGCGATGGACGTCATCCACTCGAGCGTCGCGCCGGCGCCGATGACGCCGGCCGGCACGGTGGCGAACGACGCCTCCGACGTCACGATGATGTTCGCCTTCGCGTCGCCCGACACCGTGGGGAGCGCGACGATCGGGACGGTGATGTGGTCGCGCGGGGCGATCCATCCCTTCAGGGGGAAGTCGCTCGTGAACGGTGCGTCCGGGGGCATGACGACCTCGTACGGGCGAGGCCTTTCGGTCTTGTTCACGACGACGAGGTTTACGACCTTGCTCTCTCTGCAAACGACGGTGCCGAAGTCGAGGACGGGAGGCGTGACCTCGATGCCCTCGGCGTTGCTGTCGGTGTTGTTCTTCTCGGCCTCGCCGATCGCGCCTGTCTCCGGCTCGTCCGTGCCTTCGGCGCGCGGCTCCGGGCGGCTCGAGCGCGGGTCGAGGTCGGGCGCTTCCACGCCGGCGATCTGAGCGCAGGCGAAGAGCGTCGAGGCGAGGGCGATCGCCGCCAGCCACGGCGTGCGCGGTCTCCGCTGGGGATACCTACAGTTCACCATACCGTCCCTCTTCCCTCGAGACCGGGAGCTGCAAGGGGCATGCGCGAGCGCCGATGCGATTCGCGCTCCGTGGTGAGCCGGAGACGGCTCTGCGGAGAGACCGCCGCCCCGCCAACTGCGTGGATCTCCTCGTGCGGTGAAGGTGCGAAAGAGGAGGAGAACATCCGTGTATCGCGCGCTTCTGGTGGATCGGCGGCGCGGCGCGGGCCCCGCGCGCCGGGTCAGCGTCTAGGCGCGGCCTCGATCGCGCAGAGCACCCCGCGCGCCTTGTTGCGCGTCTCGTCGGCTTCGCTCGTGGGATCGCTCGCCTCGACGATACCGGCGCCGGCGGTGACCTCGAACGTGTCGCCCTTGCAGACGAGCGTACGGATCGCGATCGCGAGATCGAGATCGCCGGTGGCGCCGACGTAGCCGATCGCTCCGCCGTAGATCCCGCGCGGCCGCGCCTCGAGCTCGCGGATGATCTGCATCGCGCGGACCTTCGGAGCGCCGCTGAGCGTGCCGGCCGGGAACGCGGCGCGCGCGACCTCGAGCGGAGGCACCTCGGGCGGGACCTGTCCGCGGACCTCGCTGACGATGTGCATCACGTGCGAGTAGCGCTCGATCTCCATCTTCCGGAGGAGCTCGACCGAGCCGATGCGCGCGACGCGACCGACGTCGTTGCGTCCGAGATCGATGAGCATGACGTGCTCGGCGCGCTCCTTCGGATCGGCGAGCAGCTCGGCCTCGAGGCGCGCGTCCTCGTCGGGCGTCTTGCCGCGCGGGCGCGTTCCGGCGAGTGGGCGCACGGTCATCGCGCCGTCCTCGAGCCGCACCATCGTCTCGGGGCTCGCGCCGGCGATGCGGAGGCGCTCGCCGCTCGAGCCGTCGGCGGGCGGTAGATCGAGGAAGTACATGTACGGCGACGGGTTGACGAGCCGCATTGCGCGGTAGACATCGAAGGGATCGCGTCCTCCTCGCGGCACCGAGAACGTCCGCGCGAGGACGATCTGGAACGCGTCGCCCGCGGCGATGTACTCCTTCGCGCGGAGCACGCGCGCCCGGTAGGCGTCGTCGTCGAGATCGGTCGTGACGCCCGCCGGGATGCGCGTCCGATCCGGCACGTCGATCGCGGCGAGCGAGGGGGCGCGCGCGAGGTCGGCGAGCGCGCGCTCGACGTCGGCCTCGTCCTCGGCGGCGATCGTCACCGTCTGGGCGAGCGCGTCGAAGACGACGACCGTGGCTCCGCCGAGGAAGCGCGCGAGCGGGACGAAGTGCTCGTTCCACGTCGCGTCGCTGCCGGGCGGCACCTTGTCGATGAGGTGGACGATGTCCCACGCGAGGTAGCCGACGTGCGCGGCGGCGAAGCGCGCGGCCATCGACGGCGGAGGCGCGCCGGCCTCCTGCCGGGCGCGCTGGAAGAGCGGCCCCGAAGAGGCGATCGGATCGCCGCCCAGGTCTTCGAGCGACGGCAAGCGCGCGCCCGTCGGATCGCCGCTCCCCGGACGGAGCTTCCAGCCGCGCCGATCGAGCACGGCCTCGTAGCGCGGACGGTATCCGAGGATCGACCAGCGTCCCCAGCGCTCGCCGCCGACGACGCTCTCGAGGAGGAACGACGCGCCTTCGGGATCGGCCTCGCGGAGCGCCGCGTAGGCTCGGACCGGCGTGAGCGCGTCGGCGACGAGCGTACGCGTCGCGACCTTCATGCGGGCCTCAGCAGGATCTCGCGCGCGCGGGACGGCTCCACGGGGTTTCGTCCGATCGAGCGGGCGTACGCGGCGGCGCGGGCGACGAGCGGCGCGCTGCCCTCGGCGAGCACGCCCTTCGAGAGGTAGATGTTGTCCTCGAGGCCGACGCGCGCGTGGCCGCCGAGGCGCATCGCGAGCTCCGTCATCGGCTGCTGGTGGCGACCGACCGCGGCGACGGCCCAGGTCGTGTCCTCGCGCGCGCCGTCGCGGGTGGCCGCTTCGGAGAGCAAGCCGATCAGGAAGCGGAGGTTCGCCTCGCTCGCGCCGATGCCGCCGGGCACACCCATCACGAACTGGAAATGGAGCGGCGAGGACACGATGCCCTTGCTCGCGAGGAGGAGCGCCTCTTCGACGTGGCCGACCTCGTAGCACTCGAGCTCGGGGACGGCTCCCGACGCGCGGAGGCGCGCGGCGAGGTCTTTGATCTGCGGGCGCGTGTTGACGAAGACGTCGTCGCCGAAGTTGAGCGTGCCGCAGTTGAGCGTCGCCATCTCCGGCCGGCAATCGAGCGGCTGAGCGCGCTCGTCGATCGACATCCCGATCGCGCCGCCGGTCGACACCTGCACGATGCAGTCGGTCTTCGCGCGGATCTTCTCGATCGCCTCGGCGAAGCGGTCGCGCGACTGCGTGGGCGAGCCGTCGTCGTTGCGGACATGGAGGTGGATGACCGAGGCGCCCGCCTCGCGGCAGCGCGCGGCCTCGTCGGCGATCTCCTGCGCGGTGATGGGCAGGTAGCGCGTCTGCTCGCGCGTGATCTCCGCGCCGACGATCGCGGCGGTGAGGATGAGCTCCGCGACGTGCGCCTCCTTCGAACCGAGCGTGCGCGGGCCTCGGCTGTCGGGGCCGGCCGGCGTGACGACGGCGTCGGGCACGGGCCGCTCGCCCACGGGGAGCTGCGGCACGTAGAGCTCGCGCGGCTTGCGCTGCAGCTCCTTCGGCGTGACGCACGTGCCGAGGGCGCGGCAGACGACGATCGGCTCGGAGAGGACGTTCGCGGCGCTCGCGGGGACGCCGACCTGGCGCACGTTCGAGATCACCTTCGCCGCCTCGAAGCGGATCTTGCGGCTCGTGTTGCCGACGCTGACGAGCTCCGCGGTGGCCTCGATGTAGTCGCCGGCCAGGACCGGCGCGAGGAACTCGACGGACTCGTACGCGCGGAAGAGCCCCTCGTCGCCGTCGAGGCGGATGAGCAGCTCGGTGGCGAGGTCGCCGAAGAGGGCGAGCATCCGCGCGCCGTCGACGAGCTCGCCGGCGTAGTGAGCGTCGTGGGCGCCCATGCGCAGCCGGAGGGTGACCTTGGTGCCGATCATGTCGGCAGCAGGCTAGTACCGCGAATTCATGATGGCGAGCCCCTGGGCGGCGCGCGGCGGACCCTCCCGCGGGACCGCGGCGGGCACGCGCCGACCGTTCGGCGGCGGGGCCCGACCGCTCCCACCCCAGGCGGGGCCGGGCGCGGCGCTGGGCGTCGACGCCGGGCCGGGCGCAGCGTACGTCGTAGCTTGCAGAAACGTTTCATGGTACCGAACCACACCGTTTTTCCAGCGCTACCCATGGTTTACGTCGAAGCCCAGAACCTCCCCTCGCACATCGGGATCATCATGGACGGCAACGGGCGCTGGGCGCAGCTCCGCGGCCGCGAGCGCGTCGAGGGGCACCGCGAGGGCTCCAAGGCGGTCCGTCGGATCGTCCGTGCCGCACGTCGGCTCGGCATCCGCGCGCTCACGCTGTACGCGTTCAGCGAGCAGAACTGGGCTCGCCCCGACCTCGAGGTCGACGCGCTGATGCAGCTCCTTCGCGAGTTCCTCCTCTCCGAGCGCGACGACATCCTCGACAACGGCATCCGCCTGAACGCGATCGGCAATCTCGGCCGGCTCCCCGCCGTCGTCCGGACCGTCCTCGATCCGCTCCGGAGCGACAGCGCCGGACAGGAGGCGATGACGCTCACCCTCGCGCTCAGCTACGGCGGCCGCGAGGAGATCGCGAACGCCGCGCGCGAGCTCGCGCGCGAGGTCGCCGCCGGCACGAGGAGCGCCGACGACGTCACCGAGGAGGCGCTGCACGCCCGGATGCCGAGCCTCAGCGTCGGCGATCCGGACCTCGTCATCCGCACCGGCGGTGAGCGGCGGATCTCGAATTTCCTCCTCTACGGCCTCGCGTACGCGGAGCTGCACTTCTCCGACGCGCTCTGGCCGGACTTCGCGGAGGCCGATCTCTACGAGGCGATCGCGAGCTTCCAGGGCCGCGAGCGGCGCTTCGGGCTCGTCGGCAAGGCCGCGGTGCCGGTGCTCGGCGAGGGCGAGGGTGCGGCGACCTCCGAGCGCGCGCCCCGCTCGGAGGAGAGCGCGACGGTCCTCCGCCTCGTCGGCTGATCGCGCGCCTCCGTCGCAGCTTCGGCGTGCGCGCGCCGATCTCATGCGGCGCGCGGGCGCGCAGCGCGGGGACGGCCGGCGTCGGGCGTGCTATGGCCGTACTCGCAAATGGCCGAGGCGAACGCGAGCTCGGAGGGAAGCGTCCCCGCGCCCCACGAGACCAAACAGCAGACGAAGAAGGCCAACAGCAACCTCGCTGTTCGCATCGCCACCGCGGTCGTCTGCGCCCCGCTGATCCTCCTGCTCCTCTACAAAGGGGCGCCGTGGGGCTTCTACCTGCTCGTGCTGCCCGTGACGCTGATCGCGGCGTGGGAGCTCTTCAGCATGACCCACCCCGGCGATCGCGCATCGCAGCTCGCGGGCGTGGGGCTGGCCGCGACGACGTCGGCGGCGACGTACTTCGCCGACGGTGACGCGCGCGTCTTCGCCACGCTGCTCGTCGGCGTCCCGCTCGCCGGCCCGCTGGTGACGCTCGTGCGCCTCGGTGACATGAAGACCGCCGCGCTCCGCGCGTGCGCGATGGGCTTCGGGCCGCTCTTCGTCGGCGTGCCGGTGACGCTCCTCGCGGTGATGCGTCGAGACCTCGGCGACGCGGGCGCGGGGTACGTGGTGCTCGCGCTCATGTTCGCGTGGTTCGGCGACACCGGCGGCTACTTCGCCGGGCGCTTCCTCGGGCGGCGCAAGCTCTACGAGGCCGTCTCGCCGAAGAAGACGGTCGAGGGCGCGATCGGAGGCCTCGCCGGGAGCGTGCTCGGCGCAGTCCTCGCGCACGTCTGGTTTCTCCCGAGCCTCCCGCTCGCGCACGGCATCCCGCTCGCCGTCGTGGCGGGGGCCCTCGGTCAGGCCGGCGATCTCGGCGAGTCGCTGCTCAAGCGCTCGTTCGGCGTGAAGGACTCCGGGGCCATCGTCCCCGGGCACGGCGGCATCCTCGACCGGGTCGACGCCCTCATGCTGACGAGCGCCGTCACCTATCTCTATTCGCTCTGGTTCTTGGCCCGCTGACCGGCGCCGCCGAGCGCCCGCGCGACGCTCCGGAGGCGCTGGCGTGACGCGTCCTTGCGTGACGGAAACGACGCTCCTGCGGCCGGCGCCCGACGACGCATTGCGGCGAGGTCATGCGTAAGAATTTCGCCTTTGCCGCTAGAGCAAATGAGCTAAGAGAAGCCCCGATGACACCCGCTGATTCACCGAGCGCTCCGTCGAACGTGGTTCCGCCTGCTCCCGGATCGTCGCGCACGATCATCGTCAAGGAGTACGACTTCTTCAAGGTCGTGCAGGACTACCTCGAGCGCGCTTCGCGCACGCTCGATCTCGCCGACTTCGTCCGCGCGATCCTGAGCCAGCCGAAGAACGAGCTCATCATCAACTTCCCCGTGAAGATGGACAGCGGCGACGTGCGCCTCTTCAAGGGCTACCGCGTCCAGCACAACAACCTCCTCGGCCCGTTCAAGGGCGGCATGCGCTACCACCCGTCGGTCACGCTCGACGACGTCAAGGCGCTCGCGGCGATGATGACCTGGAAGTGCGCGCTCATGCGCGTCCCGTTCGGCGGCGGCAAGGGCGGCATCAAGTTCGATCCGCACTCGGTCTCGAAGAACGAGCTGCAGAAGATCACGCGTCGCTTCACGCACGCGCTCGGCGAGAACATCGGACCCGAGTACGACATCCCCGCGCCCGACGTCGGCACGAACAGCCAGACGATGGCGTGGATGATGGACACGTATTCGAACATGGTCGGCGCCGCGAACAAGCAGAGCGTCAAGGGCGTGGTCACCGGCAAGCCGGTCGCGTCGGGCGGAACGCTCGGCCGCGCGAAGGCCACCGGGCAGGGCGCCGTCTTCTGCGTGATCGAGTGGGCGAAGGAGAAGGGCTTCGACCTCGAAGGCTCGACGATGACCGTCCAGGGCTTCGGCAACGTCGGCTCGCACCTCGCGGTCATCCTCTCGCGCCTCGGCGTGTCGACGATCGCCGTCGGCGATCACACCGGCTACCTCCTGAACCCCGAGGGCTTCAACGCGCACAAGCTGCAGGACTGGGTCGAGACCCACGGCTCGATCGCGGGCTACCCGGGCGGCAAGGCGATCACGCGCGAGGAGTTCTTCAAGACGAAGGCGGACATCTTCGCCCCGTGCGCGCTCGAGAACCAGATCGGCGAGACCGAGGCGAAGAACCTCGATTGCAAGGTCATCGTCGAGGGCGCGAACGGCCCGACGAACCCGGCCGGCGAGCGCATCCTGCTCGAGCGCGGCATCGACATCCTCCCGGACGTCCTCGCCAACTCCGGCGGCGTCACCGTCAGCTACTACGAGTGGGTGCAGAACAAGCGCTCGGAGAGCTGGACCGAGGAAGAGGTCGACGCCAAGCTCGAGAAGGCGATGACCCGCGCGTACCGCGAGGTCGCCGACTTCGCGCGCCAGCACAAGGTCGACCGGCGCATCGGCGCCTACGGCCTCGCGCTCCAGCGCATCGAGGCGGTCTACAAGGAGCGCGAGATCTTCCCGTAAGGGACGTTTCGTCGCGGGGCGCGCGCTGCGCTTGCGCGCGCGCCGCGCCTGCGCGCGTCGTAGAATGGCGCGATGAGCGGGCCCGCGTCGATGCCTCCGACCCGGAAGAGCGGTCGGCGGAGCCACGACGAGGCCTCGCCGGAGACGCTGCGCGATCCGCCGCCGGGGCTGCCGCGGATCGGGGAGATCGTCGCGGGACGCTACCGCGTGGAGCGCGTCGTCGGCTCCGGCGGGATGGCGCACGTGCTCGCTGCACGTCACGTCGAGCTCGGCCACGCCGTCGCGCTCAAGGTGCTCGAGCCTGCGTTCGAGGTCGACGCCGGCGCGAAAGCGCGCTTCGCGCGGGAAGCGCGCGCGATGGCGGCGCTGTCGAGCAAGCACACCGTGCGCGTCCACGACGTCGGCGCGCTCGCGACGGGGCTGCCGTTCATGGTGATGGAGCTCCTCGACGGCAGCGACCTCGGCGCGGTCCTGGCCGAGCGCGGCCCCTTGCCGTTCGACGAGGCGTGCGCCTACGTCGAGCAGGCGTGCGAGGCCGTCGACGAAGCGCACGAGGCCGGGCTCATCCATCGCGACCTCAAGCCCCAGAACCTCTTCCTCGCGCGCGTTCACGACGGTCCACCCCTCGTGCGGGTGCTCGACTTCGGGATCGCCCGCGCGATCGGCGGGCCGATGGGCAAGCTCCAGACGCTCACGCGCGTGGGCGACGTCGTCGGGACGCTCTCGTACATGGCGCCCGAGCAAATCAAAAATTCGAGCTCGGTCGATCGGCGCGCCGACGTCTGGGCGCTCGGGGCGTGTCTCTACCGCCTCGTCAGCGGCAAGCGTCCGTTCGTCGCGAGCCCCGAGCCCGCCCTCATCGAGGCGATCCTCGGCGCCCCGCCGACGCCGATCACGGAGCATCGGCCCGACGTTCCGGCGGTCCTCGTCAGCGTGATCCTTCGCTGTCTGCGCAAGGCTCCCGAGGAGCGCTTCCCCACCGCGCGCTCGCTGAGGAGCGCGCTCGCCGAGGCGCGCGAGATCATGGCCGTCGAGCCGTTCCGCGAGGCGACCGAGCCCGTCCGCGCGGCGCTGGCGCGAGGCGCACCAGGCGATCGCGCCCCGCGCGCCGCTCCTGCACCTGCTCCTGCACCTGCTCCTGCTCCTGCTCCTACTCCCGCGCCCGCGCCCGCGCCCGCGCCCGCGCCCGCGCCCGCGCCCGCTCCCGCTCTCGCACCCGCGCCCGCAGCTGCGGCCGTCGCCCGTCGGCGCGAGGCTCCGTCGCCGTCACTGCCGTCGAACGCCCCCGCGCGCGCCGTGCCGGCGCGGCGGACCTCGCGGGTCGCGCTCGTCCTCATCGCCCTCGCGGTCGCGGCGCTGGTCTTCCTCGGCGGGGGCTTCGTGCTCCTCGTCGATTGACGAGCCGAGGAGCCGGCGATCGCACGTCCGCGCTCCCCGCGGCGTTCGCCGCCCGCGCGCCTCGACGCGCGGCTTCTCGACCGCTCCGCCTGTATCGGCGGGGAGAGACGAGGTAAGGATCTACGCATGCCCTACGTTCGGACGCGGCTCGGCCGCCTTTTCTACGAGGAGCGCGGCGAGCGACGGGGCGCCGGCGATCCGGCGATCGTCCTGCTCCACGGCCTGCTCTTCGACGGAGGGATGTGGCGCGGGCAGGTCGAGCCGCTCGCGGCGCTCGGGCGCGTCGTCGTCCTCGACGGCCCCGGCCACGGCAAGAGCGAGCCCGCGCCGCGCTTCATGCTCGAGGAGCACGCCGACGCGCTCTACGACGCCTTCGGCGAGATCGGCATCCGCCGCGCGATCGTCGTCGGCCTGTCGTGGGGCGGCATGGTCGCGATGCGCCTCGCCCTCCAGCACCCGGCGAAGGTCGCCGGGCTCGCGCTCCTCGACACCAGCGCCGAGGTCGACGCGCTTGCGAAGCGCGTGAAGTACCGCGCGTTCATCGCGATGCACCGCCGCGTCGGCTTTCCGTACGCGCTCTTCGACAAGGAGCTCGCGCCCTTGATGTTTGGCGCCCGCACGCGCGCGGAGAACCCCGAGCTGCTCGCCGCGACGTACCGCCGGACGATGGGCTTCGAGCGCGGCGGCCTCTCGCGCGCGGCCATCGCCGTCGTCGTCCACCGCAAGAACGTGCTCCCGGAGCTCCCGCGCGTCCGCGTGCCCACGCTCGTCGTCTGCGGGCGCGAGGATCAGTCGACGCCGCCCGAGCGGAGCGAGGCGATCGCGCGGGCGATCCCCGGCGCGAAGCTCGCGCTGATCGACGGCGTCGGGCACATGTCCGCGCTCGAGGATCCCGACGCGGTCAACGCGCACCTCGTCCCGTTCGTCCGGCGCTGCATCGACGATCCGCGCTGACGCTCGGTCAGAGTGTCCGTGCGACGCCGGCGATGGCTCCGCGGAACCACGCGTGCGCGGGATCCGCACGATCGCGCTCGTGCCACACGAGCGAGATGTCGAACCCTGGGAGATCGAGCTCGCGCGGGGGCGAGAGGACGCGAAGCCGGACGGACGGCGCGAGCGCCCGCGCGACGCGCTCCGCGAGCGTGAGGACCACGTCCGTCTTCTCGACGAGGAAGGGAGCCACGAGGAAGTGGGGGACCTCGACCGCGATGCGCCGGCGCTCACCGAGCTTCGCGAGCGCGGTGTCGACGATGCTGCCGCGTTCGCCGCGCGGCGTGATCAGCGCGTGCGGAAGCGAGAGGAAGCGCTCGAGCGAGAGCCGCCGGCCCACCGCCGGGTGGTCGTCGCGCACCACGCAGACGAAGCGCTCGCTGAGGAGGCGCTGCGCGAGAACGCTCCCCCGCTCGGTCTCCCCGAGCGGGCCCAAGACGACGTCGACCCGGCCCTCGTCGAGGTCCTCCACCCCGCGCCCGACGATCGGGAGGAGCTTCACGACGACGTTCGGCGCCTCGCGCCACACGCGCGCGAGCACGGCGGGCATCAGCACGAGCTCGACGTAGTCGGTCGTCGCCACGCGGAAGGTCCGGCTCGAGCGCGCGGGATCGAACGCTCCGGGGGGCGCGAGGAGCCTCGAGAGCTCACCCAGCACGCGCTCGAGCGGCTCGGCCAGCTCGGCGGCGCGCGCGGTCAGCGTCATGCCCGCGCGCGTGCGCACGAGGAGCGGGTCGCCGAGGACGGCGCGGAGCCGCGCCAGCGCGTGGCTCATCGCGGGCTGCGTGAGACCGACGCGCGCCGCCGCGCGCGTGACGTGGCGCTCGGCGAGGAGCGCGCGGAGCGCCACGAGGAGGTTCAGGTCGAGGCGCTCGAGATGCACCTCGTGCATGGGGGGAGCGTAGGGGGCGTCCCCAGTGCTGTCGACTGGTCGGGGGGAGATCCGGGCACGGGCACGGGCACGGGCACGGGCACGCGGAGAGACGAGACGAGACGAGACGAGACGAGACGAGACGAGACGAGACGAGACGAGACGAGACGAGACGAGACGAGACGAGACGAGACGAGACGAGACGAGACGAGACGAGACGAGACGAGACGAGAGGCGCGGTCAGAGCGATTCGAGGTATGTGACGAGATCGTTCAGCTGCGCCGTCGTGAGATCGCTGGTGTGCCCGTGCTCCTCGCCGCCGCCCACCGCCGAGAAGCGATCGAGGAGCGTCGCTGCCCGGCCGTCGTGGAGGTACGGCGCGCGCAGCGCGAGGCCGAGGAGCGAGGGGACCTGGAACGTTCCGCCGGTCCCCACGTCGACGCTCTCGTTGTTCGTCAGCTTCGCGCCGGAGTGGCACCCGCTGCAGCCGACCGCCGCGCTCGCGAAGAGCGCCTCGCCGCGGGATCGCGCGGCGGTGTCGGTGGGCGGAGAGACGACGGGCGCCGGAATGCGCACGAGCCAGTGATCGAGGGCTTTCGTCTGGGTCTCGTCGAGGTTCGGCCCAGCCATCCTCTTGGCGAAGACGTCGGTCGCGAAGGTCGCGATCGCCGGCACGTCGCCGCTCCAGTGGTACGGCGCGGTCCCCTGGAGCGTTCCTTGAAGCGTCTGGGTCCGGCGAGCGCCGCTGGAGAGCTTCCAGACGCGTCCGTCGTCGGCGCCGCCGGGATGGCAGGACACGCAGGCGATGTTTCCGCCGGTGTTGCTGTGGAAGATCGCGTGGCCGGTGTCTTCCCGCGTCTCGCCGCCGAGCGGGATGGTCTGCCAGTCGCCGTCCGGGCTCGAGAGCTCGCCGACGGTCTGCAGGTGCAGCTCGGCCGGCTCGCGACTCAAGACCACGACGGAGTCGTCCGGTCGGAACGCGACGGCGACGGCCTGTCCTGCCGCCTTGCCCTTGGGGTGGAACCTCGGCCCCTGGAACACGCAGGCTTCGGCCGGGCCGAGCGCGACGATCTGCACCTGCGGCAGCGCGGCGGTGTGACCGTTGCCGGCGGCGACCACCGCCCAGTAGCGGCCGGTCGGCGACCTCGCGATGTCGACGGGGGCGACCGCGGCGCCGATGAGGCTGTGGGGTACGGCGTCGAGGTCGCCCGTGGGGCCGTTCGGCTCGAATCGAGTGATCGTCGTCTCGACGCTCCCTCCGCACGGGCCGAAGCCCGCGTAGCCGCTCGGAGCCTCGACGTTGACCTCCGAGGCTCGCGCCATCTGGTGGACGACGACGGCGCCGCCGGATCCCGACGGCACCATGCGCCACGCCACGAACGGCTCGGTGCGCTCGCTGATCGGCCCGGGCGGCGGCCTCACCGCGCGAGAGACGAACGCGCCGTCGGACCTGCGAACGCGCAGGACCTCGGCGCTGCGCAGCCGGCTGACGAGGAGGCTGTCGCCGGCGATCACGATGTCGCGAAGATCACGGTCGACGCGCGCGAGCACGCTGGGCGAGCCTGTGGGCTGGGTCGGCATCGAGACGATCTCGCCGCCGGTGCACGCGACGTAGAGCGTGCTCGCGTCGCGCGCGATACCGAGCGGAGCCGGACACACGGCGCGGCGCGCAACGACGGTCGCCGAGGTCGTGTCGATCGTCGCGATCGCTCCTCTGCGATCGAGCACGACGTGCACGCGATTCGGACCGTCGGTGACGATCCGCCCCGGCTCGTCACCCGCGCGGAGCGCGACGGATCGAGCTTTCTTGGTCACGAGATCGACGATGACGACGCGGTCCCGGTCGGGATCCGTCGCGTAGGCGATGTTGCCGCCCGAGGAGAGCACGAGGCTCGCTCCGCCGAGCGCCGGCGGCGCGTGCGTCCGGGAGACCGTCGCCCCGAAGCTCGGTTGGAACGAAGCTGGGCCTCCACTCGGCGGAGGCTCAGGGAGGAGCGAGGGCTCCGGTTCAGTCGGGAACCCCGGCGACGGGTCGGGCTCGTACGCCGGCGACGCCGGCGGTGACGAATCGCACGCTGCGACGATGACGGCGGCGAGGACGAAGGAGCGGGACAATCGCGCGGCAGCGGGCATGGCTCACCTGGCTGGGTCTGGAGGGCATCCGGCAATGTCCGGCGGCCCCGGATTCCGTCACGCGGCGGCGCCGGTTCCGGCGCGCCGCGCGCTCGCGACACAGGGGAGCATCCCCCCCGAGGTCAAGGAGAGCACGGATGGCGCTTCGGGTGGAGCGGGGCGAGCGTTGCCTCGCTGCGACGCGCGGGCCGAACCACATGCACAATGTGCATGCGAACTATGACGAGCATCGATTGGGCGAATGACGTGTCGACGCTTATTCCTTCTCCTCGTGGCGGGCAGGGCGCTCGCCTCGAGAGAAGAGAGGTCGATCATGTTCGTCGTCGCCGGGGTCACTGGGAATACGGGGTCCATCGTCGCCGAGACGCTCCTCGCCGCCGGGAAGAGCGTCCGCGTGCTCGTGCGCGACGCCGCGAAGGGCGCGCCGTGGCAGGCGCGGGGAGCGGAGGTCCGCGTCCTCGCGTCGCTCGACGACTCGGCCGAGCTCGCGGAGGCGCTCGAGGGGGCGGAGGGCGCCTACCTGCTCTCGCCGCCGAGCATGGGCGCAGCGGACTTCCTCGCGGAGCGCCGCACGACCGTCGACGCGCTCGCCGCAGCGATCGAGCGGAGCCGCGTGCCGCACGTCGTCTTCCTCTCGTCGGTCGGCGGTCAGCAGACGGGCGCGACGGGGCCGATCCGCACCGTTCACTATGGCGAGCGGCGCCTCGCGGAGACGGGCGCGAAGCTCACCTTCGTGCGCGCGGCCTACTTCCTCGAGAACTGGGCCGCCGTCGCCGCGGCGGCGAAGGGCGGCAAGCTCCCGACGTTCCTCCCGGCGGATCTCGTCATCCCGATGGTCGCCACGCGCGACATCGGCGCGGTCGCGGCGAAGGCGCTGCTCGACGGGCCGCCCGCGTCGAAGATCGACGTCATCGAGCTGTCGGGTGCGAAGGACCTCTCCCCGAAGGACGTGGCCGCGATCTTCGGGCGGCTCGTCGGCCGGAGCGTCGAGGCGGAGGAGGCCCCGCTCGACGCGGTCGTCCCCACGTTCACGAGCTTCGGCGCGTCGGCCTCGGTCGCCGGCCTCTTCCGGGAGATGTACGAGGGGATCGCGCGCGGCACCGTCGCGTGGGAGGGGAGCCCGAAGGCGCGCGCGGTGCGGGGCACGGCCGATCCCGAGAGCGTCCTTCGCGCGTTCGTGTAAGCGCGAACGGACCGTGCGCCGGGGACCGTCCGTGGGCCGAGCATGATTCCGGATCATGCTCGGTCATCGAGTGGAGCTCAGGCCTGGCGGCGGCGGCGCTTCGCGACGAGGGACGCGGCGAACATCACGAGGCCGACGAGCGAGGCGTCGCTGGTGCTGCCGCCGGTGCTCGAGCAACCGCCGGTCGCCTTCTTCTTGCCGGCGAGCTCCTCGTCGGTCGCCTCGGTGAGATCCCTGTCGGCGTTGCTGCTGCCCTTCGAGCGCGAGCCGCTCGCGCGCGGCGGCGGGGCGTTCGTGGCCGGAGGCGCGTTGCCCTCGCCGAGGATGTCGTCGTCGTCCGCGCCCGCCTTGTCGTCGGCGGTCGAGTCACCCTTCGGCGCCTCGTCGCCGTGCGGATCGGGCTCGGGATCGGCCTGGGGCGCGCCCGCGTCGGCGTTCGGCGCCGGAGCGGGATCCGCCGCGGGCTCCTCGTCGTCCTCGCCGCCCTGGTTTCCGTCGTTGCCGCCGTTGTTCGGATCCTCGTCGGCCGGGTCGGGCTGCTCGGCCTCGAGCACGTCGCCCTGACCCTCGCCGGGGACGTCGTTGCCGACCACGCCGTAGCCCGTCGCGTCGGCGAAGCGACCCCACACCTGATAGTGGAGGCTGGCGCCGCCGACGCCCTTCCTGCCGCCGCCGGCCTCGCCGACCCACGGCGTGTACGTGTAGAGTGCAGCCGTCGCGGCGTTCGCGGGGACGATCTCGACCTTGTCCTGCGTGAGCTTCTCCTCGCCCATCTTCCAGCCGCTGGCCGTTCCGTTGGACGTAAGCGCGCGGTCCATCGAGCGGCTCAGGGTGCCCGCGGCGCACTCGGCCTGGTTGGCGAAGCCCTCGTACTTGGACGAGCACACCGGGCTGTGGGGGCAGCCGCAGCCGAAGGCGATCGAGATCGACTCCGCGGAGGCGTTCTTCTTGTAGATGAGGCTCTGCTCCATCTGGGCGCGGACGAGGAGCTCGAGGGGGTTGATCCCGTGCTTCTCGGAGGCGTCGTGCATGATCTCGGCGGCGCTCTTGCCGTTCTCCTCGTACGTCGCGAGGACGGAGGCGTGGCCCCAGGGCGTCTTGTCGAGGAAGGCCTGGATGTCCGCGGCGCTCATCGCCTTCGTGTCGCGGAGGGCGACGTCCGTGAGGACCGAGTTCTTGTCGAACTCCGCCTGCTTCACGCTCGCGCGGTCACCGCCGACTTCCTCCTCCGGCGCGCTGGAGCACGCAGCGAGCGTCGTCGCGACCACCATCCCAGCAACCCCGAACAACCACCTGGCTCCCATGCGATGGTGTAGGTGCTACATGTGTGCCACGTCGGTCCAGCCCGGAATTTTCGAGAAATGGCGGATCTGGATGTAGGGAAACGGGGGATCAAGAGGGAGGTTTGATCCACGGGGTCCGCCCAGGGCGAACATCCCAATCGGTTCCCCGAGAGGGTGTTGTCTGGGTAGCAACATGCGCGATTTGCGCAACCCTCCGCGCATCTGCGGTCCGCGCGGGCGGGGTACGCGGGCTGCAGTGCCTTCCAAGCGGAGGGTAGCGCCATCATGACATTCGCAGTACTTACGGGGAGGATGTCTTCGAGGGACTCGGAAGGAACCAGCCGCGACGGCCGAACGGAGCTGACCGCCAACACCAAGGACGGCGACACCTCCGGGGCACCGCGGCTGACCGCCATCTGGGACGGAGGCTCGCTGTCGCGCGCCCTCCCGGCGTCCGGCTCGCTCACGATCGGCCGCTCCTCGGGCTGCGACGTCCGAATCGATCACACCTCCGTCTCGCGAAAGCACGCCGTGCTTCACCTGGGGCCGACCCACAAGATCGAGGACGCGGGCAGCGCCAACGGTACGCGCATCGCCGGGCGCCCCGTGTCCGGGATACCGCTCCCGGTCGCGCCGGGCGAGATCATCGAGATCGGCAACGTCGTCGTCGTCATCCAGGGCGGCGATCCGACCGCGGCCGAGCGGACTCCGCCCGTCAAGCTCACGCCCCCGCGCTCGTTCCGGCTCCCGCCCTCCGCGTCGTCGACGGCCGCCCCGCCGGGCGCGCGCGCCAACGAGACGCCGATGCAGCGCCTCGAGCGCCTCGTGAAGCTCGTCGCCGCCGGCAACATCCACGTCCTCATCACCGGCGAGACGGGCACCGGCAAGGAGGTCATCGCCGAGCGCATCCATCGCGCCTCGCGCCGGGCCGCCGCCGGCTTCTACCGCGTCGAAGCCGCGGCGCTCGCCGAGAACCTCCTCGATCGCGAGCTCTTCGGCGAGGGCGAGAGGGCCGGCCTCTTCGAGTCCGCGAACGGCGGGACCGTGCTCGTCGACGAGGTCTCCGAGCTGCCGCTCGGGACGCAGGCGAAGCTCCTCCGCGTGCTCGAGCGCAACGAGGTGATCCGCGTCGACACCGTCGGGGCGCGCAAGGTCGACGTCCGCTTCATCGCGGCGACCAACCGCGATCTTCGCGCGATGGTCGCCGAGGGCACCTTCCGCGAGGACCTCTACTTCCGCCTCAACGGGATCACGGTCGAGGTGCCCCCGCTCCGCGAGCGTCGCGAGCAGATCTCCGCGATCGCGAGCGAGCTGCTCGTGCAGGCTTGCGCCGACGCCCGCCGCGCGCCGATGTCGTTGACGAAGGAGTCGCTCGCGCGGCTCGAGAGCTACGACTGGCCGGGGAACGTCCGCGAGCTCAAGAACGCGATCGAGCGCGCTGTCCTCCTCTCCCAGGGCGACGCGCTCGATCCGATGGCGCTCCCCGCCGGCGATCCCGGCGACGACGCCGCCGGCGCGCGCCTCCGCAACGATCTCGCCGCGTTCGAGCGGCAGCGCATCGTCGAGGCGCTCGAGAAGTGCGCGGGCAACCAGACGAAGGCCGCTCAGCTCCTCGGCATCTCTCGCCGCACGCTGGTCTCCCGCCTCGGGGAGTACAACCTCCCACGCCCTCGCGGCGGCGGGCAGCGCAGCTGACCCGGCGAGCGAGGACCGCGCCGCGCGTGTGATACGATCGCCCTCGCGGCGGTCGTGTGCGCACACGGCGCGTCGCGGAAGCGGCGATCGACGGAAATGCAGCGCGATCCGGAGGCTGGCCGGCGAGTGGGCCGGTACATGGTGCATCGCCGCATCGCGGCGGGCGGCATGGCCACCGTCCATCTCGGGCGTCTCATCGGCGCGGGCGGCTTCTCGCGCATGGTCGCGATCAAGCGCTTGCACGACGGCTACGCCCGCGACCCCGAGTTCGTCGCCATGCTCCTCGACGAGGCGCGCCTCGCCTCGACGATCCGTCATCCCAACGTCGTCCCGACGCTCGACGTCGTCGCCGAAGACGACGAGCTGCTCGTCGTCATGGAGTACGTCGAGGGCGACTCGCTCGCGAGCCTCTCCGAGCTCGCGCTCGCGGCCGGTGAGCGCGTCCCCGTCGCGCACGCCGCGTCGATCGTCGCGCAGATGCTTCACGGGCTCCACGCCGCGCACGAGGCGCGCGACAAGAACGGCGACCCGCTCGGGATCGTCCATCGGGACGTGTCCCCGCAGAACGTGCTCGTCGGGATCGACGGCGTCGCGCGCGTGCTCGACTTCGGCATCGCCAAGGCGGCGTCGCGCTCGGCGTCGACCGAGGGCGGGCAGCTCAAGGGCAAGGCCGCGTACATGGCGCCGGAGCAGCTGCAGCACAGCGCGCTCGATCGGCGCACCGACGTCTTCGCCGCGTCGATCGTCCTGTGGGAGCTCCTCGCCGGGCGCCGGCTCTTCCTCGGCGACACGCCCGCGGAGACGATGGCGCGCATCCTCAACGAGCCGATCGACGCCCCGCAGCGCTGGGCCCCCGAGGTGCCGCAGGAGCTCGCGCTGATCGCGATGCGCGGGCTCGAGCGCGACGCCGCCGCGCGCTTCGCCGACGCCGAAGAGATGGCGCTCGCGATTGAAGACGCGCTGGCGCTCCCGCGCGCGAAGGAGATCGGCGCGTGGGTCGCGCGCGTGGCGGCGGCGTCGCTCGAAGCGCGCGCCGAGCTGGTGCGTTCGGTCGAGCGCGAATCGAGCCCGGTCGAGGCCGCGTCGAGCACCGATCCCGAGCTCCGCGCCGCGATGGAAGAGGCCGAGCGCCGCCGCCAGATGTCGGATCTCCCCACGAACGTGGGGCGACCGGCGCACAGCTCCGGCGAAGTGCAAGCCCAGTGGGCGATGGCGGCCTCGGCGCGCTACGAAAGCGCTCGGGCGTCGGCCGAGCCGACGGTGCGAACCGGCGCGCCGTTCGGAGACGAGCTGACCGACCTCGCGACCGTGCGAAGCTCGTCGGACTTCTCCGACCCGCGCGCACGGCGCGTCTCGCGCGCGTCGCTCTACGTCGGGATCGCGGGCGGCGTCTCGCTCGCGGTCGCGATCGCGATCGCGATCGTCGTCACGCGCGATGCGCCCCCCGAAGCGAGCCACGACGCGCCTCCGGCCGTCGCCACGGCCGTCGCCGCCCGCCGCTCGCCGAGCCTCCGTCGCCGGAGCCGCCGGCTGCGCTCGCGCGGCGTCCGCGCCGGCCGCCCCGCCGGCGTCCGCGCCCGCGGTCGCCGCGCCGCCGAAGAAGCGACGCAGCGGGACGCCGCGTGGGGGCGCGGTCAAGAACGACTGCAGGATCCCGTATTACGTCGACGACAAGGGCCTCAAGCACTTCAAGGTGGAGTGCTTGTGAGGCTCGGGCTGCCTGCCGTCGTCGCGGGCGTCGTGCTCGCGTCGACCGCGTCGGCCGCGCCGGCGAGAGGGGGCGGAGCGGCGGCGAAGCAGTGCGTGGCCGCGCACGAAGAGGCGCAGGCGCTCCGCACGCAGAAGAAGCCGCACGCGGCGCGCGAGAGGTTCGTGGCGTGCGCGCGCGCCGAGTGTCCGGTCGTCCTCCAGAAGGAGTGCGCCGAGCAGATCGATCGGATGCACGAGGTCGCGCCGACCCTCACCCTCGAGGCGCTCGATGACAAGGGCGCGAGCGATCCGGATGTGAAGGTCGCGCTCGACGGCGAGCTCGTCGCGGAGCGGCTCACGGGCGCGGCGATCCCCGTCGAGCCGGGGGAGCACGTCCTTCGCTTCGAGCGCGCGAGCGACGGCAAGGCGATGGAGCAACGCGTGCTCGTCGTCGAGGGCGAGCGGAACCGCAAGGTGGTGGCGGACTTCCAGGCGCTCGGCGCGGCGCCTCCGGCCGCGCCCGTCGAGGGCGATCGCACGGCGGCGCCCGCGCGATCCGTCCCGACGCTCGCCTGGGTGGCGGCCGGCGTGGCCGTCGCGGGCGTCGGATCGTTCGCGTTCTTCTCGCTGAGCGGGAAGGGAGCCGAGGACGATCTCGCGAAGCGTTGCGCCCCGAGCTGCACGCCCGCGGACGTGTCGCCCGTGAAGCGAGACTACCTCGTCGCTGACGTCTCGCTCGCCGTCGCGGTGATCGCCGCGGCCGCGGCCGTCGTGCTCGCGCTCCCCGCGCTCGGCTCGTCGCGGTCGACGGCCGCGCTCGGCGCGAAGCCGCCGGTCCTCGGCGCGCCGCCGTGGATGCCGCGAGTGAGGATCGTCGAGGGCGCGCGGTGATCGGCGCGCGCTCCGTCGTCGCCGCGGCGTGCATCGCCGGCGCGCTCGTCGCGTGCACGCTCACGCGCCCGCTCGACTACCTGACGAGCGGCGCCGCTGACGGCGGCGTCGAGGCAGGCCCCGGCGGCGGGCTCGACGGAGAAGCGCCGGCGGCCGAGCCCGTCGCCGAAGGGCAGTTCAGCCCGAAGAACCTCGTTCAGGACGCCGACAACCTCTTCTGGTCGAACGCCGACGGCGCGATCATGACGGCGCCGAAGCGGGGCGGCGAGGCGCGGAAGATCGTCGCCGTGCCGGCCGGGACGGCCATCACGTGGCTCGCGGCCGATCGAGGCGCCGGCGGCGATCTGTTCGTCATCGCGGGCGCCGCCGTCCAGCGCGTGCCGAAGGCCGGCGGCGCGCTCACGCTCGTCGAGGACGACGTGCCGGCGCCGCGTGCGCTGGCGGTGGACGACGACGCGATCTTCGTCGTCCACGCCGAGCTCAACGCGACGGAGCGTGGATTCCTCGCGCGCTACGCGAGGGACGGGACGAAGCGCGCGCTCCTCTCGATCGAGGGCGACGATCCCGCGGCGGTCGCGCTCCACGGCGACTCGGTGTTCTGGGCCGGCAACACGATCGAGTACGGCGCGATCTTCGAGCTGCCGAAGAGCGCTCCCGACGACGCGGGCGGGGCGGCCGTCATCCATCGCGGGCCAGGCATCGACGACTCCGTCTACGCCGATACCCCGGAGGCCTTCGTCGTGGACGACGAGGCGATCTACTTCAACGAGGCGGACGTCACCTTCCGCTTGCCGCGAGCCGCGGGCTCCACGCCTGCGATCGTGTTCGAGCCACCCGAAGGTGTGAACCCCGTCGCCTTCGCCTACGACGGGGCAAACCTCTACGTGGCCGATCAGCGCGAGAAGGGATCGGTGATCCGGATCCCGAAGGGAGGCGGCGCGCCGCTCGCGATCGTGTCCAATTTGCCGGCGCCGACGTCGATCGCCGTCGACGCGAGCGCGGTCTACGTCGCCGTGCAGGGCAGCGGGCTGTCGCCCGACGGCGCGGTGCTTCGGATCGCCAAGTAGCGCGTCGCGGGTCGACGCGGCGAGAGCGTCGCGCGCAGGTTCACCACGTGCCGTGGACGCCGAGCCCGTACGCCGGGACGGCGCCGTCGCGCGTCTGCGACGCACCGATCGTGCCCCCGTACGGCGAGACCCGCATCGCCGATCGTCCCGGCGGAGGCGGAGCCGCGGTCGCGCGGTCGCGCGTGAACCACCACGCCGTCGCGCCGCCGATCAGCGCGCCGCCGAACGTGACCGCCACGAAGCCGCGCGTCTTCTCGGGGGTCACCTTCTCGAACACGAGCGGGCTGCCGATCGCCGCGCCGGCCGCGGCGCCGAGGCCGGCTCCGAGATCGACGAGGAGGATGCGCGACGCCGGAACCTTCGCGACCTTCGCGAGCGTCCCGCCCGCGACCAGGCCGATCGCCGCGCCGTAGCCCGCGCCGGTGTGCGGCGTCCGGTTGAGATCGCCGCGGTAGAAGTAGTCGGCGAGGCCGCCGAGCCCGAGGCCGAGGCCCGCGCCGGAGTGGACGAGCACCGCGTCGCCCTCGTCCGCCTTGCCGCGCGTGAGCGAGAACGTCGCGAGGCCGAGCCCGACGAGCCCGCCGCCGACGCCCCACGCGTAGCGGTCGGTGAGCGGCTGCACCTTGCGGCCGTTCGCGATCAGGATCCCGGAGGCCGCGCCCCACCACGCGCCGCCGGCGAGCGTCCACGCGTCGCCCGTCGAGACGTTCCACTCCTCCGCGACGAGGAGCGCGCTGCCGAGGCCGACGCCCGTCCCGAGCGTGAGCAGCGGGTAGAGCAGGCGAGGATCCTCCGAGCCGCTCGCGCGCTGGACGCTGAACGCCATGAACGCGCCGAAGAGGGCGGCGTTCGCGGCGAGCACGGCGCGGCCCGGAGAGCGTGAGGGCGCCATGATGCCGGTGCTCGCGGACTCGTCGGGGCGCGGCGCGGTCTCGGTCGGCGCGACCGGAGACGTCGAGAGCAGATCGCGCAGGAGCACGAGCCCGCGCACGGAGACGTCGGCGCCGGAGACGCGCTCGACGCGGACGCGGAGCTGCCGGCTCTTCGGAGGCACGACGACGATGCGGAGGATGAAGGCGTCGCCCGCTGCCGGCTCGAGCCGCGGGCTCACGAGCCAGGTGCCGGCGTCGGCGGGGCGCGGCGAGTGCGCGCCGGCGTGTTGCGCCCGCTCGAGCATGTCGAGATCGCGAGCGTGGCCCGGCGCGGGCCCGGCGTCGGCGACGTCGAGCGCGAAGCCGAGGTCCTGCACGGCGTCGCGGAGCGTGGCGTCGAGCTCCAGCGCGCGCGCGTGGATCGCCCCGTCGCCCGGCGTGGGTCTGTGCGCGGCGGTCTCCTCGGCCGCCGGCGTGAGCGTCGGCCAGACGACGATCGGCTTGTCGGCCGCCGGCGGCCGGGGCGGCTCTTCGTCGCTCGGCGCCGGCGTGGGCGGCGTGGGCGCGGCCGGCGTGGGCGTCGTCGCCGCCGGAGTCTCGTCGGGCTCGCCGGCCGCCCACGCGCGCGCGCTTCGAAGAGCGAACGCGCTGGTCACGATCGCGCACGCGAGGACGACGGCGCGCGCGCGCATGGCCTTAGAACATGACTACGCCGCTGAGCCAGAGGTCCACGATCGTGGTGTCGTCGACCGAGAAGCGGCGTCCGGGCAGGTCGATGACCTGGCGGTGGTTGGGGTTCGGGATGCCGGTGGTGCTGCCGCCGCCGGCCGTCTGCGCGCCCGTGCGGCACGGCCCCGAGGCGCCGGCGTCGGACTTGAAGTCCGGGTTGCAGGCGTCGGCCGCGGTGATGAGGTGGCTCTGGACGTAGGTGAGGCCGAGGCCCGCGGTGAACTTCACGAACTCGCCGGCTTGCCAGGTGACGCCGCCCGACGCGCCGAACGAGCCGAACGCCTGCTGGTCGGTGATGCCGGTGAAGAAGACCTTCGACGCGTTCGGATCGGCGATGCTCGTGAAGCCGTCGGGCCCCGCCTTGTACGCGCTCGGGTTGGGGGCGCGGAGCGAGGCGGCCGACGACGAGCCGAGCGCGTCGAACAGCTCGGAGTAGTCGCGGCCGGGCGAGTGGTAGCTGCCGCGCAGCTTGAAATCGAGGACGACGCGCTGGAAGGCCTCGCGGTTCTCCCAGGGGTAGACCTCCATACCGACGGTGAAGGTGCCGATGATCGGCGGGCGGTTGAGGAGCGTGCCCTTGATGTCCTTCGACGCGCCGAAGTCGCTGTTCGACTGCGGGATGTCCACGTGCATCCGGAAGCCGGTGTAGGGCTCGATGTAGCCGTACCGGCGCGAGAAGACCGTGTTCGCGATCACCGAGTGCATGCCGCGCGAGATGCCGGGCTCACGGCTTCGGCCGCCGGGGTTCACCGGATCGGGACACTTGATGGCCGCGTTGTCGTTGCAGGCGTGGAGGCGGTCGCCGATGGCGAAGCGCCCCTCGGCGCCGATGACCCAGTTCGGCTTCGAAGCGTCGCGCGTCTGGTTGAAGATCGCGTAGTTGAGGGCGACGCTGAACCAGTCGACGCCGCTGCGGGTCGGGCTCTTGAACGGGACGCTGAAGAGCTGGTCGCCCGCGGGATCCTGCAGGCGCTGTGGGTTCCGCGAGGAGCCGTCGAGGTCGGACAGCTCGCGCGCGTCCGCCAGGATGAGCGGGAGGCGCAGCGAGAGGGCGAGGTCCTTGTAGATGCCGATGTCGCCGCCGACCTCGAGGACCGTGAGCGACTGGCGGTACGCGGCGACGTTCTCGTTCGCCGCCGTGAAGCCGCCACTCGCGAGGCCGGGCTGGGCGATCGTCGTCTCGCGGCGGATGTTCGCGCTCTTCCACGACTGCCTGAACGTGAGGAGCAGGTTCGCGTCGAAGGGATCGTCCTCGTCGAACGCGTCGATGACCGTCGTGTTCTCGCCGCTCTCGCGGAGGAGACGGGGCTCCTTCGCCGCGATCGGCTCGTCCGCGGCCGCCGACGACGCGGTCAGCGCGAGCGCCGCGCCGAGGGCCGCCGACCATCGAACGAGCAAGCGGCTCGCGCCCTCACGCCGTGCTCCGGTGACCCGCCTTGTCCACCCGCGCATGTGCTTTCGCGACGCTACCACCCTTCGGGTCGGGGCGTCATTTGTTCTCAGCGCGGCGTCTTTCGCACCCATAGCTCCTCGGGCCGCGCGGCGAACCCGGTCCGGGGCCAGGTGGAGGACCGCTCCGACGGCTCGAAGAGGCGGGCCTCGAAGCGGTAGTTCCGGCGCATCTCGGACGTGATCTCGTCGGGGAGCATGGTGAGGCTCGGGTCGAACACGACGGCCGCGTAGCGCTCGCTCCGGATCGCGTCGAGGATCGAGCGCCGGAGCGCCTCCTTGCGCGGCTCGTCGCGCGTCTTGAAGACGTCGGTCAGGGCCATCGTGTGGGCGTTGATCTCGTCGTGGCCGGCGCGCGCGGCGTAGTAGCCGGCGCCGAGGACGAGGAGCGGTCCGGGCGCGGCGCGGAGCTTCGCCAGCATGGCGTCACCCGCCTCGCGATCGCGAGGTCGCGGCAACGCGCGGCGCGGGTTGTAGGCGAGGGAGCCGAAGTGCGCGAGCGACGCGACGAGCGCGAACACCTGCAAGCGGACGACGACGGCGCGCGCCGCGCTCCCGTGCGCGGTCGCTCGGAGCACCCAGTCGAGGCCGACGCCGGCGACGATGCTCGTCGCCGCGTAATACGGGATGAGCACGTTCGCGAACCCGTCGGCGTGGAGCATCGACGAGTACGACGCGCCGAGCGTGACCGCGAGCAGCCCGCCGTAGAACCACCCGACGGCGCGGCCCTCGCGCGCCGCGGCGCCCGAGAAGAAGGCGACGGCGCTGAGGAGCACCGGGACGACGACCGGGCGCCAGAACGGCTCGACGAGCAGCCGGCTCCACTGGTTCCACCGGAGATCGTGGCCTCGGGGCACGTCGAAGACGTAGAAGCCGAACCAGCCGTCCGTGGCGCGGTTCATCCACGCGACTCCGCCGATCGTGAGCGTCGCGAAGACCGTGGCGGCGACGAGGCCCCGCCGCCGATCGAAGGCGATCGCCGCCGCGAGGATCGGGGCTGCCAGCGTGAGGCCGGTCTGCTTGGTGAAGAACGCGAGGAAGAGCGCGACCCCGCACGCCGCCGCGGAGGCGGTCGACCGTCCGTGGCGCGCGAGGTAAGCGCCCGCGAGCGCGAGCGCCATGAAGAGCGAGTCCACGCGCGCGAGGTCCATCCAGAAGCCGCTCGACTCGTACGTCGTCGCGAAGAGGCCCGCCGCGACGAGCGCTGCGAGGCGGCTCGCGCCTTCGCGCCGCGTCAGCCCGGCGATCAGCGCCAGGCACGCGATCATCGAGGCGATCGAGACGAGCCGCGGCGCGAGGAAGCCGATGCCGATCGCGCGCGCGAGCAGCGAGGAGACGAAGTAGTAGAACGGCGTGTAGATGAACGGCGTGAACTCGATCGACGGCGCCCGGTAGAGCGGCTGCCCGCTCGACACGACGCGGACGTGATCGACGACGGCGCCCTCCATCCATTCGAGCTCGAATGGGTAGTTGCACCGCCAGAGCGCGATGAACACGACCTGTCCGATCGCGATGGCGGCCGCGACGGCGAGGAGGCCGCGGAGGAGGCTGTCGAGGCTCGGGCGCGGGGGCACGGTGCGCGCGCCACCCCGGCGGTCGCCCGCCTCCCTCGCGCCTTCGCGGTCGCGCTCGGCGTCGATGTCGGCGTCCACGATGCGCGGAGGGTACCGCGCTTCGATGGATCGGCGACGCTCCAGGATCGTTCGACCTCGCCGGCACGTCGAAGCGCCATTCGTAATGGGCTGAACCTCGCGAAGTCTCTCGCCTCGCGTCGGTGGCACCGCCGTTGCGAGATGTGGGGAGGTGTACTCTAGAACCTGGGCCGCCGGCGGTCTCCTCCTCTTCTTGTCCGTCGCCGCAGCGTGCGGCGACGGCGACGACGCCGGGACCGACGGGATCGGCGGGGGCGGGTCGACCGAGGACGCTGGCTCGCGTCCCGTCGCGCCGGAAGGCGACGGCGACGATCCCGACGACGGCGCCGGGCCCACCGGCGACGCAGGCGCCGACTCCGGAGCCCCGGACGACGACGGCGATCCGATCGTCGGTGAGATCAAGTCCTGCAAGGCCTCGTACTACCAATCGGGATCGAAGACGGCGAACGGCGAGTCGTTCAATCCGAACGGCATGACGGCGGCGCACCGCACGCTCCCGTTCAACACGATGCTGCGCGTGAAGAACACGGCGAACGGAAAGTCCGTCGACGTTCGCATCAACGATCGCGGGCCATTCGGCAGCAGCACGCGCTGCCTCGATCTTGCGCGCGGCGCCTTCGCCGCGATCTCGCCGCTCAGCGCAGGGGTGATCACGGTCGAGTACGGCACGCTGAAGAATTGACGCGCGGGTGCTCGATGGCGGCGATCTGCGTGGCCGATGCCGAGCGCGGCCGAGCCGTCAGATGCGCGTCGGCGCGGGGAGCGGGGTGGGCGCCGGACGGGGCGGCGCGCGGCGCACGGCGGCGGCCCGCTCGAGATCGAAGCGCTGCTCCAGGACGACGACCTCGTCGCGAGGGCCCGCGACGAACGTGAGCGTCGGGCTCTCCGGTCGGAGCCGCGAGGGGCGCTCGACGCCCTTGGTGTCGAGCGTGAGGCTGATCTGCTCGTTCGCCTTCGCTCGCACGACGACGTGGGCCGCGCCGGCCGCGTCCGTGCGTCCGACGAGCTTGCCGAGCCGGTAGATCGGCAGGTCCGGGCCGTTGTCGGCGCGGATCCCGACGACGAACGTGCGCTCGAGCGGAGCGCAGCGCGCGTCGAACCGCGGCGGGCGCGAGTCCTTCGAGAGACGGCGGAGCGCGACGCGTACGGGCGCGGGAGACTCGAAGCCGGCGGGGCATCGGACGGTGAGCGCGACGGAGTCGCCTTCCACGCCTTCGAGGTCGACGCTCGCGTGCCCTTCGGCGTTCGTCGTCGCCACGGGCCGATCGGACGCGACGAGCACGGCGCCGCCCAGGCCGTGGCCGGGATCGCTCGTGACGACGATCTCGGCCTTCATCGACAGCTTCGAATGGTCCTCCGTCTCGGGCGCGGAGCACCCCGCGGCGAGCACGAACAGGGGCACGAACGCGAACATCGTCTTCACGGGCTCTCTCCTCCTTCCTTCTCCACCTTGATCGCCGAGACGGCCCTGCCGCTCGCTTCCACCACCGACAGGACGCTGCGGCGCTCGCGCGACGACGCCGTGAGGATCACCTCCGCGCCGTCGCGCCGGACCCACGCGGCCCGCGCGCTCTCTCCGCCCGCTCCGGACGAGGAGGCCGGCTCGAAGCCGGCGGCGCGGAGCGCGCGGCCGGCGCTCGCGACGAGCTCGGCGGGCGCGGCGTCGCTCTCGTAGATGCGCACCGCGGCGGGGAAGCCGGCGATCGACGCGCTCAGCGTGCGGCGGCTCCCGGCCGGCCGCGGGACGAGGGGCGAGTCGGTGCCCGGTGCGTCGCCTTCCGCGGGGAACATCCGTCCGAGATCGAGCGAGCCCTCCGCCCAGAGCGTGACGACGCGGGTGTCGCCGCGCGGGCTCCGCTCGGCGAAGACGTAACGGAAGCGCCCGAGGCTCGCGAGGTCGCCGGTGCGCGCGAGCGCCTCGAGCGCGGCGCGGACCTCCTCGATGTCTCCGCTCGCGCCCTCGCGGACGAAGCACGCGACCATCCCGCGTCCTTCGGCTGCGTCGCGGAAGATGCCCGCGCGCGCCGGATCGCTCTTCGATCCGGGCACGCGGTCTTCGAGCGCGCGCGGGATGTCCTCGAGCGCGGCGCCGAGCGACGACGGGCTCCGGCGGCAGTGCTCCTCGTAGCGATCGAGCACGGCCCTGACGCTCTGGTCCGTCCGCGCGCTCGCCCATCGGACCTCCGCCCCGTTGATGTGAACGACGTACGCGCCTCCGGTCAGGTCCTCGAGCGCGGCGAGCTGGTGGCCGACGCCGAGGCCGACCTCGCGGACGTCGGCGTAGACCGAGCGCGCGGCGATCAGGGCGAGCGCGCCGAAGACGACGAGCGCGTACGCGGCGAGCCGCACCTGGCGCATCGACGGGACGACGAGGCGGAGGGCGAACCGCGCGAGGCGACGAAGGGAGAGGTTGCGGAGGCGGGGGAGCATGAGGTGAGTCGTTCTTCGTGGGATGGTCGTCGCGGGGTCTTCGTGGGGAGGCGTCGTCGCGGGGTCTTCGAGGGTCGAGGTGTCTTCGTGGGTGCGTTCTTCGCGGCCAGGCGTCGTGTCGTGTTCTCTGCGGGGCGGCGCGCGCGGGCGCCTCAGAAGAGCTCCGCGATGCGCTGGGCCATGCCCTGGTAGCGCTCGTCCGGAGTCCGGTCGGAGCAGACGACGTACGACGTGGAGGACGGCGTCGAGCGGTAGCCGCCCTCGCGACCGTCGGGGCCCTCTCGGGTCGTCGTGGTCGCGTCGCCCTCGAGCCGGATCACCGTGATCCTGTCGAGGCCGCTGTCGCCGCTCGTGTCGCGGGCGCGCTCGAGCGCCGTCGGCGCCTTGTCGGCGTTGGGGAGGGCAGGGATGGTCGGGATCGCGTCGAAGGGGATGCCGGACTCGGTCTTGCTCTCGAAGCGGCGCGGGCCGATGTCTCGCTCGATCGCTCCGCGCGGATCGGCCTCGCACGCGCCCATGGCGTGAGCGAGCGTCGCGCTGCGCGCCAGGCGCTGGACGCGGAGCTTCTGCAAGTAGAGCTCGCGGAAGTAGACGACGCCGACGAAGCACGTGATGAAGAAGGTGATCACGATGATCGCTTCGACGAGGATCGCGCCGCGCCGCGCCGCGCGGGCGACGCTCCGGTGGGCGCGCGCCGTCGTGGAGGGCCGGCGGTGTCGGCCGGCGGCGCGTCCGGTCGCGGTCGGCTTCGCGCGCAAAGGCGTGGCGCGCGTGGGGAGCGTCGGCGTCATCGTCAGTGCACTCCTCGGCGGCGCGTGGCGACGAGCGCGCGATCGAGCTCGTCGCGGAGGGCCGGGTTGGGGGAGTAGGCACTGACGGGCTTCGCGCGGGCGCGCTCGGCGAAGCGCGCGAGATCGAGGCGCGTGCTGCCCGCGAGCCCCATCTCCGCGATCGCCGCGTCGAGCGCCATGGGCTCGTTCCACCGGCGGAGGCGCGGGCGCCACTTCAGGTGCCACATGGCGTCCTCGTCCTCGTCGCACCGGGCCCAGGTCCCGGCGCAGTCGTAGAAGAACTCGGCCTGCGCCCACGACGGGAGCTCGGCGCCCTCGGGCGCGCGATCGGCCTTTCGCGAGCGGTCCCACGCCCCGACGCGCACGAGGCGCGACGAGCGACGGAGGCGAGAAGCGTCGACGAGCGCGCCGCCCGCGACCTGCGCGTCCCCGTGGCCGTTGCGAAAGTCGGGGTCGACCTTCTTCGGGGTGACGTCGTTTTCGCCGTCCCCGTCGCCTTGCTGCTGGCGCTGCTCTCTCTCGAGAGCGTTCTGCTCGCGTTGACGGCGCTTGGCGTCGTCGGCCGCCCACTTCTCGCACTTGGCGCGATCGTCGGCGTCCACATCATCGCCGAACGCGTCCTTGAACTCGCGGAGGGCGCGCGCGTTCTGGTCGCGGACGAGGCGCAGTCGATCGAGCTCGGCCTGCTCTGCCGGCGTCGAGGCCCGCCCCTGCTGCGCGCCCTTGTCGATCGGCTGACCCTTCTCGTCGCGCCCGGTGCACGTCACGCCGTACTCGCGGCATTTGTCCTGCCAGGCGTCCTCGGTGTCGTCGAGCGAGCGTTGCTCCTTGTCCTTGTTCCCGTTCGCGCAGCGTTTCTCCGCCGAGTCGGCGAAGAGCTCGCTCATGTCGGGATCGCCCGTGGCCGAGCCGAGCTCGCAGAAGTACATCGGGCTCGTGCTCGCGAGCCACGCGAACTTGTCGCCGAGCCACGAGGATGCCTTGCCGTTGACGCTGCCGAGGCCGCCCTTGCCGATCGCCCAGGTCGAGAGCCACCCGGCGGCGTGGCCGGCCTCCTTGCACAGCTTGTCCTGGCTGCCGCTGGCGATCGGCAGGCTCGTCTCGCTGCCGACGTGCGCGACGCCGACGCGCGTGACGGCGGGCGCGTACTTGTCGCCGACCATGACGAGCGCGCCCTTGCGCGCCGCCGCGGGCGTCAGCGTCGAGATGCCGTCCTGCGTGAGGCTGAGCGCGTGGAGCGACTGGTTGATCGGCTCTCGCGTCGCGTCGATGACCGTCTGCACCGCCTGCGCCGCGGCCATGCACGGCGCGGCGAGCGCGAAGAGCGGCGGCCAGAGGTAGCCGAGGGAGCCGAAGACGGCGGCCGCGGCCAGGAGGATGGCCTTGGCGATCTTGAGCGCGACGCGCACGCCGAGGATGCACGCCATCACGAGGTTGACGAGGACGATCAGGTTCATCCCGCGCGCGTGGAGCGCCGCGTCGCTGAATGCGACGGCGTCGGCGGCTTCCTGCGCCCGCTCGCGGAGGAGGATCGCGTCGCCGATCCCGGCGAGGTACCAGAGCGCGCCGACCAGGCACGAGCACATGAAGATGCCCATCACCATGATCGCGCCGCGCTCGCCGCGCGCGAGCTGGACGATCGCGCCGCTCTCGCCGCGCGCGAGCTGGACGATCGCGCCGCTCTCGCCGCGCGCGAGCTGGACGATCGCGCCGCTCTCGGCGCGCGCGAGCAGGCGGAGGCGCTCACTCGTAGGCATAGCTCGCTCCCTGGAACGGGTAGAGGCTCTCGGCGGAGGCGGTGAGGACGCGCAGGGACGGGCGCGCGCCGCGCCGGCAGAGGATGACGTTGGCCATCGCGATCTTGCAGACGAGCTCGGCCTCGACGCGGACGCGCATCATCGACGGGCCCGCGTTGGTCATCGGCGCGAGCGGCGCGTTCTCCCCCTGGTCGTCGCCGCCTGGCCGCTCCTCGTTCGGGTAGGCGACGCGGACGTCGGCGATCGAGCCGTCGAGGATGAGCGGCGCGAGCGACACGAGCACGGCGTCGCGCACGGTCTGGCGTCGCGGTGGGCTCAGCGTGTTGACCGCGTCGTCTCCGCGTCCGCCGTACGGCTGCGGCTCGTCGCCGAAGACCACCGCGGCGGCGCGCGTGCCCTGGACCGCGGAGTGCTCGACCAGGAGCTTCGACGAGAAGAGCAGCGAGAGCTGCAGGAGGCAGAGGAAGAAGACGAACACGGGCATGAACGCGATGAGAAACTCGACGTAGACCGCGCCGCTCGCGTCGCTCCAGAAGGCCGGGCGCTCGCCGGGCGTGTCCGCGCGTGCGCTCACGGGCGGCGATTCGGTCGGGGGAGCCATCGTGGAGGACCCTTCGTCCGCCTCGCGGCCCGGTTGCGTGGTTTCTCACGGTGACCCGGCCCTCATGGGAGCGTGCGGGCGACCGCCTCACGGACGGATCGGAGCCCCACCGATCGGAGTCCCACCGTCCGCCGCGGCGCGCTCGGCCGCGACGCGCAGCTCGTCGTCGAAGGCGTCGAGCAGCCGGAGCGCGCGCTCGACGCCGCCGGGCATGTCCACGCCGGAATACGAGCGGACGCGACCGTCGCGCCGGAGCACGAGCGCGCCCGAAGCCCCGTCGGGGATGGGCGTCGAGGTCTCCCAGCAGCCCTCCGAGACGTCGAAGACGCCGGTGCGCGCGAGGTCCGCCTCGAGCTGCGCGATCCGCTCCCGCGTCACGACGATCGTGACCGGCACGGGCTCGGCGCGGCGAAGGTCCTCGTCGACGACGCGGCCGTCCAGGTAGACCGTCCGCCTCATGCGCATCCCCGTGATGCCGCCCAGCCGCTCTCCGGCGACGAGCGCGGCCTCGGGCAGCGTCTGGCGCGGACAGTCCTTGCCAATTGGCGTCCGCCGGCACCCGGCGGACGCATGGACGACGGCGAGGAGGACGCCCGCGAGGAGCGCCCTCCGCAAGAGCCCAGCTCCCGCGGTGCGGTTCGAAGCTCGATGTGCCATGCGATCTCGTTCGTCGGTGACTTTGTGGTGTGGAGCGAGCCTGGGCATTGCCCCTGTCTCCTCGCCGAGGCGCGCGATCGTGGCAGCGACGGAGGCGATCGGGCAACGCCGTCGCCGCCGGCGCCTATCCGCAGGCCGAGTCGCCTACTTACTTCGCATCGTGGTTGATTCCGGACCCGACGGTGTCCCTCTGGTTCTCGACCTTCCTCTTCACGGCGCCGCCGAACTCGCCGAACATGACGACGCAAATGAGCGCCACCATTCCGACAAGGATGATGTACTCGACCATGTTGGCGCCGCGCTTCCGCGCGAGAAACCTGCGGGCGATGACGTTCGCGTTCCTATCCATGACTATCCTCATCCTTCCGTGCGAGAGGCCGGATCGACCTCGATGAGCGCCTATCGACCCGGCGAGAGCTCGGGTTGCGTGTTTTCGTCCGAGGTGCTCGCCGGTTCGCGCTGAGCCCCCGAGGACGGAACTCGAAGCTCGCGCACGACCTCCGCAACCGGCGGCTCACACGGCCGATACACGGGCCGGGCGCTCGTCGCGGAGAGCCTCAGCCGCCGACATGGCGGGTGCACCCCAAGGAGAACCGTGAAGACGATCCCGATCGCCGTCGCTTGCATCGCGCTCTTCGTCTCGGTCGGCGGCTGCCGCAAGCAGACGTCGACCCGCTACACGCCCATCGGCCCGGAGTGCCCCGCCGGCGAGCTGCCTCCCGGCGCCGTCACGAGGGAGGTGTCCTCGGGCGGGATCACGGGCCGCTCGACGGTCCGCACCTACTTCCTCGACGGTCGCGTGGTCGAGAGGACTTCCCCGAGTGGAAGCACTGGGACGGCCGACGCAGAGGAGGTCTCCTGGAAGATCCCGCCCGAGCGTATCAAGAAGCTCGAAGCCGACCTCGTGGCGACCGGCGTCTTCGGCGTGCCGTCGGGCTGCTGGTCTCGTCCCGAGCCCATCCCGGACGGGGTCTACCTCGACCTCGACGTTCGCCATGACGGAAGAATCTATTCGTACGGGGGTGACGATGTGCCGGATGCCGTCTGGCGTGCAAGGAAGGTCGTTGACGATCTCTCGGGCTCATTCGCTAGCGTCGAGGCTGCAGCCCGCAGGGAGCGCATGAAGAACGCCGACGGAGGCGGCGAGACCGATTTCTGAGGTCGCGTGTCGGGGACCGTCGATCCGAGCGGCGCCGTGCCACGGGGAACCTGGGCTCGAGCGTCGAGAAGCGCTGTCGAGGCGGAGCTTCGACGCGATCTGTTGCACGCGCGAGCTCCGCGGTGCGTCTGCGGCCGCTGGCCTCCGGATCGCTCGCCTGGGGGTGTCGTCGCCGTGGAGGTTGCATCGCAGCGCTGCGCTCGCTAGCTGAGACCCATGCTTCGTCGACGCCCCCACGCTCTTCCGCTCGTTGCCCTCGTCGCGCTGACCGCCTGCTCGCCGGGCGCAGACGGCGCGCCACCGAACCATGCCTCTTCGCAGCCGACGGCGGCCAACGCGCAGGCGGGCACGGCGTCGGCGGGCGGGAAGGCGAAGCTCGGGACCTTCGGCGTCGACCTCGCGGGGCTCGACGCCTCCGTGAAGGCGGGCAACGACTTCAACTCCTTCGCCGGCGGACGCTGGATGAAGGAGCAGAAGATCCCGTCCGATCGATCGCGCTGGGGGATGTTCGACATGCTGCGCGAGGAGTCCGACGCGAACGTGCGCGGCATCCTCGAGGACACGGCGAAGACGAAGCCGGCGAAGGGGACGAACGCGCAGAAGATCACCGATTTTTACGCGGCGTACCTCGACACCGCCGCGATCGACAAGAAGGGCCTCGAGGCGGCGAAGGCGCCGCTCGACGCGATCGCCGCGGCCAAGACGCTCGACGACGTGGCGAAGCTCATGGCGCGCCCCGACCTCCCGACCAACGGGCCGATCGGCGCGGACGTCGATCTCGACGAGAAGGATCCCGACCGCTACGTCGTGGTCGTCAGCCACGGCGGCCTCGGGCTGCCCGAGCGCGAGTTCTACCAGAACAAAGACAAGCAGTTCGACGAGATCCGCGCGAAGTACGCGGCGCACGTCGCGAAGCTGCTGACGATGGCCGGCGACAAGAACGCCCCGGCGAACGCGCGCGCGATCCTCGCGCTCGAGACGAAGATCGCCGAGCACCACTGGCCGATCGCGGACCGCCGCGAGCGGGACAAGACCTACAACCCGCGCACGCTCGCCGAGCTCGAGAAGGAGGCGCCCGCGTTCCCGTGGAAGACCTTCCTCGGCACGCAGGGCTACGCCGGCGAGTCGAAGTTCATCGTGACCGAGGCGTCCGCGATCCCGAAGCTCGCGAAGCTCTTCGCGGCGACGCCCGTGGCGACCTGGAAGGCGTACCTCACGTACCACTTCCTCCGCGCGTCGGCCGACGTCCTGCCGACGGCGCTCGACGCCGAGGTCTTCGACTTCGCCGGCCGCACGCTCAACGGGCAGCCGGAGCAGCGTGAGCGCTGGAAGCGCGGCGTGTCGGCGGTCAACGGCGCGCTCGGCGAGGCCGTCGGCGAGCTCTACGTCGCGAAGTACTTCCAGCCGCGCGCGAAGGCCGCGATGGATACGCTCGT
Source organism: Labilithrix sp. (assembly GCA_019637225.1). Taxonomy (GTDB): domain Bacteria; phylum Myxococcota_A; class Polyangia; order Polyangiales; family Polyangiaceae; genus Labilithrix. Next base: position 122,929 of record JAHBWC010000010.1, read on the forward strand.
CGAGAACCTCCGCAAGGGCTACGCCGCGCGCATCGAGTCCGTGGACTGGATGACGCCCGACACGAAGAAGGTCGCGCTCGAGAAGCTCGCCGCGTTCCGGCCGAAGATCGGCTACCCGGCCAAGTGGAAGAGCTACGCGACCCTCGACGTCGTCGCCGGTGACGCCTTCGGCAACGCGCAGCGCGCCGCCGTGTGGCACCACGAGTACATGCGCGCGAAGCTCGGGACTCCGACCGATCGCGACGAGTGGTTCATGTCTCCGCAGACGGTGAACGCGTACTACAACCCGGTCTTCAACGAGATCGTCTTCCCGGCGGCGATCCTCCAGCCTCCGTTCTTCGACGCCGACGCCGATCCGGCGGTCAACTACGGCGGCATCGGCGGCGTCATCGGCCACGAGATGGGGCACGGCTTCGACGATCAGGGCGCGAAGTCCGACGCGAAGGGCGTGCTCCGGACGTGGTGGAAGGACGCCGACGTCGAGGCGTTCAAGAAGCGGACCGACGTCCTTGCCGATCAGTACTCGGCGTTCGAGCCGCTCCCCGGCATCAAGGTCAACGGGCGCCTCACGCTCGGCGAGAACATCGGCGACGTCGGCGGCCTCACCGTCGCGCACCGCGCCTACCAGCTCTCGCTCGGCGGGAAGGACGCGGCCAAGATCGACGGCTACACCGGCGACCAGCGCTTCTTCCTCGGCTGGGCGCAGGTCTGGCGCTCGCTCATCCGCGATCCCGCGCTCCGCAACCAGGTGCTGACCGATCCGCACTCGCCCGCGATGTACCGCATCAACGGCGTCGTCCGGAACCTCGACGCCTGGTACACGGCGTTCGACGTGAAGGAGGGCGACGCGCTCTACCTCGCGCCGGAGAAGCGCGTCCGGATCTGGTGACGCGCGGCGCCCGGCGCGCGCGTACCGGCGCGCGCCGAGGGCGCCTGATCGCTCAGGTGCCGCCGGCGGCGTACCAGGCGAGGAACGGCGCGTCGATGCGCGTGAAGTGATCGAGATCGCGATCCGGCTCGGGCTGCCGCGCGACGCCGACGAGCTTGTGCGTCGGCTTGCCGTTCTCGACGAGGAAGAGGCCGGCGCCGGAGTCGCCCCCGTTCGAGAAGTACGGCGTGCCGAAACCGTGCGTGTACCCGAGGTGCACGGTCGACGTGAGCGGCATGTGCTGCGACATGGCGAGCGGCGCCTCGGGCTCCTCCTGCGTCCGCACCATGGCGGCGGCGGTGAGCGCTTCGCCCGACTCGACGCGCGCGACGACGTCGGTGAGCTTCGCGTACGTCGGGAGCGCGATCGGCGTGTCGAGCGTGAGAAAGCCGATGTCGGGGTTCTCGACGACCTCGAAGTCCCCGCCGAAGAGCATCGGGTTCGACGCGCTCACGCTCGGGTGCGACGGCGCGAGCGGCGCGACGACCTCGTAGGTGACGAACATCTTCGGATCGAGGCAGTGCGCCGCCGTCACGACGCGATCCTTCGCGACGAGCGTCCCGGTGCAAAACCAGAGGCCGAACTTGCGGTCGCGCATGAGGACGTAGACGACCTCTGCGAAGGTCTCGTCGCCCACGCTCGGCGCGGGAGGCGCGAGGGGCTTCGGCCGCTCCGTCGCGGGCGGCGCCGGCGAGGGCGTGGGCGGCACGAGCTGGGGCCGCTCGTCGTCGGGCGGCGGCTCGCTCACGACTTCGGAGACGGTGCACGCGGCCGAGAGGAGGCCGCCAAGGAGGACGAGTCCGGTAAGAGCGAGGCGCATGAAGCCCGCGGGATGAGCAACAAGCGCGCCGGCTGAGGTTCGAGCGATCGCGCCGCGCACTCGCCTCGAATCGGTAGTGGATCCGGGTGGGTGGGCGTTTGGGGGGCGGGCCTCCTCCGCGCTGCCATGAAGCGCCGTCCACAGCCCGTCGTCGAGGACCAGGACACCGTTGGCAGGGTGGAGGCGCGACGCGCGCTCGGGGCGCGCCGCGCTCGCATCCTGCTTCGTGCTCGAGAGACGCTCCGCGCCCGCTCAGCGCGGAGGCTGCGGGCCGGGGCCGACCGGTCCGGGACCGCCAGGACCGCCGGGCCCTCCCGGTCCGGTCGGACCGCCGCCCGGCGGATTCAGCGGGCCGCCGGTCCCGCCGCCGCCGTTGATGGTGGCGCCGCACGGCGGCGTCGCGCAGTTCGGAGACGTCGTCGCGGAGACGCGCGGCGTGAGCGTGCCGCCGTTCACGACCTTGTTGCCCCCGGCCTTGTCGCACGGGCACGAGAGCGCGCCCTGAGCGCAGCGGGCGGTCGCGCACTTGGGGTCGTCGAAGCCGCTTCGAGGCATGTCGCCGCCGTTCATCATGCACGCCAGCGCGCCCGTCGGGGGTGTCTGTACCTGATCCGGATCGACGCGCGAGATGAGCGGGTTGCTCGGCCCGCGCGTCGTCGGTATCGGGGTGCCGCCGGTGATGCAGTCGAAGAGCGCGCGCGCGCGGCGCGCCGCGTTGGAGCCGCGGCCGCACGCCCCCGGAGACGGGCCTCCGCCGAGTGGACCCACGCCGTCCACCGTGCGCTGGTTGGCCTTCGGGTCGGTCGTGACGCGGCCTTCGCGCTTCTCGTTGTACTTCTCCGCGGCGTCGTCGTTCAGGAGCGCGTTGCGCGCGGAGTCGGCCTGCAGCATCTGCAGGACGCCGCGTGCGGCGTCGGCGCCTTCGGGGCTCGCGAGCGGCTTCAGGTCACTCACCACCGGCGGCGTCTTGTCGAACACCGCCACGACGACGTCAACCACGATGCCGACGGCCTTGCCCGCCGCGTCCACCGCCTGGGCTGCCGTGTCCTTGATCTTTTCCCACGCCGTCGGCTCCTTCTTCGCGGCTTCGGGGTCGGTCTGTCCTCCGGTGTTGCCCGCGTCCTGGGAGAGCGCGCACTTCGGATCGCGGACGCTCGGCTGGCCGCCGGCGAGGCCCTGGGAGAGGAGCGTCTGCGGGGACGTCTTCGGATCGAACGTCATGCCCGCCACGGCCTTGGCGGCGCAGCCGAGCTGACCGCGCGCGCCCGTGGAGCTCGCCGCGCTCGCGATGCACGCCACGCTCGCGTTGCCGCCCGGGATGCTCGGCATACCTCCCGCCGCGCCGCCTCCGGCTCCGCCTTTGCCTCCGCCTCCCATGCCCCCGCTGCCGACCCAGCCCTTGCACTTGAAGCCCGCACCGGCGAGCTCGAGCATCGAGCACGTGCCGTCGCCGTAGTTCGACATGTCGCGCATCGACGCGGTCATCGCCATCGGATCGACGCCGCGCGAGAGCGTGTTGCGCGACCAGTCGAGCGCGTAGAACCCGAGCTCGTTCTTCGGGTAGCGCGCGACGATCGGCGCGAGCTTGTCGGCGTGGAACTTCATCATCGGGAGCCACCAGCTCCGCCGCGTGTACTGCAGCTCGTCGAAGACGAGCGTGCCCGCGTTGAGCGCGCCGTGCACCGCGATCTCCTGCTGCGTCCCGGAGAGTCGCGTCATCGCGCGATGCATGAAGCCGGCGAGCGCGTACTCGAGGCCGCGCGCGCCCTCGAGGCTCAGGCACATCGACTTGTCCTGCACGATCGACAGGAGGCGCAGCGCTTCGCCGTGCCGCTTGTCGGCGATCGCGCGAACGAGCTCGCGCACACGCGGGTGAAAGCCGAGATCGCCCTGGCAGGCCGGATCGGCCGCGAGCGTGTCGGCGGGGCGAATCCGGTAGTAGGTCGTCGCTCGCGCCCAGGCCGCGTCCCACTCGGCCTCCCAGGTCGACGCGGGGACGGCGGGTGCCAGCGTCTTCTTCGTGATCTGCGCGCTGCCGAGCACGGGGACCGAGGCGACGGCCCCGATGATGAGAAGCGAACGAAGCGTGCGAGCTGATCTCACGAGTAACTCTCCCTCTATTCTCGGTTTGAGCCGGCCGAGAACCGGATGCTACGCGGTCGACCGCGCGCGTCTGCGATAGACGTAGCAGACCCCGCGCTCATGCGCTCCGGGCGGCGAAAAGGCGGCGGCGCCCCTTGGACGAGGCGCGATCCAGCCCAAATGGAGACACCCAAATGGAGACGCAACCGCGGACGTGAGCGGCCGAAGGGGAGGGAGCCATGCTCCACTTCCTCCTCGGCGCCACCCTCCTCGCTGCCTGCGCGGCGTGGACGGACCTCCGGCGCGGCGTCATTCCCAACGCGCTGACGTTCATAGCCTTCGGCGCGGCGCTCGGGACCCACTTCGTTCGCGGCACGATGGCCGAGGGCATCGCCGGCGGCTTGCAAGAGGCCGCTCTCTCGCTCGCGGGCGCGGTCGTCTGCGCGATCGTGCCGCTCTTCATGTTCCTCCGCGGCGCGATGGGCGCCGGCGACGTGAAGCTCTTCGCCGCGATCGGCGCCGCGCTGCACCCGCTCGCGGGTCTCGAGGCCGTGACCTACTCGTTCGTCGCCGCGAGCGTGATCGCGCCGGCGAAGCTCGCGTGGGAGGGAACGCTCCTTCGTACGCTCGCGAACACGGTCGCGCTCGCCACGAACCCGCTCCGCGCGAAGGGCAAGAAGAAGGAGCTGCCCGCGGCGATGCGCGCGTGGTTCCGCCTCGGGCCCGCCGTCCTCGCCGGCACGGCGGCCACGCTGATCGTCCACGCCTTCGAGGCGTCCTCGTGGCGGAGCGTGCCGTGAAGCTCCGTCCGCTCTTCGTCGGCCTCGTCGTCGGCATCGCCGGCGTCGCGCTGCTCCTCATGTATCTCCGCCGCGTCGAGGTCGAGGCGACCGGCGGCCGGAAGGTGCAGATCCTCGTCGCGCTCGAGTCGATCCCGCGCGGCAAGCCGATCACGGAGGCGATGCTCGGCACGCGCGACGTGCCGATCGCCTACCTCGACGACCGCGTCATTCGCGCGGCCGACAAGGACAAGATCCTGAGCCTCCGCGCGACCACGACGGTGCCCGTGCAGCAGAGCCTCGCGTGGACGGACGTGATGGCGGCGAAGGACGACCAGCGGGCGCTGAGCGCGCTCGTTCAGCCGGGCAACCGCGCCACGCCGATCAAGGTGCAGATCAGCGACGTGCTCACGCTCGTCAATCCGGGCGACTTCGTCGACATCGTCTGCGTCTGCGGCGAGGCGAAGGACGCCACGGTGCTCCTCCAGCGCGTGCTCGTGCTCGCCACGGGCACCGAGACCGCGGCGCCGTCCGAGTCGAAGGAGGCCGCGTCGCGCCGCGTGACCGTGCTCACGGTGAGCGCGTCGCTCCAGGAGAGCCAGCTCCTCGCGGTCGCGATGGAGAAGGGCAAGCTCACCGTCATCGTGCGGAACCCTGCCGATCAACGCGTCGTCGAGTCGCCCGCCGACGTGAGCCCTCAGGCCCTGACCGACGCGAGTCGCCGGCGGACCGTCGAGAGCCCGCGCCGCCGTACGCCCGCCGGTCCCACCAAGCTCGAGGAAGTGAAGAGATGATCTCGCGTCGTACGCCCATCGCCGTCGCCGTCGCCGTCGCCCTCGCCGCGCTCACGCCGAGCGCGGCCCTTGCGGCGCCGCCGCAGGACAAGAACGGCGTCGAGGCCGCCTCGAACGGAGACGAGATCGCGCTCGCCGTGGGCGAGACGAGGACGATCTCCGCGCGCGACGTGCGGAACTTCTCCGAGGGATCGTCCGGGATCATCGAGATCAAGCTCACGAGCGACAACAGCCAGTTCGTCATCAGCGGCAAGAAGCCCGGCTCGACGACGATGCTCCTCATCAAGAACGACGGGTCGCAGGTGAGCTTCGCGGTCCATGTCTTCGCCCGCTCGCCCGCCGTCGTCGAGAAGGAGCTCGCGCAGCTCCTCGACGGGATCGCCGGCGTCCGCGTCCGCCGCGTCGGCGCGCGGATCGTGATGGACGGCGTCGTCGGGAGCGACGCCGAGCAGAAGCGCGTCCAGCACGTGGCGTCGCTCTACCCGAACCAGGTCGAGTCGCTGGTCACGCTCGCCGGAGGCGGCGGTGCACCCACGGGAGGCTCGAAGTCGATCATCCGGATCGACTTCTACTTCGTGCAGTACGACAAGAACTCGAGCTACGGCGTCGGCCTCGCGTGGCCGGGGAGCGTCGGCGGCGACGCCGTCGTCCGGAGCCAGGTCGCGTTCGACTTCGTCGCGGGCAGCCGCGCCGCGACCGCGAGCATCACGAACCAGCCGCTGCCGCGCCTCGACATCGCGTCGCGCAAGGGCTGGGCGAAGGTGCTCAAGCAGGCGACGGTGGTCACCAACAGCGGCGTCGAGGCGAACTTCGCCAACGGCGGCGAGCAGAACTTCACCGTCAACACGGGCCTGACGATCGGCGTCCAGCGGATCGCCTTCGGCACCGACGTCACGGTCCTGCCGCGCTACGACGCGCAGAAGCGCGAGGTCGAGATGAAGCTCGTCGCCGACGTGAGCGACCTCACGAGCGCCGCGTCGGGCACGACGCTCCCCGGCCGCACGACATCGAAGCTGACGACGAACATCACGCTGAAGCTCGGGCAGTCGATCGTCCTCTCCGGGATCCGGTCGCAGTCGCAGACCCACGCGGTCAGCGGCCTTCCGCTGCTCAGCGACATCCCGGTCCTCGGGCTCCTCTTCGGCAGCCACGCGAACCTCGAGCTCGAGACCGAGGGCGCCGTGTTCGTCGTGCCGAGCGTCGTCGAGACCGTGCCGTCGGCGGCGGCCGAGATGGTCGAGACCGCGCTCGCGAAGTTCGCCGACTACGACGGCAAGATCCGCGAGGTGAACGCGTACGACAAGCGGCCCGGCGCGGTCCCGCAGGTGACGCCGTGAGCGTCGCCGTCTCGTCGGCCACGCTGCTCCGCGTCGGGTGCCTCGTCCTCTTCGGGACCGCGGCGAGCCTCCTCGGGTACGCGGTGGCGACGGGCGAGACGGTCCTCTCGCGCGCGCATGCGCGCTACGTCGCGCACCTCGATCGCTCGCTGCGCCTCCTCTACAGGCCGGAGATCGGGCGGCGGATCGCCGTCGGCCAGGCGAGCCTGGCGGCGCTGGCGGTCGCGGCGGAGATCGGCTCCGGCGTCCCGTACCTCCCGCTCTGGCTCGGCGCGATCGCGGTCGGGCCCGAGCTCTGGCTGGTCCGCGCGCGCGCTCGCCGCGTGGCGGCGCTCGAGCAGCAAGTCGACGGCTTCGTGGTCGCCCTCGCCAACGCGCTGAAGACCGTGCCGAGCCCGGCGGCGGCGCTTCAGGCGACGACCTTCATCCTCCCGCAGCCGACGCGGCAGGAGATCGAGCAGGTCCTCAAGGAGGTGCGGGTCGGCAGCTCGCTCGAGGAGGCGCTGCTGGCGATGTCGGCGCGCGTGAAGAGCCGCTGGATCGACGTCGCTTTTTCGGCCGTGCTCATCGGCCTGCGCGTCGGCGGCAACCTCCCGGCGGTCCTCGAGCGGACGGCGTCGATGATCCGCGAGATCAACCGCCTCTTCGGCGTCGTCCGCACGAAGACGAGCGAGGGGCGGGCGCAGGTCGTCCTCCTCGCCGTCTTTCCGATGTTCATCATCGGCGCGTTCCATCTCGCCGATCCGGGGTACTTCGACCCGCTCCAGCACTCGCTCCTCGGGCAGCTCTGCGTCGCCGTGGCCTCGCTCCTCTGGGTCGCCTCGCTCCTCGTGGCGCGGAAGATCATGGCGGTGGACGTATGAGCACGCTCTCGCTCCTCCGCTCGGGGCTCGTGGCGGCGGTGTTCGTCAGCCTCTTCGTCTTCGGCGCGCTCGCGGGTGCGGCGCCGATGCCACCCGGCGGGCGGACGGGGATTCGCGGGCTGAAACGGCAGCGCGCGCTCGCCAAGGGCAACGGCTGGGCGAACGTCGAGCCGGCGCTCCGGTGGCTGGGCGGCCGCGTCGGTCGGTTCGTTTCTCCGCAACTTCTCCGCTCGATCGACCGACAGATCAGCATGGCCGGCGACTACCTCGGACTCTACGCCGAAGAGCTGGTCGGGCTCAGCGTCCTCACGGCGATCGTCGGGCTCGTCGCCGGCGGGCTGGCGAACGCCGTCGTCAAGATCGGGCCGATGTTCGTCGTCGGCGTCGGAGCGTTCGGCGCCGTCGCGCCGTTCATGATGCTCTCGAGCGCCGCCTCCGACCGCCTGAAGGCGATCGCGCGACGGCTGCCTCCCGCGATCGATCTGCTCGCGCTCGGCATGGGCGCGGGCCTCGATTTTCCGGGCGCGCTCCGGCAGACGGTGGAGCGCTCGGGGACGCCGGACGATCCGTTGATCGAAGAGCTCTCGCTCATCCTCGTGAGCTTCTCGCTCGGTCGCACGCGGCGCGAGGCGCTCGAGGAGCTCGCCGAGCGCGCCCCGATCCCGATGGTGCAGGAGTTCGTCGGTGCCGTCGTGCAGGCGGAGCTGCGCGGCAACCCCGTGGCCGACGTCCTCCAGATCCAGGCCGAGGTGTCGCGGCAGAAGCGGAGCATCCTCGGCGAAGAAGCCGCGGCCAAGGCCGGGGTGTCGATGATTGGCCCGCTCGTCCTCCTCTTCGTCGCGATCCTCATCCTCATCGTCGCGCCGATGGTCATCAAGCTCTCGCAGCAGAGCGTCTGAGGAGGACCGTCATGGAAGAGCTGCGCTTCGACATCGAACATCCCGGCGGGCGGCGAGAGCGCTCCGTGGTCCAGGGCGCGCGCGTCGTCATCGGCAGCGGCGCGCACTGCGACGTGCGGCTCGGGCCCGATCAGGCCGCGTTCGAGCACGTCGCGGTCGAGATGCTCCCCGACGGCACGCGCGTGACGCGCCTGGCGAAGGAGGCCGCGACGCTCGACGGTCATGCGCTCTCGATCGCGACGCTCGGCCCCTTCGGCACGCTGATCGTCGGGCAGACGTCCGTCCGCATCGAGCGAGCCGCCGTCGAGGGCGCGGCCGCGAAGAGCAGGCTCGGCGCCGGCGTCTTCCTCAAGGGCGCCCTCCTCCTCGCGCTCGCCGGCGCGCTGTTCGTCGTGTCGAACATGCCGGAGGACGGCGTCGGACGAGCGCCCGCCGAGCTCCCGGAGCTCTTTCCCTCGGAGGCGATCGCGTGCTCGCGGACCGATCCCGGCGAGGCCGAGGTGTTCGCGAGCGACACGCTGGCGATCGCCGACGGCGCGCGCGAGCGGAGCCCGTTCGAGCCGCGCGAGGCGATCGCCGCGGTGAAGGCCTACGATCTCGCCGCCGCTTGCTACGTGCTCGCCGGCGATCCCGAGTCGGCCGCCGAGTCGACGCGCGCGGCGCGCGAGCTCGAGGCCGCGACGCGGAGCGAGCTCCGCGCTCGGCGCGTACGCCTGGAGCGCATGCTCGCGGTGAAGGACTACGAGATCGCGCGCCAGGACGTCGTCGTCTTGCGCGCGTTGCTCGAGGGGCAGCGCGGACCGTACGTCGCTTGGCTCGCGAAGGTCGCTCAGGACCTGAAGACGCAGAAGAACGGGAAGGGATGACGATGTCGAGGTCCGGGAAGTACTGGGGGAGCGTCGTGGCGCTCGTCGTTCTCGCGGCGGTCGCCGGCTGCGCGCCCGCGGAGTCGAAGCTGGATCGCGGGCTCGAGACGATGCGCCGCGAGTCGACGCCGACGGAGCTGTCGGCCCGCGGCGAGGCGTTCGCCGCGCTCGGCGACATGACGCGCGCCGAGCAGTACTTCGTGGCCGCCCTGAAGGCCGGCGGTGAGCCGGGGGCGCTCGTTCGGAGGCTCGTCGCCGTGAGCGTCGCCGACGGGCGCTATCCCGTGGCGATCGAGTACGCGGAGGACTACCTCCGGAACCACCCGCGCGACGTCGACGTCCGCTACGTCACCGGGACGCTGCGCGCGGCGCTCGGCGACGCCTCGGGAGCGAAGGAGGAGCTCCGCGCCGTCCTCGCGGCGAAGCCGAACCTCGCCGACGCGCACTACGCGCTCGCGCAGATCGCCAGGACCGAGGGCGACGTCATGGGCGCGGACGCCGCGTTTCGCCAGTACCTCCGCCTCGAGCCGGCGGGGCGCCACGCCGAGGTCGCGCGCGAGAACCTCATGCAGACGGTGCCGCAATGAGCGCGCAGCCGTCGTTCGTGACCCCCGTGGCGGAGGCTCCGGGGCGTGAGCTCGTCGTTCGCATGAGCGGCGGAGACAGCGCGCTCACGGAGATGACGTTCACGATCGGCCGCCCCGCTCCGCTCGTCTCGGTCGGGACGCGCGGCGACTGGCGCGTGCTCGGACGCGGCGTCGCGCCCGTCCACGCCGTGCTGGCGTTCAACGGCGCCGGCCTCTTCGCGTGCGTTCGCGAGGGCGCGTACCTCTTCGTCGACGGCGTCCGCGTGGCGAGCGGCGGCTGGGTGGCGGTGCCTGCCGGGGCGACGCTCGCGCTCGGCGAGGTGCGCCTGACGGTCGTGATGGGCGAGTCGTTCGGGACGACGCAGATCGTTCCGCCGATGGGTCGCGGCGCGCTCGGTGAGGAGACGTCGATCGGTGGATCGTTCGGGACGACGCAGATCGTTTCGCCGATGGAGCGCGGCGCGCTCGGGGAGGTGACGTCGGTCGGTGGGTCGTTCGGGACGACGCAGATCGTCCCGCCGATGGGTCGCGGCGCGCTTGGTGAGGAGACGTCGATCGGTGGATCGTTCGGGACGACGCAGATCGTTCCGCCGATGGGTCTCGGCGCGCCGAGCGCGCCGAGGCTTCCGTTGTCGGATGGGTACGCGCCGTCGCCAGCGCCGGTCGCTGCGCGTGCGCCGGTCGCCGCACCAGCGCCGGTCGCTGCGCGTGCGCCGGTCGACTCCTTTGGCGTGACGCGGATGGTTCCTCCGGAGGTCTGGCGCTCGCCGATGAGAGTCGCGCCGGTGTTCGACTCGTACGGGTCGACGCGCCTCGCGGCTCCGCTCGCGCGGCGGCGGCCTCGCTCGCCCGCGTCGAGCGGGCACGCGTTCGGCGCTGCGCCGGTGGACGCGCCGAATGGGCACGCGTTCGGCGCCGCGCCGGTGAACGGGCCGAACGGCCAGGCGTTCGTCGCCGCGCCGGTCGGGCCGAATAGCCAGGCGTTCGGCGTCGAGTGTGACGAGCTCTCCGCGGTGCGCCTCGCGGCGCACGCTCATGCGAGCGCGTCTCTCGCGGCGGCGCCCGCGGGGGAGCGGCCGTCCCCGGCTTCGCCCGCGCGGCGCGGGCGCGACGCGTTCGCGCGTGCGTGGCGATCGAGCTCGCACGCGAAGAAGGCCATGCTGGTGCTCCTCGGGCCGACGCTCCTCGCTGCCGTCCTCTCGCTGCGCGCTCCTACCGCCTCGCCGGCGCCGCCGATGCGGCCGGCGACGCCGTCCGCTCGAGCGCCCGAGGCGCCGGGGCCGACGCCGTCCGGGAGCGCTCAGGCGCGCCGTCAACCGACACCCCGCGCCCGAGCCGCGCCCGAAGCCCGAGCCCGCGCCCGTGCCCGTCGCGCCCGCGCCCGCACCGTCGCGCCCGCGCCGCCGGGCACTCGGCGCCGCGCCGGAGAAGGGCGGCCCGCCGAGGATACCGAGCGTCGCGCGATCGACGCCGTCGCCGCGGGGAGCGGCGACGCGGCAGCAGCTCAGTACGACGCGCTGGCCAAGGAGAACCCGGACAACCCCGCGTTCGCCGAGGCCGCGCGGATCCTCCGCGCGCGCGCCGCGGAGGCGCGATGAGCTCCCAACGTCCGTTGCGTCGCGGCGCGCAGCGTCGCGTCCGCGGCGCCGCGATGGTCGAGTACAGCGTCCTCATCGGCGCCGTCGCGCTCGGCGCGTCGGTCGCCCTCGTCGGGCTGGGTGTCGCCTTCGTGAACAGCTTCGAGCACGTCCGCGAGCTCGTCCTCTACCCGTTCCCGTGATCGAGGGGAGGCGATGCGCGGCGAGCGCCGACCCTCCCGGCGGACGCCCGCGCGTGCCGGCGTCACGCGCGCGCGGAGGCGCGGCTCATCGACGGCCGAACGGGGAGTGGTCGCTCGCCTCGATGCCGGGGAAGATCTCGATCGTGACGTCCTCGGTCTGGAGCTCCTCCGCGTGGAGCTCCTGCTTGGCGTGACGGAGCTCGCTCGAGGTGGCATCGAGCCGGTCGGCGAGCACGCCGAGGAACTGCCAGAGCATCTTCACGGCGATCTCGTGCTCGGTCCGCAGGATCTCGAAGAAGTCGACGCGCCGGATCGCGATGAGCTCCGCGCTGCCTTCGGCGTTGACGGTGGCGGAGCGCGGGACCGCGCGGATGAGCGCCATCTCGCCGAAGTGCTCGCCGGCGCCGAGGCGCGTGAGCACCTCGCCGCCGCGGGAGACGGTGACCTTGCCGGAGAGGACGATGAAGAGCTCGTCGCCCTTGTCGCCCTCGCGGATGACGGTCTGCTCGTGGTCGTATTTCCGCACCTCGACCGACTGCATCACGCGGAGCAGCTCGCGATCGCTCAGGCGCGCGAAGAGCGGCATCCGCGCGAGGACCTCGCGCTTGAGCGCGAGGCGCTTGGCGCGCTCGTCGTTCTCGACGTCGCCGCCGAGGCGCACGATGACGACGGTGATGTTGTCCTTGCCGCCGCGCTCCTTCGCGAGGTCGACGAGGCCCTTGCTCGCGGTGTCGCCGTCCTGCTGGAACCACGGCCCGAGCTCGTCGGCGCTCTCGAGGTAGCCGGTGAGGCCGTCGCTCGTGAGGAGGAAGTCGTCGCCGGGGAGCACCTCGATCATGAGCGTGTCGACGTCGACGCGCTCGTAGACGCCGACCGCGCGCGTGATCGCGTTCTTGTGGCCGACCTTCTCGATCTGCTCTTTCGTCAGCTTGCCGCGCTTGATGAGCTCGTTGAAGACCGTGTGGTCTTCCGTGATCTGCTGAACCACACCGCCGCGCTGCAGATAGATGCGGCTGTCGCCGACGTGCCCGATGAAGCCGCGGGTCCCGAGGATGAGCAGCGCGGACACCGTCGTGCCCATGCCCCGCTTCTGCGGATCGTTCTGCGCCTCTTCGTGGATGCGCGAGCACGCGCGCTGGACGGCGTGCTCCATGAGCGCCAGGACGTCCTTGTTCGTGACGCGCGACGCGCCGCGCGCGCCGGAGAGAAAATCGCTCAGGAGGTCGCGCTCTCGCTTGATCTCCTCGTGGATCGTGCGGACGGCGATGGCGCTGGCGACCTCGCCCGCGGCGTGGCCGCCCATGCCGTCGGCGACCATGAAGAGCGAGAGCTTCTTGTCGACGAGGAAGTTGTCCTCATTGTGCTCGCGAACGCACCCCACGTCGGTCGCGGCGAAAAAGCGGATGGCATCCGTCGACATATGACCCTGCGATGATGGCACGACGCGACAGAGCGCGTCGAGCGGCGCGGCGCTCCCCTCCGGCGCGTCAGGCCTCATCCGGGACCTCGTCCGGGGGGACCGGGGCCCTCCTCCGGGGGCGCGTCCGGGGGCGCGGCGGCTCTCACCACTCGGGGCATCGTGGGGGGCGTGAGCCAGCGCGCGCCGAGGCGCGCTCGCGACGCTCCATTCGCGTCGCGATCGCGTATCGTCGTCGGTAGAGGTCTCGCGTGTCCCAGCTCATTCCTTTCCTTTCGAAGCTCAAAGAGTCCGGTTCCGAGCGCGTGTTCTTCGCCCCCAACGAGGAAGCCGTCGCGCTCGACGGCGAGGTGCGTCGCGCCATGCCCGGCGGGCCGATTCGAGGCGCGACGATCCTCGAGGCGGTGAGCGAGCTGCTCTCGCAGGACGACATCACGGGCCTCTCGAGCCGACCGCGCATCGTGAGGCACGAGCACGACGGTGAGGACTTCGTCCTCGAGATCGTGCGCCAGGCGAGCGGCGTCGCGCTCGGCATTCGCCAGGCGGCGAAGCCCGCGCGCGCGCTCCGCGACTCGGTTCGCCGGGACGATCCCCCGGTGGCGTCGAAGTCGCCCGTACCGGGCGACGCTCGCCGGCAGGATCCGGGGCCCGCTCCGGCGCGGGCCAAGCGTCCGAGTCGGCGGCCGCAAGGGGTGGGCGGCGATCGGGAGACGCCGGTGATCGAGGAAGCGCGCGCCGGCGCCCCGGCGATGGAGCTCGATCTCGGCTCCAGGGTCGGGCACGGCGCGCGGAATCTCCCCGACGAGCGCCTCGACACGAAGCCGGTGCGCCGCCCCGACGGGCAGGCGCGCACCCCCGCGCCACCCGCCGGCGACGGCGCGGCCGCGGAGGAGCTCATCAGGCGCGCGACGGAGGCGGCGCGCGCGGCGGCGACGGAGATCGCAGCGCGAGGCCGCGGCCGCGGCGCGCAACCGCGCGGGATGCAGCGCGCGGGCCGCGGCGCGATCGCGCGCGCGAGGTCGCCAGCACGCAACTGGCGCGCGGGTCGCCGGCACCCGCAGCGCGCCGGTCGCGCTCAGGATCGCCCGTGAGGTCGCGCGCGACGCCCTCCGTGACGCGCGCGGCGAGCTCGCGGCGCCACAGGGCCGGCGCGGAGCCGAGGTTTCGCCGGCGCGGAGCGGCCCCGCGAAGATCGACGTCCTCCTCCGCGAGATGCTGCAGAAGAAGGCGTCCGATCTCCACCTCTCCGCGGGCAGCCACCCGGTGCTGCGCGTCGACGGTGAGATCCACTTCGGCGTCGATCGCGGCGTGCTCTCGTCTGCCGACATCCTGTCGATGGTCCAGGAGATCATGACGCCGCGCGCGCGAAGCGACTTCGAGACGCTCCACGACGCCGACTTCGCCCACGAGATCCCCGGCCTCGCGCGCTTCCGCGTGAACGTCTTCCAGGACCGCCAGGGGACCGGCGCGGTCCTCCGGCAGATCCCCATCGAGATCCTCTCCGCGGAGAAGCTCGGCCTCCCGAAGGCCTGCATCGATCTGTGCTGGCTCTCGAAGGGCCTCGTGCTCGTGACCGGTCCGACCGGCTCGGGCAAGTCGACGACGCTCGCGGCGATGATCGACTTCATCAACAAGAACCGCTCCGACCACATCATCACGATCGAGGACCCGGTCGAGTTCGTTCACCAGAACCAGAAGTGCCTCGTGAACCAGCGCGAGGTCGGACAGCACACGAAGAGCTTCAAGAACGCGCTCCGCGCGGCGCTCCGCGAGGACCCGGACATCGTGCTCGTCGGCGAGATGCGCGACCTCGAGACGATCTCGATCGCCATCGAGACCGCGGAGACCGGCCACCTCGTCTTCGGCACCCTCCACACGACCACCGCGATCAGCACGGTCGACCGCATCATCGACCAGTTCCCCTCGGACCGTCAGGACCAGATCCGCGTCATGTTGAGCGAGTCGCTGAAGGGAGTCGTCGCGCAGGTCCTCTGTCCGAAGATCGGCGGAGGGCGCGTGGCCGCTCACGAGATCCTGATGGGCAACCACGCCGTCGCGGCGATGATCCGCGAGGGCAAGACCTTCCAGCTCGCGAGCGTCATGCAGACCTCGAAGGGGCAGGGAATGGTCACGATGAACGACTCCCTCCTCAACCTCGTTCAGCGCAAGCTGGTCGACCCGAAGCAGGCGTACCTCAAGGCCGTCGACAAGAACGGTTTCGCCACGATGCTTCGATCCGCCGGGATCGCCCCCCCGGTCTGAGGCGAAGCGCGCGCGGGCGCGCGTGTTGCGCAAGGGCTTGCGCAAGCCGGGCGGTTCTGGGGTCGTGCCTGCGTGAGTCTCGGCAGGCACGCGACATGTAGGTACCGGGACATGGCCCGCGACGTACCCCCCGCTCCGTTCCCGTTTCCGGTGCCGGACCCGCCCTCCGTGCAGACGCGTCGGTCGCCCTTTCCCCCGCCGCCTCTCCCCGCGCCGGAGGACACGGCGTCGTTCATCGCGCGCCGGGTGGCGGGCATTCCGCTCCCCCTGTTCTTCGCGCTCGGCGCGGTCGTCGGGATCGTCCTCACGGTGGCGGTCCTGTCGATCGTGCGGAAATCGTCGTCGTCGAGGCGGCCCGCGCCGCAGGCGAGCGCGGCCGTCGGTCGGGCCGCGCCGGTCGTCGAGGGCGCCCACGGCCTCTTCGTCTGGCGCCCGGCCGTCGGGACCACCGCGGCGCCGCGCGCGGATCGGCCGACGGAGGCCACTCCCGTCGCCGTCGCTCCGCCGCGCCGGACCGCTGCTTCCGCCGGCCGTCCGCGCGTTGGTCCGCGCGCGAGCGTCAAGGGCCACAAGCGCGCGGCGTCGCCCAAGGGCAATCTCCTGACCGCGGGCCTCTGACGCGCTCGCCGGCGAGGTAACGTAGCGATCGGGAATGGCGCTCGCGAAGACGATCGGTAGAGCGGCCGCGGTCGCGCTCCTCGTCGCCGCGCGCCTCGCCCGCGCCCAGCCGCCTGCGTCCGAGCCGGAGACGCCGCGCTTCCGTCTCGCCTACGAAGCGCCGGAGGGCTGCCCCGACCGCGCGGCCTTCGTCAGCGCCGTCCTCGCGCGGACCTCGCGTCCGCGGCTCGTCGAGGACGAGCGCGACGGAGACGCCGTCGTCGTTCGCGTCGCGATCGCGTCTGCCGGCGCCGAGAGCGCCTCCGGGCGTCTCGACCTCCGCGAGCCGGACGGCACCGAGGAGACGAGGCGCGTCGTCAGCCGGACCTGCGGCGAGGTGGCGAACGCGCTCGCGCTCGTCGCGGCGGTCATGCTCGATCCGGACGCGCGAACCGGGCCGGCTCCCGAGCTTCCGCCTCCCGAGCCTCCCGCCCCCGCGCCTCCGCCGCCCGCGCCGCCGCCGCCGCCTCGAACGGCGGGCCCGCGACCGAAGCCGGCACGAAGCGCCCCGCGGAGCGCGACGTGGCACCTCTCCGCGGGCGCCGAGCTCGGCGCGCTTGGCGGCATCGGCCCCGCGGTGGCCCCCCTGGCCGGCCTCTCGATCGAGCTCGAGCGGGCGCGTGGCGCGCTCGTCTCGACGGCGCGTCTCAGCGCCGACGTCGCCCGGACCTCGAGCGATCTCCGCTCCGGGGAGCAGACCTACGAGTGGCTTGGAGCCACCCTGCGCGTGTGTCCGGCCTACGTCTCGGCGTGGCGGCTGCGCTTCGCGCCGTGCGCCGCCCTCCAGGGCGGTGGCCACCGCGGGACCACGCGTGACGTCCGGAGCCCGACCACGAACGTCGCCCTCTGGATCGCGCCCGCCGCCCTCGGCGCCGTGGAGTGGCCGATGAGCTCAGCCGTGAGCCTCGAGCTTCAGGGCGGCGTCCTCTTCCCGCTCCGGCGGACCCGCTTCTACCTGGCGCCGGCCAGCACGATCTTCGACGTCCCGTTCGCCGCCGGCGTGATCAGCCTCGGCGCCCGCGTTCGATGGATGTGATCAAACGGGCGATCTCGCGGGATGAGCCCGTGATGGTTGCTTCAACCTGGCGGCCCGAGGAGGTATTTCATCCTCCCGTGCCGGAAGCCGAGGTCGCCGACGCACTCCGCGCGGAGCGGGAGCACGCCCTCGTCCAGGCGCACCTACCTGTGGTCTGGCGCTTCCTTCGCCGCCTCGGCCTCTCGCCGGAGGACGCCGACGACGCCACCCAGGAGGTCTTCGTCGTCGCCGTGAGGAAGCTCGATCGCATCGAGCCGGATCGCGAACGGAGCTACCTCTACGCCATCGCCGTGCGGATCGCGTCGCGCCAGCGGCGATCGCAGAACGTGCGCTCCTCGAGGACCGTCCGCGTCGACGTCGACGAGTGCCGGTCCCGCGAGCCGTCCGCCGACGAGCTGCTCGATCGCAAGGACGGGCTCGCCTTTCTCGACGACACGCTCTCGAAGATGACGCCGGACCTGCGAACGACCTTCGCGCTCTACGAGCTCGAAGAGATGACCATGGCGGAGATCGCGGTCGTCACCGAGGTCCCCATGGGCACCGTCGCGTCGCGGCTCCGGCGCGCGCGCGAGCAGTTCCAGGAAGCCGTGAAGCGAATGCAGAACCCGACACCGAGGCAACCATGAAGGAGCCGAAGCGTCTCTTCGAGGGCGGTACGTCGCTCGAGCGAGCGGTCCTCGGGTTCGGTCGCGACGAGGCCCCCGGCGACGATCTCGCGCGGAAGACCGTCGCGGCGATGGCCGCCGCCAGGGCCGCGGAGGCGGCGCCGAGCGCGTCGATCGCTCGCTGGCTAAGGCCGCGCCCGGCCGTCGTCGCGGTCGCGGCGATCGGGCTCGGCGCCCTCGTGGCGATCTTCGTCGCCGTTCGGGGCGACGAAGCGCGGCCCGCGCCCAGTCCGCCCGCGCACGAAGCGGCGCTCGAGCCCGCGCAGCCGGAGGTCCTGCCTTCGTCCGCCGGCGCGAAGAGCGACGCGGTCATGACGCCGGACTCGCTCCCGAACGCTCCTCCGTCGGCGAGCCCGACGCCGGCCGCGGCTCGCTCCTCGGCTCGCGACCACGAGACCGCGCCCACACCCGCCGCGAGCGCGTCGATCGCGCGGGAAGTCGAGCTCCTCGACAGCGTGAAGGCGAGGCTCGGCGCGGGCGACGGCGTCGCCGCGACGCGCGCCCTCGACGCCTACGACGGCGAGTTCCCGCACGGCGCGCTCCGTCCCGAGGCGACGGTGCTTCGGATCCGCGCGCTCCTCATGCGCGGCGATCGCGCAGGCGCGAAGGCGCTCGGCGACGATTTCGTCGCGAAGCAGCCGACCGGTGTCCACGCGAAGCGCATCCGCGCGCTGCTCGCCGATCCGAGCGAAGCACAAGGCGTCACGGAAAAGTGACGAGGTCGTGATCAACTCGCCGAGGTGCGGAGATGAGTCGGTCGCTCGGTGATTCCCGCCGCGACGCAGCTCGTCGCCGCGCGGCGCGTCCGAGTCTGCTCGAGCTCATCGCCCGGAGTCGTCCATTGGTCCTTCGGAAGTGTCGACCGATACCGCTGCTGCTTGTCCTCGCCTGGATCTTCGTCTGGGGTTGCGCCCAGACCAACGTGCGCCTCGGCGAGGAGAGCGACGCGGAGGCTCCTCCCACGAGCTTCACGCCGACGCCCGACGCGGGCGACGCCGACGCGCCGGCGGTCGAGGCGCTCCTCTGCATCGGCACCGAGTGCCCCGAGCCCTTCGCGACGTGCGCGGCGGCCACGGGGCCGGCGTACAAGTGCGGGACCGATCTCGCGCGCGACCCGAAGAACTGCGGCGCGTGCGGGAACGAGTGCCTCGTCTACAAGCCGCTCCACATGACCTCGCGCTGTATCGAAGGCGTGTGCGAGCTGCAGTGCATGAACGAGCCGGGCTACCCGACGGATCGACGCAACTGCAACGGCGAGGTCGACGACGGCTGCGAGGTCGACGTCCTCGTCGACCCGAAGAACTGCGGCGCGTGCGGTAACGCCTGCGCCGCCGGCCAGCCTTGCTTGAAGGGCAAGTGCGGTTGTCCCGCGGGTCAGATCGCGTGCGGCGGCGTCTGCGTCAATCCGAGCATCGACGACCTCAACTGCGGCGAATGCGGGGTCGAGTGCGAGCCGCCGAAGGACGCGTGCAGCTCCATGCCCGAGCGCGCCTACTACGGGTGCGTCGGCGGCTCGTGCGGTCGCCTGAAGTGCGGGGGCTTCTCGGCCGACTGCAACGGCGACGTCGCGACCAACACGTGCTCGTCCGACGGCTGCGAGGTCGCAGACCTGCGGACCGATCGCAACAACTGCGGTGGCTGCGGGATCGCCTGCGCCGCCGGCGAGGAGTGCCTCAACGAGGGCTTCGGCTACGAGTGCGCCGTCCCCTGCTCGCGCTTCGGCAAGGTGTACTGTCCGAACACCGACGAGTGCGTCGACTTCCTCACCGACCCGAACCACTGCGGCGGCTGCGGGAGCTTCTGCCCGGCGGCGGGCGCCAATCAGATCCGCGTCTGCGACAAGGGCCTCTGCAAGTACGACTGCGCGCCGGGGTTCGCCGACTGCAACGGCAACACCGCCGACGGCTGCGAGACCAACCTGAGGGCCCATCCGGGGAACTGCGGCTCGTGCGGCAACCGCTGCGACGTCGCCGAGGGCCAGCCGTGCGTGGAGGGCAAGTGCTTGATGACGGAATGCGACGGAGAGGTGACGAAGTGATTCGCCTTCGCATGCAGCGGTCGGTCCTCCTCCCCGCGGCGCTCTTGCTGCCGGTCGTGGTCTTCGCGTTCGCGAGCTGCGCGGAGGCCGAGGACTCGAGGCCGCCGGAGGAAGACCCGCGCTCGAGCGTGCCGGAGGCGGGCGTCGAGGACGCGCGCGCGCCCGGTGACTCGGCCGACGGCGGGTGTGACGCCTCGGCGTCGGACTGTGTCTCCGAGCTGCTCTCGTGCGAGGAAGCGCCGTGGTGTCCGGTGCCGACGACGGTGAGCACGCGCTACGCGCTCACCTCGGTGTGGGGCAGCGGAAAGAATGACGTCTGGGCGGTAGGCTCGGGCGGCACGATCATCCACTACGACGGCGCCGCGTGGTCACGCACGCCGACGCCGGTGAAGAGCACATTCCGCGCGGTCTGGGGCCGGAGCGCGACGGACGTGTGGGCGGTCGCGATGACCGACACGATCTTTCACACGACGGGCTTCGCGGGCGGCGCGGCGGAGTGGACGCGGGTGACCGACGCGTCCGAGCCCTACGAGGCGCGCGCGGCGAACGCGATCTGGGGGAGCGGCGCGGGCGATCTTCGCATCGGCGCGCGCGCTCGGAGCTTCTACGATCCGGACACCGGCGAGTTCCCGTTCGTCGCGCAGTTCACGCTGGGCGAGGACGCGGACGGCGGCGTCGCGTGGGAGGCGGTGCGCGGCGAGGGCACCGTCCTCGGCTTCTGGGGCAGCTCCGCCACGGACCTCTGGCTCGTCGCCGACAACAGCGAGCGGAACGGCTGGGAGAAGGGCATGATCAGGCACGGCACGGCGGCTCCGAAGGGAGGCGGGCTCGTGTGGTCGACCGTCGACAGCCAGTCGACGATGACGCTCGAAGGGATCTGGGGAAGCTCCGCCGACGACGTCTGGGCCGTCGGCGAAAAGGGGACGATTCGCCGGATGACGAAGGGCGCGAGCCGCTGGGCGATCGTCTCGTCGCCGACCACCGAAGCGCTCCACGCGATCTGGGGCTCCTCGGCGAACGACGTCTGGGCGGTCGGCGACTCCGGCACGATCCTCCATTTCGACGGCGCGAGCTGGAAGGCGTCGTCCGCCGCGTTCGCGCTCGGGAAGAAGCCGAACCTCTACGGCGTGTGGGGCAGCGCGGCCAACGACGTCTGGATCGTCGGCGATAGCGTCTCGCTCCACTTCACCGGCCCGAAGCCCGCGGGCGCGGGAGGTGGCAAGTGAGCCGCCTCGCGCTCTCGACCCTCGGGCTCGCCGGCGTCGTCCTCGTCGCCTTCGTCGCGTGCGCCGACACCGAGCCGGGCGACGCCGCGCCTCCGCGCGACGACGTCGACGGCGGGGGCCTGCCGCCGTCGTCCGACGGAGGCGACGCCGGTGACGCTTCGGACGACGACGACGACGTCGACGCGGCCCCGCGCGAGTGCTCGAAGGAAGGCTTCTGCCACACGAAGGTCCCGCCCAAGCAGACGCTCCGTGGCGTCTGGTCCGACGGCGCCGGCGCGACCTGGGCGGTCAGCGCGGAGGGCGCGATCCTCCGCTACGACGGCAAGAGCTGGAGCGTGCACACGACGGAGCTCGGCGAGCTCTTCTCGATCTGGGGCAGCGGTCCGACCGACGTGTGGGTCGGCGGCGACGGCGTCCTCTTTCACGGGCAGGGGGAGACCGCTGCGACGCTCACGTTCACGTCGATGAAGCTCCCCGGCCCGCCCACGCCGATGACGTCGATCTGGGGCACCGGCGCGGACGACGTCTGGGCGGCCGGCGGCGTGAACGGGTTCCCGCTGCTCGGACGTCTGCTTCACTTCACCGGCGCGCCCGGAAAGGACGACGCCGGCCCCGAGTGGTCGCTCGAGGACTTCTCTCGCGATTCGATCTGGCTCACGCGCGTCTTCGGCTCGAAGGCGAGCGGCGTCTGGGCCGCGGGCGTCGTCCAGGAGCGCGTCGGCTGGTTCCTCCGTCGTCGCGTCGTGGTCCTCCGGCGGAGCGTCGGCTCCGCCGACTTCGTCGAGGTCGATCTCCCGCGGGATCCGGCCTTTCCCGACGAGACCACCGGCAATCTCGAGCGGCTCTTCGACGCGAGCGCGAGCGCCGACGGCCTGTCGATGTGGGTGCTCGGCAAGACGGAGGGCTCGCTCCCCGCGTACTTGAAGGGCACGAGCAGCGACGGCGGACAGACGTTCTCGTGGACGTTCGGCGCGACGGGCGGCAGCGGCGGCGGTGGCGATCCCGCGCTGAACGCGATCGGCGCGGTCTCGGCGAACGAGGCGTACATCGTCGGCGACTACGGTCGCCTCCGGCGCTGGAACGGCCAGAGCTGGAAGCAGTCGGTGGTCTCGATCACCAAGTACCCGCTGACGACCCCGCTCTACGCGCTCGGCGGTCACGGGAGCGATCTTTGGTTCGTCGGAGAAGGGGTCGCGCTCCATCGCGACCCGTCGAAGGTACAGCCATGAGGCAACGATCCTTGAGTGCTCGCATGAAGAGCGGTGTCCCGCGGCTCGTCGCCTGCGCGGCCGCGGGCGGCTTCGCCTTCGCCGGCGCCGCGACGCTCGCCGCGTGCGGCGACGATGAGGCGCCGATCCGCCGTGGCTTCGACGTGGACGCGGCGCCCGACGCCGACGTCCCCGAGCCGACGCCCGACGCCGGCGCGGACGCCGACGCCGCCTTACGGCGCGGCCCCTTCGATCCCGCGGACGAGCCTGTCACGTGCGCGGACGCCGGGCCGTGCGCGACGCGAATCGTCGCCGGGAAGAGCCACTTCTGCGCCCTGATGAGCGACGGCTCGGTGCAGTGCTGGGGCGACGACGAGTACGGCGCGCTCGGCGCCGGCGACGCGACCGATCCCGACGAGCCGACCGATCCGATGCCCGACCCCGCGGGCGCCGAGACCGGCGTGCGCGTGGTGTCACGCGTCACGGGCGCGATCGAGCTCAGCGCGGCGCGGGCCACGACCTGCGCGCGCGACGGCGAGGGCAGCGTCTGGTGCTGGGGGTCGAACAGCCAGGGGCAGCTCGGTCTCGACGACGCGCGCCCGAGCTGGGACGAGCTCCCGCACCCGACGCCCGCGAAGGTGGCGCTCCGCGATCCCGCCCTCCGCGTCGACGTCGGTCCGCGGAGCGTCTGCGCGGTGGTCGCGAACGGCGGTCTCGTCTGCTGGGGCACCAACGAGCAGGGTCAGCTCGCGCGCGAGTCGCGCGACTACGTGATGGGCCCGGCCACCGCCGAGCTCGGCACGCTCGCCGTCGCGCGGACGAGCCTCGGGAGCGCGACGTCGCTCGCGCTGACGAGCGGCGGCGACGTCTTCAGCTGGGGCGCCGTCGCCGGAAGGGACGGCTACCTCGGCGGTCGCATGTCGTCGGTGAGCCCGGATCTCGCCCCGAACGGGATCGCCTCGCTCGCGAAGGTGACGAGCCTCGTGGTCAGCGACTCGCTCTACAAGGACGAGGGCGGTCCGCTCGGCGTCGCCTCGATCGGTCCGTTTCCGCCTCCGCCGCTCGAGACGCACGGTCACGCCTGCGCGATCGCGGACGGCGAGGTCTACTGCTGGGGGCGGAGCGGCACCGGCGCGCTCTGCACCGGTCTCCCCGACAACGAGCTCTTGCCCGCGCACGCGCCGGTCGACGGCCTCGCCTGGCCGCAGCAGCTCGCCGTCGGCGACGAGATCACGTGCGCGCGCATGACCGACGGGACGGTCCGGTGCTGCGGCGCCGCCGCGAAGGGGCGCCTCGGCACGGCGCAGACCGAGCCGTTCTCGGCCTTCCTCAGGCCGGTCTCCTCGTTCACCGGGCACGCGGTCCAGGTCGCGACGAGCCATCGCGCGGTCTGCGCGCTCGTGCAGGGCGGCACGGTGCAGTGCTGGGGGAGCAACGCGCGCGGCGAGCTCGGGACGGGCTCGCGCGACGACGACGCGCATCCCGTTCCCGTGAAGGTCACGTTCAAGGTCGTGCCGTGAAGAGCCGAACCGCATCGAAGAGGTCTGTGCCGATGTTCTCTCCAGGCCGCGTGTTCCGGATCGCTCTCGTCCTCGCCGGGACGGCCATCACGACGCTCCCGTTCGCCGCGTGCAGCGACGACCGCGCCGGCTACGACGACCGGCGTCAGGTCTTCATCGAGCCCGACGCCGAGCCGCCGCCCTCCGGCCCGAGCTGCGGCTTCCGCTGCTCGCGCGATCTCAAGAAGGTGCTGAAGGGCTGCGAAGGCGCCGAGGTCGAGGAGACCACGTGCCCGCCCGAGCAGGGCTGCGGCGTCGATCGGTGCGTCGACGCGTGCGAGAGCGCCGCGCTCTCGAAGGGCTCCGTCGGGTGCTCGTTCTGGACGCTGCCGCCCGACGACGGCTTTCACGGCGCGGGCGCCTGCTTCGCCGCGATGATCGCGAACACCTGGGACCGCGCGGTCACCATCACTGCGGATTGGGGGAGCGAGCCGCTCGATATCGGCGCGTCCGTCTTCACCGCGAAGATGGTCGCCGACAGTCCCACGTACACGCGACTCACCGGCCCGCTCCCGCCGGGCGAGGTCGCGATCGTCTTCCTCGCCGAGGCGGCCGTCGTCACCGATCCCTTCGCGGTGCGCTGTCCGGAGGGCGTGAAGGCGGCCGTCGCCGTCGACCCGATCCGCCACGGCACGACGAGGACGAAGGCGTTCCACCTGAAGACCGACGCCCCCGTGTCCGCGTACTCGAGCTTCCCCTACGGCGGCGCGGAGAGCTACTACCCCGCGTCGACCCTGCTCTTGCCGGTGTCGTCGTGGGACACGAGCTACATCGCCGTGTCGACGGGCCGGTTCGGCGATCCGCAGACCACCGCGTTCGATCGACGCACTCTCCAGATCATCGCGAACGAGGACGACACGAAGGTGTCGATGCGCCCCAACGTCACCATCGACGAGGGCAACGACGTCGCGCCGGCCGGCGCGGGCGAGGTCCAGACGTGGACGCTCTCGCGCGGCCAGGTCTTGCAGATCACGCAGCGAGGCGGCGCGACCGGGAGCCCGATCCAGTCGAACAAGCCGGTCGGGCTCTTCGGCGGCGCGCCGTGCCTGTTCCTCCCGTCGGACGTGCCGACGTGCGACCTCACCCAGCAGCAGATCCCGCCGTTTTCGCAGTGGGGGACGGAGTACGCGCTCGTGCCGTTCGAGCCGCGGGTCGAGAGCGTCACCGGCAAGGCCCGCGAGACGGTGCCGTGGAGCTTCGTCGGCGCCGTCGACGGGACGGTCCTCACCTACGAGCCGAAGAAGCCGCCGGGCGCGCCCGACGCGCTCTCGGCCGGGCAGGCGGTCGACTTCATGATGGAGGACGTCGTCACCGTGCGGAGCCAGGACTCGAAGCACCCGTTCTACGCCGGCGTCCACATGAGCAGCGCGCAGTTCGGCGGCGGCGCGCTGGGCGGCGGCATGACGAAGGGCGATCCCGACTTCGTCAACGTCGTGCCCTCGGACCAGTTCCTCGATCGCTACGTGTTCTTTGCGGACTACACGTATCCCGACACGACCCTCACGGTCGTGCGCCGGAGGTCCGCGAAGGGTTTCCTCCCCGTCGAGCTCGAGTGCGGCGAGATCGGCGGCTTCGAGCCGCTCGGGTCGAGCGGCGAGTTCGAGTACGCGTGGGTCAAGCTGACCGTGGCGGGCAAGCCGCAGAAGCTCGGCAAGGGCGCGTGCGGCTACGGCCGTCACGAAGCGCGGAGCGACGCGCCGTTCGCCATCACTGTGTGGGGCGTCGGCGCGGACGCGAGCTACGGCTACGCCGGCGGGATGGGGAGCCGGCCGATCAACGACGCGCCTCCTCCTCAGGTCAACTGAGGCGTCGCCGGCGCCGCCCGGCGGGCTCCGCGCGCGTCTGGCGCGGGCGGCGCGTGACCCCCGCGCCCGAGCGCCGGGCCCTGGCGGCCGGGCGGAGACGTCGTCGCGACGGCGCGCGAGAGTGCGTTAGGCTCGCGTACGGCGATGTACGGGAGCACGCGCGCACGAGCGGTCGTCTTCGCCACCGTCCTCACGGCGGCGTCGCGTCCCGCGCGCGCGGAGCCCGTCGGCGAGCCGGAGTCGCCGCGCTTTCGGCTCTTCTACGAGGCGGCGAGCGATGCGTGTCCCAACGCCCCGGCCTTTTTGGCGGCGATCCGCGCGCGGACCGAGCGGCCCCGCCTCGCGGCGCCCGGCGAGCTCGCGACCACGTTCTCCGTGACGATCGTCGAGGACCGGGCAGCGGGGCATGTGGTCGGGCGGCTCGAGATCCGCGAGCCCGACGGCGCGCGGCAGGAGCGCGCCGTCGAGAGCCAGACGTGTCCGGACGTCGCGAAGGCGCTGGCCCTCGTCGTCGCGCTCTACCTCGATCCCGACGCGGTCGCCGGTCCGGAGCCGGTCGCGGAGGAGCCGGCTACGCCGCCGAGGCCGCGGCCGAGCGCTCCGTCGCCGATCTCGAGGGCGAGCGAGCCCCCGCCGGTCGGTCCGCCGCCTTTCACCTTCGGCGTGGGGGCGGGCGGAGGCGTGCTCGGCGGCGTCGGCCCCGCCGTCGCGCCCCGGGCCGGGGTGTTCGCCGCGATGGACGTCGCCTTCTCGGCGCGGGAGTGGGCGCGCGCGTCCGTCCGGCTCTCCGTCGACGCGGCGACGACGAACGCGAGCGTCGGAGCCGGGTCGCAGCGCTACGCCCTGGTCGCGGGAGGGCTTCGCGTTTGCCCGGTGCGCCTCCCGCTTGCGCCCGTCGTTCACCTCGCGCCGTGCGCGGGGATGCAGGTCGGGCTCCACCGCGGGACGAGCGGCGGGATCCCGAGCGCGCGGGCGCAAGACAAGACGTGGCTCGCGCCGACCGCCACGGGCAGCCTCGGCGTCGACCTGAGCCGTGCCGTCGCGCTCGAGCTCGAGGGCGGGCTCGTGGCGCCGATGGTGCGCACGCGCTTCTTTTTGGGCCCAGATCTCACGCTGTTCCGCACACCTGCGGTCGCCGGAACGGGCGGCGTGTCCGTCCTGGTTCGCTTTCCGTGACCGTGGGCGAACATTTTTGGATCGGTTCGAGGGCGTCCTGGGATTAGGGCTTGGGTGATGGCCTCGTCGTCCGCCGCGATCGTCGACGAACGGGCCCGCGCGCTCGCGCGGACCGGCGACGCCGCCGACGCGCGCGACCTCGAGCAGCGGAAGGTGGCGCTCATCCGCGCCCATCTCACGTCGGTGTGGGGGTTCCTCCGCCGGCTCGGGCTCTCACCTGCGGACGCGGAAGACGCCGGCCAGGAGGTCTTCCTCACGGCCGTGGGCAAGATGGACGCGATCTACGAGGGGCAAGAGAAGCGCTTCCTCTTCGGGATCGCCGTGCGCGTGGCCTCGCGGCGGCGCCGCTCGACGAAGTCGTTCACGAGCCGCGCGGTGGACCTCGACGTCGACACCTGCGAGGGCGCAGATCCGTCGTCGGAGGAGATCCTCGAGCGGCGTGAGGCGCTCGAGCTGCTCGATCGGGCGCTCGCCACGTTGAACGACGAGATGAGGACGGTGTTCATCCTCTACGAGCTCGAAGAGATGACGATGCCGGAGATCGCCGCCGTGCTCGACGCTCCGATCGGGACCGTCGCGTCGAGGCTGCGCCGCGCGCGCGAGCAGTTCCAGAAGGCGACGCGACGCATGCAGAAGGGGCAGCCATGACATCACCGAAGCGCCTCATCGACGAAGGGACCGCGCTCGACCGCGCGCTCCTCCGCGCCGCGCGCGAGGACCGACCCGCGCCGGACTTCGAGCGCCGGGTCATCGCGGCCGCTGTCGGCGTGGCGCTGCCCGCGCCCGCCGCCAACCTCGCGCGGCCGTCGCTCGTCGCGCGGCTCGCGCGCCCGCGGTTCGTCGCGATGGCCGCCGTGGGGATCGGCGCGGCGGCGCTCTCGTTCCTCGGCGGCGGGTCGTCCGCGCCGATCGCCGGCGCGGAACGCCCGGCGGAGAGCGCGGCCGTCGTCGTCGCGAACGCGAACGCGACCGCGAACGCGAACGCGAACGCGAACGCCGCGTCGGACGAGGTGGCGAGCGCGCCGGGCGCGATCGTCGCCGTCACGACCCCCGACGCGCTGCCGAGCG
>JAHBWC010000100.1 GCA_019637225.1 Labilithrix sp.
ACACCTACGTCACGGGCTCGACGAGCGCGGCGGGCTTCCCGGTCGCGAACGCGTACGACCCCACCTATAACCCGTACTACGAGTGCGCCATCTGCGGGTACCGAGACGTCTTCGTCTCGAAGCTCGACCCGACGGGAACGACGCTCGTTTATTCGACGTACTTCGGCGGCATCGACCACGACGACGCCACCGGCATCGCGATCGCCGCGGACGGCACGGCCTACGTCACAGGCACCACGAGGTCGTACGACTTGCCGAACGTCAACGGCATCAACCCGTATCGGGGCTGGAGCGGCTCGGATGGCTTCGTCGCGCGCTTCAGCGCCGACGGCGCGACGCTCGCCTACTCGACGTTCCTCTCCGCCTACGGGCCCGTCGAGCCGGCCGCGATCGCCGTGGACGCCACCGGCATCTACGTCGCCGGCTCGTCGACCGCCACGAGCGTCGGGATGGGCGGCGGAATCGAGCGGAAGGGACCCATTCCGCAGGGCGGCGCGACGGGGGGCGAGGACTACGACGCCTTCGTCGTGAAGCTCCGCCTCCCCGCGCAGCAGCTCGACGACGAACCGATCCTGTGGGTGAGCTACCTCGGCGGCACGGGCGAGGACTTCGCCACCGGCCTCGCGGTCGACGCCGCGGGGCGGGCGCACCTCACCGGGTACACGAACGCGGCCTTCCCGCAGTCCGGCGGCTCGCTCCTCAAGGCGGAGTGCGAAGGCAACATGGAGAGCGCGGATGCGTTCGTCGCGCGCCTGAACGCCGCCGGCACCGCGTTCGACTACGCGAAGTGCTTCGGCGGCTCGAGCGACGACCGCGCCCTCGCGATCGCCCTCGACACGAGCGGCAACGTCTACGTGACCGGCGATACGGACTCGGGCGACTTCCCGGCGCCGAGCTCCATCTATCCCTACGCCGGTCAGCGCGACGTCTTCGTCACGAAGCTGAACGCGGCCGCGACCGCGATCCTCTACTCGACGTTCATCGGCGGCAGCAACGACGACCATGGCTACGCGATCGCCGTCGACGCCGCGAACACCGCGTGGGTCACGGGGCGAACGCGCATCACGCAGGGCACGAGCTACCCGACGGTCATCCCTGCCCAGGCCAACCACGCGGGCGGCGGCGAGGGCGGGTACGACGCGTTCGTGAGCCGGGTCAACGCTGCCGGCACCGCGCTCATCTTCTCGACCTTCTACGGCGGCGGGAACAGCGACGAGGGCGACGCGATCGCGATCAACGGCTCGAACGTCTACCTCGGCGGCACGAGCTGGTCGAACGATCTGCCGTTCTTGAACGGGCGCCAGCTGACCAACGGCGGCGAGAACGACGGCTTCATCGTGAAGCTCGGCGTTCCCCCGCTGCTCATCGCGCCGACGAGCGTCAACCTCAACGTGGGTCAGAGCCGGCAGTTCACCGCGACCGGCGGCGCCGGCATCGGGTACGTCTTTTCGCTCCAGACCAACAACTCCGGCGGGTCCGTCTCCGCGGGCGGCGCCTACACGGCCGGCAACAACGGCGGGACCGTGGACACCGTCCGCGTCACCGACGGGGCGGGCGTCACGGCGACGGCGACGGTGCGGGTCGGTCAGCCGACGACGGCGCTCGTCATCAGCCCGTCGAACGCGAGCGCGCCGCCGCGGGGACAGCGCTCGTTCACGGCGAGCGGCGGCGTCGCGCCGTACACGTTCTCTCTCCTCTCGAACGCCTCGGGTGGATCCGTGTCCGCGTCGGGGAGCTACACCGCCGGCACGAAGGGCGGCGTCGTCGACGTCGTCCGTCTCTCCGACTCCGGCGGCAACGCGGTCACCGCGACCGTCTCGGTCGGTCCGGGGATCTCCGTCACGCCTGCGCAGCCGGCCGCTCCGCCGAACGGCTCGGTGAGCTTCGCGGCGACCGGAGGCAGCGGCGCGGGCTACACGTGGGACATCACGCAGAACGGCTCGAGCGGAACGATCGTCGCCGGGACCGGCGCCTACACGGCCGGCAACGGCACGAACACGGTCGACACCGTGCGGGTCACCGACTCCCTCGGCAACCGCGCGTCGGTCAACGTGTCCGTCGGCGGCGGCCTCGCGATCACCCCCGCCTCCCCGCTGACCGCTCCGCGCGGCGCGATCGCCTTCACCGCCGTCGGCGGCTCGGGCAGCTACTCCTGGTCGGTCGACGTGGCGGCGTCGGGCGGGACGATCAACGCGGCCAGCGGCGCTTACACGGCGGGCCCGACCGGCGACACGATCGACACGGTGCGCGTCGCGGACTCCGTCGGCAACAGCTCGACCGTCCAGATCGCCGTCGGCCCCAGCCTCACGGTCACCCCGGCCGGAGCCTCCGTGATCGCGGGCGAGAGCCTGACCTTCGGGGCGGCCGGCGGCAGCGGTGAGGGCTACGGCTTCACCCTCTCCACGAACGAGTCGGGTGCTGCGGTGGGCGCGGACGGCGTCTACACCGCCGGCGCGGCGGCGGGCTCCGACGTCGTGACGCTGAACGACTCCCTCGGGAGCACCGCCCAGGCGACCATCACCGTGGCCTCGGCGCCCGACACGCTCCCCGACGGCGGGACCACGCCCGGCTTCGACGCGGGCACGATCCCCGGCCTCAACCTCGGCGGCGGGGGCGTCGACGAAGACTGCAGCTGCCGCGCGGTCGGCGCGTCGAGCGGCGGCGCGTCCGGCGCGTCCGGCGCGGCGGGCGGCATCGCGGGCCTCGCGGCCCTGCTCGGCGTCGTTCGCCGACGCCGGCGTCGCTGACGAACCGCGGGCGACCGACGCGCGCGGCGACGGCGCGCGTCGGTCGGGCCGGGTCCGCCGGAAGTCTTCGATTTCGCCTCCGCGCCCTTTCGAGGATGCTGGGGGACGTGACCATCGATCAGCTGAGAGGCGACGAGCTCGCCGGCCTTCGCGTGCTCGTCGTCGAGGACGAGCCGGAGACGCTCGAGCTCGTGAGCATGACCCTCAGGTCGGCCGGCGCCGAGGTGTTCGAGGCGAGCGGCGCGGTGAGCGCCCTCGAGAGCCTCGACTCGCGCGCCCCGCACGTCGTGCTGAGCGATCTCCAGATGCCGGATCTCGACGGCTTCGAGCTCGTGCGGCGCTTGAACGCGCGCGCCGTGCCTCCCGTCGCCGTCGCCCTCTCGGCCAGCGCCTCGGGCGAGGATGCCCGCCGCGCGCTCGAGGCCGGCTTCGCGATCCACGTCACCAAGCCGATCGGCACGACGGAGCTCGTCGAGACGATCCGCGCGATCGCGCCGCCGCCGGCCGCGCGCTGAGCGGCGGCGAGCCGAGCGTTCGCCCTGGTCGATGCCATCGGCTTGTGGCGGAGCGAGGACGGCGACGAGGCGCCCGCCTGCTCCTCGTGACCACGCTGTCATGGTCCACCGCGGCCGACGTCGCGGAAACGCCGCTAGAGGCGGGGCCCTCTCTCCAGGCACGGCTCGTGCTTTTGCGCGCGGCGATGTCCTCCGTCCGCTTCCTTCTGGTTGCGGCGCTCCTCGCGCCACTCTTCGTTCCCTCCGCCGCCCATGCTTGCGTCGGCAGCGACATGTATTGCGGCTCGGCGAAGGATCCGAAGTTGCCCGGAGATCCCTGCATGACGCCGCATGGGTACGGTCGCTGCGTCCAGATGGGTTGCTCGGAAGCGCCGGCGAGGACCTGCAACGTCAAGACGTCCGTCTGTGGCAACGCGTTCCTCATGAACCCGTGCACGGAGAAGCAGAGCGGAGATTCTTGCTCGCTCGGGACTCCTGATGCGGACGGCAGCACGAAGGCGGGGACGTGCACGCCCTTCACGTGCACGGACGGTGGGACGACGCTCGGCTGCTACGTGCCGATGGCGCCCGACCTGAGCGCGCCCGGACGATCCCCCGCGGGCGCCAGCTCGAGTGGGAGCGGCACCTCTTCGTCGAACGACGGCGCAAGCTCGACGTCCTCTGGCGACGACGAGGGTGGTTGCGCGATGTCTCCCCGCGGCGGAGGCTCGAGCTCCTTGTTCGTCGTCGCGCTCACGGCGCTCGGAGTGCTCGGACGCAAGCGGAGATCCTCTGCTGCCACGGGCAGGCGTGCGTAGGCTGCGAAGGTCCACCTCGCCTCATCTTCGTGCTTAGTGCGCCGGAGCCATCCGCATCCCTCGAATCCGAGTTGGACTGCCCGGCGACGATTCGAGGTGCTCGGCGTAGTCATTTTTCTTTCAACGCAGTCGACCGGTGCGCGGTAGCGAAGCGCGTTGATAGGCTCGGGGGCGTCTGAGAGGGGGGCGATGGGGCGATGGTGACGGTCGGCAGTCGGGAGGAGCCCGGGCTTGGTCGCCCACGCGAGGCCGAGACGCTCGCGATCGTGACTCGGCGAAGTCGGCTCGAGGCTCACGGTTCGCCATGACGCCGAAG
Organism: Labilithrix sp.; assembly: GCA_019637225.1. GTDB lineage: Bacteria > Myxococcota_A > Polyangia > Polyangiales > Polyangiaceae > Labilithrix. The sequence continues at coordinate 4,376 of JAHBWC010000100.1, forward strand.
GCCGTCATCCCGACACGCGCGAGGTGGATAGACTTGGTCGAGGCGGTGCACGCGCCGGCCGCCGATGACCTCGCGTGGAGTGAGCCGATCATCGAGGCAGCCCGCTCGATTTTTCCGAGCGCATCTCGGGTGGGCGTCTACTCGCTCGAGTATTCACCCGACTTCTCGTCGGTTCGGCAGATGCTCAGCACGCCGTACTCGATGGACTCGGTCTTGAACAATGCGATGAGCGCCGCCTGCGCCGGCGGAGCCCGGGCCTGGGCGCCCTTCCACTTCGGGGCGCCCGTTACCACGCACCTCGAGGTCGCGACGAGAGTCGATCCGGACGTGCTCGACTTGCTCGGAACATTTCGCCGTTCGGCTGATTTCATCGATGGGATCGGGATCGTCACTCATCCTGCCCCGGGGGCCATCACGGTGCTCCATGCGGTATACGACCATCCGGTCGCGCTCGGAGCCTACGAGCGCCGTCTTCTCACTCGGATCGCGCTCCACCTCGAGAACGGTCAGCGGGTGCGCCGCCGGCCGGAGAGCGTGATCGCCGAGGTGACCGCCTCCGGTCGAGTCATCCATCGTGAGGCCGATGCGCCCCCGGAGACGCTCCTCGAAGCACGGGTGGCTCGCGTTCGCGAGGCGCGAACGCGACGGCGCCGAACCTCCGGCGACGCGCTCGAGCTGTGGTCGGCGCTCGTCTGCGGACGAGCGAGCCTCGCCCCACGCGTGGCCGGCAACGAGCTCTGCTACCTCGTCCTCGACAACCCACCCGCGACGCACGCGCTCCGGGCGCTGTCCCCGAGCGAGATCGCGGTACTTTCACTCGCGTCACGCGGTCTTTCGACGAAGCTCGTCGCGTACGGCCTCGGCATCACGCCGTCGACGGTCTCGGCGCGTCTTGCCAGCGCGGCGGCCAAGGTTGGCTCGCTCTCACGCAGCGATCTGGTGCGGACCGCCGCTCTCCTCGCGGGCGACCCGCGCGCGGAGCTCGCGGTCGACGCGTTGACGGTGGCCGAGCGCGACATCCTCGCACTCCTTCAGCGGGGGCTCTCCAATGCGCAGATCGCCCGGCTGCGTTCGCGCTCCGTCCGCACGATCGCCAATCAGGTGGCGTCGCTCCTGAGGAAGACCGGCAGCGCGTCGCGCCGCGCCCTCGTCGTGCGAAGCGAGCGCGCTGTGGCGTCCGCCGTGGGAGCCGAAGGATGAAGTCCTTGGCTAGACAGTCTTCGATGCAGCGTTCGCACGCCTCGACACAGGCCGGAGACAGCTTTCCAAAATTATCGAACAAGCCTCTTGCTCCCTGCTTCGAGAATGTTAGAAGTACGGACGTGACCTCGAAGCTCGAACGGCACGCGGAACAGCTCAGCGCATTGGGGCACCCGGTGCGACTGAAGATTCTGCGGCACGTCGTTCAGGCGGGACCGGATGGTGCTGCTGCGGGCGACATCCAAGCTCAAGTGGACCTGCCGGCGTCGACCTTGAGCCACCACCTCAAGCGACTGGTAGACGCGCGCCTGCTCACGAGCAGGGGCGAGGGCACGTTCCACTACTACTCGGCGGACTACGCCGTCCTTCGAGCGCTCACGGACTACGTCTGGGAAGACTGCTGCAAGCGCGGAAACGCCGGCTGCTGCTGACGCTCGACCTTCGCGGTACTTTTTGGCGTTCTATTTCGACTTTTTTGGAAGGAGAGACAACCGATGAACATCTTGAAGCCCCACGTCTCGTTGAACGTCTCGAACGTCGACGCCTCTGTCGCCTTCTACGAGAAGGCGTTCGGGGTCCAGGCCACGAAACGGCGGCCCGGCTACGCCAAGTTCGACCTCGTCTCTCCGTCGTTGAACCTGACCATGCAGGAAGCTCCACGCACCGGCGTAAACGCGAGCCATTTCGGCGTCCAGGTGGCGAGCAGCGAGGATGTGGCCGCAGCGTGGACCCGCTTCAAGAAGCAGGTCTCGTCACGAAGACCGAGGACGACACCTCGTGTTGCTACGCACTCCAGGACAAGGTCTGGGTGGAGGACCCCGACGGGAACGCCTGGGAGGTCTTCTTCGTGAAGGGCGACACCGACGAGATGGGAACGGGGCTGCCCGACATCGGCATGTCCGGCGCGTGCTGTGTGCCCGAGATCAAGGCGTCCGCCGCGCCGCCCGCGACGGCGAAGAAGTCTTGCTGCGGCTGAGCGCGTCGACGTGAGCACCATGCCTGCCTCGCCCAAGCTGACCACACGACTCTCGGTCCTCGATCGCTTTCTACCCGTCTGGATCTTCGTCGCGATGGGGCTCGGAATCGGCCTTGGGCGAGTCTCCCCGTCCCTCGGCCCAGCCCTCGACACCGTGAAGATCGGCGGTGTGTCGCTCCCCATCGCCGTCGGCCTCTTTTGGATGATGTATCCGGTCTTGGCGAGGGTTCGCTACGGCAAGCTCGGCGCCGTGGGAGCGAACGGCAAGCTCTTCACCGCCTCGCTGGCGCTCAACTGGGTGCTCGGCCCGATCCTCATGTTCGTCCTCGCATGGCTCCTGCTCCCCGATCTACCGCACTACCGCACGGGCCTCGTCTTGATCGGCCTCGCGCGCTGCATCGCGATGGTCCTGATCTGGAACATGCTGGCGAAGGGAAGCAACGAGATCGCCACGCTGCTCGTGGCTTTGAACTCGGTCTTCCAGATCCTCTTCTACTCCGTGCTCGGGTGGTTCTTCCTCAGCGTCCTCCCCGTGTGGCTGGGCTCCGAGGGAACGGCGTTCCACGTCTCGATGTGGGAGATCGGCAAGAGCGTGACTCTGTTCTTGGGTCTACCGCTCGTCGCGGGAGCCGTGACGAGGTCGGCGCTCGTACGCCAGCGGGGGGAGGTCTGGTACGAGCGCAGGTTCCTGCCGAAGATCGGGCCGACAGCTCTGCTGGGGCTCCTCTACACGATCGTCCTGATGTTCGCGATGCAGGGAGACAAGATCGTCCGCCTCCCACTCGACGTCCTGAGGATCGCGCTGCCGCTCGTCCTCTACTTCGTCGTCATGTTCACGGCGTCGTTCTTCATCTCGAAGAGGCTCGGATTCTCCTACGAGGAGACGGCGTCGCTGTCGTTCACTGCGGCGGGAAACAACTTCGAGCTGGCGATCGCCGTCGCCATCGGGCTCTTCGGAATCTCCTCGGGCGAGGCCCTCGCAGGAGTGGTCGGGCCCCTCATCGAGGTCCCTGCACTCCTCGCGCTCGTGTACCTGTCGCTGTGGCTGAAGCAGAAGCTCTTCGGACAGCGCACGGGTGATGACCTGCTCTCCGCGCCCGCCGACCTCGCCGAAGGAGCACCGCGATGAAGACGGTCCTCTTCGCATGTGTCCACAACGCCGGACGCTCGCAGATGGCGGCGGCCTGGTTCAACGAGCTCGCCGATCCGACGAAGGCGACGGCCATCTCCGCCGGTACGGCTCCGGGGAGCCGCGTTCACCCCCAGGTCGTGCTCGCGATGCAGGAGACCGGGATCGATCTCTCCTCGGAAGAGCCCCGCCTGCTCGATGATCAGCTGGCTCGGACGGCGTCCTTGCTGATCACGATGGGCTGCGGGGAACAGTGCCCTGTCGTACCCGGCGTCGAACGTGACGACTGGCCATTTGCAGATCCCAAGGGCCTGCCGATCGACCAGGTCCGTGAGATCCGCGACGATGTTCGGCGCCGCGTCGAGCGGCTCCTCGCCGAGCGTCGGTGGGCCCGGCCCGCGTGAAGCTCATCGCGCCTTGCTCGAGACGACCGCACCCATCATCCGGGAACGGCCAGCGCCTATCCAGGCGGCACGGGCGACGCGACACACGACGAGGCCCGGAACGAGGCCGCACCTCATCGGCGCGCCCATCCACGAGCCAGCCGTTGCCGGTGGCCGATGATGCGGCGCGTCCTCTCCCGCCGCGCGACCGGAAAGCGAGCGCCGGCGGGCGCTCCGCTCCGAGCGGAATCGCGGAATGTGTGCCCCTAACCGGCGGATGACGTGACCTTCGAGTTGGCGTAGCGTGCCCGGTCGTGACGGATCGGGGAGACGACGACAGGCCCGAGAGCCAGCGAGGCGGAGACCCCCACCGCGATCTCGCGGGCGTGCTTCACGACGTCTCCAACGCGCTCACGGTCTTGCTCGGCTGGATCGGCGAGGCGCGCGCGCCCGACGCGACGCCGGAGACGACGGCCTACGCCCTCACGATCGTCGAGCAGCGCGCGCGCATCGCCCGCGACCTCGCGCGCCACGCGATCGGCAGCCCGCGCATCGACGAGCAACTCGCGGCCGGCGAGGTCGCCCGCGACGTCGTCGACGCGCTCGCGGTCGAGGCGAGCCGCGTCGGCGCGACGATGATCGTGACCGGCGGCGACGCGACCGCGAAGCTCGCCGGCGCGCTCGACGTCTCGCAGGTCCTGACGAACCTCGTCATGAACGCGCTCGCCTACGCACCGCGCGGGAGCGAGGTCACGGTGGACGTCGCGGCCGACGACGAACGCGTGTGGATCGTCGTCTCGGACCAGGGGCCGGGCGTCCCCGAGTCGCGTCGCGCCGGCGTCTTCCGCGGCGAGTCGCTCCGGCCCGGTGGGACCGGCGTGGGCCTCCGCCACTCCCGCGACCTCGCCAGGGCCGGCGGCGGCGACGTCGAGCTCCTGCCGTCGGCGCCCGGGTCGACGGGCGCTCGCTTCCGCGTGACGTGGCCGCGGGTCGACGCGATCCCCCGGCCGCCCGTCTCGGCCCCACGGGTCCGAGAGCTCTCCGGCGTCCGCGTGCTGCTCGTCGAGGACGACGCCGCGGTCACGCAGCTGCTCGAGACGGCGCTCGCGGGCCGGGGCGCCGACGTGACCGTCGCCTCGACCGGCGCCGAGCTCGCGGCCGCGCTCTCCACCGCGCCCTACGACGCCGCGCTCGTCGATCTCTCCCCGATCGCCGAAGACGCCGGCGGAGCCATCGCGCGGCTCAGGCAAAGCTCACCCGGAATCGACCTCGTCCTCATCACGGGCAGCGCCGATCGCCTGCCGGACGTGGTGGGCACCGCGGACATGAAGCTCGTTCGAAAACCCTTCGAGCTGACCGAGGTCCTGGCCGCGCTCTCCAAGAAGGCTTGACTCAAAGGGAACGAGAAGGCTAGGTTGCGCGTCCTCGTCACGACGCGAAGGTGGCGGAATTGGCAGACGCACTAGCTTGAGGTGCTAGCGGGTAACACCGTAGGGGTTCAAGTCCCCTCCTTCGCACAAGAAGCTGGAAACCCAGCAACGATGACGGCCGCTCCTCCCCGAGGCAGCGGCCGTTTTCACGTCCGGGGACGACGCGGTCGGCAGCGAAACAGCCTGGCTGCCCGGGCAATGGGCTCGTTTGCCTCGACAAAGCTCGGCTGGGGTGCCCCGCCGAGACCGGAGAGGCCCGCGTCGGGGATCGCGAAGGTCACGACGGGACGTCCGCGCTCTGCGCGCCGACGACCACGCCCTCTTCCTCGAGGCGCGCCAGCGTGGCGGCGATGAGCGCCGAGTGATCGCGGTCCATCGGGTGGAACCCCGGCCGAAGGTACTCGCGAATCCCGCGCAGGAAGACGCGCCTGCCGACCGGATCCATCACGCGCGTCTCGCCCTCGCGCGCGGCGAGCTCGCGAAGCGCCTCGAGCTCCCTCCGCGCCTCCGCGAACGACGAGCCGTCCTGCTCCAAGAGCGCGCGCGTCGCCCAGATCCAGAAGCCGCCGAGCGTCATCGTCGCGACGACCATCCCGAGGACCCGAAGCGCGTAGCTCGGCGCGACCTCCTTCAAGACGTCGAACGCCACGGCCTTGTGCTCGAGCTCCTCGACGGCGTGCCACTCGAGCAGGCGGCGAATCTCGGGATCGGCGTGGGCGAGGACGTCGGCCGAGAGCGCGTCCTCCGCGAGGATCGCGGTGAAGTGCTCGAGGGCCACGGTCACGGCCAGGCGGAGCGGCGGAGGCGCCGCCTTCTCGATGTAGTCGTAGGCGATGTGCTCGTAGCGCTCGAGAAGCGAGTCGATGTCGAAGCCCTGCGCGCGAAGGGTGTCGAAGAGCCGCTCGTGCGCCTGCGCGTGACGCCCCTCCTGCCCGAAGAACCCCTTCACGTCGGCGGCGAGCTCGGGCGAGACGCGATCGAGGTAGTGGCGCACGCTGCGAATGAAGAACCGCTCGCCGGCCGGGAAGAGGAGGTTGACGCCGTTCGCCACCTGCGTCGCCGCGCGGCTCCCCGCCAACCAGTGGCGGCGCACGCCGTCGAACGCGAGGCGCGGCGCGCGCGGGCGGATCGACGGCTCGGCGCGCGCGTCCGGCGAGCGCTTCGCCGCGCTCGAGGCCTCGCGTCGCTCGCCGATCGTTCGATCGCCCTGTGCTCCGCCGTGACGGGCAGGACTCGGTTCGTTCCGGTGCATCGACAGCTCCTTGCTGACTCGAGTTCAATAACCGTAGCGCCTATTGAACTCGAGTCAATGGGGCGGCCGACGGTCGTTGTCGCTATGCTCTTCGATGCGATGCGCCCCTCCAGCAAGCCCGGCTCGGCCACGACCGCCCGGAGCACGCGCCGGCGCGCGGCGCCGAAGGGCCCTCCCCCGCCCCGCCGCGGCAAGCCGTCCGCAGGCAAGGACGAGAGCCGCGCGCGCGTCCGGCTCGACGTCGACGAGCGTCGCGCTCAGCTCGTCGAGCTCGGCCTCGCGGAGTTCGGGACGCGCACCTACGAAGAGGTCTCGATCGATCTCATCGCGCAGGCGGCGGGGATCTCGAAGGGGCTCCTCTACCACTACTTTCCGACCAAGCGCGCGTACTACGTGGCGTGCGTGCGCGAGGCGGCGGCGCGCCTGCTCGCGCGGATGGACGTTCCGCCCGAGGTGCCGCCGCTCGAGCGGCTCCAGGTCGGCCTCGATCGCTACCTCGAGTACGTCCGCGGACACGGCGGGGCGTTCGCGACGCTCATGCGAAGCGGCGCCTTCGCCGATCGCGAGCTCGCCGCCGTCGTCGACGAGACGCGCGCCACGCTCCTCGGACGTCTTACGAGCGGCATGGCGGACATCTTCCCGGCGCCCGGCATGTTGTCCTCGCCGCTCCTTCCCATCGCCCTGCAGGGCTGGGTCGGCCTCGCCGAGGCGACGAGCATCGCGTGGGTCGAGGCGTGCGTCGCCTCGGAGAAGGCGCCCGCGAGCGCGCCGGCGCCTCGCGCGGCCGACGTCCGGGACCTCCTGGCGCAGGCGCTGATCGCGCTCGTCCACAACGCCCTCCGCTGAGGGCTGGATCGGCGTCCCCCCGATCTCCGCGGCGCTCACCGCGCGGACGGACGCCGCGCGCGTGGACGACGCGGGATTGCTTCGACTCTTCGGCGCGCCGCCCCGAACGAACGCGCGGCGCGCTTGCGGCGCGATTCTTGGACGTCCCTCCCCGTCGCTCGGACGCGCGAAAAATGGGCGAGAACACATGCGCCCGACGAGAAGGAGAGCCGCGCACCGATTTGCCGCGCGGCCCCTTGAGACGCTTGTGTTCGTGATGAGATTCGTGGTTCCGTAGAAAACTGGCGGGACCGTTCACTCTCGGGCGAACCTCGAAGCACACGCGACGTCCGGTCCACGTCAAAAAGGAGGGATTGAAATCATGAACCGTTGGGTGATGGCTGCGGTGATTGGGCTTACGGTCGTGGGATGTGCGGCGGGCGTCGAGGACCCGCAACCCGCTCCGGGACCGGACCCCGTCCAGAAGGAGCCTCCCGCTCAGACCTTCAGCGGTGAGCTCGAGGAGATCGACGACCTCGCGAAGCTCGGCGTCCAGACCGGCGCGCCGGCGACACCGACGATGGATCGTGAGATGCCGCCGATGCCGGGGCAGTGAGACTGCGCGCAACATCGTGACGAAGTGACGACGCAGGAGCGGCGTTCGCCTCGAGCTCTACGGCGAGATCAAGCCGAAGCTCGAGGCGCGGCCCGGACGGACCGCGGGTGAGCGCGGTCACGACCACGGCGCCGCCCTCCTGACGGACGGAGAAGCTTGGGGGGCTCGCGCGCCACGGCGCCGCCCTCCTGACGGACGGAGAAGCTTGGGGGTCGCGCGTCGGCGCGCCTACTCCGCGCTCGCCGTGCTCTCGCCGTCGCCGCGCGAGCCTTCCGCGGGCGCCGAGGAGCGGCGGTCGTTCCGAACGATCGCGAGAGCCCGGCGTGCCGCCTCCACGGTGATGTCGCGCGCTTCGACGATGAGCGCCGCGATGCGCTCGACCTCGGAGCCGGCAGCGCCCGCGGCGAGCGCCACCGAGCGCGCGTGGAGCGCCATGTGTCCTCGCTGGATGCCGTCGGTCGCGAGCGCGCGGACCGCCGCGAGGTTCGACGCGAGGCCGACGGAGGCGGCCACGGCGGCGAGGTCGGCGGCCTCCGTGACACCCATCACGTCGAGCGACAGCCGCGCGCTCGGGTGGACGCGCAGCGTGCCGCCCACGGTGCCGAGCGCGAGCGGCAGCTCGAGGAAGCCGGTGAGCGCGTCGCCGTCGCGGCGCCAGATCGAGAGCGGCCGGTACACGCCGCTCCGCGCCGCGAACGCGTGGGCTCCTGCCTCGACCGCGCGCCAGTCGTTGCCGGTCGCGATGACCACGGCGTCGACGCCGTTCATGATGCCCTTGTTGTGCGTCGCCGCGCGGTACGGATCGAGCTCGGCGAACCGCGAGGCGTTGACGATGCCGTCGATGACCGCCTGCCCGTCCATCTGCTCGGTCGCGAGCTTGTCGGCGGGGACACGGCAGCGCACGCGCACGCAGCGCTTGTCGCAGAGGTTCGAGAGGATGCGGAGGCCGACGCTGCCCTTCGCGAGGGCGGCGAGCCGATCGGCGACGGCCTCGGCGACGGTGTTGATCAGGTTCGCGCCCATCGCGTCGCGGCAGTCGACGAGGATGTGCGTGACGATCATCGCGTCCTCGGGCTGACCGAGCTCGCGCACCTCGAGCCCGCGCGCGCCGCCTCCGCGGGCGACGAGGCCGGGCACCGCGGCGTCCGCGAGGGCGAGGATCTCGTCCTTCGCGGCGAGGATCGCGCTCGTCGCCGCGGCGCGGTCGGCGACGCCGATGAGCTGCACCTGGCTGATCATCACGGGCGCGTCGACCTCGACCTGGAAGCCGCCGCCGGAGCGGACCATCTTCGCGGCGTTCGAGGCCGCCGCGACGACGCTCGGCTCCTCGACGACCATCGGGACGACGTGGTCCTGGCCGTTCACGCGCACGTTCAGCGTGACGCCGTAGGGGAGCCCGTAGGTCCCGAGGACGTTCTCGACGAACTTGTCCGCCGTGTCGGCGCTGAGCCCGCCGCCGTCGAGCGCAGAAGCCATCGTCTCCGCCGACACGCCCGTCGCCTCGCTGATCAGGTTGCGACGCTCGTCGACGGTGACCTTGTAGAAGCCGGGGAGCTGAGAGGTGCGGTTCATCGTCATGTGTGCTCGGCAGGCGCTCTACGACGCGGCGGCGAAGGCCGTCGCGTCGGGAGCGAGCCTGACTCCTTTGTTGTCCAGCGATAGGTCGAGCGAGAAGAGCCCGAGCGCGTGCGCGCGCTCGAGGAAGGTCGGCGAAGGGGCCGAGGGGCCGACGTAGACGGCGACGTCGCCGCCGCCCGCGCCGGAGACGGAGAGCGACGCGTCCTCGCTCGCGGCGAGCGCCTCGAGCGCGTCGAAGCCCGCGGGGACGATGCCGACGCCGGCGGCCTCTCCGAGGCGCGCGAGCGCGCGGGCGGTCCGGCGGAGGCCCTCGACGAACGCCGTCGCGCCGCCGGCCTCGATCGCGCGCGCGGAGTCGTTCGCGATGACCACGAGGTCATCCATGCAAGCGCGATGCGCGCCCGCGTTCGTGTGGGCGAGTCGATCGACCTCCGCGCGGAGCTCGCTCGTCCGCGCGCTCGTACCGCACGCGAAGACGTGCACGTGCAAGCCCTCGGGGAGCGCGACGCGCTTCACCGGTTGTCCCATCACGTACTGGATCACGCCTCCATGGACGCTCGTCGCGACGTCGACGCCGCTCCCGCCGCCCTGCGCATGCGCGTGGGCGCCCTGCGCGACCGCGAAGAGCCGCTCGCGGACGGAGGGCGACGCGAGGTCCGCGCCCGCGTCGGCCTCGTGGGCCGCGACGGACGCGACGAGGATCGCCGCGCTCGCGCCGAGCCCGAGCTTGCGCGCGCCGACGAACATCGACGAGGCGTCCACGTGCGGCGCCGTGCGCTCGCCGAGCGCGGCGGCCACCTCCGGCGTCGCGGAGAGCGCCGTGCGCGACGAGTCCGCATAGGCGCCGCGGCTCACGGCGACGACGATCGCCGGCGCGCCCTCGAGCACGGCGTAGGCGCCCGTCAGGACGAGCTTGCCGGGAGCGAAGGTCCTCATCGCGGCGGCTCCTCGGCGAGCGGCCCCGCGGCGTCGACGACGCGCGCGGCCTCGTCGTCGGACGCGCCCGGCGGAGACGACGGAAGGACGCGCGCTCCTCCGCCGGCGACGGCGCGGATGACGCGGAGCACGCCGGGCGTGCGGGAGAGGCGCTCGGTCGCGCGCGCGGCGTCGCGGGCGTGGACGAGGCACTTGAGGTGGGGGCCCGCATCCATCGTCGCGTAGGCGATCACGCCCTCGCGTCGGAGCGCGCGCACCGCCGCCAGCGCGTCGAGCGTCGCGCCGGACACGTAGACGACGCCCGCGGCGAACGCCGACGCGTGCATCGCGAGCGCGCTCCGCTCGGCGAGCGCGCAGGTCGTCTCGAGATCGCCGGCGAGGAGCGCGGCGCGGAGCTCGGCGTGCAGGCGGGGTGCGGTCTCGAGCCAGCCGGCGTAGTACGGGCTCTCCGCGGCCGTCAGGGCCATGCCGTCGCGCGAAGAGACAGCCTTCGGCGCCTCGGTCGTGACGCAGACGAGGACCTCGAGCGGGATCTGACCGGGCGGCGCGACGGGGCGCGCGACCTCTCCGTCGAGCTCGACGAAGCCGCCGAAGAGGCTGCGCGCGGCGCTGGCCGAGCTCCGGCGCGCGAGGTCCGCGACGCGCTCGGCGGGGTAGTCGAGGCCGGCGGCGCGCACCGCCGCGACCGCGAGCGCCGCGAAGCCGGACGCGCTCGAGGCGAGGCCGCTCGCGGTGGGGAAATCGTTGGTGGAGACGACGAGCGCCCGCGCGCGGAGGCCCGCGGCCTCGCGCACGCGACCGAGCAGCTCGGTCGCTCGCGCGAGCGGGCCCCCGCCGGCCGGCGCGCCGTTCAACACGAGCGCGTCCTCGGCAAGCGCGTCGTCGAACGTGACGGTCGTCGTCGTCGCGAGCCCCGCGAGCGTGACCGAGAGGCTCGGGACCGCGGGGACGTTGCCTCCGCCCGCGCGCTTTCCCCAGTACTTGGAGAGCGCGATGTTCGGGTGCGCGAGGGCGACGGCGGTGCGCTTCACGGGGCGCTCTCGATGAAGCTCGGCCCGCGCCGCGCGGTCTCCGGTGCGCCGAACGTCGTGAGGAAGCCGTCGAAGCCGTCGCTCTTCCACGCGGCGAGCACCTTTGCGCCGGCGTCGGCGTGATCGACGAGCGCGACGACGCACCCGCCGCCGCCCGCGCCGGTGAGCTTGGCGCCGAGCGCGCCCGCGGCGCGCGCCGCGCTGCACATTTGCTCGATCTCGGGCGTCGAGACGAAGAGGCCCGACAGCAGCATCTGGTTCAGGTCGAGCAGCTGCCCGACGGCGTTGCGGTCCGCGGCCTCGATCGCGAGGCGCGCGTTCTTCACCAGCGTGTGGATCGCGTCGAACGCCTTCTGCGTCGTCTCCGGACGCCGGGCGCGGAGGCGCGCAACCGCCTCGACCATCGAGCGCGTGCTCGACGCCTCTCCGCTGTTGCCGATGCAGAGGTGGACGACGCCGGGCGCGCGGACGCGCGTGATCGTCGATCTCTCCGTGGGGCCGCCGCGCTCGAAGAGCACGCAGCCGCCGAGCGACGCGACCGCGGCGTCGACGCCGGAGGCGTTGCCGTGGAAGACGGCCTCCCAGGCGCCGGCGCGATCGGCGATGACCTCGGGCGACGCCTCCGGATCGAGCGCGCGCGCGACCGCCACGCCGAGAGCGGCCGAGCAGCCGAGCCCGCCGCCGGGAGGGAGATCCGACTCCGCCTCGACCGACACGGCCGAGACCGAGACGCCGGCCTCACGCGTCACGCGGAGCAGATCGCCGAACGCGCGCGCGAGGGGGGTCTCGGGGTCGTCCTCGCGGACCTTCATGTTCCAGTCGCGGACGCGGAGCGTGCTCGGCCCGGTCGCGATCGCCTCGGCGCGCGCGCGCGCGCCGCGCTCGATGCCGACGGCGATCGCCGGGACGCCGTAGACGACGGCGTGCTCGCCGAACAGGATGACCTTGCCGCGCGCGGCCCCCTCCGTCGTCGTCATGCGGAGCGCTCTCCGAGCGCTGCAACCGCGCCGCCGAGCCATGCGCGGCCCCGATCGGACATCGACGGCGCCATCGCGTCGAGCGCGGCGCGGGCCTCGCTCGACAGCTCGCGGACGCGCGCCTCGACGCGCCCTCGGGCGCCGCTGTCCTCCATCGCGCGAACGACGGCCTCGAGGTCCGCCTCCGCCGCGTCGGGCTTGCCGAACACACGGCCGAGGAGCTCGGACGCCCGCGCGTCGCCGCGGAGCTCGGCGACGAGCGCCGTGCGTTTTCCCTGCCGGATGTCGTTCCAGACAGGCTTGCCGGTGGCGGACGGATCGCCGAACACGCCGAGGAGATCGTCGCGGAGCTGGAACGCGATCCCGAGCGGCCGGCCGAAGCGCTCGAGCTCGGCCGCACGCGCGTCGTCGGCGCCGGCGAGCGCCGCGCCGAGGAGCAGCGGCCCCGTCACCGTGTAGCTCGCGGTCTTGAGCGCGTGGATCGTCTCGACGCTCGGCAGCCCCGCCGCGCCGGCCGCGCGTCCTGCGGCGCGCATCTCGGCGAGCTGCCCCGTGACGACCTCGACCTGGATGCGCGCGAAGGCGCGCGCGGCGCGGACGACGCGCTCGACCGGGAGGTCCGTCTCGAGCAGCGCTTCCTGCGCGTAACCCGAGGCGAGATCGCCCGCGAGGATCCCGGCGGCGTCGCCGAGCGCGCGCGCGCCGAGCTTCTCGCGGAGAAGGACGTGCACCGCCGGACCGCCGCGACGGACATCGTCGTCGTCCATCCAGTCGTCGTGGATGAGGAGGTACGTCTGGAGGAGCTCGACCGCCATCATCGCCGGCTCGCAAGGCGACCACGTCGCGGCGCCGGCCCCTGGGCCGCGATGCGCGTCGGTCGACCAGGCCTCGAAGGCAGCCGCGACCAGCGCCGCGCGCATGCGCTTGCCGCCGCGGAGCGCGAGCTCCTGCACGGCCGCGGCGACCGTGCCGACCTCTTCGCTGATCTGCGTCGCCGCAGCCACGCGCGGCCGGAGCCACTCCCCGAGGCGCTCGTCGATCCGCGCGCGCGTCGCGGCGAGGAGCGCGCCGAAGTCGTCCGCCGACGCGCGTGGAGCAGCAGCGAGATCGTTCGATGCGGTCATCGCGCTACCATCCATGGACTCGTGGGAGGGCATGTGCCACTGTCGGCCGGTCGAACGGTCGAGGCCGCGCGGCGAGCGGCGCGCGACCGCCGGCGACGAGGGTGCGACCGCGAGCGTCTCATGACGCGGCAAGTCTTAGGGGTGCGCCCGACGCGCGTCAATCGTCCTTCCAGAATAAATCGTCATCAAATTCAGTATGTTTCAGTTTTCTTTGAAGATTGTGGCGGCCCCGTTGGTCGCGCGCTCCTCCGGCGGCCACGCGGCAACGCGCGGCATGGCGCGAGCGCACGAGACGCGGCTCCAAGGTGAGGAGCGCGCATGACGACGATCGGACAGCGCAAGGCGGACCACCTCGCGCTCTGCGCGACCGACGCGGTCGCGTTCCGGGACAAGACCACGCTGCTCGAGCAGGTGCGCTTCATCCACGACGCGCTGCCGGACCTCGACGCCGGCGCGCTCGACCTGTCGACGCCGCTCCTCGGCAAGACGCTCCGCGCGCCGATCGTGATCGCCGCGATGACCGGCGGCACGGAAGAGGCCGCGCGGGTCAACCGCGAGCTGTCGTCGATCGCCGAGGAGCGCGGCTACGGCTTCGGCCTCGGCAGCCAGCGCGCGATGCACGTGCGCGCCGAGTCGGTCCCGACGTACGCCGTGCGCGACGGCGCTCCGACGACGCTCGTCCTCGGCAACATCGGCGTCGTCCAGGCGCGCGCGATGAAGACCGACGAGGTCCTCGCGCTCGTGCGCGGCGTCGGCGCCGACGCGCTGTGCGTCCACCTGAACCCCGCGATGGAGCTCGTCCAGCCCGGCGGCGATCGCGATTTCCGCGGCGGCCTCGAGACCATCGAGCGCCTCGTCGCCGAGCTGCCCTTCCCCGTCGTCGTGAAGGAGACGGGCTGCGGTCTGTCGAGCCACGTCGGCAGGCGCCTCGTCGGCGTCGGCGTCCGGCACGTGGACGTCTCCGGCGCGGGCGGCACCTCGTGGGTCGCCGTCGAGACGAAGCGCGCCGAGGCCGCGAGCGACGCCGGCGCGCGCGCGCTCGGCGAGGCCCTCTGGGACTGGGGCGTCCCCACCGCCGCGTCCGTCGGCGTCCTCGCGCCGCTCGGGCTCGACACGATCATCGCGACCGGCGGCGTCGCCTCGGGCCTCGACGTGGCGCGCGCGATCGCGCTCGGCGCGCACGCCGCCGGGATCGCGCGCCCCGCGCTGAAGGCGCTCGTCGCGGGAGGGCGGGCCGGCGCCGCGCGCTTCCTCGAGGGCGTCGAGGCCGAGCTCCGCGCCGTGATGCTCCTTACCGGCAGCGCCGACGTCGCCGCCCTGCGGCGCGCGCCCCGCGTCCTCGGCTCCGAGCTCCGCGCCTGGCTCGACCAAGCCTGAGCGGAACGGGCGCTTCGAGAGAGGGCTCGCAGCCGGGGCGTCGTTTGGGTAACGTGGACTCGACGTGGCTTTGACCTCCCCGCCGCCCGAGTATCAGTGCCTCATCGTCGAAGACTCGCCGATGATGCGGCAGCTCTTGGTGTTCGCGCTCTCGCGCGTGAAGCAGATCAAGGTGACCGAGGCGGACGACGGCGTCGACGGGCTGAAGAAGCTCGCGGCCGGCAAGTTCGACATCATCCTGACGGACATCAACATGCCCATCATGGACGGCCTCAAGCTCGTCAAGCGGGTCCGCACCGATCCGGTGCACAAGGACGTCCCGATCGTGATCATCACGACCGAGAGCGCCGAGGAAGACCGGCAGCGCGCGCTCTCGCTCGGCGCCAACGCGTACATCACGAAGCCCATCCAGGCTCCGCAGGTGATCGCGAAGGTGCGCGAGCTGCTCGGCATCGAGTCGTCTCCGCCGAGCTCGTCGATGCCGACCGCGCCGGCGACCTGAGCGCCGCATGGTGCACGTCAAGATCTGCGGAGTGACGACCGTCGAAGACGCGCGCGCGTGCGCCGAGCTCGGCGCGAGCGCGATCGGCCTGAACTTCGTCCCGAGCTCCCCGCGCCGCGTCACCGTCGCGCGCGCCCGCGAGATCGCAGGCGCGCTCGGGGCGACGAAGGTGCTCGTCGTCGGCGTCGTCGCCGATCTCGACGTCGACACCATGCGCGACCTCGTCCGTGACGCCGCGCTCGGCTGCCTCCAGCTCCACGGGAGCGAGCCGCCCGAGGCGCTGGCTCCCCTCCTCCCCCACGCCTACAAGGCCGTGCGAGTCGCGTCGGAAGCCGACGTGGCGCTCGCGCGGACCTTCGGCGGCGAGCACATCCTCGCGGACGCCAAGGCGCCGGGCGCGCTCGGCGGCACGGGCGAGACCTTCGACTGGTCGCTCGTGCGCGAGCTCGCGCGCGAGCGCAAGCTCACGCTCGCCGGCGGCCTCCGCCCCGACAACGTCGCGCGCGCCGTGGAAGAGATCGCGCCGTGGTGCATCGACGTCGCGAGCGGCGTCGAGCATGCGCCCGGCGTGAAGGATCTCGACGCGGTCCGCGCCTTCATCGCCAGCGCGAATGTTCGACGCTGACGGAGAGTCCGCGCTCGTTCAGGCGCTCCTCGCGGCGCATCCGGACGCGGAGCCGCTGCGCTTCGACGCGTCGCCGCCCCCGCGAAAGATCGAGATCGCCGGCTGCCTCGCGGCGCGCGTCGAGGAGCCGATCCCCCACTGGGTCGTGGTGAGCCGCGGCTTCACCGAGCTCGGCGACAAGCTCGAGGAGGATCCGGAGGTCTCGGGCTGGGGCTTCGAGCTCACGTGCCGCGTTCCGGCGCGCGTCGACGAGCCAGACGTCGGCTGGGTCGTGGACTGGATGCAGCGGGTCGCCGACGACCTCGCCGCCCGTGTCTCGTTCCTCGAGCCGTACCATCACATGGCGATCCAGCCGACGACGACGGACGACGAGATCGCCGCGGTCGTCTTCGTGGAGGACGGCGGGCTCGCGCCGACCCGCTCGCAGAACGGCGCGTTCTACTTCCTCCAGATGGTCGGCCTCACGCGGGGTGAGTACGAAGCGCTGCACGCGTGGGACCCCCGCGCGCTCGTCGACCTCGTCCGCGAGCGCGATCCGCTCCTCTTGCTCGACACCGATCGCGCGACCTTCCTGCGGGATCCGGGCTTCGCGCGGGCGGTCGACGAGGGTCGCGATCGCGACGGCTCGTCGATCGGCGTTCGCCATGGCGTCGCCGTGCTCTGGACGGTCGACGACGACGAGCTCCAGCTCCACCTCGACGTCGACGCCGCCGCCGTCGTGCGATCGGCCGTAGAGGCCCGTCTCCGCCACGGCAAGACGATGGCGCTCTTCGGCGATCGCCGGAAGACGCTGCGGGCCGACGGGAGCCTAGCGCTGCGCTCTCAGGTCAACGTCGCGCTCCGTCCGGAGGACGGGCCCTCCGAGATCGTCATCGACGACGACGGCGGACGGACGTGCGTGATCCGCCTCGGGCCGGACGCCCTCGCCGAGCTCACGACCGTGCTCCAAGAGGCGCCCGGCGCGTACGTGCTCCCGAGCCTCCCGTCGGTGCGCTTCGTCGTCGTGACGCGCGAACGCATGGGCGAGCCCGGCTACCCGCGCTGATCGCTCCCGAGCGTCAGCTGCCGGTGCCGAGGTCGCAGCGGCGGATGATCTCCGCTCGCATGTTCGGTACGTGCTCGATGCCCTCGAGCAGGCGATCGGCCGGGGTCTTCCCTTCGGCGACGAGCTCCTCGAGCCGCGCGAGGTGCGCGCGCTCGTCCTTGCCCGACGGCGAGAGGTGGGCGCGGCGCTCGAGGCCGCCCTTGGCGATCTCGATCAGCTTCTCGGCGAACGGCTGGAGCGTGCCGGCGCGGAACTTCGCGCCCAGGCCCTTCTGCCAGACCTCCTTGCGCGAGGCGTTCACCTCGTCGTGGGTCCAATCGGCGGTCATCGCGTCCGCCGCGGCAAGCGCCTTGTCGTCGTAGAGAATGCCGGTCCAGAGCGCGGGCAGCGTGCACGCGAGCTTGGGGCCCTGCGCGTCGGCGCCGCGCACCTCGATCGTCTTCTTGAGGCGCACCTCGGGGAAGAGCGTGTTGAGGTGCGTCTGCCAGTCGGTCATGGTCGGCTTGTGGCCGGCGTAGCCGCTCTTCCAGAAGCTGCGGAACGTCTGGCCGGTGTTGACGACCTTCTCGCCGTTCCGCTTGAACATGAACATCGGGATGTCGAGCGCCCACTCGACGTAATCGACGAAGCCCGCGTTCTTCTTCCACAACGACGGGACGAGGCCCGACCGATCGGGATCGGTGTCGAGCCACACCTTCGCGCGGTAGCTCTTCCCGCCGAACGGCTGGCCCTCGTAGAACGGCGAGTTCGCGAACATCGCCGTCGTGAGGGGCGAGAGCTTGAGCGCGACGCGCATCTTCGTCATCGCGTCGGCTTCGGAGAGGTAGTCGTAGTTGGCCTGCACCGTCGCGGTGCGGAGCATCATGTCGAGCGCCATGCTCCCGCGCGTCGGCAGGTACTCGCGCATGATCGCGTAGCGCTGCTTCGGCACCATCGTGTACGCGTCGCGCGCGGCGAACGGATGGAAGCCGAGCCCGAGCCAGTGGATCTTCCTGGCCTCGGAGAACGGGGCGATCTCCGCGAGGTGGCCGCGGAACTCGGCGCAGATCTGGTGGGCGTGGAGGAGCGGCGCGCCCGAGAGCTCGAGCTGGCTGCCGGGCTCGAGCGTGACGCTGGCGCCGTCGCGGAGGAGCGCGATGAGCGGACCGCCCTCGGTCTCGGCCTCGGCGTTCCAGCCCTTCGCCGCGAGCTCGGCGAGGAGCGCGCGGACGCCGCCGTCGCCCTCGTAGGGGACCGGGGTCCCGTCCTCGTAGACGCCGAACTTCTCCATCTCCGCGCCGACACGGAACTCGGACGCCGGCTTGATCGCCGCGTGGAAGAGGGAGAGGAGCTCGTCGTACGACGTGATCGGCTTGTCGCTGAGGGTCTCCGCAGTCACGGCGCTGGCCATCCCTTGTCGATGCCGCCGCGGGCGCGACGGTTTCACTCTTCCCCCGAGCCCCGCGAGGCGCACCGCCGGAAACCGGATGGATGACGCGTCGATGGGCCGATGGGGCCGACCTTATAGCCTGGGAAAGCAAAACCGCCGCCACGAAAAACGCGCCCGGCGGGCGCCGCCCCCGAGGTGAAGCGCGCGCTCGATCGGGCGGAAATCCGTCCGCGATCGCAGCCGTTCGCGGAGACGGCTGAGCCGCTCGACGTCGTCGCGGCGTAGGTCGCGCCCGGCCCTCCGGTCGGAGCACGCGTGTGGATGAACCAGGCAACGAGGCCGGGCGACTCGTAGGATGCGAAGCATGAGCGGCGAGCTCCGAACGGTCGGCGACGACGGTCCCGAGCGCTGCGCCTTCTGCGCCGCGGAGGCCGCCGGGCCGTGCGCCTCGTGTCGACGCTCGGTCTGCGGTGACTGCTGCACGCTCACCGAGGGCGGCGCGCAGACGTGGGCGATCTGCCTCGAGTGCGATCGCAAGAAGGGACGGTCGCTCGGAGGCGCGTGGCGCGGCCTCGGGGTCTGGCTCGTCGGCCTCCTCGTCGCGCTCGCCGCGGTCGTCGCGCTGATCGAGTGGCTCGCGCCCTCACCGTGAGCGCGGCCCCACGACGCGTGCTTCGTGGGGCTCGTGAGGCGCGCCGCTCAGGTGCAGTCGCCGTAGTCGCGGTACTGCTTGTGCTGGAGCGAGCAGGCGTTCTCGCTCTTCGTGCCGACGATCTCGAGGCAGGTCGCGTCGCTGTATCCCGCAGCCTTGAGCTGGTCGCAGCAGCCCTTCAGCTTCGTGCAGATGGGACCAGGCTCCGGCTCCGCGGGCGGTCCCGCGTCGGCGGCCTCGTCGTCGTCGGGCGTCGACGCGGGCGCGGGCGAGCCCGACGGCCCGTCGTCGTCGCTGGGCTTCTTCGAGGTCGCTTGCTTGGGCGTCTTCGTCTTGTCGCTCGGACACCCGTCCTCGCCGGCCTCGCAGACGAGGAGCGGCGTCGAGCTCGACGGCGGCGCGCTGCAGCCGATCGCTCCCGCCCCGAACAACGTGCCGGCCACCACCCCCAAGAGCCCCAGCGTCCGCGCTCCCATCATGACGCACGGTGAGTGCAGGTACGATGCCACGCGTATCTACGCGCGATCACGCCACAATCGAGAGACCGACCGGGAGCGCCTGGAGCCCGCTTGCTCGGCGGCCCCGACCAGGATCATGGCGCGGCTCGGCGAGGCGCCCGCGCTCAGCGCACGACGCCGAGGTCGACGAACGCCTGATCGACCATGACGACGAACGGGCGCTCCTCGAAGGTGAGGTTGCCGTTGCCGTCGTGATCGATCACCTCGAGCTTGCCCATGCCGTAGCCCATCGGGCCGCGCGAGTAGTAGTGCGCCTCGAGCCGATAGGGCCCCGCCCGCTTCGCCTTCGGTCCCCGGATCGTGAAGCACTCCGGCCCGTAGCCGGTCGTGACGTCGGCGTAGAGATCGCCGCCGCTCCGGAGGTGGGGCCGGCTGAAGTACGCGTGTCCGCCGCGAGCGTCGTGGATGTGGAAGTCGACGTCGTTCGCGTCGGTCTCCCAGTTCAAGACGAAGCGGAGAGAAGGCTGATCTTCGACGCGGCCACCCGCCTCGCGCACGCGGCGCAGGATCTCCTCGCGCCGCTTCGGCTCGGCGCCGGCCCACGCCGCGCCGACGAGCCCGATGTCCTCGCGGAGGATGCGGTCGACGCCGGCGAAGCGATCGACCTCGTAGCCGTGGCGGATGGCCGCCAGCGCGGCGTCGAACGCGCGCGCGTAGGCCTTCTTCCGGAGGAGCGCGAACGTGAGGAGGCGGTGGCTCGACGGATGATCGGGCCGATCGGCGGCGGCCTTCTCGAAGGAGTCGATCGCGAGGTCGAGCGACGCCGCGTCCTTGACCGAGAGGCGCTCGAGGCGCTCGCCCGCGAAGCGGCGGAGATCGGCGCGGTTCGAGAAGAGGTCGATGATCGATCCGTAGGCGCGCGCGGCGAGCTCGCCCATCGCGTTCGCCTCGGCGGCCTCGCCGAGCGCGATGAGCGCGAGCACGTCGCCCGGAGACTCCGCGCGCCACGCGCGAGCGTGCGCGAGCGCCTCGTCGAGGCGGGCGACCTTGATGCGATCCATCACGGTCGCGAAGCGGCCCTCGTACGGCAGCCGGCCGTCGCGCATCGGTCCGTCGTCGTCCAGCGCGCCGTCGCGGTCGGCGCTCATCGGATCGCCGTCGGGCATCGGGCGGGTGCGCGCCGGCGGAGCGGCCCGAGCGACCGCCGGAGGGGCCATCGTCGCCGCGGG
>JAHBWC010000101.1 GCA_019637225.1 Labilithrix sp.
CGCGGCGAAGTGCGCGTGCGGGGTGTGATCGCGCGAGAGCTGCTCGGAGCCGCGCCGAGCGAACGCGCTGATCTTCGCGTCGTAGAGGAGCGCGGGGAGCCCCTTCTTCGCGCGGTAGGCGTTGACGCGCTCGACGTTGTACTTGACGAGCGGATCGGACGGGAAAGGATCGGCGGGGCGTGCGGGTGGAGGCGACGCGGGGACCGTTCGCCGGGTCGTGCGGATCGTCGTCTTCTTGATCGTGCCGTCCGCCTGCCTCTCGACGATCACGCGCTCTTCGACCGTATCGCCGCCGCTCGACGGAGCGCCGGGGCTCGCGCCCGTCGTCGAAGCACCACCGCAGGCGACGATCGCGCAGGCGACGAGCGGCGCGAGCTTGGCTCTCGTCATCGCGGAGGATCGTAGCCTAAAGCGGCGCTCACTTGCGCTGAGCCCAAAGTCCGCTGCTCCCGCCTTCGGCTTCTTACGAGAGCAGCGGACTTTGGGCTCAGCGCAGCTCGCAGTGTGCGCCACGCTTTCTGACCGTTCAGGAGCGGCGCAACTGGGTTGCGCCTTAGCGAACAGCGGACGCGACGCGCCAAGTCGCTCGCCGCTGGCCCTCGGCCGGTGCGATCTGGCACGGGCCAGGGACCGTCGCCGCGAAAGCACGGAGAGATCACGGTCGCGCTCGGGGCATGGGCTGTGCTCCGGAACGCTCCGTGGCTGCACGACCGTCTCGCGCTAGACTCCCGTCCGTGACCTCGCTGCGCGCCTCGCCTTCGAGATCCTCTCACCGAGCGACTCGCCCGAGCGGTGGACCTTCGAGGAGAAGCTCTCCCGGTACCGCGCGCTCGGCGTAGGCGAGCTCGTCGTGTTCCTCGTCGACGCCGTCCCTGGCTCGCGCCTCCGGGTCTGGGATCGGATTGACGGCGATCTCGTCGAGCGTGTGGTCGCCGGCGAGGCCACGCCGTGCCTCACCCTCGACGCGTTCCTGGTCGTCGCGCCCGTCGAAGGAGAGCTCTCCGCCTGCGTGCGGCTCGCGCGCGACGCCGAGGGGCGCGACCTCTTCTTGACCGACGGCGAGGCGCGGCGGCGTGAGGCCGACGCGCGGCAGCGTGAGACGGCCGCGTGGCAGCGAGAGGCCGACGCGCGGCGCGAGGCCGAGGAGCGGCTCCGGGAGGCCGAGCGGCGAATCGCCGAGCTCGAGGCGTCGCGCGGCCAGGCGCGCTGACGCACGTCCCCGCCACCGGGCGAGGTCGGACGACGCCGGAGGCTCGCGCGTGCTCAGCGCGCCGGCGGCGCCACGCGGGCGGCCACGATGTCCGCGAACGATCGCGAGAGCTCGTCGGCCGTCAGCGTGGTCGGGCGGAGATCGTCCTCGTCGAGCGCTCCGCAGGCGAGCCCGCGCGCGAAGAAGGTCATCAGTCCCTGACCCGTCGCGGCGTCGTCGAAGGCCTGACCGACGCGCGAGGCCTGCGTCGCGTGGGCGACGAAGGAGCGGAGGCGCGCGGTCATCGCGTCCTTCTGCGCGAGGAAGTAGCCGAAGAGCGCGCCGTAGCGCGCGGGGAGCTGGGCGGGATGGAGGTCCCAGCCCTGGAAGATGCCCACGTCGATCGCGCGCCGGACGTTTTCGGCGTGCAGCGCCCACGCGCGGCGAACGGCGAGCGCGGCCTCCTCGGGTGACGCGTCCTTTGGCGCCGTGGGGAGAAGCGTCGTCGCGCCGTCGGACGCCGCGACGGAGGTGCCGGCGATCGAGAGCTGAACGAGCATCCGCGCGAGATCGCAGAACGGATGATCGAGGCGCTGATCGCCGGCGGTGACGCCGAGCTCGGCGGTGAGGTCGTACGCGCCGAGGTGCACCGCCACGGCGCGCCCGCGTGCGGCCTCGACGAGCGCGGGGATCGCGAGCCCGCCGCTGCCGAGGAGCGCGCGCGGACTCTCGATCATCAGCTCGACGTCGATCCTGCGCGTGACGCCGAGCCCAGCCTCGAGGTGCTCGAGGAGGTCGACGAGCGCGGCGACCTCGGTGACGGTCGTCACCTTCGGCAGGGTCACCGAGAATCGCTCGCGGAGATCTCCGTCGGTCGCGCGTGCGAGCGCGGTGACGAAGAGGTCGAGCGTCCGGACGGCGCGCCGGAGGGTCGCTCCGGAGAGCGCCTTGACGCGGATGCCGATCGACGTCTCCGGCGCGGTCGTCCGGGCGAGCTCGCCGGCGGTGCGGAGCGCCTCGGCGTCTTCTTCGTCGTCCGCGCGGGGGCCGTAGCCGTCCTCGAAGTCGATGCAGAGTGCCTCCACCGGGCGCGTGGCCAGTTTGTCGCGAACGCGCTCGGTCACGGCCTCGGCGAGGGCGTCGCCCGCGACGCCGACCGCGCGACCGAAGGTCGAGGCGTCGCCCGACCACGCGTCCATCGCGCTCCGCGCGCGCTCGCCGAGCTTGGCGGGCGTCCCCGCCTTGAAGAGGTGCGCTCCTCCGTACACGACGTGGACCGGACGCGGGCGCACGGGCGTCGTCGGCGGGGCGGCGCCGAGGCGTGTCGCGAGCGCGTCGACGAGCGAAAGGGGCAGCGAGAGGTTGGTGTTCGTGCTCATCGAGGCTCGGCGCGGGCGCGTGCTCTCCGGCGAGGATGACCTCGGTCCGGCAGAGCTCATCGCCTCTCGGGATCGTTCTACTCGAGGAGCGTGCGCCTCGGAAGGCGCGCGGGCGCCGCTCCGGCGCGGAGGTCGCGGCGCGGCGCTGGCGTGGGGCCGGGCGTGGGCGAATCGATCGCGTCGCCGTGGACCGACTCGCTGTAGAGTCGGCGCTGCGCGTGATGAGCGAGACCGTCCACGGAGAGTGTCGTCGGCGTCGGCGGAGACGGGCGCCGTGAGCAGCGTCCTCGTCGTCGCGGAGAAGCCGAGCGTCGCGCGGGACATCGCGCAGGTCCTCGGCGCGCACACGCGCGGCGACGGCCGCTTCTCCGGCGGCGGCTGGATCGTGACCTGGGCCATCGGTCACCTCGTCGCGCTCGCCGAGCCGCACGAGATGAACCCGGTCTGGAAGCGATGGCGTCTCGCCGATCTCCCGCTCCTCCCGGCGCGCTGGCCGCTCGTGGTCGGCAAGCCGACGCGCGACCAGTACGACGTCGTGCGCCGGCTGATGACCGATCGCGACGTCCGAGGCGTCGTGTGCGCGACCGACGCCGGGCGCGAAGGCGAGCTCATCTTCCGCTACATCTACGAGGCCTCACGGTCGGAAAAACCGGTCAAGCGGCTCTGGATCTCGTCGCTCACGCCCGCCGCGATCGCCGCCGGCTTCGCGTCGCTCACGGACGGCAAGGCGTTCGACCGGCTCGCCGACGCGGCCCGCGCTCGGAGCCGCGCGGACTGGCTCGTCGGGATGAACCTCTCGCGCGTCTACAGCATCCTGCACGACGACCACCTCTCCGTCGGTCGCGTGCAGACGCCCACGCTTGCGATGCTCGTCGCGCGCGAGCTCGAGATCCGCGCGTTCGTCCCCGAGGACTACCTCGAGGTGGTGGCGACGTTCGGCGCGCCCGCGAGCGACGCGGGGCGGGGCGAGCGCTACGACGGCGCGTGGGTAGGCTCGACCGGGGCGGAGGAGCGCGGCTCGAGCGGGGCACCGGCGCGCCCGCGCGAGGCGAAGCGGCTGCCGCCCGACGGCGAGGAGGCGAGCCGCGTCGTGGCGCGCGCGAAGCGGGGGCGCGCGGCGATCGAGTCGGTCGAGCGGCAGACGCGGCGCTTGCCCCCGCCGCAGCTCTACGACCTCACCGAGCTCCAGCGCCACGCGAACCGTCTCTTCGGGTTCACCGCGCAGCGCACGCTCGAGCTCGCGCAGCGTCTCTACGAAGAGCGGAAGCTCCTCAGCTATCCGCGCACCGACAGCCGCTGGCTCTCGCGGACGGTCGCGAGCACGCTCGCCGGCGTCGTCGGCGCGATCGAGGCTCCCTACCGCGCGCTCCTCGCCGAGGGCACCGGAGCGCGCCCGCTCGGTCCGCGCTTCGTCGACGACGCCCGCGTGACCGACCACCACGCGATCATCCCCACCGATCGGAGGGCGCCCGACGATCTGCCGGCGGACGAGCGGAAGCTCTACGACCTCGTCTGCCGCCGCCTCCTCGCGGCGTGGCACGGCGACCACGTCTATGCAGTCACCACCGTGATGACCGCGATCACGACCGAGGAAGCCGTCGATCGCTACGTGAGCTCCGGCACGAGCGTCGAGGTCGAGGGCTGGAAGGTGCTCGATCCGAAGGTCGGGCGGCCGAGCAAGGACGCGAAGGGCGCGGAGCCGACGCTGCCCGGCGGCCTCGCGAAGGGGCTGCCGCGCAGCGTCCTCGACGCGAAGGCCGTCGCGAAGCAGACGCGCCCGCCGCCGCGCTTCACCGACGCGACGCTCCTCACCGCGATGGAGACGGCAGGAAGGACGCTCGAGTCGAGCGGCGAAGACGGGGCGCTTCACGGCCTCGACGAGAAGGAGATCTCGCGGGCGATGCGCGAGCGCGGCCTCGGCACGCCGGCCACGCGCGCGTCGATGATCGAGACGCTGCTGCGCCGCGAGTACGTCGTCCGTGACGGAAAGACCTTCACGGCGACGGACAAGGGCGTCGCGCTGATCGGCGTCGTGCATCCCCACGTGAAGAGCCCCGCGATGACCGGCGAGTGGGAGGCGATGCTCGCGCGCATCGAGCGCGGCGACGAGACGCTCGACGGTTTCATGAGCGCGATCGAGCGCTACGTGCGTGACGTCGTCGGAGCCGTCGCCTCGCATCGGGACGACGCGCCGCCTGCGGGCGCGGCGCCGGAGGGGCCGGCTCACGAGCGCGGGGTGGCCGGCGCCCTGCCGGAGCGCTCGCCTCCTCTGCGCGGGGTCATCAGCGCTCCGCAGGCGGAGCGGTCGGCTCGGGACGGCGCGCGCCCCCCGGCGGCGCCGCGCCCTCCGCGGTCGACCGACCTCGGCGTCCTGCTCTCGTCGGCGTTCGGCTTCGCGTCGTTCCGTCCGTACCAGGAAGAGGTCTGTCGCACGGCCGCGGCCGGGCGGGACGTCTTGCTCGTGATGCCGACGGGCGCCGGCAAATCGCTCTGCTACCAGCTTCCCGGAATCGCGCGCGGCGGGACGACGCTCGTGGTGAGCCCGCTCATCGCGCTGATGGAGGACCAGGTCGCGCAGCTCGCGCGCCGCGGCTTCGCCGCCGAGCGGATCCACTCGGGCCGCCCGCGCGTCGAGTCGCGCGCCGCCTGCAAGGCCTACCTCGACGGCGCGCTCGACTTCCTCTTCATCGCCCCGGAGCGGCTGAAGGTGCCTGGCTTCCCGGAGATGCTCGCGCGCCGGAAGCCGACGCTCATCGCGATCGACGAGGCGCACTGCATCTCCCAGTGGGGGCACGACTTCCGACCGGACTACCGGATGCTCGGCGAGCGCCTTCCGCTCCTCCGCCCTGCTCCGGTGATCGCGCTCACCGCCACCGCGACGCCCGCCGTGCAGGACGACATCGCCAGCGAGCTCCGGCTGGAGTCGCCGGCGCGCTTCATCCACGGGTTCCGCCGGACGAACATCGGCGTGGAGGTGGTGGAGCGGAGCCCGGGCGATCGCGCCGCCGTGGTGAAGAGCCTCCTCGCGGATCCGGCGCGCCGCCCCGCGATCGTCTACGCGCCCACACGGAGCGAGTCGGAGAAGCTTGGCGAGGCGCTGTCGGCGACGCTCCGCGCCCGGGCCTACCACGCGGGTCTCGGCGCCAGCGTCCGCGAGAACGTCCAGACCGCGTTCCTCGAGGGCAAGCTCGACGTCATCATCGCGACCACGGCGTTCGGGATGGGGATCGACAAGCCCGACGTTCGGAGCGTCATCCACACCGCGCTCCCGGCGTCGATCGAGGGCTACTACCAGGAGATCGGTCGCGCCGGGCGTGACGGCGCGCCCTCGCGCGCGGTCCTCTTGCAGTCGTTCGTCGACACGAAGACCCACGAGTTCTTCCTCGAGCGCGACTACCCCGAGCCCGAGCTGCTCGCGCGCGTCCAGAAGGCGATCGGCCCGAAGGGCACGTCGACCGCGGCCCTCGCCAAGAAGACGCGCGTGAAGGCGGACCTCTTCGAGAAGGTCATCGAGAAGCTGTGGGTCCACGGCGGAGCCCTCGTCGATCCCGACGACACCGTCCGGCCCGGCGCCGCCGACTGGCGCAGCGCCTACGATCGCCAGCGCGCCCACAAGCGCGAGCAGCTCGATCGGATGCGCCGCTACGCCGAGACGTCGTCCTGCCGGATGCTCCAGCTCGTCGCGCACTTCGGCGACCAGAACGATCCCGGCTCACCGTGCGGGATGTGCGACCTGTGCGCGCCGGCGTCGTGTGTCGCCCTCTCGTTCCGCGAGCCGAGCGCGGCGGAGACGGACGCCGCGCGCCGCGTGCTCGAGGCGCTTCGCGCGCGCGACGGCCGGGCGGTAGGGCAGCTCCACCGCGATCTGTTCGGCGACGGAGACCTCGATCGCAAGACGCTCGAGCACATCCTCGGCGCCCTCGCGCGCGCGGGCGCGATCAGCATCGTCGGCGACGAGTTCGAGAAGGACGGCGCGACGATCCCGTTCCAGCGCGTCTGGCTCGGGCGGAGGGAGGGCGCGCTGCCGCTCCGCATCCTCGTCACGCCGCCGCCGAGCAAGAAGGGCCGGCGCTCCAAGGCTCGCGGCGCGAAGCGCGGCGCGGCGTCGTCGCGAACGAAGACGCCGCGCGCGAAGAGGTCCGCGTCGCCCGCCGGAGCGCCCGAGTCGACGGGCTCGCCGCTCGAGGTGGCGCTCCGCGCGTGGCGCTCCACGGAGGCGAAGAAGCGTCGCGTCCCGGCGTTCCGCATCCTGACGGATCGCACGCTGCTCGGCATCGCCGAGACGCGCCCCGAGAGCGAGGCTCAGCTCCTCGCCGTGTCGGGGATGGGCATGGCGCTCCTCGCGAAGTACGGCAAGGTCTTGCTCGCCATCGTCTCGCGCTCGTGAGCAGAGGCGCGGAGCGCGCCTCCGCCGTGTGCTCGCGAGCAGAAGAGGGACCTGCTCGCGAGAGGTCACGGGCAGGCGACGCCGCTCCAGGCCGCCACCTCGAACAGCACGTAGCGCGTCGGACGCGTGACGGTCACGAGCCGCTCGCGCGTCTTCGCGTCTCCCTCGAGCGCGTCGCGGATGGCGGCCGCACACGATGTGTTGGGCGCGACGATCCGAAGCTTCGTGAGCGCGGGCTTGTCGCGAAGCTCGCGCGCGACCTCTGCGAAGGTCTCGTCCAGCGGCGCCGACCGACCACACGCGGCGCGGAGCGCCGGCGGCACGCTCGCAGCCTCGAGACGGATCGGCGCGCGCTCGTCGGGTCGATCCGAGCAGCCGTCGTCGTCGGGACAGCCCTCGGCGACCCACGGACAATCGCTCCGTCCGGGGGGATGATCCTCGTAGTCAGCGGGCATGGGGGCTGGCGCCCGACGCGAAGCGCAGCCGACGGCCGCGAGCGCGAGAGCCAACACGGTTCGTGAGGCTCTTCTCTGCATGTGAGCGGATTGAATCACGCTGCGCCCTCGAGCGCCCGCCAATCGCCTCGCCGTCCGCATCGCGGAGCGCACCCCCTCGACTGCCCGGGGCGGCCACGTCGCGATGGACGCCGCGCCGGACCTTCGCGCGCGCACGCGCGGCCGTCGCGCGCGCGCACTCGTCCGTCGCAACGATTTCGCGCGTTTCACGGTCCTTGACGTCGGTACGGCGGTTGCTGCGGGGCTCTGACCTACCCACCAGGAGCAGCGCCAGATGAATCGTCTTCGCAGTGCAGCACTTTGCCTCGTCCTCGCCGCCTTTGCTTGCGGCCCCGTAGAGGACACCGACTCCATCTCCGACGACGAGCGCGTGGAGACGACCAAGCAGAGCCTCGCCGTCGACGATCTGTACACCAAGCTCCGGCAGCTCGAAGGTGTGTTGCCCGCTCCAGCGGCGACCCAGACCGTCTCGATGGGCACCTGGGTGTCCGGCGGCAGCTTCGTCGGCCTCGCGAGCACCTGCACCGTCGTCTTCACGCCCTTCAAGCGGACGGTCTGCACTCCGCCCACGACGACGCTCAACGCGATCAGCGCGGTGCTGAGCTTCAACGTGCCCGACGGAGTGACCCTGACCGCCAACGGCAAGACCGCCGTGAGCCGCTTCGGACGGGTGACGCTGGACGTCGGCAACGCGGACGTCGTCACGTGGAAGCTGCAGTCGGGCAGCTACAGCTACGGCGACACCCTGTGGATTCGACGGCCCGACGTCGGGGGCGTCGGCGCCTTCACCGTCGCGGCGCTGCCGGTGACCATCGTCTACGACCCGCCCCAGAACGCGGCCCGCACCAACCAGGCGAGCGCCAACTTCTCGCAGGAGCGGACCGTGGTGAACACCCTCACCACCGGGAGCAGCACGATCAACGCGCCGGAGTGGGCGGAAGGCAAGGTGGCGAAGGAGATCGGCGTCAAGCTCGCGAAGAAGTTCCCCGTCACGGCGGCGGCCTACAAGGTGCTGCAGGGCGTGATCACCGCGTGGGGCAGCGTCGACACGACACAGACGAGCAGGACCGAGGTGAACACGGATCGCACGCTCTCCGTGAAGGTGGCGACCACCCAGAACATCAGTGCGACCTCTCGCGGCGGCCCGGGCCGCGGAGACGTCGTGGTGTTCTACAGCGACGCTCGCGTGGCGTGGAGCATGGACGAGGGCAAGGTCAGTCTCACGATGCTCGACCACGGCCCCCTGATGATGGTCACCGTCGACACGCTGAACGCCGACCTGGCGGCGGCGAACGCGGGCCAGACCGCTCCGGTGACCCGGCTCGATGCGGAGACGCTCAGCGCGCTCATCAAGCTCGACCCGATGGCCTCCACCTCGAACCGACCGTGGGGCTCCCCGATCCTCGGCGGCGGCGTCACCCTCCCTGCGAGCCGATTCACGAACGACGGTCAGCTGCTGGTCAACGGCGCCTCGTACACCCAGTCGGTGAGCCACACCATCTCGCAGTCCGACAGGGTGAGCACCATGAACGCCACCACGACGGTGAAGGACTACCACCCGGGTTGGCTGACCTTGATCGGCGTCGGCCAGACCCAGGCGGGCAAGGTGACCACGACGATCTCGCTGGGCGCCTCGCGCACCACGACGACGAGCAACACCAAGGGCGCATCGATCACGCTCAACGCCGGGCCGACCGAGAGCTACCGGGTCGACGTGCACTACGACAACATCTTCGGAACGTTCCTCACCCGGACGCCGCCGCCGCCGCCGATCGTCATTGGCGGGGGCCTCGCCGTCCAGCGGTAGTATTTACAACGCCATCCACGAGCGGTACGCACTCATCGAACGCGCGTTCCCGCTCGGGTGTTCGTGCGTCGGGGGCTCACCAACCGCGGCATCGCGCGCGGGCTTCGGCTCTCCGGGAGGCCATCGTGAAGGTCCATCTCCACCACCTCGATCGAGCCCGCGGCGCGGAGCCGGACTCCGCACGTCGCTCGTGGACCCTCGGATGACGGGAGCCGCGATGAAGTCCCGGAGAGCGCTCTCGCTCCTCGCCGTCCTCGTGGCGGTGACGACCTGCTCGACGGCGGCATACGCGGGGCCCGAGGACGAGGCGCGCGAGCGGGTGAAGCGCGGGCTCGAGCTCTACGACGAGGGCGACCACCGCCTCGCCCTCGTCGAGCTCGAACGCGCCTACGAGATCGCTCCGAGCTACAAGCTGCTCTACAACATCGCTCAGATCCACATCCAGCTCGGGGAGTACGCGCGGGCGCAGCGCGCCCTACGGAAGTACCTCGAGGACGGCGGCGCGGAGATCGCACCCGAGCGTCGCGCCGAGGTGGAGACGGACCTCGCGACGCTCGCTACGCGGGTCGCGACCCTGACCGTCGAGGTCAACGTCGAAGGCGCCGAAGTCTTCGTCAACGACCAGGCCGCGGGCCGGGCGCCGCTCTCGAGGCTGTCGGTCGAGCCGGGCTCGCTGCGCATCGTCGTCACGAAGGCCGGATACGAGAGCAAGACGAGCGCGGTGCGCCTCGCCGGAGGCGACGACACGGTGGTGCGCGTCGAGCTCGTGCCGGTGAAGCGCGAGGTCATCGTGACGAACGACAGCGGTGTTCCGACGGTGGCGGTGGTCGGGTGGATCGTCACGGGCGCGCTCGCGGTCGGCGCGGTCGGATTCGGGATCGCGACGAACGCGGCGTACTCGAAGTTCGAAACGCAGCGTGCTGCCCCGATCGCGGGCTCGGCGCAGCAGGCGGCCGTCGAAATGGACAAGCACGGAGACCGCGCGGACATGCTGGCCTTCACGACGGACATCCTCATCGGCTCGGCGATCCTCGCCGGCGGCGTCTCCCTCTATTTCACGATCCGCGGAAAGCCGAAGCCGGGGACGCCCGCCTTCGGCACCTTCTGGTGAGCGGGATGCCGCGGAGCGCTCGGACCCCGGCGTTGCTCGTCGCCCTGCTCGCGGCGGGGTGCTCGTTTGTCGTCAACACCTCCGATCGCCTGCAGTGCTCGACGGACGCCGACTGCGACGCGAACCCGGCGCTCTCGGGTCGCGTCTGCGACCTCGGCTTCTGTGCGCTCCGGCCGAGCCCGGTGAGTGACGACGGAGGGGAGGGGTGCACGAGCACCGACGTCTGCACGCAGGCGAACAGCGGGCGCGCGTCGGTGTGCAGGCGGGCCGACAGGCCGTGCGTCGAATGGCAGATCGCGGGCTGCCCGTCGATCACCGGGAGCTGGAGGGACCCGAACGCGATCGTCATCGGATCGCTGCTCCCCCTCAGCATCCGCACGCCGAGGGTGCCCCTCCCGAGCGAGTACGGCAAGCGCGTACTCCGCGGCATCGACCTCGCGGTCGGAGAGATCGAGAGCGGCG
Organism: Labilithrix sp.; assembly: GCA_019637225.1. Classification (GTDB taxonomy): domain Bacteria; phylum Myxococcota_A; class Polyangia; order Polyangiales; family Polyangiaceae; genus Labilithrix. Next base: position 10,851 of record JAHBWC010000101.1, read on the forward strand.
CGCCCGCCGGCTTCTTCATCGCCGGCCAGAGCCGGCCTATCGCCGTCCTCCACTGCGACTCCGCCGGCGATCCCGCCGTCGCGCGCGCGATGTTCACGCATTTCACGGACGTCGTCGGTGCTCCGGCGGTCATCGTCGGGTGGGACGGGGACATGGCCGCCGTGACCGCGCTCGCCAGAGAGAGGAAGACGACGGTCGTCTGCTCCGATTGCTTGGCGCCGCTCCCTGCGGACCCGCGCGTGTGGCGGATCCTGCCGCCGATCTCCGGCGACGCCGCGCTCGTCGCTGCGCGTGTTCTCCAGCTCGAGACGCAGATCAAGGCGCAGACTCCGGGCGACATCCGCGTCGCCGTGCTCGTCGACGGGGCGCGCGCGCAGAGGTCCTTCCTCGACGAGCTCGCGAAGATCCTCGTCTTCAACGGCGCAGGCGTCGCGTCCAACGGATCGACGCGGTACCTCCCCGTCGCCACGCCCGATCCGACGACCAACTTCATCGACTACGACGCGCACGCGAGCGAGATCGCCAACTTCGAGCCGCACATCGTCATCGCTGCGATGGCGTCGGACTTCCCCAAGTACCACCTCAAGCGCATCGAGAACGCGCTGGCTTCCACCGCGCCGCGCCCGCACTACCTCCTCACGCAGATCTCGTACGACGCCGAGCACTTCAAGAACGTGCTCGCCGACGACGCGCTCCGCGCGCGTGTCTCCGGTACGTACCCGTTCATGACCGAGGTTCGGGCGAACAACCTCGCCCGCTACGAGTCGACGTATCGAGCGACCTACAGGGAGGCCGCGAACGGCAACTCCAGCGGCTACGAGGCGTTCTATTCGCTGGCGCTCGCCATCGCCTCTCGGGTGGGTCAACCGGTGCTCGACGGACCGCAGATCTCGGCCGGCTTCCCGAGCCTCGTCAGCGGGGCTCCGTTCGACATCGGGCCCGGCCCCGAGCTGAACATCGCGATGAGCGCCCTCCGCAGTCAGCCGATCGACATCCGCGGGCTCTACACGGATCTCGACTGGGACCTCCAGACGGGAGCCGTCGTGAGTGACATGGGGGTGTTCTGCTTCGGGAAGGAGCCGGACGGATCCATCGTGCTTCGCAACGCCGGCTCGATGCGCTGGTCCGTGACGACGAAGAAGACCACCGGATCATTCTCGTGTCCGCCGTGACCGCGGGCCGCCGCCTCGCGGCGCTCGTGGCCGCCGCGTCGGCGATGATGGCCGCGCGCGAGGCGGGCGCCGTCCAGGGCGGGGTGGAGGACCGCGCGACGACGCACGCGGTGGCGATCGCGCGAGGCACGGGCGGCGCCCGAGCCGTCGAGTGCTCGGGCACGCTCGTCAGCGCGAACGTCGTGCTCGGCGTGCGTCACTGCTTCACGAGCGTCTCCCCGGCGGCGCGCCCGTGCGACGCGCGGCTCGGCGAGGTGGCGGACGACATCGCCGACGATCTCTGGGTGAACGTGTCGCCCTCGACCCGCGAAGGCGCCGTCTGGAAGAAGGTGGAGAGCGTCCGGGTCCCGGAGCCAGCGGCGCTGTGCGGCGATGACATCGCGCTGCTCGTCCTCGCCGAGCCCGTCGCGCTGAGCGAGGCCGTGCCCGCGCGCCCGGTCACCGACGAGGCCGCGTTTCGTCGTGCGGTCGAGGGGCGTGTCCTCGGGCTCGCAGGGTTCGGCGTCACCGATCCGCGCGCGTCGGACCTCGGGACGCGCCGGAGCCGCTACGACATCCCGATCCGATGCGTTCGCGGCGTCGCCGGGTTCACGTGCGACGCCGACCGCGCCTTCACGAGCGATCGCGAGATCACGAGCGGCGGCGGACCGTGCCGCGGCGACTCGGGCGGGGGCGCGATCGCCTTGTCGGACCACGGCGTCGTCTTCGGGGTGCTCTCGCGCGGTAACCTCGGCGCCGAGGGCACGTCCTGCGCGCTCGGCGTCTTCGAGCGCACCGACCTCTGGGCCTGGTTCATCGCGCGGACGGTCATCGACGCCGCTTCCGAGGCTGCGCCCGCTCCCGCGTGGGCGACCGCTCTTTTCCCGGCGTCACCGAGGCCGGGCGAGCTCTGCGTCGGGGACGGCGCATGCGGTCCAGACGCGGCTTGCGTCACGCGTGACGAGCGGCGCTCGTTCGTGTGCGTCGCCCGATGTGTGCAGGATGCATCTTGCGGCGAGGGCTCTCGCTGCGAGGACGGGATGTGCGCGCCTGCACCCGAGAGCGCGGCGCCGGCGGCGGGCTGCTCGATAGGCGGCCGTACGGGCGGCGCACCGACATTCGCGCTCGTCGCGCTCGTGCTCGCCGGCGTCAGTGCGCGTACGGGTCGTCGCGATCGAGGGTGCGGGGCTTCCGCGCGGTCGTCGGAGAGGTCTCCGGCGCGGCTGGGGCGGTAGGCGGCGAGGACGCGCTCGGCTCCACGGAGGGCGCGCTCGGGGGCACGGCGGTCACGGCCTCGGGACCCCGCGCCCTCGCCCGCACCGTCGCTGGGGCGGTAGGCGGCGAGGTGGCCGCCGGCAGCGGCTCCGAGGCGGCCGAAGGTGGCGGCGGCGGAGCGACGACGGCCTCCCTCGCCGACGTCGCCGGGATCGAGACCTCGGCGGCGAGCGGTGAGGCGATCGTCGTCGCGTGCGATGCGGTCGTCGGCGCTTGCGGATCGCGATCCCCGCTCCTGGCGGCGATGCCGACACCGAGGCCGGCGCCGGCGAGGACGACCGCGATCGCCACGCGCGGCCACGGCTTCGAGCGCGGCTCCGACGGCTTCGCCGTGCTGAGCGGCTCGAGCGTCGCTTGCTCGGTGGGTTCGGCGACGGAGGGTGTCCGGCGCTCGTCGGGCGTGGTCTCTGCGAGCGCGGGGTTGGCGTCGAGCGCGCGGGCCGTGCGCACGGCGAGATCGGTCGCCGAGCTCTTTCCGGCGAAGGGCGCGAGCGCGGTGGCGAGCTCCGCGACGGACGGCCAGCGGGCGTCCGGCTCCTTCGCGAGACACTTCGCGACGACCTCGTCGAAGCCTGCGACGCCGCTCGCGAGGGGAGGGAGGTCGGCTTCTCGGATCTGGACGCTGAGCTGGATGAGCGAGTCGCCGGCGAACGGCGGCTTGCCCGATACGAGCTCGTACATGATGACGCCGAGGCTCCAGACGTCCGTGCGGTGGTCGACGTCACGCGCCGACGCCACCTGCTCGGGCGACATGTAGATCGGCGTGCCCATCACGGCCGCGGTCGACGTCATGCCGTCCAAGGACGGTAGCTTCGAGATCCCGAAGTCGAGGATCTTCACCGCCGACGTCGCGTCCGAGCGCTTCGCCAGGAAGACGTTCGCCGGCTTCAGATCGCGATGCACGATTCCTTTCGCGTGTGCCTCGGCGAGCGCGGCGGAGACCTCGATCATCCAGCACGCGACGTCCGCCACCGAGAGGCGTCCCTCCGCGCGCAGGCGGGCCGACAGGTCGACGCCGTCGAGGTACTCCATCACGAGGTACGGCTCGCCCGTCTCGAGCCGCGCCACGTCGTAGACGCGGCAGACATGCTCGCTCTTCACCTTCGCGGCGGCGCGCGCCTCGCGGGCGAAGCGCTCCATCGCGACGGGGTCGTCCTTGCGGAGCAGGAACTTGATCGCGACGCGCTCGTCGAGCTCGAGATGGCGTGCAGCGACGACGATCCCCATGCCGCCGCGGCCGAGCACCCGCTCGACGCGGTACTTGCCCGCGAGGGTCTCCCCTGGGAGAACGGGCGCAACCTCGTGCAGGTTCATCGGCACACGCGACGTCGATCAGAGGCAATGGAACGTGCACGGATCGCTGAACGTCCAGCACATCTCGATGTCGTGCCAGAGCCCCGCGTCGTCGGGGTACTCGGCCGCGCAGGTGTTCGCGCAGGCCCTCGCGTCGGGCACGTCCAGGCACGGCAGCTTGCAGTCGCGCAGCGCGCGGCACGTGGGATCGGCTGCACACGCGCCGAGTTGCGCGCAGCAGGTCGTCGCGACGCATTCATTGCATTGCTTCGACCCGAACGAGGCCGGAAGCGCACAGCTTCCGGCGTCGGCCTCGGCGGCGACCTCACGCGCGGAGTCCGCCCCGGCGTCGCCCTCGTCACGGCCGGCGTCGGATGCGACGACGGAGACGCGCGCCGTTCCGTCGCTGCACGCGGCGGCGAGCGCGATCGTGAGCGTCGCGACGCTCACGGAGGCGAAGAATGCGGGCAGGCGCGCGGACACGCTCAGAAGCAGCGACAGGTGCCGAGGGCGTTGCATCCGTAGCGAGGCGTGGTGATTGGGCATGCGTTGTACGTGCCGTAGGGCCAACCGCCGCCGCCGCAGCCCTGCATGCAGACGCACTCGTTCGAGTTCGCCGGGTTGCAGGCGAGCCGGAGGTAGCCCGGGTCGACGCAGTACTTGCCCGTCCCCTTGCACGTGAACGTGGCAGGGGTCCCGGGATCGAGGACGCCGTCCCCGATGGGCGGTCGCACGCCGCCGCTGCTCCCAGGGGCAACGGGCGGGTCATCGCACGTGCCGCGTCGGCAGAGCGCTTGTTGGGTCGAGCCGATGTTCTCGTCTTGGTCGTCCGTCGGAGCGGCGCAGGCGGCGATACCGAGGAGAACGGCGACGGATGCAAAGAAGGTGGTCGAGAGATTCATGAGCGTCTTTCCGTCTCGATGAAGGGGCGGAGAGGAGCGGCTCGTTCTCGCGAGACGGCTCGTTCCCCCCGTTGGCGCACGAAGAATGGATCAATCCCGGCCGATGCGCGAGTCACCCGAATCGGGTACGCGACGCAGCCGGGCGTTCCGGATCGCTCGAGCAACCGGTGTGCCTCTGGAGAGCGAAGCTATTCCAACAGGTTAGAGCGCGAGCCCCGCGCGCGCGCGCAGCGACGGCGCGCGCGCGCTCACGGCGGCGCACGAACGCAGCCGCTCGCAAGGCGGGCGCTCAGTCCGGGATGTTCATCTTCTTCATCAGCCGATGCAACGCGTGTCGGCTCGGCAGCCCGAGCTCTCGCCAGGCCTTGTCCTTCACGCCGTCGTGCTTCGCGAGCGCGGCCTTGATGTCCTCGGCGGCGAGGTCTCGCGGCGCCGGGCGCGCGACGAGCTTGATCAGCTTGGCCACGTCCTTCGTGAGCTCGAGGCTGTCGCCCCGGCTCGTCGACGCCGACTTCCAGAGCAGGGTCTCGAGCTCGCGCACGTGCGTCGTGTAGTCGTGCAGGACGAGCGCGCGGACGAGATCGGCGTCGAGCCGGGGCTCGTCGCCCTCGAAGAAACGCTCCTTGATCTGCGCGTCGCGCACGGCAGCCCGCATGAGCAGATGCCGCGCGAGGAGCGGGATGTCTTCGCGCCGTTCGTCGAGGCCCGGCAAGTGCACCCGGAGGCCGAGGCGCGCGGCGACGTCCTCCTTGAGCTCTTCGATCCCGCGGTTCGTGGCCGCGACGAGGCGGAAGTCGGCGACGCGTCGCCGCGAGTCGCCGAGGCGCTGGTACTCGCCGCTGTCGAGGACGCGAAGGAGGTGCGCCTGGAGATCGGTCGGGAGCTCTCCGATCTCGTCGAGGAAGAGCGTCGAGCCGTCGGCTTGCCCGATGATGCCGGGCCTCTCGGGCATGCCCGCGTTCGGATAGTTCGCGAGGTTGCCGAAGAGCTCTGCGTCGATGAGGCCGCCCGGGAACGTCGCGGCGTTGCGTGAGACGAGCTCCTTTTTCCCGCGCGCCGAGAGACGGTGGATGGCCTGCGCGACGAGCTCCTTGCCGCTGCCGCTCGGCCCGGTGACGAGGACGTGGGCGCTCCGCTTGGCGAAGAAGGCGACCGACGTGCGCAGCGACCACGCGGCGGGGCTCTCGCCGACGGTCCCGTGCTCGTCGGCGTGCCCGAACCGTTTGCGCGTCACGCCGGGGCTCTCCGGGAGGAACGTGGGTCGGCGCGTACAGAAGAAGGAGTAGAGCCCCTCGATCTCGACGACGTCGCCTTCACGGATCGTCGCGGCGCGCATCTCGGCGTCGCCGAGACGAAGGCCCTTCTTGCCCAGCACCTCGATCTCGATGGCGTCGCTCGATTCGCCGAGCTTCAGCGCCCTGCGCGAGAGGAACGGGCTCTCGAGGGGAGCGGCGCGCACGTTCTTCTCCGGCTCCTGCCGGAGGAGACCGACGCGGCGCTCGTCGTCGCTGTCCTCGAGCGGTCCGCGGCCGAACACGCCGCCGTCCTCGGGGAACAGCACCTCGCCGACGCGATCGGGGTCGTCGCCCGCCCAGACGACGACGAGGCACAGGCGCGCCACGTCGTCGTCGTCGGACGTCTTCTTGCGCGCGGGGCCGTCGAGTGTCGTCTCGAACACCACGCGGAGACGATACCACCGGCGCCGTGCTTTGGACCGAGTCGCGACGAAGGACGCGGGCGCCGCGCGCAACCCGAGTCCCGGTGCGATCCCGAGGGGCGGCGCGTCGCGCGCCGCCCGTCGGATCCCTCAGAACATGATGATGCCGCCGCCACCGCCGCCACCGCAAAGGCGCGTGGCCGCCTCGCACCAGCAGCGCTGGACCGTCTTGACGCAACGCTCTCCGGACTTGCACGAGCAGCTCTGGTTGCCGTCGTCCGACTTGCACGACGTTCCCTCGCCGCACGAAGAGCCCCCGCTGCTCGTGCCTCCGCCCCCGATGCGGAGCTCCGAGCTCGCGGTTTCGGTCTCCTCGGTCTGCTCAGACGCATCGTCCTCGCCTTCCTCTTCGCCGGGCATCGCGCACGCGAAGACGGAGATGCCGAGCAGTCCAGCGAGCCCGAGGTTGATGCCGACCTTCAAGAACGAGTTCATGTGAGCCTCCATGCGGCGGCACCTGGCAAGACGCGTGCTCACGCCGAGACGACGACGACCCGCGTGAATTCGCAGAAGCTCGCCGCGCGCGCGCAGGCGCGCGACGTGCGCGCGCGCCCGGCGACGAGCCTTTTCTCGCGCGCCCAGGGCGCTCCAGCGAGGCACGTCGGTTGCTCGGGGCACGCTCACCATGAAGACGCTCACGAAGACTTCGCTCCTCCTCCTCGTCTCTGTCCTCGGCGCGTGCGCGACGCCGACCGACGACACCTCGGACGGCGACATCGGAGAACAACAGTCCCCGCTCGTCGCCACGAAGCCAGGCTCCGGTGGCGGCCTGATCGGTCCTATCGGTCCCGTCGGTCCCGTCGGCCCCATCGTCCTCGATCCCAAGACGACCTACACCGCGCGCATCTCGACCGACGACCTGAACGGCGCGTTGCGGCTCCTCCTCGGCGGCTCGCGCCTCGTCATCGACACGACGAAGAGGTCGCCGAGCATCCCGAGCGAGCCCTTCTATCACTGCTTCTATCCGAATCAGGCGGCCCGCGAGCAGATGCAGGCGGAGTGTTACGAGATGGCGGGCAGCGCGCGTTCGCGGTGCCTGCAGGCCATGAACGAGGAGCTCCCGAACGTCAAGGAGTGCGGCTGGGTCACGGGCCCGAAGCACAGCTACATCGACTTCGGCCCGCTCGCGGAGCAGTACGGCGCGAAGGACCACACGTTCGACATCGCGCCCATCGTCCGCGACTCGACCGGCCCCGGCAGCATCACCGTCGACATCAACTACGTCCGCACGACCGTCAGCCACCAGACGCTCGATGCCGCGTGGACGACGGAGGCGGGCCTTCCCGCGGCGAGCGTCACGCTGAAGCTCGAGAGCAACAATCCGACGCTGCCCTGCAAGCACTCGTCCTCCGTCCTCGGATGCCCGGACGTCGAGCTCTCCAACATGAAGGTGAACGCGAAGCTCACCGGCATCGCTCCGACGGCGGACAAGAAGCAGCTCGCGTTCGACTACGTCGTCGCGTCGTTCATGTTCGACCGCAACTTGAACAACATCCCGGACTGGCTCGTGACGGCCTTCGTCGACATCGACAAGATCGTCCGGAACAACGTCCAGAAGCAGGTGAAGGTCGGGCTCGAGAGGAACGAGTCGCGCGCCGCGTTGAACAAGGCGCTGACCGGGCTCGCGGAGCAGTCGGCGAAGAAGAATCACCCGACGTGGAAAGGCTTCAAGTCGTTCGCGTCGGCGCGGTTCGATCAGGGCTCGCTCGTCTTCGAATACGAGCCTCTCTGAGCCGCTCGGCCGCCGCTGGCGACTCGGGCGGATGCGCACCGGAGTGCGCGCCTACACGGCGCGGTGAGAAGTGGTTGAATCACTTGACCACTTCGCGGGGCGCCAAGTCCGCGATTCCCCGCGCGCGGCGTACGGCCTCTCGCTTGCACGTAGCCGCGCGATGCCGCGTCGCTCGGTCGTCGTCGCCTTCGCGCTCTCGGGATCGCTCGCCGTCTACTCCGCCGAAGCACGGGCCGACGACGCGCGACCCGACGATCTCGAGCCGTCGGCTGCGCCAGCGGCCGCTCCCGAGCCGCTCCCCGCACCTCCCTCGGCGGATCCGGCTGCTGCCGAGCCCGTCCCCGAGAGGGGGCGCGGAGGCGACGACCCCCCGCGCCATCGCGCGAAGAGGGCGCGCGTCCTCTTCATCGAGCCGACGCTCGGGATCGGGACGCCCGTCGGGCTCGCGGGCGGATCGCTCGTGTGGGCTCCGGACAAGCTCATCGCGCTGGCGGCCGGAGCCGGCGCGGGCCTCGGTGGGCTGCAGGTGGCCGCCGGAGTACGAGGCCGCGCGTCCGCGACGGAGCGACTGGCGTTCTCGTTCGGGGCCGGCTGGTCGATGGGCGGCGTGACGCTCGAAGAGCGCGGTCTGTTCTTCGGCATCTTCTCGGCGATGGGTCATTCGAGCGCGCGCGCTCCGGAGTACCGCTGGGATCGCGCCCAGATGCTCGACTTCGACATCGCCCTCGAGCACGACGCCGGCGACCTCGTCCTCCGCCCCTTCCTAGGGCTCGGCTACGTCCTCAATCGGGCGGACGCGGCCTCGGGCACGCCCTGCCCCAGCGGTTGCGCGGCCACGAGCGTGCGCGCCTTTCCGTATCTCGGAATGTCGTTCGCCTACGGCATTCTCTGAATCACGCCCGCGAGCCTGGGTGGGCACAGCCACGTGGCGAGCCGGACGAGCGGGCGGCGCCTGGCTTCATCGCGCAGGCCATCCCCCGAGCGGATCGGCCGCGAGCCGCTCGTCGGCTTCCTCGCGGTCCATGCCGAGGGCGCGCTCGCAGGTGCTCCAGCCGAAGCCCGCGCGCGCCATCGCGGCGAGCGCCTTTTGCCGCGCGGCGCGATCGTCGTCGGCCGCGTCGCGTGCGAACGGACCGATGCGCCGCTTGCGCGCGAAGGCGAGGGCGGCCGCGAGCTCGACGGTTGCGTCGTTCGGGAGCGCCTCGCGGACGGTCTCGGCGGCGACGCCCTTCGCCGCGAGGTGCGCGGAGATCGCCCGTCGCGAGCGCCCCGCGCGGGACAGGCTCCGCGCGCGCGACGCGGCGTAGGCGGCGTCGTCGATCAGGCCGACCTCGCGGAAGCGCGCGACGATCGCGGCGATGGATTCACGGCAGGCCACGAGATCGCCGGCGACGAGCTCGGCGTCGCGCCCGGCGCGCTCCGCCCGCCGCGCCCAGGTCGTCACCTTCCGCTCGAGCACCCGCGTGAGCGTGGCCGCTGTCGCCGAACCGCGCGCGAGGTAGGAGAGCGCGGCCTCGTGGAGGACGCTCCGCGCCGGCGCCGGCCCCGGATCTCCGTTGCGATCGCGCGTCCTCGCGTTCGCGCTCCGCTTCTTCGCGCTGCCGCGGAAGGCGGTCGTCACGGCGCGCTCACCGTCGGCGGGCAGGGCATCGCTCCACCTGCTAGCCTCGGAAGCGGGGCGCGGAAAGCGTCTTCGACCGCCTCGCGCGTCACAAGGGAGCACCCCATGATCGAGATCCGCCTTCGCGCCGCCGCTTCGAACCCGTCGTCACGCCCGTGGCGCTGGGGCGTCTCCCTCGCCGCGCTCGCCCTCTGCATCGTCGCGCCGGTCGCCACGAGCCGCGCGCAGGACGCGGGCCCGACGACGGCGCGGGGGCTCGAGAGCCTCAAGGCCCTCGAGGTCGTGACGATCGACGGCGGCCGCTCCGTCACCATCGACGGCGGCGAGTCGATCTCCATTCGCTCCGGCGCGTCGAGCATCACGATGAAGAAGGACGGCACGATCGTGATCAAGGGTACGGAGATCGTGATCGACGGCGACAACAAGACGACGAGCGCGCCCGGCACGCGAGCGCAGCAGAATCTCCGCGCGTCTCAGATGTCCGAGATCTTCTGAGCGCTAGGCCGGCCCGGCGGACCGGCCACGCTCGTGCTCGATCGCGTTCTGAGATAGGACGTCGCGATGCACCACGGTCCGCCGCGCCATCACGGTCCGCCGCAGCATCCTTACGGTTCGCCGCAGCATCCCTACGGCGCGCCGCAGCACCCGTACGGCCCCCCTCCTCACGGGCACCTCCCGGAGCAGGACGAGGCGGCGGGCTTCGCGCCGACGCTCCTCGTCAACGTCGCGTGCATCGCGCTCGTCGTCGTCGCGGTGCTGATGTTCGTGCTCATGGCGCGGCTGCTCCTCGCGACGCGCGGTACGACCGGCGGTCTCCTCGCGATCGGTCACGGCGTCCTGGGGCTCTTGGCGCTCGCCGGCGCCATCGGTGTGCGCTCGGGCCGGCTCGCCCTCGCGATCGTCGGGATCGTCTCGTGTCCGCTCGCGGCTGTGGCGTCCGCGTTCGCGCTGCTCACCGGCTCGATCGCCGGGCTCGCGGGCGGCGCGCTCTCGTTCGTCACGCTCGTCGTCTCCGTGATCGCGCTTCGGGACGTCGCGCGCATGGGGGCCGCGCGCGAGGCGCTCCGGGCGGGCGTCGTGACGTCGGCGGAGCTCGGTCCGCCGAGCGGTCCGCTCTCGGGCGACCTCCCCCGTGTGAAGCCGCGCCGGTGGCCCGTCCTCGTCGCGCTCCTCGGCATCGTCGTCGTCGGTGCGGGCGGGGCGGCGGCCTGGCTCCGCTTCGCAGCGGGCGCCGAGCGCGAGAAGGAGATGGCCGCGTTCCGCTCGCTCGAGGAGTGCCTCCTCGGCGGGAGCCCTGCCGCCGGCGTACCGCCGAGCGTCGCCTACCGGCGGATGGAGCTCACGCTCGTCGTGGCCCCGCCGTCGCAGAACCCATGGCCGGCGCGCTGCGCGACGCACGCTCACGCGCTGCATGAGTCGAAGCGACGCTCCGGCGCCGCGGCCGACGACGTCAAAGACGCAGCGTTCTTCGCCGAACGGCTGGGGCGTGTCCTCACGGACCCGCGCGGCGCCTCCGTGTACAAGGCGGTCGACGAGCTCTGGGCGGAGGCGACGAAGGAAGGGTACGTGGCCGGCGGGGGCGAAGCCGGTGCCGCTGCGCCGGCGTGGCTCGACGTCGACGCGCTCGCGGGCGTCGCGCCGTTCTCGAAGACGCGGCTCGCGCTGGCGAGCCTGCGAACGGATCGGGTCTCCGGTCCGACCTTCCGCCTGCTCGTCGACGGTGCACGGCAGCGCGGCGAGGGCCGCCTCTGCACGCTCGACGGACTCACCTTCCGTTGCGCGCCGCTGCCGTCGCCGCTCGACGAGACCTCGCTCTCGCTGCTCGGCGGCGCCGAGCCCGGCGCCGCGCCGCTCCTCTTCGCCGGCGGCGGCCAGGCCGGGATCTTCCGCCCGACGGGCGAGCTCCTCGCCGAGATGCCGACCTACGGCGCCGTCGCGCGCGCGGACGGATCGATCGGTATCGCCGGCTACGATCGCCGCGCGTCGAAGTTCGTCCTCGTGCGCGCGGAGAGAGGCGCCGCGCCCGCGCGAACCCCGTTCCCGCTCGAGGGCGTGACCGACGACCGCCAGGTGGCGCTGCTCGACGACAACCTCGTCTGGGCCACGAGCGCCGGTGCGCTCTCGGTCGCGCGGCTCCTTCCGTCGGGCGCGCCGCTCGGGCCCAGCGTCGAGCTCGGCGCGGTCGGTACGCTCGGCGCGCTCGAGTCGCTCGAGGGCTGCCGGACGCGCGACGCGTTCTTCGTCCTCGCGTACGGCGCGATGGGATCCGCCGTCGCGATCGACTCGGGCGATCGCTGGTCGGCCCTCGTTCCGGCCGGGGACGGCGCGTTCGGGTGCTCCGGAAAGGAGGCCTTCCTCCTCGACCAGCGTGTGCGGGCGGGCGGCACCGGAGCCATCTCGCTCGAGCGCTGCACGGCCGCCGGCTGCCAGCGGCAGGGGATCGATCTCGACGAGGTGTTCGAGCACAACGTCGAGCTCCTCCCCAAGATCGCTCCGCTCGCCCTTCCGCTCGACGGCAAGCTCCTGCTCGTGTGGCGCGCCGGGCAGCGCGGCGGCCTGCGCATGCGCCTGGCGCCCATCGAGCAGATCGCATCGACCGAGGACGTCGTGCTCTTCGACGATCGGATCCAGGGCGGCCAGGTCGCGGAGCGGAGCACGCTGCTCGAGATCCGCGGCTGGTCCCGCGAAGGCCGTGCGGTGATCCTCGTCGCGACGACCTCGGGCGTATGGGCGCTCGGGATCGCCGGCGACGGGAAGGTCACGCCGATCGAGACGACGCGCTGAGGGGCGCGCGCCTTCGGGAGGCGGAGGCGCGCCCTGCTTCAACGAGACTCGGCCGCCCGATCAGGCGGCCGCGTCGGTCTCGAGCTCCTTGAAGAGCGGCGCGAGCTCCGGGCGGGCGCGGAGCGGCTGGCAAAAGCGCGCCATCAGCTCGAGCAGCTCGGTCTCGAGGCGATCGGCCTCGTTGCCCTGACGTCGGATGAGGTCCTCGCACTTGTCGCGGGCGTCGTCGAGCTCTTGTTCGTGCTTGGTGAGCGCCGAGCGGAGCTCGCGCAGCTGGAAGTCGACGTCGTTCGCGAGTCGATCGGCCGCGTCCGCGATCTCCTGCGAGCGCCGCGCCTCCTGCTGGAGCGCGATCCACTCGTCGACCGCGTCGGCGATCGAGCGGTACGCCTGCGCGAGGTCGGCGGAGGGCTCGAGGAAGCCGCAGCGACCCTCCCAGAACAGCGCCTCCTTGTGCGCCGCCTCGTAGCGCCCACGCGCGTCCTTGGTCTCTTCTTCGCATCGCGACCGCGCCTCGCGCGCCGCGCGTAGGTCTTCCTTCGCCTTCGAGGCGTCGACGCCGAGCTGGTCGACGGCGAAGCCGAGCTGCGCGCGCTTCTCGCGACCCTTGCCGTCGATCTGCTCGAGCGTCTCCTGTGCCTTGAAGCTCTCGAGCCGAAGCGAGACGACCTGGCGCACCAGATCGTTCGATTGCTCGAGGATCGACGTGAGCTCGCCGGGCGCGCGCGCCTTGGCGCCGAACGCCTTCGCGAGCATCTGCTCGAGCACGAAGATGCGCCGCGCCCATTGATCGGCCGGCCCCGCGGCAAGCGTCACCGGCGCGACGGAGTGGACGGGCTCCTCGTCGACGGCCGAGGGAGGCGCGGGGGCCTCGCGGTCGCGGATGATCTCGAGCAGATCCTGGTGCACGCGGTGCGCGTCGACCGGGCGATCGGCGGGCGACTTCGCGAGCATGCGCTGGACGAGGTCGTCGAGCTGCCCGGGCACGCGCGTGTTGAGCGAGCGCACCGGAGGCGGCGCCTCCTCCATGTGCTTGACGAAGAACGTCGCGACGTCGGGCGCGTTGAACGGCAGCTCGCCCGTCAACATCTCGAAGAAGACGACGCCGAGCGCGTAGATGTCGCTCGAGCCGCCGGTGTCCTTGCCCATGATGCGCTCGGGCGCCATGTACTGCGGCGTTCCGAACAGCTCCCCCTGACCCGTGAGGCGTGAGTCCTGGTGGCTCTTCGCGATGCCGAAGTCGAGCACCTTGGCGAGGTCCGACCCGTCCTCGCGGCGGCAGAGGAAGATGTTCTCGGGCTTGATGTCGCGGTGGATGATCTCGAGGTCGTGCGCGCGGGCCACGCCGCGCGCGATCTGGATCATGACGTGGATGGCGCGGTCCACGTCGAGCGGGCCGCGCGCGATGATCGGCGCAAGCGACTCGCCCTGGAGCAGCTCCATGACGATGTAGGCGGTGCCGTCCTCCGTGTCGCCCTGGTCGTAGATCTCGATGATGTTCGGGTGCGCCAG
>JAHBWC010000102.1 GCA_019637225.1 Labilithrix sp.
CCTCGGCGCGCGCGACGCCGCGGGCCAAGCCAGCGCCGCGACGGCGCGCCCCGCCGCCGAAAAAGACCGGACCGGGAGGGATCTACGTCCCGCCGCCCAAAGACTGGTTCAAATAGCCGACCTCGCTCGTCACAGTCTGGCCTCCCCGGCCGACACCCGTGGAGCCCGCCGCGACGGCGGCGCAGAGGAGGCGGCGAGATGGTGAGGACTCGGACGGCAATCGCGGCGGTGACGCTCCTCGGGCTCGTGGCCTGTCGCCCGGCCGAGAGCCGCCGGGCGATCGCCGAGCCGGCACCTGCCGAGACCGCGACCACCACGACCGCCGCGACCGCGACCGCGAGCCCGTCGGGCGCGCCGATGCCCGCGCAGGCGGGCCCCGTCCAGACCGTAGAGAGCGCGCCGCCGTCGCCTCCCCCGCCCGCGCGCGTCGAGCACCTGCTCGTGCCAGGCGATCGGGTCGCGTCGATCGTCCGCTCCGCCGACGCCGCGCCGCCGCTGACGGTGTTCATGCCTGGCGTCTGCTCGATGGGGAGCGCCTACCTCCACACCTTCCCCGAGGCCGCGCGCAAGCAGGGCGGCGTCGTCGCGATCGAAGGCGACCAGCCCTGCGGGACCGCAGGGTTCCGGACGTTCTCGTGGGACGCCGCACGCCAGCACGCGCGCGTCGAGGCTGCGCTCGCGGCGGCGGGGCTGTCGGAGATCCCTCGCGAGGGGATCACGCTCGTCGGGTACTCGCAGGGAGCGGCGCTCGCCGAGCAGATGGTGCAACGCTGGCCGAGGCGATACACGCGCGTCGTCCTCATCGGCGCGCCGACCGATCCGTCACCGAAGAACCTCGGCCGCGCGCGGGCCGTCGCGACGATGTCGTGCGATCGCGACGTCCCGGCGCGGATGAAGCAGGCCGCGCGGGCGGCGGAGCGCGCAGGGGTCCCGGCGACGTATTTCGAGATGCCGGGCTGCACGCACGGGAACGTCACGGAGGGCGAGCGCATCTTCGACGAGACGTTCGACTGGCTGCGCGCCCACGAGCGCGGGCTGGATCCGGAGGCCGCGGCCGTGCGCATCGCGGGCAGTCCGCCGTCATGACCGGCGTTGCCGCTGGCGACGTGTCCGCGTAGCCTCGCGGGCGATGCGACACGGCGCGGTCATCGTCCTCTCCCTCTCGCTCTTCGGCTGCGCGGCGGTCTTTCGCGGCACGAAGGACAAGGTCAACGTCGAGTCGACGCCCCCCGGCGCAGAGGCGACGAGGGCGGGCCGAACGCTCGGCGTCACGCCCATGCAGATCGAGGTCGAGAGGTCCGGCCTCACGCAGGTGACGCTCACGAAGAGCGGCTTCGAGGACCACAACGGCGTGGTGAAGAAGCAGATGAACCCGGCGTGGCTCACGCTCGACATCCTCACGTGCGTCTTCCCCGTGGCGCTCTGCATCCCCATCATCGTCGATGCCCTCACCGGCGCCTGGTACGACGTCGACCACAGGTACGTCGCCACGATGAAGCCCGGGACCGCCGGCGCCACCGTGGCCGCCGCCGCGACCGGCGACGCGATCGTGATCGGCCCGACCACCACGAGCACGCCGGCTCCGGCGGGGCCCCCGACGGACATGAGCGAGTCGGAGCGCAAGGCGACCGCGCGCGCCGCGTTCCTCGAGGGCGTCAAGCTCCACGAGGCGGGCAACTGCGCCGAGGCCCTCCCCCGCCTCGAGGCCGCGCAGAAGTTCTTCAGCGCGCCGACGCATCTTCTCCACATCGCGCAGTGCCAGGCCGCGAGCGGCAAGCTCGTCGAGTCGGCGGAGACGTACGAGACGCTCGTGCGCGCTCCGCTCGCCAAGGACGGCCCCGAGGTGTTCCGTCAGGCGCAGGACGAAGGCAAGAGGGAGCTCGCGCAGCTCAAGCCGCGCATCCCGACGCTTCGCGTGCAGATCACGCCTGCGCCGAGCGCGCTCTCGAGCCTGGTCGTGAAGCTGAACGGCAACGCGATGCCGAACGAGGTGCTGGGCATCGCGCGCCCGGTCAACCCCGGCAAGTACAAGGTGACGGTGTGGGCCGCTGGGTACAAGGAAGCGTCCGACACCGTCGACGTCGGTGAAGGCACGCCGAAGGCGGTCGAGCTGAAGCTCTCGAAATAGCTCTGGTCCGACCGATCGACGCCTCCGGCGACCGCCTCGCGCGCGGTCGGCGCGGCGCGCGCCGATCCCGGCGCGGAGGCGTTTTCCGGGTGCAACGCGCGCGCGCCGGCGCGATGATTTGCAGTCATGCACAGCGCGCTGCCGCTCGGCCGGCTCCTCGTCACATCGGGTTTGCTCACGCAGCAAGCACTCGACGAAGTGCTGAGCCTCCAGAAGACCGACGGCCGACGGCTCGGCGAGCTCCTCGCCGAGAAGGGGCTCGTTCGACCCCACCAGCTCGCGCAGTTCCTGTCGCATCAGCTCGCGTGCCCGTGGGTCTCGCTCCAGCGCGTCGAGATCTCGCGCGAGGCGGTCGACGTCCTGCCCGCCTCGATCGCGCTCGAGCATCACATGGTGCCGGTGCATCTCCGCACGACCAAGGGCGCCATCACCCTCTACGTCGCGATGGACGATCCGACCGACGACGTCGCGCTCTCCGCGGCCGCGGCCGCCGCGGCGATGCCGGTGAAGCCGATGGTCGCGATGACGAGCGAGATCCGAGCGCAGCTCGATCGGCTCTACGGCGCCTTCGCGGCGGGCACGACGCCGGCGCCCGCCTTCGTGAAGGAGCGCTCGCCGTCGTTCGCGTCGGTGCCCGCGATCACGACGAAGGACGAGGCGACGACGACGACGCCGTCGCGACCGCCGAAGCCGCCGCCGCCGAAGCCGAGCGGGCCGCCGCCGCCGCGCGACGAGCCGTCGGTCCTCGACGTCGTGGAGGTGATCGAGGAGGACCCGGCCTCGCGCCCTTCGCCGCGCCCGAAGGTCCTCGTCGTCGACGCGAGCGAGAGCCTCGTCGTCAACGTGCGCGCCGCCGCGTCACGCCTCGGCGGCGACGCGCTCGGCGTCCCGTTGGCCGAAGCGGCGAGCGCCGCGACGGCGCACGCGCCCTGCGCCGTCGTGGTCACCGAAGACGTGTACGCGAACGAGCGCTCCGGGCTCGATCGGCTCGCGCTCGAGGCGGGAGCGCTGCTCGTCGTCTCGAGCGAGGCGTTCGAGGAACGCCAGCTCGAGGGCCTGCTCGAGGACGCGATCAAGCGCTGGCGCCGCTCGTCGTACGAGAAGGGCACGGTCCTCGAGGGGCGCTACGAGCTGCTCCGCGACGTGGGGGGCCGCGTCGCGGGCTCGCGCTGGGAGGTGCGCCACCTCCGGACGGCGCGACGCTCGCTCCTCAAGGTCGGCGTCCGCGTCGCAAACGACGACTCGGACGCCGAGGCGGTGCGGCGCGAGCAGCTCGCGCTCGCGAGCTTCAACCACCCCGGCTCGGTCGATCTGCGCGACGCGGGCACGACCGAGCTCGGCGATCCGTACATCGTCGTGGAGATGCTCGAGGGACGCACGCTCGAGGGCCTCGTCGCGGCGCGCGGCGCGCTCCCGCCGGCCGCGGCGTGCTCTCTCGTCCGTCAGATCGCCGACGTGCTCGTCGCGGCGCACGAGGCGTGCGTGCGCCACGGCGAGGTGCGCCCCGACAACGTCCTCGTCGTGCGCGACGCCTGGGGCGTCGAGCGCGCGAAGCTCGTGAACTGGGAGGCCGCGAACCTCGCCGACGGCTCGCCGGACACCGCGATCGATCTCGCGGGCATCGGCGCCTGCGCCTTCCTCGCGCTCGCGGGGCGCCCGCGGAACGAGGGCGAGGACGTTCGCTCGATCCGCTCGGGCGCGTGGGCGCCGCAAGACCTCCCGCCCGAGCTCGCGAGCGTGGTCGCGCGCACCCTCGCCGGCGCAGGCTCCGACCGCTTCGCGTCCGCGAAGGAGCTCCTCGACGCGCTCGACGCCGTCGCCCCGGCCGGGCCGACCGCCGTGCGCCTCCTCGACGCCAACCCGGATCGGCGCGGGACGTCGATCCGCCCGCGCCCGCGCTCCGTCGCACCTCCGCCCCCGGCCGAGCCGGCGGCGCCGTCCGCGCCCACGCCCTCGTCCGCGGCCGCCGAGATGCGACGCTACCCGCGCGCCGCGTACCGCACGCCCGTGCGCGTGGAGGTGCCGGGGATCGGCGCCGTCGACGGACGGAGCGAGGACGTCTCCGAGGCGGGCCTCTTCGTCGTCACGCGCGGCAAGATCGCCGACGGCGCCCAGGTCACGGTCCGCTTCGCGCTCCCGATCGACGGCAAGGTCGTCTCGGAGAGCGGGATCGTCCGCTGGAGCAAGGCGCCGCAATCCGGGGACGGCGGCGCGGCGCGCGCGATCGGCATCGAGCTCACGTCGCCTGGCGCCGAGTCGGCCAAGCAGATCGCGCGCTACGTCTCGTTCATGGCCTCCGAGAAGTGACCGGCGCCCTCGTCAGGAGCCGGTGAAGCGCGGCGGGCGCTTCTCCATGAACGCCGTCATCGCCTCGGCGAGGTCGCGCGACGCGAGGAACGCGGAGTTCCACACCGCCGCGTAGCGCTCGCCGTCGAGGGTGCGCCGCTCGTCGCCGTACGAGAGCACCTGCTTGATCCCCTGGACCGCGAGCGGCGGATTTTCCGCGATGACGCGCGCCATCTCGCGCGCAGCGCCGAGGAGGGCGGCCTCGTCGTCGAAGACGTCGTTCACGAGACCGATGCGGAGCGCGCGCGCCGCGTCGATGTCCGCCCCGGTGAAGGCGAGCTCGCGCGTGTGGCCGTGGCCGATGATGCGCGGCAGGCGCTGCAGGCTCCCGAGGTCGGCCACGATCGCGACCTTCACCTCGCGCACGCTGAAGCGCGCGTCGCGGGAGCACAGCCTGACGTCGCACGCGGCGGCGATGTCCATCCCGCCGCCGATGCACGGCCCGGCGACCGCCGCGATCACCGGCTTCGTGCACCGCTCGATGAGATCGGCGGAGCGCTGCCAGTCGCTGATGAGTCGCAAGAGCTGGGTCCGCTCCTTCGCGAGGGTCTCGGGCGCGATGAGCGGCATCAACGTCGGCGCGACGGCCTTGAGGTCGAGGCCGTAGGTGAACACACCGCCCTTGCCGCGAAGGATCACGACGCGGACCGAGTCGTCGCGGTCGAGCTCGGTGAACACCTCCGGCAGCTCGCGGAAAGACGCGAGGCCGAGCGCGTTGCCCTTGCCGGGCCCGGTGAGGATGACCTCCGCGATCGCGTCGCGACGCTCGACGGTGAGTGACTCGTAGCTCTTGGTGCTCGTGGTGTCGGCGCTCATGGACCGCGCATCTTACGCTCCCCGCACCGCCCGAGACGAGGCTCGAGATCAGCGGGGGGCCAGGAAGACGCCCGCGCCCTCCTCGGTCCAGGCGACGCTCGTGCCGTCGACGGCGAGGTCGGTCACCGTGCCGCGCCCGCACGCGACGAAGCTCTCGTCGGCCGAGTCGCCGCTCGGCTTGAGCGCGCGGATGACGTGCTTCACCTTCTCGTCCGGCGCGGCCGAGCGGACGAAGAGCGTGCCATCACGCGCGATCGTCGCGCCGAAGAGCGCCTGCGTCTTGCTCTGCTGCGCGTCGAGGATCGTCTTCGGGTTCGCTCCGGTAAGGTCGCGGCGCTCGACGGCGGAGCCGACGCTGCAGAACGCCGCCGTCTCGTTCACCGCGAGGCTGCAGCTCGCGTAGCCGATGCCGAAGACCTCCGTGGGCTCGCCCTGCTCGATGCCGTTCTCTTCGTCCGCGAGCGCGACCTTGAAGATGCGCTGCTGATCGCGCACGTACCAGACGGCGCTGCTCGCGATCTGCGGGTTGGTGATGACGTTCGCGCTCTGCGCGAGCGCGGTCCGGTTGTTGGGGTTGTCCTTGCTCACCTTGAAGATCGTGTCGCCGGCGCCGGTGTCCGCGAGCAGGTAGAACGAGGACTCGTCCGACGCGAAGACCCGCGTGCCCGCGGCGTTGAAGTCGGTGGCGGCCGTGACGCCCGGCGTCGCGCCGTCAGCCGCGGTCGGGAAGTCCGGAAACGCCGGCTCGGGCGCCGGCTGGCCGTCCTTGTCCGCCGGCTTGATCGCCTTGATGACGCGAAGGGTCGCCTCGGGGCCGTCGGGCGTGCTCTCGATGAGGACCATCGCGGTCTTGTCGACGTACGTCCGCACGAGGTCGGGTGACGTGTAGAGCTCCTTCTTCGCGGTGCCGTCCTTGAGGACGCGGAAGACCTTCGCGCCCGCCTGGTAGAAGACCGCCGTTCCGGCGATGCGCACGTCGCGCGCGTCCTTCGCGTCGGCGAGCGCCGTCGGCGGCTGCACCGCGGCGCACGCGTTCTCCGCGGATGTCGGCTGGCTCTCCGCGCCCGGCGTCTGTGCGGCGTCGTCGCCGCGGTGGTTCGAGCCGGAGCGGCCTCGAAGCCCCGAGCCGTTGTCATCGTCCGCGCAACCGACGAGCGCGAGCCACGCACCACAGACGACGATGCCGAGAGCCTTCTGCATCACGAACCTTCCCATCCGCTGGTCGTCGTCGACCAGACCGAGTGACTTGACCCGCCCGGGGATGGGTTACTGCAGTCCGTGTGCCCGGAATCTTCGGGCAGCGGATTTCGTTTTCTCGGGATTTTTACCGTGTCACCGCGCCGTCTCACGCACCAGGGGCGGATCGCTCGACGCTCTGCGCGATCGTCCTACATCGCCGAACCGCGTGGGATCAGGCCGCGCGAGCGCAGAGGAACTGGGCGAAGTGCTCGGCGACGTAGGCGGCCGAGTCGGCGACGCGGCCGGCGTAGCGCTCGTCGGCGTCGATCACCTCGACGATCGCGAGGCAGCGGCCCCACTTCATCGCGGGCGCCGCGACGACGGTCCGCGGCGCGCCGACCGCGTGCAGGCGCTTCGGCGCGAGGCGGGACAGCTCGCCGTCGAACTTCATCGTGACCGAGCGCTGGTTGCAGATGACGGCGGAGGCGACGAGGTCGTCGTCGCTCGCCTCGGCGGAGCCGATGATGTCGAAGTCGCCGGCGCCGTGCGCGCCGATGGCCCGGAGCTCGCGGCTCACGAGGTCGTGCGTGTGGATGACGACCGCGCGCGCGCCGAGCGCCTTCGCGAGCGTCTCGGCGCACATCTCGGCGGCCTCGCCGGTCGAGCGCGCGAACGTCAGACCGTACATCCCGTCGAAGATGAGGTCGGTCGGATCGTTGATCGAAAGGCGGAGGAGCGGCTGCGCCTGCGGCGCGGCGGGCTCGGCCGGCGTCACCGGGCGCATCATCGACACCGGCGGCGCCACCGACGCGGGCGGCGCGAACGACGCGGGCGCGGGCGGCGCGAACGACACGGGAGCGGGCGGCGCGAACGACGCGGGAGCAGGCGGCGCGAACGACGCGGGAGCGGGCGGCGCGGGCGGCGGAGCAGCGGCGGGAGCTTCGGCGGCCCACGAGGGCGGCTCGACGGACGCGGCGGCGTCGTCCCACCCACGCTCGATCTCGCCTTCGGTATCGACGCGCGAGCGCACGGGCTCGGGCGGGGTCGACCACGCCGCGAAGCTCGGGACCGGCGCCGGCTTGAACGAGTACGCGGGCGTCGCGGTCTTCGCCGTCGCCGGGACGGGGACGCGGTTGACGAGGGCGATCGCGCTCGACGGCGGCGGCGGCGGGACGCTCACGGCAGACGGCGGCACGCTCACGGCGCGCGGCGGCTCGCTCGCAGCGCGCGGCGGAGGCGCCGAGGTCTTGCGCGCGAGCGGCGCGGGCGGCGGGCCCGTCTTGATCGGCGCGACGGCGATCCCGACGATGTCCACGTCTTCGAGATCGAGCGTCGCGAGGCGCTCGCGCATCGCCGGCGGCGCCGCGGTCTTGATCAAGGCCGGCCCCGAGACGGGCGCGGGAGGAGGCGACGAGGTCGGTCGAGCCGCCGGGGGAGCAGAGGTGCGGGGGCGGGGGATCGATGGACGGACGCTCGCGCTCATGTCCGCCGGACGAGCAAGCCGTGTTCCGCCGAGGGCGGGATCCGGGCGACGTGGAAATCCGTCGTGATCTGGCCCCCTCACCGGCGCGGTGTGTGCGGATTGCCGCCATGTTCCTGGATCGCGGCTCCTGACACAGCGGCCTACCAGACGCATGCATTAGCCACGGAATTGCTGGAACTTTCCGCCGGCGATGAGCGGCGCTATGGCCTGGCGGATGACGTCGGTGAGCGAGATCGACTGGGCCACGTGGACGCCGACCGATCGCGCGACGCTCCTCTTCATCGTCGAGCGCGAGCGCGGACGCATCCTCTTGATCGAGAAGAAGCGCGGTCTCGGCGCGGGCAAGGTCAACGCTCCGGGCGGACGGCTCGAGCCGAACGAGCGCGCCGTCGACGCCGCGGTCCGCGAGCTCCGCGAGGAGCTGTGCGTCGGAGCGCGCGGCGTCGTCGAGCACGGCGAGCTGAGCTTCCATTTCGTCGACGGCTACAATCTCCACTGCCACGTCTTCCGTGCCGACGCCTGCGAGGGTGAGCCCACCGAGACCGACGAGGCCGCGCCGCTCTGGACGCCGCTCGACGCGATCCCGTTTCACCGCATGTGGGCCGACGACGCGCTCTGGCTCCCGCTCCTGCTCGCGGGGGATACCTTCCGCGGTCGGTTCATCTTCGACGGCGATCGCATGGTCGATCACGATCTCGTCAACCTCGGCGCAGCCGCGCGGGATCAGACCGGTCGAAGCACGAAGTCGTAGCGCGCGAGGAGGAGGCGATCCTTGCGCTCCACCGCCATCACGAGCGAGCGGTGAATGAACGGATCGACCTCGTTGAACGGATCGTCGGGGAAGTAGAGCTGCGTCGTCAGCAGCGCGTGCCCTTGCGCGCGGAGCTTCACGTGGACGTGCGCGGGCCGGTACTGCGCGCCGTTGAGGTAGCGGCCGGGGACGATCGTCTTGACGCGGTAGCGGCCGTCCGCGTCCGTTCGCAGCCTGCCGCGGAGGAGGACGCGCCCCGGCGGCATCGAGCCGTCGTTGTCGTAGTGCCCGGAGTGGTTCGCCTGCCAGACGTCGAGCTCCACGTTCGCCAGCGCCGTGGTGCAGTCGCTCGTCGTGACGCGCCCCGCGATCTCGAGGGGCACCCCCGGCATCCCTGCGTCGGTGAGGTCGGCGCGCTCCGGTACGCCGGCCCGATAGTACGGGCCCTCGATGTTGGCCGCGGTCTCGGCGCAGGCGCCGCCGGCGCCGGGCGCGGGCGGCGGTGCCGGACGCGGACGTGGGCGCGTGGAAGCCGACGGCTGGGCCTGCGGATCGTTGGTCTTGCAGGCGAGCAGGAGCGGCGCGGCGATGCCCGCGAGCATGGCTTCCCGACGGGAGACCTGGAGGCGACGAGGCGGCGAGATCGGCATCCTCGTCGGACGCGCGAGGCGCCCGAACGGTCCCGTCGCCGCGTGTGTTTGTCCCTCACGCCCGCGTAAAGCTGGGCCTCACGATCGGCGCCGCGCTCAGTGCCAGGCCGTGGCGGTCTTCACGGGCTGGTTCGTGCGGTCGTGCTCCTTCACCGCGGCCATCGCCTGCGGCATGCACTTCACGCACGCGGGGAAGTTCGAGCCGTGATCGCACGTGATGATGGTCGCCGTCGCCGGAGCCTCGAACTCGGCCTCGTCGAGGTGCCGACCGCACGTGATGCAGTGGATGTGCTGGTGCTGGTGGCCGCCCGCGGCAGCCGCCTGCGGGCGGGCGGGCGCCATGGCCTTGCGTTCGCGCTTCGTGACCTTCGGCTTTCGCTTCATTCGGACCGCAAATTACAGGACCAGCGGCCGGCGTGGCGACAACAAAGGCGCGCGCCGCCGGCCGCGGCTACCCGCGAACGCCGCGGCGCGCTCGATTTCGGAGGCGACCGGGAACTTTCTCGAACGCGAGCGTACGAAGCTTGCGGTGCGCGCCTCCAGGCTTCTTCCCGCAGGGGTCCCCCGTGCCCTCCTCCGGATGCGTCATCGCATCGCCGCCTTCTTCGGAGACGCGCCGCTGCTGTTCATCGGCGTCGTGCTCGGGGTGGCCGTCCTCTTCCGGGTGGGGATCGGGGCGCTGCGCCCGGTCGCGGCCGGCGCCGAGGAGTCGACGCCGCGCGCCGCCCTCCACGAGGCGCCGCGCGCGACGCGCGACGCGCCGGCGGCGCCTCTCGCGGTAAGCCCAGCGGCTCCCGCGACGCCTCGGGCGCCAACGGCGAACGACCCGACGGCGGAGCCTCCGAGCGCGGGCGCTCGTGCGGGCGGCTTGGGCGACGCGCGCCGGAGCACGCGGGGCGTCCCGTCCCGGAGAAAGCCGCGGGCGCACGGCCGGCGCTGACCCCCCTCGACGCCGGCGAGCGGGCGCGCGCCGATTGACAGCACCGGGCGGTCCCCGTACGCGTTTCGGGGAGCCATGTGTCGCAACATCCGCGTCCTCCATCACTTCCAGCCGCCCACGACGCCGGAGGAGATCCGCGCCGCGGCGGAGCAGTACGTCCGCAAGGTGAGCGGCGTGACGAAGCCCGCGAAGGCGGACGCCGCCGAGGTCGCGCGCGCCGTCGACGCCGTCACGCGCGCGACCGCGCGGCTGCTCGATAACCTCCCCGAGCGCGGCCTGCCGCGCACACGCGAGGGCGAACGCGAGCGCGCGAGGACGCGCTGGATGGCGCGCGAGGCGCGCATCCTCGGCGGCGCGAAGGACGCGACGACGAGAGCTCCCGCGCGGAGAGCGCCGTCGGTGGCGACGAAGACGACGGCGACGAGGACGACGGCGAAGCCCCAGACGACGAAGACGCAGGCGACGCCCCAGGCGACGAAGACGCAGGCGGCGACGACGACGCGACGGGCGGCGACGGCGAAGACCTCGGCGCGGACGAAGCCCGCGCGGGAGTCCTCCGCTCGATGATGCTCGGACGCGTCGACGAGGTCGACGGGCATTTCGTTGCGACGAGGTTCATCGCGATCGTGCCGACGGCGTGCCTGTACGTCTCGCCGAAGAACCCGCGCACGAGCGTCGCGGGCGCGACCAAGGACGGCGTCCGCATCCGCACGGAGTGGCGGAGCGTCGCGCTCGGCTACGCGCGGGTCTGGCTCCCCGTGCTCGCGATCGCGCTGCCGATCGCTCAGCTCCTCTCCGGAGGCCTGCACGTCGCGACCGCGGTCGCGAGCTTCGCCATGCTCGCCGTCTCCGCCGTCGCGCACCGCTCCGGCCGCCTGCCGGAGGCCGAGAAGGCGCGCCTGCGCGTCCTCGGGACCGTGACCGGGCTCCGCATCGATCCGTCGAAGCTCCAGCCGGCGACGCGCGAGGTGAAGTGCGCCTCGCTCGGCGAGCTCATGGAGAAGGGCGGCATCCCGATGACCCCCGACGGGATCCTCTCGGTGCTCGACGACATCCCGACGCCTGCGATGCCGCTCGTCTACGGGTACGCGCGCTACGCGAGCGACGATCCCGAGTGGCGCGAGTGCGCCGCGCGCTGCTACGAGCGCTGCGAGCAGAGCGACACCTGACCTCGGCTCACTCGCGATCGGCGTGACGCGAGCGCGGACGTGCTCGTCGCCGTCAGTCGCTCGTCTTGCACGAAGAGCGGATGAACTGGTCGACCCAGCGCGCGTCACGGCCGCCCGGTGAGCGGAGGATCGCCTCGCGCGCCGCGCCGCACTCGCCCGCACGCGCGAGGCAGGCGCCGTACGCGTAGTCGGGATCGTCGTGCGAGTTGCCCTTCCGCAACGTGACCGACGACGCCGTGCGCTTCGCGGCCTGATAGAGCGCGGTGCACTTCGCCTTCGGCTTCTTCTCGGATCGCTCCATCTGACTGATCGCGGCCCAGTACTGCTCGGACGCGGAGAGTCCCGGCGCCGTCGTGTCGCTGCACTTCGAGGCGCTCGAGGTGAACGACGCGCGGAGCTCTCGGTCGTCCAGCGGCTTCGCCCGCCAGCCATTCGCCGTCTTGTACGCGGCCCAGGCATCGTCGCACTGGAGCGCGGTGTCGAAGCACGCGAGGGGCCGGCGCTGGAGGTCCTGCTCGTACTTCTTCCGGAGCGCGGCGTCGGTCGCGCCGGCCATGTTCTTCTTCAGGGCGGCCCAGGCGCCCGCGCAGCCCTTCGCCTCACCGCGCGCCTGCGAGAGCACGCGGAGCGCATTGGCGACGGCGTCCGCCGGTGAGAGCCCGCCCGCCTCGAGCTTCGTCGAGCATTCGCCGCGGCTGACGGCGCTCGCGTAGGCGTCCTCCGCATCGAGCATCGAACGATCGCTGCGCTCCTCTCGGTACTGCTCGATGAAGTGCGCGCGCGCCCCGGAGCAATCGCCCGCTTTTGCCAGGCAGGTCGCGCCGTACTTGCCGACGTTGCTCCGTCCGTACTTCGCGTAGTCGTTGCGGTCGTCGCGGAGCGCGGCGAGCGCGCGCTTGCCGCGGGCGATGAGGCCCTTGCAGAGAGGGACGGTCGCCTCCGTCGTGCTGTGGCCGGCCGCCCAGTCGAGCTGCTTGTCGGCGAGCGCGAGCTCCTCCATCGGGGTGAGCGGCCCCGAGTCCTTGCCGACACACTCGCCGTACGTCGCGCTCTCGAACGAGCTCCGGACCTCCGGCGGCGCCGTCCCCCACTGGACCTTCTCGGCGCGTCCCCACTCCGCCTGCAGCGCCGGAAATCTCTTCCACGCCGTCAGACAGTCGCCGGCGCGCGCCAGGCACTTCGTGCCGTACTCCGCGAGCGTGCGCGCGGCGCCTTTCACGTCGCGGTCCTCTTCGTCGCGCGGCCGCACCTTCGGCAGCGCCGCCGAGCCGGTGTCGATCGCGGTGAGGCACGTCTTCGGAGTCGTGCGTTCGCGCGAGGCGCCCTCGTGCAGCACGTGGAGCGCGACGAGGAGCTGATCGCGAGGCTCCTTCGCGCCCGATCCGCAGTAGACGGCCACCTGACCGTCGAGCTGACGGTCGATCGCCGACGCGCTCTCTCCCGTGCCGCGCGCCTCGGTCGATCGCCGCGCGAGCGCCCGACCGGCGCTGCACTGGCCGGCGATCATGAGGCACTGCGCGCGCAAGAAGCCGAAGCCCTTCGGCTCCGTCGACTGCGCGCCCGGCCGCTTCTCGAGGCGGTCGAACGCGTCGAGCTCGGTGAGGCACCCCTTGCCGTCGCGCGCGTTCGCCTTCCGCTGCGCGCTCGCGAGCCGCTCGTTCGCTTCGCGCGATCGCGTGTTGTCCTGCTGCAGCTTGCCTGCGAGGTTCAGCGCGTCCGGCGTCTCGGGCGCGATCGCCGCCTTGGCGTCGGGGTTGTCGCCCGGCTCGATCTCGCGGAGCGCGAGCCGGATCGGCACCTTGCAGGTCGCCCCCTCGGTCGCGGACTCGCCGCGGCACGAGCCGAGGACGCCGCCCTGCTTCTCGATCGCGCTCTGGTTCTTCTTGCTGCCGCCGGCGCCGATGCCCCAGAGGGTGACGCCTGCCGAGCCCTCGAGCCTCGCGAAGCTCCCGAGCGCGAACGCGCCGACGTTGTACGCGTAGACGTAGTGGGTGACGCCGCGGCATCCCGGCAGCTTGTCGAGGTCGCCACGATAGACGGCCGGGCGGGTCGCCTTGCGTGTACCCGACACGAAGTACTCCATGTGGAAGCGCTCGCCGCCCTGCACCCGCGCGCCGATCGTGTTCGCGCCGAGCGGGAGCTTCGCGTAGAGCTCGTCCTCGTTCATGATGTCGACCTTCTCGACCGAGCCGCTCGTCCAGTCGACCGGTCCGTACGCGCCGAGCGAGCCCCGGACGTCGTCGTTCGTGCAGGTGTCGACCACCTGGAGGTTGCAGCCCTCGTAGCGGACGAACACCACGTCGGTCGTCGCGCGCGACTCGAAGCTCGACGTGTCGGTGCCGTCCCACTCGATCACGAACGGGCGCGTGTGGTCCTGCGGATTGCAGCGGTTCTTGCCGGCGAACGTCTTCTCGATGAGGCGGCTCTGGCCGGACTCTCGCGGAGGAGGAGTGCCCGGCGCGGGAGCGCTGCTCGAGCCGCAGGCGGCGAGGAGCAACGAGCCCAGTGTCGAGATCGCGACTGCGCGTGCGGCGGAGGTCGGGGCCATCGGGCTCCTATAGACGAACGCGGGGAGAAGACAATTCACGACACGCGCGCCACCCCGCGCCGGTTCGCGCGCGGGGCCGGACTTGATACACTTCCTCCGTGTCCCTTCGATTCGCGTCGGTCCTGGTGACAGCGGCGATGGCGGCGGCGTGTGGGCTCGGCATCACGGGGACCGCGTCGGACGAAGAGGCTCCCTCCGGCGCAGGGACGGCGCCCGCGGATGCGTCGCTCGACCCCGACGCGGGAGCTGCCCCGCGCGACGCGGCCGACGAACCTGTCGACGAGCCCGACGTGGACGCGCTCACGCTGGCGACGACGACTCCGGCCAGCACGCTCGACCTCGACGTGGAGGGACCGGCTGGCTGGGCGCACTGGGGTCTGAACGCGAACCCGAACGCCTACAATCAGCGTTCAGGCTTCGCCGGCGCGATCCCGACGTTCCAGCTCACCGTCGCGACGGGAGCCGGCAACGTCCGGACGATGACGGACGGCCGCACGACGATCAGATGGACGGAGGGCACACCGACGGCCACGTCGAGCGGCACCGTGAACGGCGTGTACTCGAAGGACAACGGTCCGACGTTCACCTTGCGCGTCCCCTTGACCCCGAAGACGCGCGAGCTCGTGATCTACGCCGGCCTGCACCGCGCGAAGGCGATGTTCGTCGCGACCCTCGGAGACGGCGCCGACGCGATCACCCGGACCGAGACGTTCGACGTCCCGCCGGGCAACGCGGACTACCGCTTCGCCCTCGCTCATCACGTCACGAAGGACACGGACCTGACGATCCGCTGGTCGCTCCTGGAGAAGTACGACATGGGCAACTCGAACGTCACGCTCATCGCGGCGACGCTCCGCTGACCCGCGCCGCGGCGGGACCTCAGCGTCGTGGGCGACGATGGACGATCTCCGGGCCGCGCGTCGCCGGCTCGGGGGTGCGTAGACCGCGCCGCCGCGCCTCGCGGAGGAGGGCGTTCACGCGCGTGTGCGGGGCTCCCTCGCGATCGCCGAGGGACTCGACGAGGGCGTCGTCGGTCAGGTCGTAGGGCCAGCCGCTCGGCGGCGGAAACGCGGGGATGTTGCCCTCGAGCATCGCGCCGCGCTCGTCCGGCGCGCGCCTCGCTCGTGCGCGCTCGTGCATCCACGCCAGCGCAGCGTCGCGCTCCGACGGCTCGACGTCGAGCGACGTGAGGATCGACGACAGGATCTGCACATGGAGCGGCTCGAAGCGGGTCGCGCGAACGGAGACGTCGTCGGGCGTCACGGTCGCGCGGACGAAGCAGTCCTCCGGATCGTCGGCGCCGAGGCCGATCTCGACGCGCTGATCGGCGAAGAACGTCCGGAGGTGGATCGGCGCGTTCGGATCCTTCAGGTGGAGGTGCGGGCGCTCGGCATAGTCGAGGTTGACGATCTTCCAGGGCACCGCGAGACCTTACGGTCGTCGGCGCCGGCGACGCAAGGGCGGGCCCGAGGCGTTCCGCTCGGCGACCGCCGCCGCGGATGACGTACGCTGTCCGTCGTGGCGAACGAGGAGACCACGGCGCTCACCGTCGAAGCGATCGAAGCGGAGCTCCGCGCGCTCGGCGTACGGCAGGGCGGCGTCTTGCTCGTCCACACCTCGTTTCGTGCCGTGCGTCCCGTCGAGGGTGGGCCGCTCGGATTGATCGCCGCGCTGCGGGCCGCGCTCGGGCCGGACGGGACGCTCGTGATGCCGACGATGACGGACGGCGAGGCGGTCTTCGATCCCCTCACGACACCGACCGTCGACATGGGGATCACCGCGGAGCTCTTCTGGCGCCAGAGCGGCGTGGTTCGGAGCACGCACCCGGGAGGATCGTTCGCGGCCGCCGGGCGCCTCGCCGAGCGCATCTGCGCGCCGCAGCCGCTCGCCCCGCCCCACGGCGTCGACAGCCCGCCCGGACGCGTGCACGAGCTCGGCGGGCAAGTCCTCCTCCTCGGCGTGACGCACGGCGAGAGCACGACGCTGCACGTGGCCGAGAGCATCGCCGGCGTGCCGTACTCGGTGGAGCACCCGTGTGTCGTCGAGGTCGACGGGGTCGCGACGACCGTGATGATCCCGGAGACGGACCATTGCTGCGCGGGCTTCGGACGGATGGATGCGTGGCTGTCGGAGCGCGGGCTGCAGCGTGAGGGCAGGATTGGAAACGCGCACGCGCGTCTCGTCGACGCTCGCGACCTCGTCTCGGTCGCCGTCGCCCACCTCACCGACGACCCGCTCGTCTTCCTCTGCGATCCGCGCGAGGGCTGCGAGGAGTGTGACCGCGCTCGCGCCAGCGTCGGGTGACGCGTCCTACTCCTCGCCTCGACCCTCTTGTTGCGCCCTCATGATGAGCGCTTCGACGTACGAGCTACGAGACACTCCGGCGCAGAGAGCGAGCGCGTCGAGGACCTCGAGGGACGCCGAGCTGAGCGTCACGGTGCTCGGCTTGCGATGCCTCACGGAGATGTGGAGGCGCGGATGACTCGAATGCCGCTTCTCGCTCTTCATCTCTGACCTCCTCCGTTCTGACCCGGTGGGTCGGTGAACGACGCGCCTGACGCGAAGAGCAGGAGCGCAGCGCGGGGTTCGGATCATCCGTCGACACGAAAACCGCCTCGACGTCTGCGCTTCCCCACTCCGTGGCATGCCCGGCAAGCTACACGGTGCCGCACGCGCTCCACGTCGTCCATAAGGGAATCTCGCAGGCCACGTTCGTCGCCGGGCGCCTCAGCGGATCTCGATCGGTACGCTCGTCCAGCTCGTGCCTCCGCGGTTATCGTGGAGGACGGCCCAGAGCGTGCCCTTCACGGGACTGCGCGGCGGCTCGTAGAGGGTGTCCGGGATCTCCGGCCGGCCCTTGAACGGGTCGCGCTCGATGCGGCGGGCCTGCCGGAAGCGTCCGAACGTGACGTACCAGTCGCTGTAGATCGTCTCGCGGCCGGGGCGTCCGTCGGGGCCGACGTTGTCGGGATCGATCTCCGCGTCCGCGTCGTCGAAGGCGATCGCCATCCCGACGCCGTTGCAGTCCTCGTCGGTGATCGTCTCGTAGAGATCGCGATCGCAGCGCGGGAGCGAGATGCCCTTCTCCGGATCGACCGCCCGGCCGCGGACGACGAGCGACTTCAGCGTTGGGATGGCGTTGCGGCGCGTCGCGGTGACGGCGACGCGCGTGAATCCGAAGACCGCCTCCTCCGCGGGGAGCACCTCACCGTCGGCGCCGAAGCACGCGAACGGCGCCGCGTTCTCGGCGAGCCGAGACGAGCGCGCGATGCGCTCCACGTGCCCCGCGCACGCGAACATGAACGTCCACGCGGTCACGATCGGCTCGCCGGAGCGCCCCGGCTCGGGGGCGACGTTCGCGAGCGCATCGGCGGGGATCGTGATCGCGTGCGTCGTGCCCTCGGCGAGCTCGGGCGTGAGGTCGACGCCGATCGGGAAACGCGCCTCGAGCGCGGGATAGCAATCGTAATACTGCCCTCCCGGCGGATCGACGCAGGGCACCGGGAACCACATCGTCCTGAGCGGGAGGGTCGGCCTCGAGCGACCGTCGGCGACGAGCGCCTCGAGCTTCACCGTCTCGCCCGGCCTCGCGTACGGGAGGTCCGCGCGTACGGCGAGGATGCGCACGGACGAGACCTGGCTCTTGTTCGGGTACGGGTCGTCGTTGCACGCGAGCGCGAGCACGACGATCGCGAAGACGGGAGCGCGCCTCACGAGCTTCACAGGTCGATCCTCACGCCGATGATCGCCAGCTGCGGAAGGCCCTGGAGCGGCCGCGACCGGGTGTAGTTGTACGAGTACTCGATCCCCTCCGCCGCGCGGTTGTAATAGACGTTCTGCATGTCCATGTACGCCGTGACGTTCGACAGCGGCGGCGACTTCATCCGTTTCTCGAAGCGAAGATCGAGCTGGTGAAACGGCGGGAGGCGCGCGTTGTAGAGCGGCAGCGTGCCGACGGGCTGATACGACGCGCGATCGGCGTCGAACACGCCGCCGGACGCGTTCGGTGTGTAGAGGCCGCCGCTGACGAAGCGGAAGCGCCCGCCGATCCGGAAGCCGTCGCCGAACGCGCGGCTGAGCAGGACCGTGAGGACGTGCGTCTGATCGAAGGGCGCGAGGTGACGGTCTTCGCCCGGCCCGTCGCGGCGCTCGCTCCGCGAGATCGTGTAGGCGAGCCAGCCGAACATCTTCGGATCGTTCTTCCAGCGGAGGAGCGTCTCGGTCCCGTACACGAACCCGCTCCCGCCGTTCAGCGCGTCCTGCACGACGAGCCGGTCGAGGTCCTTGTAGAACCCCTCGAGCCCGAGCTCGGCGTTGCCGAGGAGCTCCTGCTCGACGCCGGCGCTGTAGTGCGTGCTTCGGTTCGCGACGAGCGGACGCTGGCCGAAGATCGGATCGAGCTCGAACGGCGACGGCGGCTGATAGAAGAGGCCGGCGCCGCCCTTCAGCGTCGTCCGCGGCCCCTCGTGCGGGATGTCCTGGCGGACGACGATACGCGGCGACTGGTTCCACTCCTTGGTCTGGCTCGTGTAGTCGGCGCGGAAGCCCGGCACGATGCGCGTGCCCTTGAAGGGCGTCACTTCGAGCTCCCCGTACGCGCCCGGCGTGTAGACGTGGCCGTCGTTCTTGGTGACGAGCGAGGGCGCGCCGACGCCGCCGCCCGGCACGCCGGGCCTCTCGGGCCGCGGGAAGCGCGCGGTAACCTCGTACGGCGTGTGGATCACGTCGACGCCGGCGACGACGCCGATCTGGCGGATGATCCGCTGCGCGATCTCGGTACGGAGAGAGACCGGCGTCGTGTCGATGACGGCGTAGACGTCGCCGAAGCCGAAGTTGACCGCGTCCTGCCCCACCGCGGCGACGGCGGTGAGTCGCGTGCCGCTCGCGATCTTGTTCTGGTAGCGGGCCTGGGCGCGCCAGAAGGAGATGGCCGCGTTGATGTTGCCGCCGAGGACGAAGTCGCCGCCGCTCGTCTCGCGGCTGAAGATCTCGACGCGGTCGTCGGAGCCGAAGAAGGTGAAGCGCACGTCGTGATCGCGACCGAGCTCCTTCCGGACCATGAGCTGGTAGTCGTAGTACTTCGGCGCGCTCGTGATCCCGTCTCCGGCGAGGAGCCTCAGCCAGACGTCGAAGTAGGAGCGGCGGCCGCTCGCGGAGAAGCTCCACCCCTTGCCGAGCGATCGCTCGACGAGGGCGCGGACGTCGATCGAGTCGAGCTGCAGCATCGCGTGCAGCTTCCCGTCGGCGTTCGGATCGCGCAGCCCGACGTCGACGATGCCGCCCATCGCACGGCCGTACTGCGCGCCGAAATTGCCCGGATAAAAATCGATCTTGTCGAGCGACTCGCTCGGCACGACCGAGCTCAGGCCTCCGAAGTGGTAGATGATGGGAACGTTCGTCCCGTCGATGAACGTCTGCGTGTCGCCGGGCGCGGAGCCGCGCACGACGAGCTGTCCGCCGAACGGAGGAGGGCGCGCGACGCCGGGGAGGTTCTGAACGGCGCGAAGGGCGTCGCCGTTCGTGCCGGGGCTCGAGAAGACCTCGTCGCGCGAGATCGTCCGCTTCGTCACCTCGCGCGGCGGGCGCTCGGCCCTCACGCGGACCTCCTCGATCGGCTCCTCACCCGCGGCGCCGCCCGATGGCGGGGTCTCCGGCGCCTGGAGCGCCGCGAGGCGCAACACCAGCGTCGTCTCCTCGCCGGGCGCGAGGTCTTCGTCGCTGTCGGCCGGCTGGTTGCGTGCCGCGTCGACGCGCAGGTGCGCGCGCCCGCTCGGGAGGCCGTCGACACGAAACGATCCGTCGGCGCCGGTCGTGACGCGGTGAGCGACGCCGGCGGCATCTTTCACGACGACGTTCGCGCCGGCGACCGGCGCGTCGGAGGCGGCCCGGAGCACGCGGCCGACGAGGCGCGCGGGCGGCGGGGGGAACTTGTAGGAGAAGCGGATCCGCGCCGCGACCGGACGCGCGCCGCGCGTCGCCGGATCGAACCTCAGCGCGCGCGCCGCCTCGAGCGCGGACTCGTCGAAGCCGGGGCCGCCCGACCGCTCGACGACGGCGTTCGTGACCGAGCCGCTCGCGTCGACGTCGAGCACGAGCGCGACCTCGACCGTCTCGCGTCGCGCGGCGGCGGGGTACTTCGCCGGCGAGTCGGTGACGAGCCGCGGGGGCAGGACGGCGTTGGCCTCCGCCGGCTGATCGGACTGCGCGCGCGCCTCGGCGGCGACGCCGCCGACGATCGTCAGCGCGAGCCCGATGCCTGCGACGAGAGCGAAGGGCGACCGGAACACGAGAGGACGCGCATCCTAGTCCCTCGACCCGTCGATTTCGATGAATTGAGGACGCCTGCGGACGAGCCGCCGGACGCGAGGGGCGCGACGCGCGCCTGTCGGGCGCGATCGTTCAATCGTCCGCGAGCGGGCTCATACGAACCGGACTCGCGACCGCGGGGTTCGCGGCGGTCGGCACCGCGAGGACGGCACCCTCGTTGAGACCCCACGAGTAGACGACGCCGTCGGAGCCGAGCGCGCTCGTGTGGTAGGTGCCGCACGCCAGGCCGACGAACGTGACGCCGTCGGGCACCTGGCCGCGGACGACGGCCTTCGGCGCCAGCACGTCATGGTCCGTGAGGTCGCCGTCGCCCACGGAGCCGTCGCGTCCGGATCCCCAGCAGTACGCCCACCCGTCGGTGCCGAGGCCGCAGAGCGCGCCGGCGATGCCTCCCACCGCGACGTCCTTGAAGCGGACGCTCGCCGGCAGGTTCGCGCGGCTCACCTTCGTGTACGGCGAGCCCGATTGAAACTCGGTCGTGCCGTTGCCGAACCGCAGACCGGAGGCCGTCCCCCAGCAATAGATCTCGCCGTCGTCCGCCGGGCTGCAGCTGAAGTCGTCGTTGATGCGGAGCTTCGACAGCTTGGTCCCCGGAGGCAGCTCCCCCTGGCCGACGATCTCCGGCTGGCCGAGGTTCCAGCAGTACGCGCGCCCGTCCGCGAGGATGCACGAGCGGTTGATGGCCGTGGAGACGTCGACGATCTTGCCCGAGGCCTGACCGCGGAGGATGCGGCGCGGAACCGTCACGGTGGCGATCTCCGGGTCGAGGACGGGGACGCGACGGAAGTCACCCCAGCAGTAGGCTTCGCCGTCATCGCCCACGACGCAGCTCGTGAACGCCGAGACGTCGATCGCCACGATCTTCACGCCCGCGGGAATGTCCCCGACCGCGAGCGCGACGGCCGCCACGTGGGACTCGCTGTCCCCGTTTCCGAGCGAGTCGTTCGCGCCCGTGTCCCCGACGCAGTACCCACGGCCGGCCTCGGTGACCACGCAGGTCTTGTCGCCGCTGCTGACGACTTGGCGAAAAGGCCCCGCGGGCATCCCGTCGATGTCGAGGGAGACGGGCCTGTCGTACTGCGTCTCCGACGGCGCTTTGCGGATCACGTCGAAGACATTCGAGCCCCAGCCGTAGATCCGCATGCGATCGGAGGACAGCGCGAGGACCGTCTGACCGATGACCCGCCCGAGCGCGCCGAAACCTCCACCCGCCGCGCCGTCAGGCGACGCGTCCGCGCCACTGTCGCCCGCCGGAGCCGCCTCCGCCGCGCCCGCGTCGGGCAGCTCGTCGCCTCCGGGAGCCGCAGGTCCGTCGTCGCCGTCGCACGCCAGGAGCGAAGAGAGCGCCACGAGCGACGCGACGAGCCCGACCCGGGCGATGCGCGCGGGACCACGAACAGCGACGAGTGAACGGGCGATGGCTTGGGGGAACGGGCGCACGTTTCACACGATACCCGGCCCGGCAAGGACCGACGAGCGTCATCTCGCGCTCGTGATCGTCAGAAGAGACTCGTCTGGGCGCCGGCGATCTTCTCGAAGGAGGTGCCGAGGAGCGTGAGGACGACGTCGCACGCGGGCGCGACCTGGCGCTCGAGGTAGTGGGCGTAGTCGATCGGCCGAGAGCGAAGCTCGATCGGCTCCGGGCCGGACGTCGTCATCACGTACGCGACGCCGGAGGCGTGCGACTCGCCGTCGGCCGCCTCGAGCATCCGCGCGGCCTGCACGTGCGGAGGCGTGCCGGTGCCGCTGCCCTCCTCGGCGTAGGCATCGAGGCTCCGCCGGAGGCGCTTGCGGAAGACGAGCTCGTCGTCGAGTCGGCCTGCCGTGAGGTCGCGTGCGACGGTGACGAGCCACTCCTCGAAGCGCTCGTCCGACAGCACGCGGCGGAGGAGCTCGAGCTGGACGCGCCGCGCGAGCGGCGTCCAGTCGCGACGCACCGCTTCGAGGCCGCGGACGACGAGCGCGACGGAGCCGTCGGCCTTGCGCACCGTCCCGGCGTAGCGCTTCTTCGAGCCGCGCTCGCTCCCGCGTGTCGTCGGCATCAAGAAGCGCAAGTAGTGCGACTCGAAGCGGAGCTCGAGCCGGCTCTCGACGCGCGCCTCCTCCGCGATCTCGGCGGCGAGGCTGCGCGTCAGCTCCTCCGCGAGCGCACGTCCGCGCGCTTCGATCGCGGCCTCGGTCGCCGCGTCGCCGACGTGGACGAAGAGCGAGTCGGTGTCGCCGTAGATCACCGGGAGGCCTGCGTCCTCGAAGAACGCCCGCGCTCGCTCGATGATCGCGTGGCCGCGACGGGTGATCGACGTCGGGAGCCGCGGGTCGAAGAAGCGGCAGCCCGGCGTCCCGAGCACGCCGTAGAACGAGTTCATCAGGATCTTGATCGCGCGCGAGAGCGCCGCGTTCTTCGACGCCATCGCCACGCTCCGCGCCTCGTGGAGCGTGGTCACGAGCTCGGGCAGGATCGCGCCCTCGCGCGCGAAGAGCGCGCCGTCCGCGCCCGGCACGGGATCGACGCCGGGCTGCGCGAGACCGAGCGGATCGATGCAGAAGGTGCGGATGATGCTCGGATACAGGCTGCGGAAGTCGAACGAGAGCACGCCGCGGTAGAGGCCGGGGACGGAGTCGAGGACGTGGCCGCCCGGGCTCGGCGCGACGTCCATGTCGAGTCCGACGTCGCGCGCGACGACGCCGCGGCGATGCAGGCGCGGCAAGTAGAGGTGATCGAACGCGGCCACCGAGCCGCCCTGCCGATCCATCGGGAGGCCGGTCAGGCGCGCGCGCTCGGTCGCGAAGCCCAGGAGGTCCGTCTCGGCGAAGATGTCGAGGACGAGACGGCAGTCCTCGAGGTTGTACTCCGCGAGCTTCTCGACGTCCTCGGCGTGCATCCGGCGGATCTCGGCGACGCGATCCGCGGCGGAGTCGACCTTCTTGCCGCGTCCGACGAGCTCGCGCGCGACGTGCTCCAGCGTGAAGCGCTCGAAGTCGTACGTCGCCGACTTGAGCGTCGCGATGCCGTCGAGGACGACGCGACCCGGCACGCGCGCGATGGACGCGCGCCCGGGCGCGCCGCCGAGCAGGATCCGCGCGCGCTCCCCTGCCCGCCCGATCGCGAACGGCACTCCGAGCGCACGCGCGCGCGCGTCGAGGTACGCGAGATCGAACTCGAGGACGTTCCACCCGCAGATCACGTCGGGATCGAGCGCGACGATCGAGCCGAAGAGCTTCGAGAGCAGCTCTCGCTCGTCGCGGACGAAGACCAACGAAGAGGGCGCGACGGCGCCGGCATCGTCGGGGTGCGACGCGCCGCGCCCCCGCTCGCGGGGCGGGTCCGGCGCTCGACCGCGCACGAAGACGCGCTCGTGCCCGGCGATCGCCACCGCCGCGGACAGGAGCGGACCGTCGAAGCCATCGGTCTCGATGTCGAGCGCGAGCAGCGAGAGGTCGACGCGGACGTCCGCGGACTTGATCCTCGGATTGTCGAAGTAGAGGACGCCGCGACGCTCGCTGGCGACGCCCTCGACGCGGAGCGCGCCGGTGACGAAGCGCTCCATGACGTAGCGGTCGGACGGCTTGACGTCGGACTCGAGCGTGGGCTCGCCGAGCTCGCGGAGGCGCGTGCGCTCCTCGACGAGATCGCGTTGCCGGCGGAAGTACAGCGCGTCGACGGGCTCGCCTTCCATCGTCGCGAGCGCGCGCGACACCCGCCGCCCGGCCCGCGTGACCGCCGTCCGCGGGACGAACATCACGGCCTCCTGCCGGCGAAGCCGCACCCGCACGGGCGCGTCCTTTGCGCGCGCCCAGAGGACGATCTCGACGCCGTCGTCCGCGTCGCGCCACTCGCGCGACAGGAGAAACGCCTCGACCTGCCGCGCCGTGGCCATCGCCCAGGTCGCGCCCGCGCCGCCTCTCAGATCCCGCGGCGCGCAGGCGGCGGCGTGGGGGACGCGACCTCGCCGGCGAGGTCCGTGTCGCACCGGCTCGGGTTCGCCGCCATCACCGCGCAGCGGCGGAGCGCGGCGTCCGCCCCGCCGTCGTCGCCGGCCGTGCGGCGCGCGCGAGCGAGCGCGAGGTAGGCGTAGGGGCTCCCGAGGAGATCCC
>JAHBWC010000103.1 GCA_019637225.1 Labilithrix sp.
GGCGACGCCCTTCGCCGCGAGGTGCGCGGAGATCGCCCGGCGCGATCGGCCCGCGCGCGAGAGGCTCCTCGCGCGCGACGCGGCGTAGGCCGCGTCGTCGATCAGGCCGACCTCGCGGAAACGCGCCACGATCGCCGCGATGGATTCGCGGCACGTCGCGACGTCGGCCGCGACGAGCTCCGGATCTCGCCGGGCCCGCTCGGCGCGGCGCGCCCAGTTCGCCACCTTGCGATCGAGCGCCCGCGTGAGCGTGGCGGCGGTCGCCGAGCCGCGCGCGAGGTAGGACAGCGCCGCCTCGTGGAGCGCCGCCCGGGCGGGAGCGGGCCCCGGATCGGCGTCGCGATCGCGCGATCGACCGCGCGCGGCCCGCTCCTTCGCGCCGGCGGGAAAGCTGGTCGTCATCGCGCGTGCTCGGTCGTCGGGCGGTCCATCGCGCGAACTGCTAGCCTCGAAGGTGCCGCGCGGAAAGCGTCTTCGACCGCCCCGCGCGTGAATGAGGAGCCCGTCATGATCGAGATCCGCCTTCGCGCCGCCGCCTCGAATCCGTCCGCGCGTCCCTGGCGTTGGGGCGTGTCCCTCGCCGCGCTCGCCCTCTGCGTCGTCGCTCCGGTGGCGACGAGCCGGGCGCAGGACGCGGGCCGAGCGACGCGCGACCTCGAGAGCCTCCGGGCGCTCGAGCGCGTGACCATCGACGGAGGCCGTACGGTCCACATCGACGGCGGCGAGTCGATCACGATCGCGTCCGGCGCCGCGAGCATCACGATGAAGAAGGACGGCACGATCGTGATCAAGGGGACGGAGATCGTGATCGACGGCGAGAACAAGGCGACGGCGTCGCCCCCGAGCCCGCGCGTCCCGGACGGCCGGCGGGCCGCCCAGATGTCGGAGATCTTCTGACCGCCGGCGACTGAGACGCGCGGTCAGGCGGCGGCGTCGGTGTCGAGCTCCTTGAACAGCGGCGCGAGCTCCGGGCGTGTTCGGAGCGGCTCGCAGAAGCGCGTGGTCAGCTCGAGCAGCTCGGTCTCGAGCCGATCGGCGTCCTTGCCGTGGTTCACGATGCGCGCCTCGCACGCGTCTCGCGAGCTGTCGAGCTCCTGCTCGTGCTTCGAGAGGGCCGCGCGGAGCTCGCGCAGCTGGAAGTCGAGATCGGTCGCGACCCGCTCGGCGGCGTCGGCGAGCTCCTCGGCGCGCCGCGCCTCGTGCCGGAGCGCGAGCCACTCGTCGACGGAGTCGGCGATCGATCGGTAGGCCTGCGCGAGGTCGGCAGACGGCTCGAGGAAGCCGCAGCGTCCCTCCCAGAACAGCGCCTCCTTGTGCGCAGCCTCGTACCGCGCGCGGGCGTCCCTGGCCTCGTCCTCGCACCGGCGCAGCGCCTCGCGGGCGGTGCGGAGATCCTCTTTGGCCTTCGACGCGTCGACGCCGAGCTGGTCGACCGCGAAGCCGAGCTGGGTCCGCTTCTCGCGACCCTTGCCGTCGATCTGCTCGAGCGTCTGCTGCGCCCGGAAGCTCTCCGTCCGGAGCGAGACGACCTGGCGCACGAGCGCGTTCGCCTGATCGAGGATCGTGGTGAGCTCCCCGGGAGCGCGCGCCTTGGCGCCGAAGGCCTTGGCGAGCATCTGGTCGAGGACGAAGACGCGCCGCGCCCACTGGTCGGCGGGCCCCGCGGCGAGGGTCGGGGGAGGGGCGGAGTGGACCACGTCCTCTTCGACGGCCGACGGCGGCGCGACGGCCTCGCGATCGCGGATGATCTCGAGGAGGTCCTGGTGGACGCGGTGCGCGTCGACGGGGCGGTCCGCGGGCGACTTCGCGAGCATGCGCTGGACGAGGTCGTCGAGCTCCTCCGGCACCCGCACGTTGAGCGAGCGCACGGGAGGCGGCGCCTCCTCCATGTGCTTGACGAAGAAGACCGTGACGTCGGGCGCGTTGAACGGCAGCTCGCCGGTGAGCATCTCGAAGAAGACGACGCCGAGCGCGTAGATGTCGCTCGATCCGCCGGTGTCGTCCCCCATGATGCGCTCGGGCGCCATGTACTGCGGCGTCCCGAAGAGCTCGCCTTGGCCGGTGAGACGCGAGTCCTGCCGGCTCTTGGCGATGCCGAAGTCGAGCACCTTCACGAGGTCCGAGCCGTCCTCGCGCCGGCAGAGGAAGATGTTCTCTGGCTTGATGTCGCGGTGGATGATCTCGAGGTCGTGCGCGCGGGCGACGCCGCGCGCGATCTGGATCATGACGTGGATCGCGCGGTCCACGTCGAGCGGGCCGCGCGCGATGATCGGCGCCAGCGACTCGCCCTGGAGCAGCTCCATGACGATGTAGGCGGTGCCGTCCTCGGTGTCGCCCTGGTCGTAGATCTCGATGATGTTCGGGTGCGCCAGCTTCTGCGCGGAGCGCGCCTCGCGGCGGAACCGCTCGCGGACGATCGCGTCGCTCGCGAGGAGCGGGTTCATGATCTTGACGGCGACCTGCTTGTCCGTGAGCTTGTGACGCGCACGGTAGACGCTCGCCATGCCGCCTTCGCCGACGACCTCCTCGATGACGTAGCGGCCTGCGAGCAGCGTGCCGATCCGCGGGTCGGGGAGCGTGACGAGATCGGAGCCCTCGACGAAGCAGTACGTCGCCTCGTTCGGGTAGCGCATCTTGCACTGAGGGCAGGTCTTCACGCCGCGGCTTCCCCGTTTCCCCCCACGGGGCGAATCATACGAGAAGGAGCGGGACTCTTGGGATCTGAGCGCGGATGACGGATACTCCGTGCGGCGTTCCACCGTCATCGATGCACTTCCCGGCTCCTCCCCGCAGCGCACATCCGCGTACGGCCTCGGCACCGCCCTCCGGGCCGCCGATCCACGGGCGTCACGCGCCGCCGCCCCCGCGTCCGCACCGCTGGGGCCTTCGCGTCGGCCTCACGACGGCTTTCCTCGCCTTTCTGGGCGGCAGCGCCGTCGGGGTCAAGGTGCACTACCTGCCCACCGGAGCAGTGCTCCCCGGTCTCACCGTCGACGGCGAGCGTGTCCCCGACGAGGCGACGCCGGCGACCGTCCAGGCGCTGGCCGCCGATCGCGCGCGCGCGCTGCTCGGACGGAAGGTGGCGCTCGCCCTCGGCGGCCACGACAAGCCGGTCCTCGAAGCGACGCTCGAGGAGCTCGGCGTGCGCGTCGACGTGGAGCGCACCGCGGGGCTGGCGCTCCGCGCGGGCCAGGACGGAGACCTGATCACGCGCGCGGAGGCCGTCCGCGAGGCGCGCGAGGGGCGCACCGACGTCCCGCTGTTCACGTACGTCGATCGCGACGTGGCGATGACGAAGCTCGTGGAGCTGAAGGAGCGCGAGGACACGCAGCCCGTCTCGGCGCGGCTCGATCTCGACAAGCACGCGACCATCCCGGAGAGGGACGGTAGCTACATCGACGCCGACGAGACCATCGCCGCGCTCGAGCTTGCGGCGCGCGACCGCCGCGTCGAGACGATCACGCTCCCCGTGAAGTCGTTCGCGCCGCGCATCTCCTCGGCGTTCCTGAAGAGCCTCGATATCTCCGAGGTCCTCGCGGAGTACGAGACGTACTTCTCGCGTGGCGGCGAGCAGCAGCGGCGCGGCAAGAACATCGACAACGCGTCGCAGAAGCTCGACGGCGTCGTCATCTCGCCGGGCGAGCTCATCAGCTTCAACGAGGTCATCGGCGAGCGCAGCGAGGAGAACGGCTTCCAGAAGAGCTGGGAGATCTTCAAGGGCGAGATGGTCGAGGGCATCGGCGGCGGGACCTGCCAGGTCGCGTCCACGTTCCACGCCGCGACGTTCTTCGGCGGCTTCGACGTCCTCGAGCGCTTGCCGCACTCGCGTCCGAGCGCGTACATCCCGATGGGCCTCGACTCCACCGTCGTCTACCCCGCGGTGGACCTGAAGGTCAGAAACCCGCACCCGTTCCCGGTCGTCGTCCACGCCAAGACGATCGGCAACAAGCTCCGCGTCGAGCTCCTCGGCAAGATGCGCCCGGTGCGCGTCGGCTTCGGTCGCGAGGTGCTCTCGACCCTCCCGTACAAGCGGAAGATCGAGGAAGACCCGACGCTCTCCGGCCGCAAGGTCCTCGTCAAGCAGCACGGGATCAAGGGCTACAAGATCAAGCGCTCGCGCATCTTCACGTACCCGGACGGGACGAAGCGAAAAGAGGAGATGACGGACACGTACCCGCCGACGACCGAGATCTACAAGGTTCCCGTCGGCTTCGACGTGGCGCTCCTCCCGGCGCTCCCGGGCGGCGAGGAGGAAGACAGCGAGCTTGGCGGAAATCCCTCGGCGGCGCCCCCGTCGGCGCGCACGCCGTCGGCGGCCGGCACCGACGCGACCGCGGCCGCCGCGCCGGTCGACGGCGCCCCGGCGAGCGAGGTCGAGCTCATCGACGCGCCGGGCGCCCACGCGCCCAACGCCTCGCAGCGCGATCCGGCGAAGACGATCTGGCTCCGGCGCTGAGGAAGGGCCGTCCAAGGATTGGACGATCCGGGAAGCTCGAGGGGTGAAACCCCTCGAGCAAAGGATGAGGCGCCGCGTCAGGCGAGGCCGACGTAGATGTTCTGCACGTCGTCGTCCTCGTCGAGGCCGCCGAGGAAGGCTTCGACCTCGGCGCGCGCCGCGTCGTCGAGCGAGACCGGGTTCTTCGCCTTCCAGACGAGCGCTGCCGAAGAGACGTTCCAGCTGCGGTCCGCGAGGGCCTTGCTGACGGTGTCGAGATCGCTCGGCTCGGTGAAGAAGCGCGTCGCGCCCTCGTCGCCCGCCTCGAGGTCCTGAGCGCCGGACTCGATCGCGGCCTCGTCGGCGTCGGCGCCGCTCGCGGGCGGCGTCGCCTCGATCTGGCCGATGCGGTTGAAGTCCCACGAGACGGAGCCGGACGCGCCGAGCTGCCCCTTACGGAAGAGCATGCGGACGTTCGCGGAGGTGCGGTTCCGATTGTCCGTCAGGCACTCGACGATCACCGGCACCTGATGCGGCGCGAAGCCTTCGTAGGTGACGGTCTCGTACTGGACCGCCTCGTCGAGGAGTCCCGCGCCCTTCTTGATGGCGCGCTCGAGCGTGTCCTTCGGCATCGACGCCTTCTTCGCCGCGTCGACCGCCATCCGGAGGCGCGGGTTCATGCCGGGATCCGCGCCGTTGCGCGCGGCGACCATGATCTCCTTGGCCAGCTTGGTGAACACCCGGCCCTTCGCGTTCGCCGAAGCCTCGCGGCCCTTCTGCTTCCACTGTGCGCCCATGCCCTCGCGATACCGCGTAGCGGCCGCCGGAGGGGAAAATTCGACGAGCGTCGGGGGTCGGATCGGGCGCTCCGGGGAGCGCGTGGGAGTCCGCGACGCGGCGCGCCGCTCCGCCCCCGAATTTGACGCCCCCGTCCCCACATGGGAATCATCGGACCATGAGGTCGAGAAGCCGCCGCTTTGCTCTCCCGATCCTTGGGGCCATGCTCGTCGTGGTCCCCGCCGGCGCCGCGCCTACGGCGGCCGCCAAGCCGTCCCCGCCCGCGCGCTCTTCGCCGAGCCCCGCGTCGAAGAGCGCCCCCACCACGAAGGGTCAGCGACCGGCGCCGACCACGAAGAGCACGGCCACCCCGTCTCCGAAGGGGCCGCGGAGCACCGACGGCGGCGTGCGCCGCCAGGTCGCGGGCGGACCGACCTACGACGAGGCGGCGCTCGGCGCGGACTCGCCGGAGCTCCGCGCGCTCGCCGCCGCCGAGCGCGAGCTCTTTCCGCCGTCGCAGCGCGATCTCTCGTCGCCTTGGCCGCAGGAGCTCCCGTTCCCGGTCGCGGCGACCGAGGACAAGCCGCGCGTGCACGCGACCGGCCTTCCGCCCGCGCCGGCGCCGAGCGTCCCGCCGATGCTCTCCGAGAGCGGCAAGGACCTCTCGTGGCTCGCGAAGCTCGAGATGCCGGACCTGCCCGTTCGTTGGGACGCGCGCGTCGTGCGTTACCTCGAGTTTTTCAAGGACGACCCGCGCGGGCGCGCCACCTTCACGATCTGGCACCGCCGATCGGGCCGCTACATGGCCACGATCAAGCGGGTGCTCCGCAAGAAGAGCCTCCCCGAGGACCTCGCGTCGCTCGCGATGATCGAGAGCGGGTTCGAGCCGGGCGCGCGGTCTCC
Organism: Labilithrix sp.; assembly: GCA_019637225.1. Classification (GTDB taxonomy): domain Bacteria; phylum Myxococcota_A; class Polyangia; order Polyangiales; family Polyangiaceae; genus Labilithrix. Next base: position 6,116 of record JAHBWC010000103.1, read on the forward strand.
GGTCGGCGCGGTCGGCCTCTGGCAGTTCATGCCCGAGACGGGGAAGATCTACGGCCTGACGCAGGACCGCTGGGCCGATCAGCGCATGAGCGTCACCGTCGCGACCGAGGCCGCCGCCGATCACCTCGCGGACCTGAACCGGCGCTTCGGCAGCTGGGAGCTCGCGATGGCCGCCTACAACATGGGCTACGGCGGCGTGCTCGGCGTCGTGCGCCGCTACAACACGAACGACTACTGGGCGCTCTCGAAGCTCGAAGGGTCGCTGCCCTGGGAGACGACGCTCTACGTGCCGAAGATCCTCGCCGCGGCCGTCGTCGCGCGGAACCTCGCCGCGTTCGGCTTCCAGGACGTCACGGTCGAGCCGGCGCTCGAGGGCGACGAGGTCCTCGTCTCGCCGGGCACCGCGCTCGCGACCGTCGCGCAGGCGTGCGGCGTCACGACGAAGGAGGTCGAGATGCTGAACCCCGAGCTCCGCGCGTCGCGCACGCCGCCGTCGCAGGGCACGGGCATCGCCTCGTCGGGCGAGCCCGCCGCCGCCGACTGGCCGGTGAAGGTCCCGGCGGGGAAGGCGAGCGGCTGCTCGTCGAACCTCGCGCGCGCCCGCAGGACGGAGCCCGCCGTCGAGCGCTACGTCGTTCGCTTCGGCGAGTCGCTCGAGCAGATCGCGCAGGCGCGCCGGGCCACCGTCGCCAAGCTCGTCGAGCTCAACGGCATCGCGCCCGGCGAGGTCGTTCGCGGCGGCACGGTGCTCATCGTCCCGAAGGGCAGCGACGCCGCGCCGCCGGCCGATCCGAAGAAGGCGGCCGACAAGCCCGTCGTCGTCGTCCCGCAGGACACCTTCGTGTACCCCGATCGCCGGCGCGTCTTCTACCGCGTGCAGGTCGGCGACACGATCAAGGACGTGTGCGCGGCCTTCAAGATCGCGCCGGACGAGCTCCGCCGCTGGAACGACATCGATCCGACCGCGCGTCTCGTCGAGAACATGACGCTGCAGCTCTTCGTCCCGGCGTCGTCGGATCTCTCGTCGACCGTCGTGCTCGGCGAGGACGAGGTGCGCACGATCGTGGCCGGGACGGAGGAGTTCTTCCAGCACTGGGACGACAAGGGGCGCCGCCGCACCGTCGTCACGGCGAAGGCTGGCGAGACGCTCGCCGCCATCGGCAAGCGCCACGGCGTGTCACCGGGGATGATGGAGCGCATCAACCGTCGCGGCCGCTCCGAGGTGCTCGCCGAGGGCGAGCGCGTCGTCGTGTGGACGCAAGGGACGAGCGCTCCGGCGTCGGGCGAGGCGTCGGAGGGCGCGTCGCTCGCGAAGACGGCGCCCGATCCCGAGCCGACGCCTGCGCTCGGCGCGCCGCCGCTGCCGGATCGGTTGCCGCTGCCCGCGCTCCCGTGACCGCCGCGCCCCGCCGCCCGAATCGAGCGTGCGACCGGCCCCGTGCGTGACAGAATTGGGAGCATGCGCGCGGCTCGGCGCCTCCTCCTGCTCGTCCTCCCGGCCGTCGCGGCGTGCAACGCGATCGTCGGGTTCGACGACTTCCAGCGAGTCCCGGGCATCCGCGCCGACGCGTCCGGCGACGATGACGACGACGAGCCCGGCGACGGTGGCCGCGTGGACGCGAACGACGGTTCGAGACCCGACGGCGCACCGTCGCCCTCGAGCTGCGATCCGACGAAGCCCTTCGGATCGCCGGTCGCGCTGCCCGGGCCCGTGAACAGCGCCGCGTTCGAGGTCGCGCCGACGCTCATGAACGACGAGCTGACGATCCTGTTCCAGCGAACCGTCGGCGTCGAAGGCGGCTCGGCGCTCATCGCGACGCGCACGTCGATCGACGCGCCGTTCGGCGAACCGACCGAGCTCGTGGCCCTCGCGCAGGGGCTCGACGGCGTCCAGCAGCCGGCGATGACGGTCGACGGCCTCCTGCTCTTCTTCGTCGGGCTCGTCGGACCGAACAGCGGCATCTACACGGCCTCGCGTGCGTCGCCGAAGGCGGACTTCGCCAACCGCCGTGCGTTCACCGAGGTCAACTCGAGCGCGAGCGAGTCGTTCCCCGGCCTCACGGTCGACGGCTCCGAGCTCTGGCTCTCGATCCAGAACAACGTCAGCTCGCCGCGCCACCTCTTCCGCAGCGTGCGCGACAACATCGGCGGGTACGGTCAGGCCGTCGCGGTCTCGGAGCTCACCTCGTCGAAGAGCGAGGCCGGCGTCGCGTTCTCCGCCGACGGCCTGACCATCTACTTCGGTTCGGAGCGCGACGGCGGCAAGGGTGACAGCGACATCTGGACGGCGCGGCGCTCGACGGTCACGGCGGCGTTCGGAACGGCGAGCCCCGTCGCCGAGCTCAACACGGCGAGCGGCGAGTATCCGGGCTGGCTCTCCGCCGACGGCTGCCGGCTCTACTTCGCGAGCGACCGCCAGGGCGGGGGCGACATCTTCGTCGCGACGCGCCCGCCGTGAGCGGCGCCAGCGTCGACCGCGGCGCTCAGAATTTGTAGTTGAGACCGACGCCGAGGACGATCGCGCGGGCGCTGTACTCGCCGCCGTTGATCGGCTCGGTCTTGGTCGGGTTGCCGCGCACGGGATTGACGCGCGGCACCTGGGCGTCGGCGGGATCGACCGTGGTGCCGTTCAGCAGCACGAGCGAGCCGACGGCGTCCATCCGCCAGTGCTCGCCGATGTGGACGCTGCCGCCGGCGCTCCCGATCAGCTTGTTCGCGTCGTAGGTCAGCGCCGAGACCCACTCGGGCGGGATCGCGCTCGTCTCGTAGGAGACGCCGGCGCGGAGGTCGATCCAGTAGTCGCGGATGAGGTCCTTGAGCGACAGCTCGGTCCCGAGGCGAAACGAGTTCGAGTCCTGGAAGTTTCGCGGCAGCGAGATCGGCGCGACGCCGAACGGGCTCGGGAAGCCGGTGATGTCGTAGAGCTTGATGTTCTCCGAGCGGATGTCGATCGAGTCGTGCAGGCTCCAGAACTCGCGCACGTAGGCGGCCTCGATCCGGATGCGCGACTCGTCGCCGAGCGTCGCGCGGTACTCGATGCCGCCGCGGACGATCGGCGGCAGACGGAAGCGAACCTGCGCCTCGTTGCCCTCCTGGCGCGCGCGATCGAAGGGCGACGCCGTCGGGAGGCGCACGTTGACCTGCGCGGGCGCGTTGATCCAGAAGGGGAGCTGCGCCGAAGCGCCGAGGCGCACGTTCTCCGTGGGGACCGCGATCATGCCGAAGTTCGCGCTCGGCGCGACGATCGGGCCGACCTTGAGCTGGCTGAGCGCGTCGTACTGCGGGTCTTCGGGCGCCGAGATCAGCCGGTCCGAGGGGCTCGCGCTGAACACGACCGTGGAGTTGAAGTTGCCGACGAGCGCCTGGATGCCGCCGCCTACGCGAAACTGCTCGATCGGCTTGTAGGCGAAGTACCCGCCGGCGACCGCGAGCGCGGACCCCTCGAGCGACACGAGCGAGTAGCGCGACGGCGACGGGTTTCCGTCGAGCGTGAGCGGGTAGCTCGCGATCGCCGTGTACGGCGCGAGGACGCCGAACGCCGCGGTGAACTCCTTCTCCTTGCCGAAGTTGTAGGAGCCCGCGAGCGTGGGGATGGGGAGGAAGGGCGTCGTGCCCTTCACCTGCGGGAAGTCCACGGTCTGGACGGTGCCGCCCGCGGTGGTGACGTTGGTGCTGCGCGCGTACTCCGAGCTGAAGTTCAGCCAGGAGAAGTCGATGAGGATGCTCGAGCCCGCGTCGGCGAGGCCGGCGGGGTTGTACCAGATGGCGCCGAGATCGTCGGCGCCCGCCACGAACGCGCCGCCTCGGCCGAGGGGGCGTACGCCGCGGTCGGCGGTGTAGAGGCCTCCGGCGTGCGCGCTCGAGGCCGCGACGAGGACGGCGAAGCCGAGGAGGGAGGCGCGCGCTCTCACGTGCTCGCGAGGTTACCCGAGCTCAGCCGAAGGGGCCTCGACAATTCCGCTCCTGGACGCGTTGCCCAAGCCCGGCGCCGGCCGACCTCTGCGCGCGAACCACGACCGGCGCGGCCGGCGGCGGGAACGACGCGTGCACCTCGCCCCGCGACCCCTCATCGGAAGGAGTGAGCCATGAAAAAGTCGATTCTGACCGTCATCCTCGCGCTCGCCGCCAGCACGGCGTTCGCGCTCCCCGCCGCCGCCGGCGAGAAGCTGACGCTCGAGCAAGTCCCCGCGAAGGTGAAGGAGACGATCCAGAAGCACGTCAAGGACGGCAAGATCACCGAGATCGAGCGTGAGAAGGAGGGCACCGCCACCGTCTACGAGGTGGAGTACAAGAGCGCGAAGGGGACCGAGCACGAGCTCAAGATCGGCGAGGACGGAAAGCTCCTGCCGGCGAAGAAGGACTAGGGGGCGGGCCCGGCCCCGGCCTTGGCCTCGCCGCGCCGACGCGGGCGCACGCGCAGAAACGCGACGCCCGCGACGCCGGCGAGGCCGAGGAGCCGGAGCGCGCGATCGGCGGCGTTCTCGCCCCGGTAGGCGTAGTCGCTCGAGCGCGGGACGTACGGCTCGCGCTCGAGCAGCGCGACGAGCTCCGGATGGCCGAGGAGGCGGCCGTCCGGATCGAGCACGACGGTGCGGCGCGCGCGGATCGCCTCGACGACGGCGCCGGCGCTCGCCGGCTCGTGGACGAAGACGAGCGTGCGGCAGAGGCCGAGGATGCTCGCGAAGTGGTAGTCCGACGAGCCGATCGCCGCCGGGCGCGGCGTCGTCTCCTCGTAGTACGTGAGGAGATCGAGCCAGCGCCAGTCCGGGTTTCGCGTCGCGAACGCGATCGGGTGCATCAGCTCGACGCCGTCGAGCTCCGCTCTCACCGGCGCGAGCCCCGGCTGGAAGCGCTTCACCGGGTGCGCGCCGATCGCGACCCCGCCTTGCGCGTGGATGTCGGCGACGACGCCCTCGATCGGCTGATCGGGCGACACAGTCGTCTCGAGGCCGACGGCGATCAGGTGGTAGCCGCCGGTCGTGACCTCTTCGCCGGGGATGACGATCGGGCCGCCCGTGAGCTCCGACCACGCGCGGGCGAGGCGCCCGGCGAGCACGGTGTTGTGCTCGGTCACGCCGACGGCGTCGAGCCCGCGCCGATCCGCCTGCCGGACGAGCGTGAGGGGCGACAGCGTGCCGTCGCTGTACGTCGTGTGCATGTGGAAGTCGGCCTCGAGCACGCGGTAGCCGGCGCGCCGGACGACCGGCCGCTCCGGCCGCGGATCGAACGCCGCGCCGCCGACGAGGCCGAGGACGACGAGCGCGCAGGCGATGATCCACGCGCGCGAGATCGACGCGCGCCTCTCCTCGCCGCGGGCGCGTCGCGCGGCCATCGTCATCGCCAGAGCTGGGGCCCGAGCTGCCCCATCCCGAGGTAGTAGCCGGCGACGATCGCCGAGAGGACGATCGAGTGGAGGGCGGTCGCGATCCCGGCGCGCGGCGCCGTCAGGCCGAGGCCCCGGCGGAAGCACGCGAAGGTGAGCACGTTGCTCCACGCGAGCGCCCCGAGCACGAGCGGCGGCGCGACCGCGAAGAGGACCTCCGCCGGCGACGGAGCGATAAGGCAGACGGCGGCGATCGCCAGGAGCGCGATGAGCCACGGACCGTGCCCGGCGAGGTAGAGCGCGAACGCGCGTCGAATCGGGACCGTGCGCGAGACCGCGCGGAGCGCGACGCCGACCGCGACGAGCTGCGCGAGCGGAACGTACGCGAACGAGAACGTCGCGACGAAGAGCTCGATCGGCGCGAGGCGTCCGGCGGCGGTCGTCGCGACGACCGCCCCGATCACGAAGAGTAGGCGTATCGCCCCGCCAAGGATGGTGGGGGCCTCGTCGCCGGCGGCTCGCGCGAGGGCCTCGTACCCGCGGAACGGGCGGACGACGAGCGACGCGGCCGCGGAGAGAAGCACCTCCCGACGTTAGCGCTTCCCGTCCGCGCATGTCGACCGACGCGCCTCGACATGTCGGTCCGAGAGGATCGTCCGTGGCATAAAAACATTCGTGGACTTTTGCTTCTCCAACGATACTTCTATTTCAATGCGGATCTCTTCGCGCGCTGTCTTCGCCCTCTCGGTCTCCGCGACGCTCATCCTCGCCGCGGGCTGCAGCAGTGATCCCTCGCCCTCGCCCGACGGCGCAGGAGGCCCTGGAGAAGCCCCCGCCGAAACGACCGTCACGATCGGACCCGGCGGCGGCGTCGTGACCGCGTCCGACGGCGCGACGATCGAGATCCCCGAGGGCGCGCTCGACAAGGACGTCGCGATCTCGATCACCAAGCTCGAGACGGCGCCGCTCTTCGCGCTCGGCGCCGGCTACCGGATGGCGCCGGACGGCCAGACGTTCCTGAAGCCCGTGATCCTCACGTTCCCGTTCACCGCGCCGCCCGCCGATCGGACCGACCCGATCGTCATCGTGTCGACGCCGACGGGGAAGGAAGACTGGGAGTCGCTCGGCGGCACCCTCGTCGACCCGACCCACGTGCGCGCGACGACGACGCACTTCTCCGACGCCGCGGCCACGTTCTCTCCGGTGGCCTGGCTCGGCAGCGCGTGCGCCAGCGGGGTGCTCGCCGCCGGCGGCTTCAACCCGAAGGATCCGATGTTCGCGTCGCTCGCGCCGCTCGACGTGCAGCGCGTCTGCTCGGGCGGATCGCGGGCGTCGAACAGCGCCGAGTGCCGCTACAACTGCGATCGCTGCCAGAGCTCGGCGTGGCTCGGCGGCTTCCCGGCGCTGCTCGCGGAGTACAGCAGCTGGAACTCGGCGACGAACAACCTCGGCGGCAAGGGCAAGCAGATGGCCGACGCGATGGCCGGCTTCGTCGAGAAGCTCATCGAGATGTACAAGGGCTGGTGCATCCCGTACCGGCGCGCGAACCCGGTGCCGGGCTGGAGCGCGAAGGCGTGGTGCGACGCGCCGACCAACATGGCGTCGTTCTTCGGCAAGACGGCGGAGGTCGCCAACTACGCCGGCATCGCCATCGCCTGCCTCGAGGCCCTCGTCGACGCCGGGCGCCAGGTCGGCCGCGCGATCGGCATCACCGGTCGCGACTACGGTTACCTCAACGACGCCTGGTACGAGTCGCTCTCGCTCGTCGCGTGCTCGGTCGTGAACGCGGCCAACACCTGCGCCGGCCTGGCCTCGAGCCCAGGGCAGGGCGGCTCGAAGGCGGGCTACAGCTCGCTCGTCAACTTCGTCAACGGTAACCCCGTCTTCAACGCCGCCGTCCTCGGCTGCGGAACGGCCGTGGCGTGCCGGAACGAGGCGCTCTGCGAGGTCACGGAGAAGGCCTGCGCGTACTACGACCAGGTCGCGACGAAGCCGCTCCCGGGCTTCACGCCCGAGACGGGCTACGCGAAGGACAACGTTTGCTGCTGCCGCTCGAACGCCGCCGACGCCACCAAGGCGTCGTCGTGGTCGCTGACGGAGGAGCACCGCTGCCTCGACACCGGCAAGGTCTACCACCCCGGCACCTGCGGCGCGCGCACGACCGAGGCGCGCTCCGCGGCCGGCATCCCGACGAACGCCGACGAGTGCGCCAAGCGCGCCCAGGGGCCGACGCCGACGATCACCGGCAACGCCTGGGGCATGATGACCTGCCGGCACAAGGTCTCGGGCGCGCACTGCATCACGTACACGATCGGCCACTGCGCCGATCAATCGGCGTACGGCGCCGCCTGCTCCGAGGGCGGCATCGGCGGCGCGCCGCCCGTCACGGGACCGCGCGAGTGCTCGCAGGAGAAGTCGTCGACGACCTACCGCTGCCTCCACAACTGGTGCGCCTACGGCTGCATCCCCGGAAACAGCCCGCCGGGGAGCCACGACGACAACTGGGAGCCGGTCTACACCTGCACCGACAACCCGTCCTGCGACTGACAGGCGCCGACGCGAGGGGCCGGGGGCGCGCCGCGTCGGGCGCGGGTCTCAGAACTTCGTGCCCTGGCGGATGACCTCGTAGAACTGCTCGAGGCCGCTCTCCGGATCGATCAGGAAGTCGACGACGTTCTTGCTGACCACCGCGTAGTCCTTCTGCTCGAGCGTGCCGTCGTACTCCTCGGTCGGGTCCTCGCGGTTCACGTCCGCGATGACGTCGATGATGACCTCGAGCGGCGCCTGGCCCTTGAAGTCGCCGTCCTTGATCGGCGTCACGACCTTGCCGAGCACGGTCGCGAGCACCTGGTTGGGGTCGACCTCGTTCTTGCAGATCTGCTTGCCGTCGGCGTCGAAGTACTTCCCGCTAAGGCGAGCGAGGAGCGCCATCTGCGCGTCGACGAGGCTCTTCTCGGTGAGCTTGCCCTTCGCGTCGTACTTCGAGCCGTCGACGGCCTGGGCGAGCACCTTGTAGAGCGGGATCAGGTTCTGGTCGTCGCGGAGCAGCTGCACCATGTCGTTCGCGGACGCGAGCAGGCTCGCGAGCGCGTCGTTCTTCGAGGCCGAGTCGAGGAGGTACTCCAAGAGCTTCTCGGTCTCACGCCGGCCGTCGGGATCGCGGCGGATGGCGTCCATGACGTCGATGCCGGCGGTCATCAGCGGGCCGCCCATGCTCTCTTCGGCCTTCTTCGCGAGCTCCTCGCGCGCCCACGTGCACTTCTCGTAGGGCGGGACGAAGGACTTCGGGCAGTGCGCCCAGAGCTGCGCGCGGAGCAGGTCGACGATGACCGGCGTCATCTTCGGGATGCTGGGGTTCGCGAAGGCGGAGTTCGACCGGATGCCGGTCGTGCCGAGGAACTGGTCGACGAGCTGCGAGCGGGCGCGACGCCAGCCGGCGCGGCGCTCCTTGTCGTTCGGGTTCTGCTCCTCGTACTTGTCGAAGGCGACGTCGATGGAGAAGAGCGCGTTGGTGAGGAGGTACGCCGGCGTGACCTGCGGGACGGTCGTGCCGTCGTTGCGCGTGGTCGTGGTCTTGCCGTTGCGATCGGTCAGCTTGATCGACCGGGCGTAGTCCGAGTCGAGCGCGGCGCGCGTGGCCTGCGCCGCGACGTCGATGCCGGTCATGGTCTTCGTGCCCGCCGCCGTGCACGCACCGCTCGCGTCGGTCTCCGTGCACGTCTTGACCGGCATGTTCTCGAGCTCTTTCGCGAGCGCGCTCAGGGCGGGGAGGACATCGCCGGCGAAAGCCTCGGCGACCAGCCCCTCGTACGAGCTCATGCCCTCGCGCGTGCACTGCTTGTTGTCGGCGAGGCGGCACTCGTCCGGCGTCGCGTCCTTGCCGGGGTAGTGGCGGTAGATGATGCTCGAGAGCTCGAGGAAGAGGTCCTCGCGGCGATGCTTGACGAAGGCGCCGAGCAGCGGGCGGATCGCGTCGTAGAAGCCGAACTGCTCCCACGTGAAGAGCGTGTTCTTGCCCTTCTGCCCGAGCCACTGGCCGTCGGGGCAGTTGCGGAGGCCGCGGACCTTGCCGTCGGCGCGCGCGTCCTTGGCGCCCGGATCGGGGTCGTCGATGACGCGCTCGGGGCAGACGCTCGAGCCGATGCGATCGCCCTGGAGATCGCCGACGAACAGCTTGGTCTTCGCGTTCTTCGTGTCGTTCTTGAGATCGAAGAAGACGAGGCGGTTCAGGAAGTTCGGCGTCGGCGCGACGATCTGCCCGGCGGCCGGCCACATCCCGACGAGGCCGCTCGAGTCCTCGATGATCCCGGACATCGCCGTGACGGTGCCGGGGGCGCGCAGGATCCCGGGGCGCATGTAGATCGTCCCGCGCGGGATCTCCGCCGCCGGCTCGTACTGCGCCGCGTTCGCGATCGCGTCGAGGTAGAAGGCGCCGAGGTTCTCGATCTTGAAGACCGCGCACTCCTTGAACGTGCCCGGGACGCTGAGGCCGAGCGCGTGCACCTTGGCGTCGGGCTTGTTGCACGCGGTGACGCCGATCGTGTCGCTGATGAGGCCGAGGAAGCGGAAGAGCGCGCTCCGGTTCTTGCCCGTGTACGGAGCGGTCCGGTCGACGGGCGTCTTCATCTCGCCCTTGCTCTTGGTCGTGATGTTGTACGTCGTCCCGTTGATGTCGTTCTCGTCGTAGGTGATCTCGTCCTTGAACGACGCGTACTTCGAGAAGATCGTCCCGAGCTGCGCCGACTGGGGCGCGGCGAGCGCGAACAGGATGTCCTCGAGGAGGCCGGGCTCCTTCGCGATCTTCGCCATCACGTCGAGGTTCTCGTCCCAGAACGTCGACTCCCGCGGGATCGACGCCTCGGGGTGCTCGGCGGCGATGTCGAACGCGGCGTTCATCGCGCCGGTGACGCGCGCCATCTGCTTCGCGTTGGTCGTGAAGAGCTCCTTCGTCATCGCGAGCGTCGCGTCGGCGCTCTTGTCGCCGAGGATCGCGCCCATCGCGTAGACGAGGTCGAGCATCGGCGAGTCCGCGGTGCGGATCCCGTCGAACTGGATCGTCTTGTTCTCGTACTTCTTCGAGCGGGTCTCGCGTGGGCCCATCACGACGGGCAGGCCGCCCATCATGTCCATGAGCGTCTCGTGCTTCGCCTCCGGGTCGGAGTTCACGAGCGGCTTCATGTCCTTCATCATCTGCGCGGCGAAGGTGCGGCTCGTGTCGATGTACTCGTAGAGGAGGCCGCCGCCGGCGGTGACGCGATCGAACTTGTCGCGCGCCGCGTCGGGCGAGCCGGGGAACGAGAAGGGCGAGGGAGCGACCGAGCCGTTCGTCGTCTTGAAGCGGCCGACCGCGTCGAGGTCGGGCAGGCCGTCGCCGTCGGCGTCGACGAACGGCGAGGGCACGGCGCCGCCGCGGATCATGGCGTAGCCGCGTGAGTCGCGGCGCACGATGTAGCGCGAGCCGCCGCCGACGAACGCGTCGTCCTCGGTGTAGAGCAGCTCCTGCATCATCTCGAGGTTGTCGCGCGGGCGCGAGATGACGATGCGGCCCGAGGCGTCGGTCTTCACCGTGAGCGGCGACGCCTTCGTCTTGTCCGGCTCGGCGGCGAGGAGCTCCTCGTGGCCGACCTCGAGCATCTTGTTGAGCGCCTGGTTGCCAGGACCGGCGACGGGGATGCGGTGGCCGTCGGCGTCGCGACGCGGGCTCGGCTCGTACGGCTGCGAGTCGGCCGAGAGGAGGCGGAGGCTCGCGTTCGAGAAGTCGCGGAGGCCGGGGTAGGCGATGACCGGGCGCGCCGCGCCGAGCGCGGTGTCGATCGGGCGGTAGCCCTGACGCGCGCTGATGCGCTGCCAGGCCTCCTGCGCGTCCTTGTCCTTTTCGAAGGCCGCGACGACGCGCGCGAGCGACTGCGTCGAGTGCGGGAGCGTCCCGTCGTTGTAGAGATCGCCCATGCGCCCGAGCATGTCGGCGAGGGCGTCCACGAGCAGGCCCTCGCCGCTCTTCTTCGGGGCGCTGCACGACTTGGACGGGTCGGCGTTGTCGAGGTCCTTGATCGCGATCTTCTCGTCGTCCGGGAAGGTGGCGTCGAACGCGCGGATGAGGTCGGCGCGGCGTCGGGCGAGCGCCTCGATCCGGCCGATGGCCTTCGCGCGATCCTTGCGCTGCTTCTCGACGCTGACGGGCCGGTCGTCCTCGTCGACGAGGCCGGCCGCGACTGGCGGGAGCTTCGACACGTCGACGGTGTCGGCGAAGTCGCCGGAGAACGGCTTGTGGCAGACGTCGCGGAACGAGCCGCCGCTGAGGTCCTCGCGGAGCGCCTGCGCCGACACGCGATCGCAGATGACGCCGAACATCTCCTGCCCGACGGACCCGCGCTTGGGCGGCGTGCGCTCGGTGTCGAACTCGTGGCAGCCGGGAGCGAGCACGCTGAGCGCCGCGAGGCCGACGACTCCGAGGAGGTTGACGCGCCGCGCTGACGCGAGGCGCCAAGGCCCGCGTGCAGTAGACTGATCCGGATAGCTGGAGGATCGGCTCTTGTCCATCTCCGATCGACTAGACTCCGGACCCGGCGTTACTCCCGTCGAAAACCTGCGACCTTGTCGCATAACCGCCTCCCTCTCCGTCCATCCTCAAGCGAAAGGCGCGCCATGTTCGAGAAGACCACCGCGGTCATCCTTGCTGCCGGTCAGGGCACCCGGATGAAGAGCGGGCTGCCCAAGGTGCTGCACCCCGTCGCCGGCAAGCCGCTCCTCCACTACACCGTACGCGCGGCGCTCGAAGCCGGCTGCGGTGAGGTCGTGGTCGTCGTCGGACACGGTCGCGAAGCCGTTGAAGCTTACCTCGCGAAGGCGTTCGGCGCATCGGGTGAGAACGCGGAGTGGGCGGGCCGGGTGAAGACGGCGGTCCAGACGGAGCAGCGCGGCACGGGCGACGCGGCCAGGGCCGGGCTCTCGGGCGTCCGCGCGGACGCCGAGCGCATCCTCCTCTTCTACGGCGACGTCCCGATGCTCACGGCGGAGGACGTCGCGGCCGTCGCGCGCGCGCTCGACGACGACAGCGCCGCGATGCTGGCGATGGCCACGTGCACGACGGACGATCCGTTCGGGTACGGACGCGTGATCCGCGACGCGCTCGGACAGGTCGTCGCGATCCGCGAGCAGCGCGACCTCGCGAGCGACGTCGAGCGGGCGATCAAGGAGTGGAACCCCGGCATCTACGCCGCGAGCCGTCGCTTCTTCGAGGACGCGCTCGCGTCGCTCGAGCCGAACAACGCGCAGGGCGAGTACTACCTCACCGACGTCGTCAGCTTCGCGGCCAAGCGCGGCAACCGCGTCGCCTCCGTGCCGTCGAACCCCGCCGTGATGGACGGCGTGAACGATCGCGCGCAGCTCGCGCTCGCCGACCGCGCGATGTCCGAGCGCATCCTGAAGAAGCACCGCCTCGCGGGCATCACGATCCGCGACGGCGCGCGCATCGAGGACGGCGTCGAGATCGGCGCGGACGCCGTCATCGAGAGCTTCGCCGTGCTCCGCGGCAGGACGCGCGTCGGCGCCGGCGCGACCGTCGACGTCGGCTGCGTGCTCACGAACGCGGACGTCGGCGAGCGCGTCGCGCTCAAGCCCTACACCGTCGTGACCGACTCCATCGTGCGCGCGCGCGCGCAGATCGGACCGTTCTCGCACCTCCGGCCGGAGAGCGACGTCGGCGAGGACGCGCACGTCGGCAACTTCGTCGAGACGAAGAAGACGAAGCTCGACCGCGGCGCGAAGGCGAACCACCTGGCCTACCTGGGTGACGGCTTCGTCGGCGAGGGCGCGAACGTCGGCGCCGGTACGATCTTCTGCAACTACGACGGCTTCCAGAAGCACGTCACGCGGATCGGCAAGGGCGCGTTCATCGGCTCCGACTCGCAGCTCGTCGCGCCCGTCACCATCGGCGACGGCGCGTACGTCGGCACCGGCACGACGGTGACGAAGGACGTCCCCGCGGACGCGCTCGCGATCGGCCGCGCGAAGCAGGAGAACAAAGAGGGCTACGCCGCGCGCCTCCGCGGCCGCTTGAAGGCGGCGAAGGAAGCCTCCGCGAAGAAGGGCTGAAGCGGCGCCGTCCCGCTGCGGTGAGAGAACGTCCGAGGTCGAACGAATCGCGCAACTCCCGCGCGGAGCGGTCGACGGGGTCAGCGCCTCGGAGCGCGAGCGTCGGGGCGGGAAGGCAGGCGCGATCGGACGAAACCTCGAACACGCATGGACGCGGGCGGCTCGGGAGGTGACGCCCTCCCGGGTCGTCCGTACGTGTGCGCGAGGCCGCGTGCGCTCACGCGGGCGCGTCGAGGCCCGGCGGCGCGCAAAAGCGTCGGACCACCGCGAGCAGATCCGCGAGGCGGATCGGCTTGGCGAGGACCTCCGACGGGGTGAGCTCCGCGCATCGCTCGGCGAGGCCGGCGGCGGCGCTGATCACGACCGTCGGGATCCCGCGGAGGGAGCGATCGGCGAGCTGGATCCTCCGGACGTCTTCGCCGCTCACGCGCGGCATGTTGAGATCGAGCAGCACGACGGCGGGGGGCGCCCGGCGCATCTCCGCGAGCGCGGCGTCGCCGTCGCTCGCGGTCTTCACCGCGTAGCCCTCGTCCTCGAGGATCTCGACGAGCGTCTCGCGCATGTCGCGATCGTCGTCGACGACGAGGACGTAGGGCTCGAGCGCGTCTTCGTGCAGGGCGCGCATCACGGGGCCTCGTGGGCTCGCTGCGCGAGCGGGAGCTCTAGCGTGAAGGTGGAGCCCTTGCCGTTGTCGCTGTCGACGCGGATCGCGCCGCCGTGCTCCTCGACGATCTTCCGCGTCACCCAGAGCCCGAGGCCGAGGCCCCCGTGGTGGCTCGTCGGGACGGCGCGCTCGAACTGCTCGAAGATGCGGAGCTGGTGTTCGCGAGCGATCCCGATGCCGCGATCGCGAACGAACAGCTCCGCGACCTCGTGGTGGTGATCGATCGCGATGGTGACAGGCTTGCCTTCGCCGAACTTGAGGGCGTTCGAGAGCACGTTCTCCACCGCCAGCTCGATGCGCAGGCGGTTCCAGTGCCCCACCACGTCGGCGCCGTCGACCACCGTGACCGGCGCGCCGAGCCGTTCGCTGAGGGGGCGTGACCTCTCCACGACGTCGGCGACGATGGCGCGGAGGCTCACCGCGTCGCGCGCGCCCTTGCAGTCGAACGCGATGTGGGTGAGGTCGAGGAGGTTTCCGACGAGCAGCCCGAGCCGATCGATCTGGCGCGAGGCGCTCTCGAGCTTCGACGCCAGCTTCGCGGCCAAGGCCGAGCCGTCGCCGCGGCCGTGGAGGAGCGCGAGCGCGCTCTCGACCTGGAGCGCGAGCGGCGTGAGCGGGGTCTTCAGCGCGTGCGAGGCGACCGCGATGAACGCGTCGCGCGCCTGGACCGCCCGGTCGAGCTCGACCACCCGGCGCTCGAGCTCCTCGTAGAGTCGGAGGTTCTCGAGCGCCACCGAGGTGCTGTCCGCGAGCGCCTGGATGATCCGGACCTCGTCGTCGGTCGCGCGGTGCGGCGCCGACCAGTAGTTGCCGATCGCGCCGACGGGCGACGTCGTGCGGATCGGCACGATCGCGAGGCTCTTCACGAACGTGGGCTTGAACACCTCGACCGCGACGCGCGCGTCGTCGAAGATGTCCTCGATCACGACGGGCGCTCCGTTCTTCATCACCCAGCCGCCGACGCACCGCTCGATCGGAAAACGACGGCCCTTCCAGAGCGGGCCGATCGCGTCCTCGTCGACGTAGTGACAGAGCTCCCCCTCGCGGAGGATCAGCGTCGCGCCGTCCGCGCCGGTGAGGCCGCGCGCGGCTTCACGCACGACCGCGGCGACGCCCTCGAGGTCGCGTGCGAGCGACAGGCGCTGAACGGCATCGACGAGACGAGACGCGCGGTCCATACCCCTCCTTGTTCGTATCGTCCTGCGGATGCAGGCTCGATTCAAGCCGAGTACGCATCCGGACGAGGGGGTCTCCCCTCGATAATTCCAGGTCGCGCAGGCACGGTCGGGATGAGCGCGAGCGTTCCCCGACGACGGGGGACGACGCGCGCGGCCGCCGCCGGGCGCCCTCACCCGGCGCGCCGCTCATCCTCTACTTGGCCTCCGGCCGGTATTTTGGCAAAGCTCTCTCCCCATGGACGCACTCCGGGTTCGAGGAACGGGTAAGCCCCTCGTGGGCAAGGTCCGCATCAGCGGCGCGAAGAACGCCGCGCTGCCCATCCTCTGCGCCACGCTCCTCTCGGACGGCGCCAGCAAGCTCAGGAACGTCCCAAGGCTCCGCGACATGGAGACGACGTCCGCCCTCCTGCGCTTCCTCGGCCGCGACGTCTCGTTCGAGGCGCCCGAGGTGAACGTCGCCGCGGGCTCGCAGGTGAAGCCCGAGGCGCCCTACGAGCTCGTGAAGCAGATGCGCGCGAGCGTCCTCGTGCTCGGGCCGCTCGTCGCGCGCTTCGGCCGCGCGAAGGTGTCGCTGCCGGGCGGCTGCGCGATCGGCGCGCGGCCGATCGACCAGCACCTCAAGGGCCTCGAGGCGATGGGCTGCGTGATCCGCCTCGAGCGCGGCTACGTGATCGCCGAGGGCCCCGGCGGCGGCGGCCGCCTGCGCGGCGCCGAGGTCTGCTTCGATTTGCCGACGGTCACCGGCACCGAGAACCTGATGATGGCGGCGGCGCTCGCGAAGGGCCGCACCACGCTCGTGAACTGCGCGCGCGAGCCGGAGGTCGAGGAGCTCGGTCGCATCCTCAACAAGATGGGCGCCGAGGTGAACGGCGCCGGGACGGACGTCATCCACATCGTCGGCACCGATCGCGGCGAGCTCGCGCCGTTCGACCACGCGATCATCCCCGACCGTATCGAGGCCGGGACCTACATGTGCGCCGCGGCGATGCTCGACGGCGGCGACGTCCTGCTCGAAGGCGCCGAGCTCGGCGACCTCGAGGCGCTCGCGACCAAGATGCGCGCCGCCGGCGTCGAGATCGCGACCGAGGGACAGAACATCCGCGTCCGCCGCAAGGGCCCGCTCCGCGCGGTCAACGTGACCACGAACCCGCACCCCGGCTTCCCCACGGACATGCAGGCGCAGTTCCTCGCGCTGATGTGCCTCGCGCGCGGTGAGAGCGTCGTCAGCGAGACCATCTTCGAGAACCGCTTCATGCACGTGCCCGAGCTCCAGCGCATGGGCGCGAGCGTCGCCTTGCGCGGAAACACGGCGGTCGTCCAGGGCGTCTCGAAGCTCTACGGCGCGTCCGTCATGGCGACCGATCTCCGCGCGAGCGCCTCGCTCGTCATCGCCGGCCTCGCCGCCGACGAGGAGACCGAGGTGCGCCGCGTCTACCACCTCGACCGGGGCTACGAGCGCATCGAGGAGAAGCTCGGCGGTCTCGGCGCCGACGTGAAGCGCGTGAAGGGCGCGGAGTCGTGAGTCCGGCGGAGCCTTCCGGCATCGCGCCGTCGCCCGCCGCGGAGGCGCGGCCCGCGATCACGATCGCGCTGCCGAAGGGGCGTACGCTCGGCCCGGTCTCGAAGCTCTTCGAGCGCGCGGGCATGACCGGCGACGGCGGCGCCACGCTCGCGAGCGCGCTCGACGAGGACAGCCGCGCGCTCGTCCGTCGCGCGCGGCTCGACGGCCGGCTCGTCCACCTCTTGTTGCTCAAGCCCGACGACGTCCCGACATACGTCGCCTACGGCACGGCAGACCTCGGCGTTTGCGGCCGAGACGTGCTCGTCGAGCACGACATCGACGCCTACCATCCGCTCGACCTCGGCATCGGGCGCTGCCGCCTCGTCGTCGCCGGTCGGGTGGGGGAGAAGCTCGACACGACGACGCGCATGCCTCGCATCGCCACCAAGTACCCCCGCGCGGCGGCGCGGCACTTCGCCCGGCGCGGCGTGCAGGTGGAGATCGTCAACGTGCAGAGCTCGGTCGAGCTCGCGCCTCTGACGGGGCTCGCCGATCTCATCGTCGACCTCGTCGAGACGGGGTCCACCCTCGCGGAGAACGGTCTCGACGTGAAGGAGGAGGTCCTCGCGGTCTCCACGCTCCTCGTCGCGAACCGTGCATCCTACAAGCTTCGTGGGGAGCCGATCCGCGCGCTCGTCCGTTCGCTGCGCGCCGTCCTCGGCGCCTGAGCGCGCCGGGCTCGAGCGCGCCGGGCTCGAGCGTGACCGCCGACGGTCGCGAGCGCGACAGCCGCTCGCGACAGCCGACGGGTCGCGAGCGCGAGCGCGCCCGCCGCTTTGCAGGGGCGCGGCGCTGCGCTTTGATTCCGGCATGTCGACACGACGCGGGCCGAAGGCCCCCCTGGCGTGGTCGGGCCGCGAGCCCCGGTTCGGCGTCCGCCCGCTCGACGCCTCGATCCGCCCCGCGCGCCTCGACGACGAGGACTTCCTCGTCGCGCTGAGCACGCGCGTCTTTCGCGCGTACACCCGCGACGCCGCGGGCGCGATGCGTCGCATGCTCGGGTGCCGGACGAGCACCATCTCGGTCGCCGAGCACAACGAGACGCGCATAGGCTTCGTGGTCGTCGACGTTCAGGCCCTCGGCCGCGACTACGGTCCCCTCAAGCGACCGAAGGTGGCGCACCTCGACGCGATCGCGGTCCGTCCGAACATGTCGAGTCAGGGCGTCGGGCACAAGCTGGTCGCGCACGCCGAGGGAGTCGCGCGCGCGCGCGGCGCGGTGTCGATGTCGCTCCTCACGGCCGACACCAACACCGGCGCTCAGCGCCTCTTCCTCGACGCGGGCTTCCAGGTCCTCGCGCCGTTCGACGACGTGTACGCCGACGGCCAGCGCGCGCTCTCGATGTTCAAGGCGCTCTGAGACGTCTCGGCTCAGGGCGCGCCGCCGTCGGCCGCCGCGTTCTCCTCGCGGCGCGCGGGCGCGTCGAGGCGGAGGAGCGGCCTCCACTTGCGG
>JAHBWC010000104.1 GCA_019637225.1 Labilithrix sp.
GAAGAAGTGCCTGACCGGACCGAGCTGCCGCGTCGCCAACGGCGGCCAGACGTGCGGCCCGAACGGCGACGCCGATTGCTGCCGCTCGCTCCCGGTCACGAACTACCCCGCGCAGGACGGCAAGACCGTCTACCTCGACAAGTACGAGATCACGGCCGGGCGCATGCGCGCGTTCGTCGACGCCGTCACCGCCGTGCAGGGCGGCGTACCGAACGTCAAGGCGTACATGAGCGCGAACCGACCGGCCCGCTGGAACCTCGCCTGGGAGGCCGTGCTGCCCTCGAACACGGGGCCGAACAACCAGCCGGGCGTGACGTACACGATCGCCAACCCCACGCCGGCGGCGTCGCAGCCGCTCTCGGGCTTTCTCTACCCCGGCCAGGACGTCAACCTCGCCGTCCGCACCCAGAGCGGCTGGAACGTGAGCTCGGGGAGCTTCACGATCTACCCCGGCATCGCGCAGACGTTCGGCGAGTACCACTTCTTCCCGGAGTACACGCCGGAGTACGCGGGGAGCCACGCGTTGAACTGCTCGAACGAGACGCAGTCGTACGGCGTCGGTACGTACTGGCAGCCGGCGGCGACGATCCAGGCGATGAGCGCCAAGCCGGCCGCCCAGGTCCCCGGCAAGGCCTTCTCGCAGGCCGTGATGGATCGCCGCGCGCTCAACTGCACGACGTTCGCGATGTTCGCGGCGTTCTGCGCGTGGGACGGAGGTCAGCTCGTGACGGAGGACGTCATGCAGCACGTCGTCAACGGTCGGATCGGCAGCGCGGGAAACTGCTTGAACGGCATCAACATGGCGAGCGACGGCAGCAACGCCTGTTACGCGGTCTGGTACGAGGCCAGCGGAAGCACGGCGGACGACTCGGGGCGCATCGCGCCGCCCGGCCGCGTGGCCGCGGACGTCGTGAAGATCGTCGCGGGCGACGAAGGATGGTTCGACCTGAAGGGGAACCTCCTCGAGACGGTCGTGAAGTCGAACGATCGCTTCGACTACAAGGGCTACGGTCTCGGGTACGGCAGCATCACCCATCACCGCGCGCAGATCATGACGCCGCGCCACAAGGGCGGGTCGTTCGGCGCGCGGTGCATGCGCCTCAAGTGACGAGGCGCGCCGGACCGGCGCGGCGCGTCTACTCGGTGACGAGGATCGCGCCGACCATCGACGCGTGGACGGTGCAGATGTAGCCGAAGTTGCCGGCCGTCGCGAAGCTGACCTCGCCCGTGTTCTTCTCGAGCGCGCTCTCGACGGGGTTCGGCGTGTCGCCGCCCTGCGCACCGAGGGGGTGCGTGTCGAAGTTGGCCGGCGTTCCGCCGGTGTCGTCGGTCGCGAAGGTCACCTTCTGACCCTTCTTGATCTTCATGCAGCGGTTGTCGCGCTGGAAGAGCGTGGTGTCCCACTGGATGACGCGGCTCGCGTCCTCCGCCGTGCGATCGACGTAGCTCGAACAGCCGTTCAGCACCGCGGGGCCTGTGTCGGGGTCTCCGCTGCTGCCGCTGCTCCCGGAGCTTCCACTGCTCCCGGAGCTGCCGCTGCTCCCGGAGCTGCCGCTGCTCCCGGACGAGCCGGCGTCGTCGCTGCCGGACGGCGCCGGCGTCGCGTCGTCGGAACACGCAAACGCGGCCGCGGCCGCGAGGACGACAGCGGACGAGATCGAGGCGAGTCGCATGCTCATGTTCATCGCACCAGTCTACCCGATCGGTTAGTGTGCAGCGCCTCCCATGCGTCTGGCCTCGCTGCTCGGCCCCGACCTGAAGCAGGTCCTCAAAGAGGACCCGGACCAAGTGCGCGAGCTGCTCGACGAGATCCACCCCGAGGATCTCGCCGACCTCGTTGGAGATCTCGACGCCGACGAGGCCGCCGAGCTGCTCGCCCGCCTGCCGGCGGAGGACGCCGCCCCCATCTTCGAGCGCCTCGACGAGGAGGAGCAGGGCGAGATCGTCGAGGTGATGCCGGCGGAGAGCGTCGCCCACATCGCCAGCGAGATGGCGCCGGACGATCGCGCCGACCTCTTCAGCCTCCTCCCCGAGTCGGTCGGCGACGCGATCCTCGAGAAGCTCGAGGAGGTCGATCCCGAGGCCGCCGAGGACGTCCGCGAGATCGAGAAATGGCCGGAGACGAGCGCCGGCCACCTCATGACGACGTCGTACGTCGCGGTCAACCCGCAGGCGAGCGTGCGCACCGCGATCGACGCCGTGCGCGCCTACACCGAGGACCACCACGAGAACGTCTACAACGTCTACGCGATCGACGAGCGCGAGCGTCTCCTCGGGCTCGCGTCGCTGCGTGCTCTCTTGCTCGCGTCGCCGCTCCAGCCGATCGACGAGATCCTCCAGACGAACATCATCAGCGTTCCTCCGAGCGAAGACCAGGAGGAGGTCGCGCGGAAGATGGCGAAGTACGACCTCAACGTCATGCCCGTCATCGACGACAAGGGCGCGATCCTCGGGGTCATCACCATCGACGACATCGTCGACGTCCTAACGCAGGAGCAGACGGAAGACGTCCAGAAGCTCGGCGGCGTCGAGCCGCTCGACGTGCCCTACTTCCGCACGAGCTTCTTCACCTTCATCAAGAAGCGCGGCGTCTGGCTCTTCATCCTCTTCTTCGGCGAGTTCTTCACGCAGACCGCGCTCCGCTACTACGACCCGGTCTTCGACGCGATCAAGGGCGCGGCGTACTACGTCCCGCTCCTCATCTCCGCCGGCGGCAACTCCGGATCCCAGTCGTCGACGCTCGTCATCCGCGGGATGGCCGTCGGCGAGATCAAGATGCGCGACTGGTATCGCATCCTCGTCCGCGAGCTGGGGATGGGGCTCGTGCTCGGCGTCGGCCTCGGCGCGTTCGGCTTCGCCCGCGTCCTGATGTACCGCGACCAGCACGTCGACTTCGCGCTCACGGTCGGCGTCACGCTCGTCGGCATCGTCATGACCGGCTGCGTCGTCGGCGCGATGCTGCCGATCGTCCTGAAGCGGCTCGGCCTCGACCCCGCGACGAGCTCGACGCCGTTCATCGCGAGCCTCGTCGACGTCCTCGGCATCATCATCTTCGTCCACGTCGCGAAGATCGTGATGGTCGCGGTGCTCGCCGGCCACGGCGTCCATTGAGCCGCTCCCGCTGGCTCTGCCTCGGAGCGATCGCGGCGCTCCTCGCGTCGCCGCTCGTCGCCGGGTGCAAGCGGAGGACGCCGCCGATCGCGCGCCGCGTATGGCTCGGTCCGACCGGCGGCTGCGTCGCGACGCCGGCGCACCCCACGAGCGGGACCTTCGCCTGCTGGGGTGTGAACGACGTGGGGCAGCTCGGTGACGGGACGACGACGGCGCGGAAGTGGGCGACGCCGATGCGCTTCGGCGCGGGCACGGTCGTCGAGCTCGCGCTCGGCGAGCGCCACGGGTGCGGCGTCTTCGAGGGCGGAAAGGTCGAGTGCTGGGGCGACAACGCTCGCGGTCAGCTCGGCGACGACGACCGCGCGCGCCGCGCGAGCACGCTCACGCTCGACGCGGGCGGCGCCGGCGTCCTCGCCCTTGTCGGCGGGGCGCACACCTGCGTCCGCGGCGGCGACGCGGGCGATCGCCTCCGCTGCTTCGGCGCGGCCGACGAGGGACAGACCGGCGACGGCGACTGGTCGCGCGGCGTCCCCGTCCGCTCCTTCGCGCTCGGCGCGGCGCACACGTGCGTCGCCTACGCGCGCGGCGCCGGCGCGAACGAGATGGTCGTCTGCCGCGGTCGCGCGGTCGCCGCGCCGCGCGAGCCGTTGCTCGGGTCGGTCGTCGTGAAGGAGCTCGCCGCCGGCGGCGATCACACGTGCGCGCTCGTCGAGGGCGGCACGGTCCGGTGCTGGGGGAAGAACGAGGACGGTCAGCTCGGCGACGGGACGCGGGTGTCGACCCTGGACCCCGTCACCGTGCCGGACCTCCACGGCGTGATCCAGGTCGCCGCGGGCCTCCGCCACACCTGCGCGCTGCTCCAGATCGGGACGGTGGTGTGCTGGGGCGCCAACGATCGCCACCAGCTCGCGATCGGCACGACCGAGGGCAGCGTCCGGCCGCGCGTCGTCGTCGGGCTCGTCGGCGGCAAGGAGATCGCCGCGGCCGGAGACGGGACGTGCGCTCGCCTCGAGGGCGGCTACGTCCGCTGCTGGGGCGCGAACGATCGGGGGCAGCTCGGCGATGGCTCGTACGTGGAACACAGCGTTCCCGTGCAGATCCAATTCCGCTGACGTTCGTGCGCTAGACTCTCGCTCATGGATCGTCTCTCGCGCAGGCAGGCCATCGCCGGCGCGGCCGGCCTCGGGCTCGCCGCCTGCCGCACCGAAGCACCGTCGTCCGCCGAGCCGAAGCGCGAGCCGTCGTCCGAGCCGTCGCTCGCCACCGGCAAAGCGCGCCTCGTCGAGCGGATCATCGACGCGCAGCCGACGCGCGACGGCGCCGGCGTGAAGCTCAGCCGAGCTCTCGGAGGCCGCGCGCTCTCCATGCTCGACCCGTTCCTGCTCCTCGACGAGTTCCACTCCGACGATCCGAACGACTACGCCGCCGGTTTCCCGAGCCATCCTCATCGCGGGTTCGAGACCGTCACGTACATGCTCGAAGGCGCGATGGAGCACAAGGACAGCGTCGGCAACTCGGGCCGCCTCCGCCCGGGCAGCGCGCAGTGGATGACCGCGGGTCACGGCATCGTCCACTCCGAGATGCCCAAGCAGGAGCGCGGCCTGATGTGGGGCTTCCAGCTCTGGGTGAACCTCCCGCGCGCGCGCAAGATGATCAAGCCGCGCTACCAGGACATCGCGCCCGATCGGATCCCGGAGCTCGATCGCGACGGCGCGCGCGTGCGCGTCGTCGCGGGCTCGGCGCTCGGCGCGACCGGCCCGATCACCGGCATCGACGTCGATCCGCTGTTTCTCGACGTCACCGTGACGAAGGGCGTGCGCTTCGAGGTGCCGATGCCGTCCGAGCACGCCGCGTTCGCGTTCGTCACCGAGGGCGCGGTCCGGCTCGGTCCGTCCGGCGCCGAGGTCCGCGCGGGGCAGCTCGCCGTGCTCGGCCGCGGCGATCGCGCGCTCGCCACCTGCGACGCCGCCTCCGGACGCATGGTGCTCATCGCCGGCCGCCCCATCGGCGAGCCCGTCGCGCGCGGCGGTCCGTTCGTGATGAACACCCAGGACGAGATCCGCGAGGCCTGGGACGACTACCGCGCGGGGCGCCTCCTCGGCGGCGTCTGACCCCGACGTTCCGCCGAGCGCGCCTCACGTCGGACGTGCGCGCTACCCGGCGGACCTCTGCTGCGCGCTGCCCGTCGTCGCGGCCGGCGTGCCCTCCTCGATCGCCCCGAGGATCGCGATCTGCAGGGCGAAGAGCCGCTCGCGCCGGAGGGGCGTCCCGTCGGCGTCGGCGAGCTTGAAGCGATCGACCGCCGAGCCGCGCTCCGTGGTCGCGCGGAGCCCGAGGACCTGCACGTCCGCGCGGAAGAGGGCCTGCGTGACGGCGAGGAGGAGACCCGGCCGGTCCACCGCCTCGACCGTGAGGATCGTCGAGCCGTCCTCCTGCTCGGTCTCGAAGCGGACGCGCGCGGAGGAGCCCGGCGCGATCGGGGCGGGTGCGCTGATCGGCGCGACGTCGGCGGCGCCGGTCGCGGCCCGCGCGATCGCATCGGCGAGCGTGACGACGTCCCTCGCGCGGATCGGCAGGACGGCGCCGGTCGGCCCCGGCAGCCGACGGATCCAGAGAAGGTCGACGGCCTCGACCCCGCCGTCCTCCCGCCGCCGGCAGTACGCGTGCGCGCTCACGACGTCGATGCGCGCGCCGACGAGCGCGGCGCTGATCCGTGAGAGCAGGCCCGGCGCGTCGTCGGCGACCACGCAGATCGCGACGACGCGACCCTCGAGCTCCCGCCAGATCTCGACGTGGGTCGCGTGGGTCCCGCGGCGCTCGACGATCGCCGCGTGCGCGCGCGTGGCCTCGGCGTCGAACGCCCCGCGGTACTCCGGCGGCATGCTCGCGACGTAGGCCGCGATCCGATCCTCTTCGGTGGACATGGCTGTAAGGGTGCCACCAGGCGAGTGTCGATGGCTTTGCGCCAATGTTTCATCCATGTTGCGTGTCAACGGGCGCGCTCGCGCTCGTCGACCGGGAGCAGAGGCCCCTTGGCCTTGGCCGCGACGTTTCGCTGCTGCGCTCCGAGCCACGCGTCGAGGTTGAAGAAGCGGGGCGTCGTGCCGTCGTTGCCCAGCCGGAGGCCCACGGAGAACGGCCCCTTCTCGACGACGAACGCGCCGCGGCGGTCGTCGTCGTAGAGGGCGAACGCGCCGCGGAGCGCGACGTCGCCGCCCGTCGCGGACACGTCGGACAGCACGAGCGCGTGGGGGGCGAAGCGGAGCCGCGCGTACGCGGCGAGCCGCGGCATCTCGGCGAGCCCGACGAGGAGCTTGGGCACCGAGTCTCGGAGCAGCACGCCGAGCAGCGGTCGCGCGTCGTCCGCGTCGAGCCGGACGACGGCGTCGAGACCGGGCTCGCCACGCAGTCGAACGAGGGCCTTCTGGAACACGAGGTCGCCGCGCCAGCGCGTCGTCTCGGCGGCCGCGCGCACCACGGCGATCTCTCGCATCGTCATCCGCGAGCCGGAGACGTCGAACGTCGACGTCGCGGGGTCGAAGCCGCCGACCGTCGCGCGCAGGCCGAAGTCGCCGGCGAGGCGCGTCTCGCGAACGGCGATGCCTCCGCGCGCGATCTCGATCGCGAGCTCCCCGGAGCTCGTGCGCTTCGACGCGGAGACGCGGACGTCGCAGGACGCGCGCGCCTCGCCGGACTCGATCCGCACCGCGCCGCCCGCGGGGAGGAGCAGGGCGTCGAGCGCGCGCGCGTCCCGGATCTCGGCGCCGGCGATCACCAGGCGGGCGTCGACGCCTCCGAGCGGGGCGCCGAAGTCGAAGTGGGGGCTCTCGACCCTGACGGCGATCCGCTCGACCGTCCCGAGCGGTGCGGCGCCGCGCGTGATCGCGACGCCGGAGGCGACGATCGACGCCTCGTCGATCGCGAGGTCGCCGCGCTCCCAGCGAACGTCGTGGACGCGCGCGTGGGCCTCGATCGCCGCGCGGACCTGGACGTCGCCGAGCACGAGGCCGAGCTCGTTCGAGCGCGCGTGGAGCGTCCCGCGCGCGAGGTGGTCCTCGATCGTGACGCGGCCGTCGAGCGCGAAGCGCGAGCGGCCGGGCGCGCCCTCCATTCCCGCCCTCGGGAAGCCGTCGAGCAGGTGGACGTCGACGATCGAGGCGTCCGGCAGCTCGAACGACGCCTCGAGCGAGCGCAGCGGATCGTCGAGGTCCACGGCCGCCGATCGAGCGTCGAGACGGAGCGTGTCCGCGGTGACCTTCGGCTTCGTCGGAGCGCGAGCGGCCGAGAGCGCCGCGTTCGTCACGACGAGCGAGAGCCTGGCGTCCTCGACGAGGCGCTGCTCCCAGCGGTACGCGCCGAACGAGGCGAGGACGCCGAACGAGCCGCGCGTGCGGATCTCCGCGAGGCGCACGTCGAGCTCCTTCGCGTGGAGCTCGACGCTGCCCGACGCGTGTCGGTCGGCGGCGAAGAGCTCGAGCGTGGCGCTCGCGCGCGCCGATCCGCCGAGGATCGCGACGGGCGCCGCCGGCGGGACGTACGGATCGAGGACCGTGGCGTCGACGAGGTCGACATCCGTGAGCCTCAGGGTGGCGTGAGCGTCGCCGAGCGGCGCGTCGGCGAGATCGAGCCTCCGCGCGTCCGCCGTGACGACGGCGCGCGGCGCGCGGAGGACGCCGGCGGCGTCGGCGCGCACGAGCGCGAGGTCCAAGGCGCCGACCTCGGCGCGCAGGCGGTCGCCGTCGCCGTCGTTCGTCACCTCGACGGCGACGCCGAGCGCCGCGGTACCGACGACGTTCGCCTTCGAGACGACGACGCGCTTGGCGCCGAGCTCGACGCGCGTGCCGCTCCCGACGACACCGCGATCGATCCGGAGGTCGACGCGCGGCGCGGCGACCTCGCCCGAGACGTAGGCTCCCGCGGGCATCGCGAAGGGCAGGGTGGCGGGGTCGGCGAAGGTCGCGCGGAGCTCGGTGCGGAGCGTGAGCCAGCGGAGGACGCTGCCGCCGACGAAGCGCGGGTCGAAGCGATCGAGCCTCACGTCGGCCGCTCCGGCGACGTCCTTTGCCAGGACGAGCGAGCGTCCGAGGGTGACGCGCCCTCCGCGGATCTCGACGCGCGCCGGGCCCACCTCGACCGCGCGGATCGGCTTCAAGTAGAAGCGGCCGGCGACGCGGGCTTCGCCCTCGAAGCGGCCGTCGTCGATCCACACCTCCCGGACTTCCTCGGCGATCACGTCGTCGAGCTGCACGGTCCAGAGGGCGTACTTCGAGTCCTCCCAGCGCTCGAGGGAGGGCGGCCCGGCGGGCCTGACCGAGAACGCGGGGTAGCCCTCGATCGGCGGGAGCGTCGAGACCTGCTCGGCGGTGTCGGGCCAGGCGTCGAGCTTCTGTCGCGCGCGCAAGCGGACGCCGCGGCCGCGCGCGCGCGTCACCTCGAAGCGCTGCTGGGTGAGCGCCAGGACGGAGACGTCGAACGTGACCTCGTCGAGCGAGAGCCGCCACTCGACGTTGCTGTCGCTCGACCGGATGGACAGGCCCTCCGCGTGGACCCTCCCCGGGAGCAGCGACCAGCCTCGCGTGTAACGTATCCGGATCGTCTCGGGGTCCTGGTTGACGAGCCGATCGAAGAGCGACGTCGACAGGAGCGTGTTGATCGCGACGACGTAGAGCGCATAGAGCGACAAGACCGCCACAAGTGCGGCGCGGAGGACGCGCCAGCCGCGGCGAAGCGGCCGTTTTCGTGCGTGAGTCGCGGTCACCGGAGGGTGCTGTGCACGGCGCGCGCCCGCAGCGGGAGAGCGTCGCCCCCCGCGCGCGCGCTCCTCGCGGCGACCATGGTCGCCCGGCGCGCCGCTCCGAGGGCCGAGCGCTCGCTCCGATCCGGCGCCTGGCGTGGCCCGGCGAGGGGCGGCGCGGCGAAGGCGGCGGAACGATACAAGAAGACGTTGATGTTTTCATGTGCGCTCCGGCGAAGGCAGCGAGGCACGTGCCTTGCGCAAGCCGATCTCATCGTGCCTACGAAGACCTTCTCCCGTGTGCTCGTCGCGCTCACCACGCTCCTCGCGAGCTGCAGCAGCCGCCCGGCGCAAGTCGACGCGCCGGCGAGCGCGGACCCGAGCCCTGCGGAGGACGCGCCGCCGGCCGAGGCCGAGCCGGTCGAGCCGGGCGCGCCCGCGCCGATGGGCGATCCGCTCCCGCCGACGGCGCCCGGAGAGTGGACGTGGTTCGGCGCCGAGGAGTTCGGCGACGTGCCGCGGTGCATGGACGGGTCGAAGACGGGCCTCGGCCTGAACCGCGCGCCCGGAGGGGCGAAGAAGGTCGTCGTCTTCATGCAGGGAGGCGGAGCGTGCTTCGACGGGCAGACCTGCGCGCTCGCCGATCTGGCGCTCTCGACCGACCACCACGACGCGAAGGACTTCGCCGCATGGGCGAAGAAGGAGGGCGTCCGGAACGTGATGAACCGCGAGCGCGCGGAGAACCCCTTCCGCGACTGGGACCTCGTCATGATCCCGTACTGCTCCGGCGACGTCTTCGCGGGCGACAACCCCAGCGGCTTCAAGGGCCGACCGCAGCTCGGGTACAGAAACGTCGCGTCGTACCTCCCGCGCCTCGCGTCGACGTTCCGCGACGCCGACCAGCTGGTCCTCACGGGGATGAGCGCGGGCGGCTACGGCGCGGCGTACAACTTCGTGCAGTTCCAGCGGACGTTCGCGTGGCTCGACGTCACGATGATCGACGACTCGGGGCCGAACCTCGCGACGCGGTACACGCCGTCGTGCCTCCAGCAGAAGTGGAAGCAGACGTGGTCGATGGACAAGACGTCGCCGGTCGAGGGGCCGTTCCCGCTCGGCTACGACGCGCAGTCGGGCGTGGCCGGCGCGGGGCTCTGGGGTCTCTTCCAGTCGATCCTCGAGAGGTACCCGAAGAACAAGTTCGCGTTCATCAGCCACGAGCGCGACATGGTCATGCGCTACTTCCACGGCATCGGCCACTCGACGAGCTGCGCCGGTCCGTTCCTCCTCAGCGCGAAGTTCTTCGAGGAGGGGCTGCGCGACATTCGGGGCATGAAGGGCGACAACTTCTCCACGTTCTACGGTCCCGGCACCGGTCACCCGTACTTCTACGACGACGCGGAGATGTACGACGTCACGGTCGACGGGATCACCCTGGCGAGCTGGCTCACCAAGGTGGTGACGACGAGGGACGAGCCGCGCCGCGTCCCGGCGCAGTTCTGATCGGCGCCGCCCCAAGCGGTCCGGGGCTCGTCAGCGCGCGGCGAGGTTCCTGTAGGTCTTCGGGATGACGAAGAGCGACGCATCGAGCGGGCGGATGTCGACCTTCGACGCGAGGAGCTTCGGCTTGTCGCCCTCGACGATGCGCAGCGGGAGGACACCCCGGACGGTGAGCTCCTTCTCCCATGCGCTCGCGGCGCGCGCCGACGGATCGACGAACGCCGCGCCCTTGACGAGGCACGCCTCACGCGTCGTCTTGCCCTCCTCGATCTGCCAGATCTCGCACTCGCGGCCGGCGACGGTGTCCTTGCGATCCGTCTTCGTGACGCGAGGCTCGCCCGGGCTCGCCCCGATCTGCGAGGCGGAGAACGTCTTCGTCTCGTCGTCGACGGTGTACACGCGGAGCGTCGACGTATCGACGATGGTGCGCTTCTGCTTGCGCGCGCCGGCGCCGGCGAGGCGGACGAGCGTGCCCTTGATCTCGTAGGTCGTCTTCGCGCCGCCGCGCTCGAGCGTGATCTCGCCTTCGAGCTGGCCGGGCGCCTCGGGGACGTCGACCCACGAGTCCGCTCCGCCGGCGCGCGCCGAGCCTTCGCCGGCGTCGCTCGCGCGCTTCTTCTTCCGCGCGTCGAGGAGCGCTTGCGGGAAGCAGTAGCCGCCCTCGAGGGGCCGGCCGCGCTCGTCGTACTCGTCGAGGCCGACCTTCACGCACTTGATGTCGGGCGCGCAGTCGGCGTCGGTGTCGCACGCGCGGCTGCAGACGCCGTCGCCCTCGAGCGATTGCTTGAGGCATCGCGGCGCCTCGCTCCGGCAGTGCATGTCGTAGGCGCACGCGCCGCCGAGCGGCTCCTTCTTCACGAGGTAGCGCGTGTAGAGCCAGCCGCCGGCGCACGCCAGCGCGAGCACGCCGACGATGGCGCGACGAACGACGGTCGCCTTCGGCGTCTTCTTGGGTGCGTCGTCGTCGAGCTCGTCCATGGGCCGCCGGAGGGCGTGGAGTATACCCGGCCCGCGCCCGACGATGGGGCCCTCCGCCTCGACGCCGGCGCGCGCCTCTCGCACAGCCGGCGCAGGCGCTCGCTCGGCGCGCTACGGACGCACGGTCACGCGGGTCGAGAACGTGTCGTCGGCGAACGGCGCGACCTTGGCCTTCGACAGCGCGGAGCGGACGCACTCGTCCTCCGGCTTCGATCCGCGCAGCTCGACGCGCGCGACGGTGCCGTCCGACTTGAAGACGACGAGGCCGCTGCGGATCGGAGCGTCCGGGCCGAGGCACGCGCGCGCCGCGGGGAGCACCGAGCCGAGCGCGCCGACGACGGCGCCGGGCGAGGGACGGACCTGCGACGCGTGCGGACCCGACGTCGTCTCGGTCCCGGCGCCCGTGGCCGTTTCGCGCGGGCCCACGGCGCCGCGCATCGCGTCGCCGAGCTGTCCCGCGGCGCTCGGTCCCGCCGCCTCGAGCGCGGCCTCGGTCAACGTCGCGGCGGGCGCGGGCTCGCCGCCGGAAGGCGCCTTCGCGGGGCCGCCCGTCACGCGCGCGGTGATCGGGTGGGCGACGCTCGCCGTCGCTGCGCTCGCGACCGTCGGCAGCTCCTCCATGTTCACGCCGAGCGCGGCGGGGGCCTCCGCGATCGGCGTCGGGGCAGGGGCCGCGCTCGGCGCTTCGACGATCGCGCGTGGCTCGGCGGTCGCGGCCGCCGCGACCGCGCTCGTCTCGGACGCGCCGCGCGCGCGCACGAACGCCACCGCGCCGGCGATCGCCGCGATCGCGAGGGTCGCGCCGATCGCGATGCGCCTGCCTCCACGGGCCGGCGGGGTGCGCGCTTCCGCCGCGACCGGTGGAGCGGCTGCGCCCTCGGCGACCTTTCGAGGTGCGGTCGTGGGCTCCGTCGTCACGGCGTCGAGCGAGTCGGGCCAGAGCCTCGACGGCGTCGTCGACGGCGCCGGCGGGAGCGCGCTCGCCGCGGCGTCGGCCTTGGGCGTCGAGGCCGGCGCGGGCGTCGACGTCGCTTCGCGCGCGGGCGTCGTGTGCGGGGCCGGCTTCGATGCAGGGACAGCGGCTGCCGTCGACGCCGCCGGGCTCGCGGCCGCCAAGGACTCGCGCGCTTCGCGCGCGGGCGGGCGGACGGTCGGACGCCCGTCGGATGCAGGCTCGGGAGTGGACAGCGCCTCCGAGCGGACCGCCATGGGCGCCGGTGTGGGCGCCGGTGTGGGCGCGGGCGCGGGCGCCTCCCCGGCGGTGCTGCCTCCCGCTTCGCGCAGCAGCGCGTCGAGATCGATCAGCCCGCTATCTTCGTTGCGTCGCGTCATGGTCGTCTCGCCGCCTCGGTCCCGTCACGTGGGTCGTGCCTTTTGTCCTGTCGTCGTCGGAGGAAAAATGGGTCACGACCGGACGGCGGTCGCTTCCGTAGCGCGCGGGTCCCGATCGCGCGAGCGCGGGGGAAAGGCTGGGCTCGATCGTTGACGACGGCGAGCCGGAGCGGAGCGGCGCTTCAGTTCGTCTCGAGGCCGAGCATGACGAACGGCCGCAGGTCCCACGGCTCGAAGAGCACCACCGAGTCGCCGCCGCGCGAGAGCAGGTAGCGCGGGTTGCGGAGCGGCGCGTCGACGCCGAGGCCCGCGAAGAGACGGAGCACCGGGGTCGCGAAGCTGTAGCGCGCGAGCGCGCGCGCCGTCGGGATCGGGTCGGTCGTCCCGTCGACGAAGCGGACGTTGGCGAGCTCGCTGCTCGAGCCTTGCACGCGCACGATCTCGAGGCCGCCGCCGGCGGCGAACAGCAGGTGATGGCGCGGCGCGAGCGCGTACGAGCCGCTCGCCATCGCGTGCACGGCGCCTCCGGAGAAGCCCACGACCGCGCCGCCCCGCTCCACCGTCGACGGCAGCCGGTACTCGCCCGTCAGCGTTCCGCCGTAGTCGAAGCGTCGTCCGCGCGTGTGGACCTCGAGCATCGCGCCCGGCCCGCTCGCGAGCTCGAGCCCGTCGCCGTACGCGCTCACCGAGTAGAAGCCGCCGGCGCGGACGCGGAGCGCGCGCTCGCGCGGCGTCGCCGGCGCGGTCGGCGGCGCCTCGGGCGCGCGCGCCGGCTCCGGCGGGGCTGCGGCCGGGGCGGGCAGGAGCTGCTCGCGGGCGACGGCGCGGCCGACGCCGATGGACTCGCCGGCGCTGAGCGCGCGGAGCGCGAGCTCGACGATGTGGCCGAGCTCCTCCCAGGTGACCTCGGGGTTCTCCTGTCGCGCGACCGGACGAATGAGGACGCGCTCCCACGCGCCGTCGACCACGTAGAGCATCACCGGGGCTTGCTCGTTCGTGCGCCCTGGAGGCTCGGAGAGATCGACCCAGATGCGCGCGAGCTGCCGATCGTCGCGCGCGCCCGGCGTGACGATGCTCGCGCGATCGATCTCCGGCACCACCTCGAACGTGGCCGTCGTCTCCGCGACGCGCTCGCGGAGGACGTCGAGGACCGCGGCGACCTGCGCGCGGTCGCCCGCGATCTTCACCGAGACGAGCCGGCGCGTCACGCGCTCCACCGTGGCGCTCGCGGCCAACGCGGGCCCGCCGGCTCGAGCCAGGGTCGGAGGCGTCACGGCGAACGCGAGCCCGAGAGCGACGGCCGTCGCCGCGAAGACCGAGGGCCTCCGCAGCGCGGGTCGTCCACCGTCGCCTCGTCTCACCCAGCGGCCTCCTCAGCCACTATCGTGCGAGAGGCGCCGTTTCACAAGTCGAGCGCGAGCGCTTGTCGGAAGCGCGCCGGCGTCAGCGTGTGCTGCCGATAACGTCGAGCCGCTCGCGGGCCCGCGAGCCGTGGAGGCTGTGCGGATGCCGGACGAGGAGCTCCTCGAGCGCGCGTCGCTCGTCGTCTCTACGGCCGAGCTTCTCGAAGGCGAGCGCTCGGCCGAGCCGCGCCTCTTCGGCGAGCGTGCCGCCGTCCGCTTGTGCTCCGGCGAGGTAGGCCTCGAACTGCGCCAGCGCACCGCTCGCGTCGCCGTGCCGATCGAGCAAGAGCCGCCCGAGGCTCACGCGGGAGGCCTGCGTCTCGGGCGCGTCGGGGTAGCGCTTCTGCAGCGCGCGGTATTGGTCGACGGCCTTGTTGAGGTTGCCGGCTCGTCGCTCCGCGTTGGCTTCGCGAAATAGCTCAGCCGCCGTCACGGGACTGTCCGCAGGGGGGGGAGGGGAGAACGCAACAGTATCCGACGTGACGGCGGCCAAGGGCTTCGCACTGGGGAGGTCGTGCACCGAGACGCTCGGCTCGGGCCTCGACTCCGCAGGCATAATCGTGGATGTCTTCGCGTGGCCCTCGGGCGCGGCGGGCGGCGGCTCCGGCGCCTCGACAGGCGCGGGCGGCGGCTCGGGCTCGCTGCTCCGGGACACGTAGACGGCAGCCGTGGCGATCGACGCGGCGAACGCTGCGGCCAGGGGAAGCATGACGCGGAGGATCCGCGCGCGAGGGAGGGCGGCGACGGCGAGGAGTCGCGCGGAGTCGGTCGCCGACGCCTGCGCTGCCGGGACCTTCGCGGTTTTCGGCGCGCTCGACCTGGAGGCGTTTGCCGCCGCCTTCGACGCGCTGCTGCCCGTGCGGGCGGACTCCGACGCGCTCGCCGCTGCGGGCCCCGCCGCGAGCTTGCTCGTCGCGCGGGCGACGGCGCGAGCGATCAGCGCGTCGTCGTCGGCGCGGGCCGCCGGCGAGGTGCTTTCGCTCGCGAGCGCGTCTCGAAGCGCGGTGGCGAGGGGGTCACGAGGCGTCGTCATCGTCCATCTCCGAGAGCTCGAGGAGCGTGGGATCATCCTGGATGCGCGCGCGGAGCGCGGCCTTCGCGAGTCGGAGCCGGCTCTTCACGGTGTCGAGCGGCGCTCCGGTCTGGGTCGCGATTTCCTGCATCGAATAGCCGAAGAGGACACGCTGAGCGAAGGCCTCGGCTTGCTCGGGGCGGAGCTCGGCGAGGAGGGTGCGGAAAGCGTCACGTCGTCGGGTGGCGAGCACGTTCGCCGCCGGCGATTGATCGTCGGAGCAGATGTCGCCCTCGAGGGTACGCGGGCAGGAATCGTTGTCGTCCGGGCTCGGCTCGGCGTTGAGCGTGAGCTCCGGTCCGCGCCGAGCGCGCTTGCGGCGCTGGTCGAGGGAGCGGCGGAGGGCGATCGATCGAGCGAAGTGGAGGAAAGACGAGTCGCCGCGGAACGAGTCGAGGCCCTGGACGACCCCGACGAGCGAGTCCTGGAGGACGTCCTCGGCGTCACGATCGTCTCTTCCGAGGACGGCGCGTACGACACCGAGCATCGGCGACGCGACGGCGTCGAGCAGCCGCCGGACCGCGAACGCGTCGCCGCTGCGCGCTTCGGCCGCGATCGCCCTCAGGGCGTCAGCAGGGCTCGTGTCCTCGGACGGCACGCTTCCTGAGTAGCAGACGCCGGCGTGTCGCTCGGTGACGAGGCGAACGCCGGATCGAGGAGCCTTGGCGGCTGCCCCGGGCGGCGCTGCCAACGGCAGAGGTACGACTTGAAGCACGTCCGTCTCCTGGTTCGCCACGCGTCGTCGAGTTCCGATGGCCCAAGACCTTCTTCGAGGAGAGGGGCCATCTTTTCTGTCTTGTCGCTCGGCCTCGCGCGGAAGGGTCACGCATGAGCGAAAGAAATCGATGTGTGTGTGGTAATGTAGTTGCCGGGCGCGGCCTCGGGGGCCTCAGGGGGCCCGGCGCGCGCGGCGGGTGAGGCCCGGGCGATCGCGGTCGCGGGAGCGCGGTCGACGACGAGCGGAGCAGGGAAGCGCGGCGCCGCTCGCTCGAATGCGAAGGCGCGCGGATCGGCGTGAGCCGCGGCGTCGCTTCGTGCGAACATCGCGCTCCACCCAAGAACCGACGCATGGTCACCGAGTACACGCTCAGGCTCCACTCGATCCGTTTCCGAACCAACATGGGGGCGTCACGTTCGGAGCGCTCGATCCCGCAAGAGATCCTCGTCGACGTCGAGCTCACGCTCCCCGTCGCCGCCCTGCCGAAGCGCGATCTTCGGCGCGACGCCGTCGACTACGGCGTCATCGCCGACCTCGTCGTGAAGGAGGGGCTGGCCGAGCCGTACCACCTGCTCGAGACCTACGCGCAGCGTCTCGTCGACCGGCTGCTCGAGCAGACCCCGGCGCTCCGCGTGCGCGTCGGCGCGACGAAGCTCCGCGTTCCGACGTCGCACAGCGTCGATCGCGCCGTCGTCGAGCTCGTCGCGTCGCGCGACTGAATCGGCGCGCGCGTCACGCCAAGCTCGGTTGTTCAGCGAGCCGCGCTCGGCGCGCGCGTCACGCTCGGTCGCTCAGCGAGCCGCGCTCGGCGCGCGCGTCACGCTCGGTACGTTCAGCGAGCCGCGCTCGAAGCGCGCGTCACGCCTCCGCGTCGGTCGGCCGCCGCGTCCGCGAGGCGCGCGGGCGGGTGCGCGCTCCGGAGGTACGTGAGCGCGTGGGCGACGTGGACGTCGGAGAACATGTGGCCGACCTTCTGCTCGTCGACGCGGTTCGGCCAGCCGCGCGCGGCGAGCGCGCCGCCGAACGCCCGCGAGTGGCTCGCCGTCTGCCGATCGTCGGCGCAGACGCCGACGTAGACCGGAGCCTTCTTGACGGCGTTCGATGCGGACTGCCAGCCCGCGCTGCCGCCCGCGAACGTGGCGTAGCCGTCGAACTCGCCGCGACCGCGGAGCGCGAGCGAGCTCACGAAGTACGCGCCGCTCGAGAACCCCATGAGGAAGACGTCGTCGTACGCCTCGCCGCTCCGCTTCTCGAGGAACGTGCGCGCCGCGGCCCAGCCTTCGATGAGCTCCTCCTCCGACGTCTCCTGCGCCGACGCGGTCCCCGGCCACACGAAGCCGCTCGGTCCGAGCGGCGCGCGCGCGAAGATCGCCTCGAATTTGCTCTGCTTCGCCTGGCGCGCGAGCGCGCGCTCTTGCAGCCACTGCCAGTCGACGTCCTTCGCGATCGCGCCGTGGAGGAAGACGACGAGCGTGCGTCGACCTTCCTTCTGCCCGCCGTCGATGTGGCAGAGGCCGTTGGGGAGGGTCTCGAACTCCTCGGCGCACCACGGGAGCGGGCCGCTCGTCTTCGGGGCGCGCCGGAGCTTCGACTTCGTCGTCGTCGCCTTCTTCGGCGCGGCGTGCGCCGCGGAGGCGACGGCGAGCGACGCGGCGATCGCCGAGACGACGGCGATCCGGAGCCGGAGGTAGAGCGGCCTCTCCATGGCGCGCGACGCTAGCACAGGGCTCCGCGCGCGCCGCCGCGCGCGGCCGCGGGCGCCGAAGTGCTCGGCATCACGACGGATCGGCCGGCGCTCGGCCTCCTCGAGGCGAGGCGCGCTCGGCGCCCGCGCTCACCCGAAGGCGGCGAGCGTGTCGTGGGCCTCGCGCGCGAGGTCTTCGACGATCTGGCCCATCGGCTTCACCTGGTCGATGAGGCCGACGCCCTGGCCGGCGCTCCAGATGTCCTTCCAGCGCTTCGCGCCGTCGGGGCTGCGGTCGGGCGTGAAGCCCTCGGGCACGGTGTGCTTGATGAAGTTGGCGTGGATGCCCGAGACCGCGTCCGTGTAGACGATGTCCTCCGGGGACGACGTCACCACGCTGTCCTTGTAGGCGTCGGCCGCGCCGCACTCGCTCGACGCGATGAAGCGCGTGCCGATGTAGCAGAGCTCCGCGCCGAGGCTGAGGCTCGCGACGACCTGGCGTCCGTCGCTGATGCAGCCGGCGGCGAGGATCGGCACCGCCAGCTCCTTCTTCAGCCAGGGGACGAGCACGTACGGCGAGATCCGTCCGGCGTGCCCGCCCGCGCCCGCGGAGACGGCGATGATGCCGTCGACGCCGGCGGCCACGGCCTTCTTTCCGTGCGCGAGGCCGATGACGTCGTGGAAGACGAGTCGCTTGTGCTCGTGCGCCTGTTTCACGAGCGCCGTCGGGTTGCCGTAGCTCGTGAGGATGACGGGGACGCCGAACTCGATGCACAGAGCCATGTCGGCTTCGATGCGCTCGGGCGAGGTGAGGCCCAGCGTGAGGTTGATCCCGAACGCCTTGTCCGTGCGCTGGCGGATCCACGCGAGGTCCTCGCGGAGCTTGTCGGCGGTGCGCGCGTTCAGCGACGGCATGCATCCGAGGATGCCCGCCTCCGCGGCGGCGACGATCATCTCCTTGTTCGAGATGATGAACATCGGCGCGGCGACGAAGGGGTAGGTGAGGCCGAGCTTCCGGGCGAGCGGGGTCGAGAGCTTCATCGGCCGCGATGGTAGTCGATGGCGGGCGCGCGCGAGCCTCGAAGGGAGCCTCGAGGCCCGTCAGGCGCCGGCGGCCGTCCGCATGACGGGCGCGCCGTCGCGGCGCAGTCGGAGGACGCTCGCCTCGGCGTTCGCGGGCCCGATGGGGACGACGAACGCCGCGAAGAGCTCGCGCTGCCAGGCCTCGAGGACCGCGTCCGCCGCCGCGCGCGTCGCCGCGATCGCGATCGCGGAGCCGCCGCCGCCGGAGCCGGTGAGCTTCACGCCCGCCGCGCCGCAGCCGAGCGCGAGGTCGCACATCCGATCGAGCGACGGCGTCGAGACGCCGAGCCGCCGGAGCAGCGCCTGGTTCGCGTTCATGAGGTGACCGACGCGATCGATCTCGCCCGCGCGGAGCGCGTCGGCCATGCGGCGAGCGATGCCGCCGATGGCCTCGAAGATGGCGGTCGTCGCCGTGGGATCGTCGACGCGGCGCGCGGTGACGGCCTCGACGATCGCGCGCGTGCTCGCGGCGCGTCCGCTGAGGCCCACGCAGAGGAAGGCGCCGCGTCCGATCTCGATCGCCTCCGGCGCGGCGCCGCGGACGAACGAGAGGCATCCGCCGCGCGAGGCGACGAGGGCGTCGACGCCGGAGGGCTCGCCATGGAAGACGCGCTCCCAGGCCATCGCCCGGTCGAGGACGTCCTCGTCCGTGGCGCGCGGATCGAGCGCGCGCGCGATCGCGACGCCTAGCGCGGCCGACGATCCGAGCCCCGAGCCCGGCGGGAGGCTCGAGAACGTCTCGATGGTGAGCGGCCCAGGCGGCCGCTTCGAGCGGCGTCCGCCGTTCGTCGCGGCGAGCAGCGCCTCGAGCGCGCGCGCGAGATCGTGGTCGTCGCCGACCGCGACGTCCATTCCGAGGTCGCGCATGCGGAGCCGCGTGGCCTGGTGCGCGCCTGCGGGCGTCACGCGTACGAGCACGCCGCGGTCGAGCCCGAGCGCGACGGCGGGGAAGCCGTACACGCAGGCGTGCTCGCCGGCGAGGATGACTTTTCCGGTGGCTGTTCCGGTGCGGACGCCCGCGCGGACGACGCCGGAGGCCGGCGCCGGAGGCGACGCGTCGAGCGATGGGAGAAGACGATTGGTCATGGATTCACCTTGGAAGGACGACGAAAACCCCGCTCCATCACCTGGTCACCAAGTGTCGAAGTCGGGAGCACCATCCGTGCCGTCGTCGGGCCTCTCCGAGGTCATTGAAACGTTGGTGTTTGAAAGAAATGTATGGATGAAACGGAGAGTTCCATGATGGCTGGATTGTCCAGGGAACGAGGTGCGGGGATGTCGCCACCTGAGAAGTTGGTGACGAGGTTGCCTCGTCGTGTCACGTTGAGGAGGCCGTGACTGCGCTCGTTCGCAAGTTCGAGGTCGTGCGCCGCGAGCACGCGGCCGACCGCATCTTCGACCAGCTCGCGGCGGCGATCCTGAAGGGCGAGCTCGCCACGGGCGAAGCGCTCCCTCCCGAACGCGCGCTCGCCGACGACTTCGGCGTGTCGCGGACGATCGTGAGGCAGGCGACGCACCGCCTGGCCGACCTGGGGCTCGTGCGCGTGAAGCAGGGGGGCGCGACGATCGTTCAGGACGTCGTCCGGGCCACCGATCCTCGGGTCGTCGAGCTCCGCTACCGCATCGGCCCGACGACCGAGAAGCAGCGCCGCGAGATCGTCGAGCGCCGGATGTTCGAGGGCTACGCGCTCGTGTCGCTGGCCTCGTACCGCGCGGCGCCGGAGGCGATCCAGGTGCTGCTCGCCCGACTCCAGGACTTCGCGGCGCGCGGGGCGCCGGAGGGAGAGGGCGAGCAGCTCGAGCGCGACATCTGGACGGCGCTCGCGGAGGCGACCGACAACGAGCTCTACATCGCGCAGGCGGCGTGGTGGAACAAGATCGTGGCCGAGCGAGAGAGCGAGCCGACGGCCGGATCGATTCCCGCGGCGTTCCGCGTGCCGTTCTACACCGAGTTGCTCACGCGCATCCTCGAGCGTCGCGACGCGCCGGGGTTCTACGTCGACACGGTGCGCCCGCTCGTCCTCGGTCCTCCGCCGATCAAGTGACGCGCGCGGGGCGTCTCGATGCGGCGCCCGGTCGTGACGTTCGCGTTCGACAGGGACGGGCGCAGGTGGCTCCGGCGGCGTCCGGTCGTGGCGCCCGTGCTCGTCACGGACACGTTCGGGTGGCGCGGGCGCGGCGCGGTCGTGGCGCCCGCGGTCGTCACGGACACATGCAGGTGGCGCCGGCGCCGCCGTCGCGTAGGAGCGTCATCTGCGCGGCGCAGCCGGGCGCGCAGAACGGCGTCGCGAGCGTGTACGTGACGACGACGTCGCGCTTGCACGCGACCGGGCGCCGGGGGAGCGAGCAGCGGACGGCGTCCGTGTACTCCGCCTTCACCTCGACGACGATCCTCGTGGGGGTGACGTCGAGGACGCGCATCTCGCGCGTGACCTCGTAGGCGCACGTGCGATCGGGGCGGAGCGATGACGTCTCGACGTGCCCGGTCTCGAGGAGGAGATCGTGCCGGTCGATCGCGAGCGAGCCGCCGCCGGTGTTCACCGGGAGGGTGGCCGTCCACTTGCCGTCGCGCGTCGGGTTGACGAGCACCCAGAGCGGCGCGTCCCCCGAGGTCGCGCCGGGCGCGGCGTCGAGCGCGCACGTGCTCGAGCGCTCCTGCACCGCGACGGCGTAGGTCCCCGACGGCGGCGGTGGCGTCTTCGCGCGCTCTTCCGTGAGGGCGCCGGCGTCCGCGGGTCCGGTGGCGGGCGGGGCCGCGTCGGTCGTCGCGATCTCGACGGTCGCCGGAGGAGGCGCGGGCTCCGGCGTGCGACACGCCGCGAGCGCGGCGAGCGAGGCGAGCGAGGCGAGCGAGGCGAGAGCGACGGACGCGGGGCGCACGGGGTTCACGACGCGAGCTTAGAACGCAACGCACGATCGTCGCACTCGCCGAATCGCGCGAACCCGCCCCCGCGAGCTCGGCTCTCGCTCAGAGGAGATCGATGAACGCGCCGAGCGCGCGCATCTCCGGCGCGTCGAGCGCCGCGCCGCCGGCCGCGTCGTCGTGCGAGAAGCCGCCGGTGCCGAAGCGGGCGCGCCCGAGGACGGTTGCGACGTCGGGCGCGCTCCCGTTCGTGAAGTAAGGCCGCTTCTTGTAGACGCGACGCAGCGACGGGACGCGCGCGCCGCGCTCGTGGACGTACGGGACGATGCCCGTCTTCTCGTAGGCGTCCGAGCCCCACACGATCGGCGCCCCGCCGCCGAGCACGAGCGACTCCCAGCGCGCGAACGGGACACGCGAGCGCGGATCGTCGGCGGAAGCGCGCGCCTGATGGCAGCCCTCGCAGCGATCGCGGAAGAGGGTGGCGCCGGCGCGCTCCTCGGCGGTGAAGGGCCGCGTCGCGGCGGAGCGCGGGTTCGTGCGGTGCGTCCACGACATCAGGAACGCCATCAACGAGAGGCGGAGCTCGGCGGCGTCGCGGCGACGCGGGGCGATCCCGAGATCGACGAGCCAGGGCGCGTCGCGCGGCTCGAGATCGAAGTGCGGATCCGCCGTCGAGGGCGCGCCGGCGACGCGGAACTCGTTCTCCGCGACCGCCGACAGGTCCGGATCGAGCGCGCGCGAGAAGTGCGGCCGGTTGTTGAACAGCCCGACGAGCGGCTTCGTCGTCGCGCGGACGTCGCCGCGGCCGGTGTGATGGGTGCGCCCGTCGACGTAGCCCTCGAAGTGACACGTCTCGCAGGAGAAGCGGCTCTTGGCGCCCTCCGACGAGCTCGCGGGCGCCATCAGCCCGGTGAAGAACAACGCCTCGCCGAGGCGCTCCCGCTCCGTGCGCGTGTCGGCGCCGGGCGTGTCGTTCGCGCGGACGACGCGGAGCTCGCCGCCGGCGGGCTTCGCGTGGTCGGCGGGGTGCGCGCCTCGCGTCGGCGCGGCGATCCACGCGTCGAGGAGCGGATTGGCCGCGACGAAGCCCGTCGGCGTGCGCGCGAGCGAAGAGGCGCCCGGAGGCATCGCGACGACGGACACCTCGGGCGGGGCGTCGAGACCTCGGGACCACGTCAGGCAAGCGGCTGCGCCGCCGTAGCTAGAGACCAGCGCCTCGCGCGCGCCGGTCTCGGCGGAGCAGGGCCCGAACGCGATCGCCTTCGGCACGATGAGCCCGTGCTCCGACACGTTGACCTCCGCGGCGCGGGCGAGCTCGCCCGTCTTCCCGTCCCAGCGGTACACGTGGACGAACGAGTCGACGTAGCCGAAGAAGCCGCCGCGGCGGTCGAGCGGGTGGTCCTCCGCGCCCCCCGCGACGACGAGGGCGCCGTCGTCGTCCGTGTCGATCGCCTCGAGGCCCCAGTACGGGCCGTCGATCTTCGTCGTCGCGACGGCGTCGCCGAGCGCGCCGTGACGATCGACCGGATAGACGGAGACGGCGTGATCGAGGAGCGACGCGACGAACACGGCGCGCCGCGTGCGCGCCACGCGGATCGGTCCGCGCGGGACGCGACGCTCGCTCCGCTCGACGTCGCCGCGCGCGCCCGAGAAGCGGAGCGTGATGAGCCGATCGTCGTGCTCCTCGACGAGGTAGACGACGCCTTCGGGCCCGGTCGCGACGTCGCGCACGCCGACGACGTCGCCGAGGTCGACGTCGGCGAGGCGCGTGACGCCGCGGGCGCCGGGCCGGTAGCGCGCGAGCACCGGCTCGACCTCGCTCGCGACGAAGAGGTCGCCGGGGCGAAGGTCGCCCGCGGGCGGGCCGTCGTACGTCGCGATCGCCGAAGGCGCGCGCGGCGTGGCGATGCGCTCGCGCTCCGCGAGATCGGCGTCGAGGATGACGAGGGCGTCGCGACCGCGGAGGATCCCCGCGAGGCGCCCATCGCCCAGCGGGACGACGTCATAGGGATCGGCGCCGAACGCGCGGTCCTGCGGCGCCGTCTCGAGGAAGTGGGCCTCGGCGCGGCGCGCCTCCTCGAACGCGCGGAGGGGGGCGAGCGGATCGGCGGCCGGCGCCGGCGCG
>JAHBWC010000105.1 GCA_019637225.1 Labilithrix sp.
GACGACTCGTCCGGCGGCTGGAGCGACGACTCGTCGAGCGGAGATTCGTCCGACGACGACTCGTCGTCCGACGACGACGGCAGCATGGACATCGAGTGGGGCGACGACTCGAGCGACGACTCGGACTCGGATTCGGACATGTCGCCCGCTGCGAAGAAGCTCGGAGCGAAGAAGCTCACCGCAAAGACGCTCGGCGCGAAGAAGCTCGCCGCGAAGAAGCCGAGACGCCTGAAGAAGCGCGATCCGAGCCCCGTATCGCGGATGGCGCTCTTCCTCGGCGCCATCGTCCTCCCCTTCCGCCGCCGGAGCCGCCTCGACGACGCCTGACGTCCGCGACGACGCCGTGCGCGGTCGATCAGGCCGAAACCGGTACGAACTTCGCGCCGGCGCGACTACGCTCGCCCCATGCACGTCGTCGTCACGGGAGCATCGAGCGGCATCGGAGAGGCCATCGCGCGCGAGTACCTCGGGCGCGGGGACAACGTCACGCTCGTCGCCCGGCGACAGGAGCACCTCGAGCGGATCGCCGCGGCCGGCGCGGACCGCGCGCACATCGTCGTCGCCGACCTCGCCGACGCCGACGGGTCCTTCGCCTGGCTCGACGAGGCGGAGAGCGCGCTCGGGCCGATCGACGTGCTCGTCAACAACGCCGGCATCCAGATCGTCAAGCACGCGACGGAGACCGACTGGGCCGCGGCGGAGCGTCTCCTCAAGCTCGACCTCCACGTGCCGCTCCGGCTCACGACGCTCGTCCTCCGCCGCATGATCCCGCGCGGCACCGGCACGATCGTCGACGTCGCTTCGATGGCGGCCCTCGCGCCGACACCGGGCATGTACTTCTACAACGCCGCCAAGGCGGGCCTCGCCGCGGCCTCCGAGGGCCTGCGCGCCGAGGTGAAGAAGCACGGCGTCCACGTCGTCACCGTCTACCCCGGACCCGTCACGAGCGAGCTCGAGGCGGCCGGCCGCGCCGCCTACGAGGACGCCGCGGCGACGCGCAACGTCCCGACCGGCACCCCCGAGGTCCTCGCGCGGCTCATCGCCGACGCCGTCGCCAAGAAGCGCCCGCGCGTCATCTACCCGCGGACCTACGGCTTCGCCCGCCACTTCCCCAACGCGACCCGCTGGGCGCTCGACCGGCTCACGCCGCCGCTCAAGAGCTGAGTCACGCGTCGAGAGGCGGGCGCTCGGACGGCAGCGCCGCGACGCGCTCTTCTTCGACGCGGCGGCGGCCGACGAGGAAGTAGGTCGTCATCTCGCCCTTGCCCTTCACGGAGATGGCTCCGCGTGTCTCGTATTCGAAGGCGTCGCGCGTCGCCTCGTAGGTCGCCGCGCTCACCTGGATCGCCCCCGGCACGCCGTGCGACTCCATGCGGCTCGCCGTGTTCACGGTGTCGCCCCAGACGTCGTAGATGAACTTCTTCTTCCCGATGACGCCGGCGACCACGGGCCCGGTGTGGATCCCGATGCGGACCGCGACCGGCTCGTCCATCCGCTCGGCGAGCGCGGCGAGCTCGTCGCGCATCCGGAGCGCCATCTCGCACACGGCCGCCGCGTGATCGGAGCGGCGCGCGGGGACTCCGCCCGCGACCATGTACGCGTCGCCGATCGTCTTGATCTTCTCGAGCTCGAGCAGATCGGCGATCCCGTCGAAGCGCGAGAACACCTCGTCGAGCCGACGCACGATCTCGTCCGGGACGAGGCGCGCGGAGAGCTCGGTGAACCCGACGATGTCGCTGAAGAGCACCGTCGCGCTCTCGAAGCGATCGGCGATGGTCGTGTCCGGCTCGTTCTTGAGCCGCTCGGCGATCCGCCGCGGGAGCACGTTGAGGAGGAGCGACTCGCTCCGGTGCCGCTCGGCGTCCAGCGCGGCCATCTGCTCGCGGATGACCTGCCGCTGGACGAACGCCACGCGCGCCTGGAGCTCGAGCTGCCGCGCGGCGAGCGCGCCGATCGCGCCGAGCGTGAAGAGCGTCAGGTTGAGCGAGAGCCGATACATCGGCTCGGCGTGCGCGAGGAGGGCGTCGAAGACGTTGTAGAGGACGAGCGTGAGCGCCGTGTAGACGAGCTGCGTCTTCACGTTCATGCGGGCGAGGAACGGCCCGAGCGTCACGAAGATCACGGCGAAGCCCGTGTAGATGAAGAAGCCGGCGGGGGGCGAGATCGACGCGATCCACAGGACCACCGTGTTGACCGTGAGCCCGAACGCGAGCATCGCCGGCTGATGCCGCTCCCACGTGCGGTTCCGGAAGACGAACGCGATGATCAGCGCTCCGAGCGGCCCGGAGATGCCGTAGCGGATCGCCCACGCGCGAAGGTGGACGTCGGGGATGACGAGCCAGTCGTGAACGCCGTAGGCCCAGAACGCGACGAACGCGAGCGTCACGCTGAAGCGGACATAGCGGCGAACGGCGAGCTC
This sequence comes from Labilithrix sp., assembly GCA_019637225.1. Classification (GTDB taxonomy): domain Bacteria; phylum Myxococcota_A; class Polyangia; order Polyangiales; family Polyangiaceae; genus Labilithrix. The sequence continues at coordinate 2,420 of JAHBWC010000105.1, forward strand.
GAAGTTCTCCTTCTGGAACGCGCGCTCGAGCGCGTGGTCCTCGAACGTCGCGTAGCGGCGATCGAGCTTCGGCAGCTCCCCCACTCCGGGCGGGACCGAGTCGCGCAGCGCATCCATCGCCGAGCGAGTGTCACGCGCCGAGGCGCCTCCGGCAAGCCCCGAAGCGTCGGCCCACTACGCGTCCTCGCGCGCGAAGCGCCGACCCGCTACGCGTCCTCGCGTGCGAAGCGCCGGCGCGCCACGGCGAGCGCCACGAGCGCGTAGGCCGCGATCACCACGAGGTCGAGCCAGATCGGGACGACGAAGCTCCCCCACGTCACCATCGGCGCGAGCGCGGCCTTGCCCGAGGCGCCGAGCACCGCGTGACGGAGCGGCGCGACCGCGTAGCTGAGCGGGTCGAGCCGCGTGAGCACCTCGAGCCACGCCGGCAGCCCGCTCAAGGGATAGAGCGCACCGGACGCGAAGAACATCGGCAAGAGCACCATCTGCATCAGCGCCATGAACGCCTGGATGCTCCGGACGTGTGCGGCGAGCGCGAGGCCGAACGCGGTGATCGCGAAGCAGATGACGAGGAGCTCGAGGAAGATCGTCACCACGAGCTCGAGCGACATCGGGACGCCGCCGATCGCGCCGATGACCATCAAGATCATGCCCTGGATCGTCCCCACCGTCGTCCCGCCGAGGCACTTTCCGAGGAGGATCGCGCCGCGTCGCACCGGCGCGACCATCATCTCGCGCATGAAGCCGAGCTCGCGGTCCCACACGAGCGATCCCGCCGAGAAGAAGCAGGAGAAGAGGATCGCCATGCAGAGCACGCCGGGGAACAGGAACGTGCGGAAGGGCACGCCGCTCGTCGAAGGCACCATGGCCGAGAGCCCGGTACCCATCACGAACAAGTAGAGGACGGGCTGCGCCAGACCGGCGATGAGGCGCGGTCGATCCTTCACGAAGCGGAGGAGCTCGCGGTGCCAGACGACCTTGATCGCGCGGAGATCGCTCGCGAGGCTGGCCGACGGGACGCGCGGTACGACCACGACCGGTCGGCTCGAATCCCTAGGCTCGCGCGGGGCGACGGCCGACACGGTCACCTCCGCGCCCGCGCTTCGCCGGGTCGCGCCGCGGCGTCGCGCATCGTCGTGCCCGTGAACGACAGGAAGACGTCGTCGAGCGACGGCCGCGCCACGCTCACCGACCGGATCGCGATCGGCAGCTCGGCGAACAGGCGCGGGACGAACTCCTCGCCGGACGCGACGGCGAAGGTGATCGCGCCGTCGTGGACCCTGGCGTCGACGCCGAGCTTCTCCTTCAGGGCCACGATCGCGACGTCGTCGTCGGCGGTGCGGACCTGCACGCGGTCCTTGCCGACCGCGGCCTTCAGCGACTCGGGCGCGCCCTCCGCGACAATCCTGCCTGCGTCGATGATCGCGATGCGGTCGCAGTTCTCCGCCTCGTCCATGTAGTGGGTCGTCAAGAAGACGGTGATCTGGTGGCGCGCCCTGAGCTCGCGGATGTAGGCCCAGATGCTGCTGCGCGTCTGCGGGTCGAGGCCGATCGTCGGCTCGTCGAGGAACAGCACGTTGGGCGCGTGGACGAGCCCGCGCGCGATCTCGAGGCGGCGCTTCATGCCGCCCGAGAAGGTCGCGACCACGCTGTCTCGACGGTCCCAGAGGCCGACCATCGTCATCACCTGCTCGATGCGCTCGCCGAGGACGGCCTTCGGGACGCCGTAGAGCTCGCCGTGGAAGACGAGGTTCCGGTGCGCCGTCAGGTAGTCGTCGAGCGTCGTCTCCTGGAAGACGAGGCCGATGTTGCGGCGCACGTCGTCGCGCTCGCGGACGACGTCGTGGCCCGCGACGGTCGCCGAGCCTGCCGTCGGCGACGCGAGGGTGCAGAGGATCGAGATCGTGGTCGACTTGCCCGCGCCGTTCGGCCCGAGGAAGCCGAAGACCTCGCCGGCTCGCACCTCGAAGTCGATGCCGCGCACCGCGTGGACGTCGGCGTAGCGCTTCTCGAGACCTCGAACGACGATCGCTCGTCGCGGCTCGGCGGTCTCGGGAGGCACGGCGGGATGCTAGCGCGCGCTCAGGCGCGAGCGACGATGTTCGTCTTCACCCAGTCGATGATCGACTCGAGCGTGGTGCCCGGCGTGAAGACGCCCTTCACGCCCGCCGAGCGCAGCCGGTCGAGGTCGCCCTCGGGGATGATGCCGCCGCCGAAGACGACGACGTCGTTCGCGCCCTTCGCGGTGAGCGCGTCAATCACGGCCGGAAAGAGCGTGTTGTGCGCGCCGCTCATGATCGACAGGCCGACGCCGTCGACGTCCTCCTGAACGGCCGCGTTCGCGATCATCTCCGGGGTCTGGTGGAGTCCCGTGTAGATGACCTCAAAGCCCGCGTCGCGGAGGGCCCGCGCGACGACCTTCGCGCCGCGATCGTGCCCGTCGAGGCCCGGTTTTGCGACGAGGATGCGGACCTTGCGAGCGGCGGCGTCGGACATGCTCCTCGCCTTATCGTCCGCCGCGGGCCACCTGTCAAATCGCCCTCGACCGAGGGCCCGCGCGGCGCCGCGTCCTACGGCTTCTTCGTGGTGGGCGGCTCCGGCAGGGCGAGGACGCCCGACCCCACCTTCGTCGCGTTGTCGAGGAAGGTCGTGTCCGCGGTGACGACGACCTCCCCATCGGCGACTTCGCTCGCGTCGGTCGCCTCGCGGAGGGTCGTGCCCTGGACGTGGATGCCGACGGAGTTGGAGCGGACGAAGGAGCTCTTGATGAGCGCGGGCGAGCCCGCGAGCGCGAGGCCGATGCCGACGTTCGCGTCGAAGGCGGAGCGCTCGACGGTCACGTGCGGCGCGTCCTGCGCCAGGAGGCCGTGACCGAGGCGATCCTCGAAGAGCTCCTTCTTCGTCCCGCGCACGAGGACGCCCGCGAGATCGACCGCGGCGCCCTCCCACAGGTAGATCCCGGAGTGGAGGTTCGCCACGATCGACGAGTCCGTGATGGTAGCCGCGGCTCCCGTCGCGACGTTGACGCCGACGCCCATCTTGGTGCCGTACGAGGGCCGCGTGCCGGTGACGAGGCTCCGTTCGAGCGCGAGCGACGTGCCCTTGCCGAACGCGTCGACGCCAGAGCGTCCAGCGTCGACGATCGCCGTGTCGATCAGCTCGAGCTTGCCCTTGTCGAACACGTAGGCGCCGTTGGCGAGGTCGCCGTCGGTGTCGCCGACCATCGATCGCAGCGTCGCCTGCTCGACCTTCGCCTTCGCGCCGAGCAAGACCGTGATCGCGGGGCCCTCGCTCGCGGACACGGAGAACCGCTTCGCGGTCACGGTCGCGCCGTCGAGCGCGAAAAATCCCATCCCGACGCTCCCGCTCTTCTCGGCGCGCGTCCCCAGGACGACCGTGTCTTCGATCTCGAGCTTGGTCTTCGGGCCGGCGCGGAGGCCCGCGCGGCGGTTGGCGATGAACGCGCTCCGCGTCACCTTGCCCGTCGCGCTCGAGGTGACGTTCAGGCCGAGCCCGAACGTGCCGTTGAGGTCGGACTCGTTGTCACGGAACACGCTGCCGTCGACGAGGACGCTCGACTCGGGCTCGCCGACGAGCGCGCCGCCGCCCTGGTTCTTCGCGACGACGCTGTCGACGATCTCGACGCGCGCGCCGAAGATCGCCTGGACGCCGATCCCCGAGGCCGACGCGCGCGGGTAGGTGTCGCGCACGACGGACCGCACGAGCTTCGCGGTCGCTCCGTCGTAGACGGCGACGCCGAGATCGCTCTCGTGCTCGAACAGGACGTCCTCGAACGTGATGGTCCCACGCTCGACGCTCGCGCCGGTGCTGAAGCCGACGATCGCGACGCCGCGCACCGTCGCGGCCGCCGCGCCGGCGACGATGCCCGGCGTCGTCGCCCGATCGCCGCCGTCGAGCCGCACGCGCTCGGCGCACCGGCCGCGGATCGTGACGTCCTTGGTGATCTCGAGCGTCTCGGCGTAGGCGCCGTCGTCCACCGCGATGACGTCGCCCGCCCGCGACGCGCGGATCGCGTCGCCGATGCGCCGGAAATGCGTGGCGTCGACCGGGCCGGACGCGCTGACGAAGAGCCTCGCGCCCGCCGGCGGAAAGGCCGCGGCGCAGTCCCCGAGCGGGACGCACGCGGTCTGACCGAGCGCCTCGCGCGTCGCGCCGCTGCACGCTGCGCGCGGGAGCACCGCCGCGCAGCCCCAACCGCTCGGGTCACGCTCGAAGCCCGCGGGACACTCCTGCCAGCCGACCGGCTGACACTCCGCGTGGCCGAGCACGGGACGCGTACCCGCCGGACACTCCCCGTCGAACACGAGCGGGACGCAGGCGCCGTCCGCGCCGCGCCGAAAGCCCTCGCTGCAGCCGTCGCCGCCGTCGGGCGCCGAGCCGCCGGGCCCCGTCCCGTCGCCGCCCTCGCTGCCGGCGCAACCCGCCGCCAGCGCGCACACCAGGAGAGCGATCCGCCACGGCGACATCCGAGCGATGAGATGTGACTCCATTCACCCGTCCGCGCAATACCGCGCGTGAGCCTACCGGCGCTTCTTCTTCGCCCGCGCCGCGACGTGAGCCTACCGGCGCTTCTTCTTCGCCCGCGCCGCGACGTGGCTCGGGGGCGGCGGGCTCCGCACCAGCGTCGTCTCGCAGCGCGCGTCGCGACGGCGATCGCCCTCGGTGTAGATGGGCCGCTCGACCCAGCAGGGATCGTCGAACAGATCCACAGGCCCGCGCTCGTCGTCGGACAGGCGCTCGACGATCGCCGCGTCCGCGTCGGGATCGAGCAGGCGCGTCGTGATCTTCGGGACGGCGATGCTGCGATCGTCCGCGTGCTCGTTCTCGGTCCACAAGACGTGGAAGCTCCAGTGGAGCTTCGGCTTGTCCTCGAAGTCGAACGCGAGATCGGCGAGGAGGCCGAGGCGCGTCCAGCCGTTCACGCACACGAGGCGACGGTTCTCGCGGAGCACCGGGAACATGGGCGGCTTCCACGACTCGCCCTGGTTCGAGACGAGGTTGCCGACCGAGGCGAAGATCGGGATGTTCCGGCCGTCCTTCGTGGGGTGGACCACGACGGGCGACGCGATGTGCGGGTGATGGATGACGACGGCGTCCGCGCCCGACTCCGCCGCCTGCCGCGCGACCGCCATGACGGCCGGCGTCTGCGGCACGTACTCGACGCCGCCGTGGATGATCGCGATCGTGGCGTCGCACGCGGCGCGCGCGCGATGAAGCGCGGAGGCGACCTTCTGCCGGCCGGCGGCGTTCTCCGTCGCGATCGCGAGGCGCGCCGTCCGCGCGCAGCTGCCCTCGGCGTTGATGAGCGTGGTCCAGGCGACCGCGCAGACGCGCTTGCCATCGCGCTCGACGAGCGTGCGCGGCGCCCACGGATCTCCCGCGAGGTCGCCGCCGAGGACGCCGAGCCCGCTCGCGGCCGCCGTCTCGAGCGTCGTCTCGACGCCGTCGTGATCGAGATCGCACGCGTGGTTGTTGGCGACGCTGATCGCGGTGAGCCCCGCGCCGGGGAGCGCCTCGAGCCACGCGGGCGGCGCGGCGTAGGCGAGGCGAAACGCCTTCTTGCCGAGCTCGCCGGTCGCGGCTTCGTAGTTCGCGACGACCGCGTCGGCCTTCCCGAACAGGGGCGCGAGCGGCGCGAGCGCGCTCAGCACCGCGCTCGGCGCCGCGAGGCTCGGGCGATGCGGGATGAGGTCACCGCCGACGAGCACCCGAAGGGGCTCGGCCGGGGCCGCAGGCGTCGCCGGAGCCACCGGCGCCGGCGGCACGACCGGCGCGACGACCGGCGCCTCGGCCGCGGGCGGGGTCGCCTCGCGATCCGAGGGCGCGGGGTCGCGCGCGCAGCCGGTGGCGACGACGGCGAGCACGAGCAGGGGGACCCGGGACATGTAGGCAAACATCCCACCTACCGGGCCACGGGCCCAATTTCCTGCTGCGCCTGCTCAGGAGGCGAGCGCGCGCGCGTGCCCGGGCCGCGAGGTGCAGCGCGCCTGCCACGCGGCGATGCCGGGCCAGCGCGTGAGGTCGAACCCCAGCGACGCGATCCAGTAGACGAAGCCGCCGAGGTGGACGTCCACGAGCGAGAAGGTCTCGCCGGCAACGTACGGCGTCTTCGCGAGCTCGGCCTCGAGGATCCCGAAGAGCCGCTCGACCTCGGCGCGCGCGAGTCCCACCGCCTCGCCGTCCTTCTGCTCGGGCGGCCCGAACGCCTTCTCGAGGAAGCGCCCCACGGCGGCGCCGAGCGTCACATTGGTCCAGACGAGCCACTTCAGCGCCAGCGCACGCTCGAGGCCCGGCGCGGGAAAGAGACCGCGGTCGACGCCGAACGTCTCGCCGAGGTGGATGAGGATCGCCGCGGACTCGAAGATCGGCACGCCGTCGTGGACGACGAGCGGCACGCGCCCGTTCGGATCGAGGGCGCGATACCCGCGCTTGTCCTGGTCACGGGCCTTGAGATCGATCACGACTTTCTCGTGCGGGATCTCGAGCTCCGCGAGGGCCCAGTTGACGGTCTCGGCGGTCGACATCGGTGCGTAATAGAAGACGAGGCTCATGGCTTTCCCTTTCGTGGCCCCACCGCTGCGGGGCGAAAGAGAACGTAGAGCTTCGCTCTGACAGGTTATTGTCAGGTTTCATCGCGGCCGCCTCCAGGCCCCGACGCGCGGCCCGAGGACGTGGCGCCCGCGCCTATTTCCGCTTCAGCGTGAAGCCCGCGATCTCGACGTTCGCGTTGCGCTTGCCGATCACCGCGACGTCCCCCTTCGCGAGCGACTCCGGCAGCGTGCCCTTCAGCGTGCTCTTGCCGACCACCGCCTCGACGTTCGCGCCCTGCACCGTGATGCGCACGGCGACGGGTCCGGAGGGGCTCTCGATCGGCGCGGCGAGGTTCGTCTCGCCGCCGTCGTCGACGATCGTGAGCGCGGCGCGGCCGCCCGGCGTGACGACGAGCGCGACGCCGCGGAGGCCCTTCTTCGTCGAGCTCGCGCGGAGGGCGACGCCGCCGGGAGCGTCCCGGACGACGAGCTCGCCCTCGAGCGTGAAGTCGGGGCCGGGCGGCGCGACCATGACCGCGTCGAAGCCCTCGCTGCCGCCGCCGAGGAGCTTCACGTTCGGCCCCGCGTTCGTGTCGCTCCCCGTCGAGAGGCCCACGCGCGGCGAGCCGCGCAGCTTGGTGAAGGTGTAGCCCGAGTCCGTCCACTTGCTGCCTTCGCGCGGGACGCCCTTGGCCGAGAGCTGACCGGCGGAGACCGGCTGGCCGTTGCGCCGAGCGGCGAGGACGACGTACGTCGGCGACGCGCGGTCGATCGCCCACGCGTGGCCGTCGAGCGTGAAGCCGATCGCGGCCCCGTTCGGCGCGAGGCGGATCGCCGACGCGGTCGTCCAGGCGTTCGCCTTGCCGAGCTCGACGCTCGGCCCCTTCGCGTCCGCCTCCTCCGAAGACGGGAACGCGGCGAGCGCGCCGAGCGCGTCCGAGAGCAGGGCCGCCGTCTCGGGACGCGAGCCGAGCAGGCGCGCGAGCGAGAGGTCGACCGCGCGCGGGCCGTCGGTCATGAGCGCGTGGATCGCCGCGCCCACCACGTGCTCGACGCTCGGAGCACGCGGCCTCCCGAGCAGGCGCGAGGGATCGCCCGCGGCCGCCGCGGCGTCGCGCTCAGCCTGCGCGCGGAGGTCGGTGAGCTTGTCGAGCGCGCGCTTCGCCGCGATCACCGCGAGGTCGTGCGCGATCGCGCTCGAGGTCGCGTCGTACGCGCCGGGCGTGGCCTCATCGGCGAACGGGTAGCGCTCCGCGACGGGCGCGACGTAGGCGACGAGCCCGCGCGCGCGGAGCGGCTGCGTCCCGCCGCGCGCGTCGCCCGCGTAGACGAGGCCGAGATCGCGGCGCGCGCCCGGCAGGCGCGCGAGGACCTGACGCACGCGCTCGACCTTGGCGTCGTCGATCTTGCCCGCGTCCGCGAACAGGACGCCCCACTCGGTGAGCATCGTCCGGCGCGCGCCCTTGATCGCGAGCCGATCGGCGGCGTCGACGCGGCGCGTGAGGCCGTCGGGCAGCATGTCGACGAGCGTGACCTGCGCCTGCGCCCGGAGGCGACTCACGGTCTCGGGGACGACGCCGTCACCCTTCAGCCACCGCGCCTGCTGCTCGACATGGTCGCGGAGCGCCCGCGAGCACTCCTCGTAGGTCGCCGCCGGGATGCCGGCGCTGCCATCGTGCGAGGTGCTCGTCGGATTTCCCGCGTTCGCGATCGTCGCGTCGAGCCAGCCGTAGATCGCGATGAGCTCCTGGACGGCGCGCGGCTCGTGGTCGAGCCCGCCGACGAAGCGCTGGTAGATCGCGTCCGCGCGCGCGAGGAGCGCCTTCACCTCCGCCAGGACGAGGACCGGGCGTGAAGCCGCGGACGCGCCGCCGAACGCGAGCTCCTTCAGGAACACGCCGCGCTGCTCGGTGAAGGCCACCGGCGTCACGGCTGCGCTGAGGGCGGCGACCGACTCCTCCGGCGTGAGGTCCGTCCGCGCGACGAGCGCGCGCACCTTCTGGGCGTTCTCCGCACGCGCCCCCGCGACGAAGTCCTTGATCTGCCCCTTCTCGCTCGACGTCAGCGCCGCGTTCGCGGACGTCGCTCCGAAGAAGACCGCTGCGCCGACGAGGATGCCTCCAATTCTCATCCTGCGAAGGTACCTTCGTTCGCGGCAACCTGGCGCGTTCGTCGTCACGCCGGGGTCACCCTTCGTCGCTCGCCCGCGCCGGAGCCGCGACGACCGAGCGTTCCGCTCTCGCTGTACGCCCGACCGGGCACACCGGCTCGGCGCCTCGTTCACGGGCCCTGTGTGCCCCCGCAGATACAGCGTGTGCACGCCCGGCCACGCTGACCATGCAAGGTGCATCGATCGCGCGGGGGCGCTGAATCCTGGGCGATCCGAGCTCGTCGGACCTTCAATGCCAAGTCGAACGGTCTGCGTCGCGTCGGTCGCTCTCGCCTCTTTCCTCGCACTCTCCGCCGCGGAGACGACCGCACGAGCCGACACGAGCGCGACCGGGAACGAGACCTGGACGCCGAAGGCGGCGCTTGCTCCGCAGTCCCTCTTTGCCCTCCGCGGGACCGCGTCGTCGGCGTCGAGCCAACCGGACAGCCTCGGCCTCGGCGCGTCAGTGCAGTCTTCGACCTACGTGACCCTGTCGTTCTTGACGTTGCGCTCGACCGGCGCCGGAGCGATTGGCGGGAGCCGGCACGGCACCGAGGGACTCTGGAGCTCCGATCTCGCCCTCGGCGCGCTCCTTCCCATCGGGGCCGGTCACGGTCCTTTCGTTCGCGTCGGCGCGCGCGGGTACATGTTCGGCAACGACAACACCTGGCTGTCGAGCTTCGAGGCGCCGGCAGGATCGCTCGGGTATCAGGTGATGCGAGGCCGGTGGCTCTTCGAGGTCGCCGGGCGCACCGGCCTCATCATCGACGGTCGACACACGCGCTACGGCACCGTGCAGGGGTTCGAGGTGTTGCAGAGGCGCCGACTCGGTGCGTCGCCCGAGTGGGGTGGTCACGTCGCCCTGGGCTACGGCTTCGCGCAGCTCGAAGGCGAGTACATGCGCGTCGCGATCTCCGACGGGATCGACGCTCCGCTCCATGTCGCGTCCCTCTCCGCGTGCCTACGTCCGAGCAGCATCGGCGTCTGCGCCGACTACCGCTCCTGGAGGACCGACGTCCGCTACGTCGACGGCGGCGTGCGCCCCCACGACGTCAGCTACGCCGGCCTCTCCATCGGCTTCTGGATCCCCTGACGCGGTCGAACAGAACGGCGAGCCTGCGCGTCGCGATCGCCGAGGCGCGTAGGCGCTCGGCGATCACGTTCCCGCGCGCGCGGCTCACTCGTCCGCGTCGTCGTCGTCGTCGTCGTCGTCGTCGTCCTCGATCTCGGGCAGCGACTCCTCGGACGGGAGCTCGCGGCCTTCCTTCTCCGCTTGCTGCCGGTCCTTCTCGCGCTGGGCCTTCATCTGCGCGACCTTCTGCATGATGGCCGGCTTCGGCGCGACGAGCACGCTCATCGCGCGCGCTTCCATCATCGCGCGCGTCTCGACGTTCGCGATGTCTTCGAGCTGCGGGATGATGATCTGGAGCTGCTCCTGCGCCTTCTCGGGGTGCGTGATCTCGCGACCGCGGAAGCGCACGGTGAACTTCACCTTGTGGCCGGCCTCGAGGAACCTCCGGGCGGCCTTGGTCTTGAAGGCGATGTCGTGATCGTCCGTCTTGGGACGGAGCTTGATCTCTTTGATCTCGACGACGGTCTGCTTGCGCTTCGCCTCGCCGGCCTTCTTCTTCTCCTCGTACTTGTACTTGCCGAAGTCGAGGATCTTGCACACCGGCGGCTCGGCCTTCGGGTTCACCTCGACAAGGTCGAGTCCCTGTTCCTGCGCACGCCTGAGCGCCTCGTGAGTTGCGAGCACACCGAGCATCTCGCCGTTCGCGTCGATGACGCGCACCTCCGGCACGCGGATGCGGTGGTTGACTCGGATCTGGAACTGGCGCTGCGGCTGGCGCGGATCGAAGCGGGGGCGACCCATCGACATGAGTTGACCGTGACCTCCTACTGGTATTTCGGCGTCTTTGCCGAGACGCACGCAGTGTTCCCCCCTCTCCGCCACCGGTCAACCCCCAAGGCACGCCTTTTGACGACGAATTCCGCACCGAAATCCCGCTCCAGCCTGAGGCGTCACGCCCTCGAGCGCGGGCTCGCGACCCCAACCACCGGCGCGGCCGGGGGCAGCGGTGGTAGGCTTGGAGCCGCGTGGTCTCGCTGGTCATGAACCCCGGCCTTCCGGAGGAGCAGCAGTTCACCCTGTCCGAGGGGACGGTCACGATCGGCCGCACCAAGGACAACGCGGTCTTCTGCCTCCACAAGAGCCTTTCCCGGAAGCACGCCCAGGTCGACTTCGACGGCGTGAAGGTCAAGATCACGGATCTCCAGAGCAAGAACGGGATCTTCGTCAACGGCAAGCGCGTCAGCCGCTGCGAGCTGTTCGAGGGGGACAGCTTCCGCTGCGGCGACATCACGTTCCTGCTCGAGGGCACGACGACGCGGAGCACCAAGGTCTCGAACCAGGGGGCCTTCCACCAGGACCGCGCGGCGCAGACGCTGCCCTCCCCGTTCGCCATCGACCCGAGCGTGGCCCGGCGCCCGACCGTCCACGCCACGCCGAACGTCACCGTCGCGGACGACCAGCGCTACAAGGACAAGCTCTTCCTCCTCATCCGCGCGAGCGAGCTCTGCGTGAGCGAGCTGTCGATCGACCGGGTCCTCGACGAGCTCATCGCGCTCGCCGTGCAGGTGCTCGAGGTCGACCGGATCGCGCTGCTCGCGCTCGACGACGCGACGCTCGACATGCGACCGCGCGTCATCCGGACGTTCGTGGCGCCCCACCAGTACCCCTACAGCACGCGCGTCGTCGACTGGGTCGTCGATCACGGAAGCCCGGCGTCGTTCGCCGACGTCTCGCGTGACCGCACGTTGCCGGGCGAGCTCGCCCGCGACGCGAGCGTCCGCGGCGCGATGTGCGTCCCGATCAACCCCGGCGGCGGGACGATCGGCGTCATCTACGCCGACAGCCTCTCGCGCGCCGACTGCTTCCGGCCGGACGACCTCGCGCTCCTCCGCGCGCTCGCCAACCTCGCGGCGGTGGCGATCGAGAGCGCCGCCCTCCGCAACAGCGAACGTCAGACCGTCGTGAGTCGCTGACGGCGCACGGGCGCGCGCCGCACCCCGGCGCCCTCGCGCGGAGGCGTCTTTCGATTCACGCGACGCCGGAGCACCGCGGCGACCCGATTCAAGCAGATCGGCGGCTCGGACGAGGCGGGCGTCACGGTGCCACACGCGTTGACGCGCGAGCATGAACAGCCGGCCATCTCGATCCCGCCTCCGACTTTGAGCAGCGGGAGGCAGTTTTCGCGATCGCAGTCGCGATCGACGCACGGGCTGCTGCACGCCGGGGTCTTGTCGCGCGCGCCCGTGGTCGTGCACTTGCACCGGATGCGCGGCCCCATGCACACGGCGCGGAGATCGCGCGGGCGCTGCTGCTGCTCGATGAGATCGTCGAGGAAGCTCGCGACATTCTCGCTGCAGTACTTGAAGACGCGCTGGTTGAGCGAAGCGCTCGGGATCCGATCGAGCTCCTCGCGCCGATCGGGCGGCGAGGTGTGCGGGTTCAAGTCCGGAGGAAGACACGCGGACACGACGCCCTCGAAGGCGCGCGTCGGCGTCAGCCCCGCGTACCCCGCGACGCATCGACAGTCGCATGCGACGTCGGTCGCGAGCCGCGACGAGGTCGGGCAGAGCGCCTCGTTCTCCTCGCAGGCGGAGGGTTTTTCGTCCTCGTTCATGCCGCACCCCGAGAGAGCGCAGACGACCGTGACCAGCGAGCCGACGACGAGCTTCGTCGCGATCCCCCGCTTCGCCGGCCTCCGCCGGCTCCTGGCTCGTTCGTCGGTCGGAGCGGGCCTCCGTCCACCCCGGTTCGTTCGCATGGGTTCGACGTAAGACCGTCGGTGGATCGGAGCAACGCCGGCAGGTCGTCGCGTGATCTCCTACACGCGAGCGAGCACCCGCCGGCGCGCGCGCCTCACCGTGGCGAAGCGCGCTCCGCGAGAGCAGCGCGCCTCACCGTGGCGAAGCGCGCTCCGCGCGAGCAGCACGCCTCACCGTGGCGAAGCGCTCTCCGCGAGCAGCTTCGCCACGAACTCCGCGCGAGGCATCGCGCCGAGCTCGCCCGCGTCGCGCGAGCGGACGGAGACCGTGCCGGCCTCGGCGTCCTTCGGGCCGACGACGAGCATGTACGGATGGCGGAACGTGCGCGCGGCGCGGATCTTCGCGCCGAGCTTGTCGGCGCTGAAGTCTCCCTCGACGCGGAGGCCGCTCGCGCGGAGCTCCTCGACGACGCTCCGGCCGTAGGCCTCGCTCTTGTCGCTCACCGTCAGCACGATCGCCTGCGTCGGCGCGATCCACGCCGGGAAGTTCCCGCCGCAGTGCTCGAGGTACACGCTGAAGAACCGCTCGAGCGAGCCGAACACCGCGCGGTGGAGCATCACGGGGCGGTGGTCCTTGCCGTCCTCGCCCGTGTAGGCGAGCTCGAAGCGCTCGGGAAGGTTCGGGTCGTACTGGATCGTCCCCGTCTGCCATCCGCGCTTCAGCGCGTCGTAGACGTGGAACTCGACCTTCGGCCCGTAGAAGGCGCCCTCGCCCGGCGAGATCTCGAACGGCAGGCCCGCGCGCTCGAGGCCCTCGCGGAGGGCGTTCTCGCTCATGTCCCAGTCGGCGTCGCTGCCGATGCGCTTGTCGGGGCGCGTCGCGAGCTTGATGTCGATGCGGTCGAAGGCGAACGCCTTGTAGACCGCGTAGAGCAGCTTGATGAACTTCTCGATCTCCTGCGGGACCTGGTCGCGCGTGCAGAAGACGTGCGCGTCGTCCTGGCAGAAGGTGCGGACGCGCGAGAGCCCGTGCACGACGCCGCCGCGCTCGTAGCGGTGGAGCCGCCCGAAGTCGGCCACGCGCCACGGCAGCTCGCGGTAGCTCCGCTTGCGCTGCCCGAAGATCACGCAGTGGCTCGGGCAGTTCATCGGCTTGAGCGCGAAGGAGTGATCCTGCAGGTGCTTCGCGAGCTTCTTCGCCGGGTCCGCGTCCTTCGCGTCCTTCGCGTCGACCGCCTGGCCCTCCTCGAGGACGTCCTCGGTCCAGAGGCGGTACATGTTCTCGTTGTAGTTGCCGAGGTGGCCGCTCGTGCGAAAGAGCTTCGGATCGAACGCCTGCGGCGTGATCACCTCTTCGTAGCCGTACTCGACGTACAGCTTCCGCACGTAGTCGACCATGCGGTTATAGACGTAGGCGCCGCGCGGAAGGAGAAACGGCATCGCCGGCGCGACCGGATCGAAGAAGAAGAGATCGAGCTCCTTGCCGAGCTTCCGGTGGTCGCGCTGCTTCGCTTCTTCGATGAGCTTGAGGTGCTCCTCGAGCGCCTCCTTGCTCGGGAACGCCGTGCCGTAGATGCGCTGGAGCATCGGGTTGCGCTCGTCGCCGCGCCAGTACGCGCCGGCGACGCTCGTGAGCTTCACCGCGCGGAGAAAGCCCGTCGACGGGACGTGCGGGCCCTCGCAGACGTCGACCCACTCGTCCTTGCCGGCGGTGCCGTGCTTGTAGAGGCTGATCTCCTCGTCCTCGGGGATCGAGCGGATGATCTCGACCTTGAACGACTCGTTCATCTTCTCGAAGAGCGCGAGCGCTTCGTTCCGCGAGACGACCTCGCGGCGGAACGGCGTGTTGCCCGCGACGACGTCGAGCATCGCCTTCTCGATGGTGGCGAGGTCCTCCTCGCTGAAGCCGCCGCCGGGCTTGTCGAAGTCGTAATAGAAGCCGTCCTCGATCGCCGGGCCGATCGTGACCTTCGTGCCGGGGAAGAGCCGCTGCACCGCGTCCGCCATGACGTGGGCGGTCGAGTGACGAATGACCTGAACGCCGTCCTTGTCCGTGGCGCGGACGACCTCGAACGTCGCGTCCTCCGCGATCGGCGTGTGGAGATCGACGACGCGGCCGTCGACCTTGAGCGCGACGACGTCGTCGGCGAGCTGACCCTTCTGCTTCACGAGCTCCCGCGCGGGGATGCGATTGGCCATGACGAGCCTCCAAGTACCACAATGCCCGGTCCTCGGCACGTGGGCATGCCGGCCGGTCTCACGCGAGCCTCGGCTCGCGCTCTCTCGCGCGCGACGAGGCGGCGCACTCGTGCCTCGGCGCGCGCCGCCCTCGAGCCCGCCCGCGCCGGGCGCTACTTCTTGACGCCGACGCGGTAGACGAGGCCGCTCGTGTCGCTCGCGATGTAGAGCGCGCCGTCGATCGGGTTGACGGCGACGCCCGCCGGACGCGGCGCCTCGCCGGCGCCGTCGGACGACCACGACCAGGGCTTGTCCTCGGCTCCTCCGGCGATCGAGCCGGCACCGAAGACGACCTCGTACGGGAACGTCGTCGTGTCCTTGGTCGACGTCGGCAGCGGCGCCGTGCCGTCCGCGTTGAACGGCTGCCAGACGACCTTGTAGCCGGTCGCCGGCGAGCGGTTCCACGAGCCGTGGAGCGCGATGAACGCGCCGCCGCGCCACTTCTCCGGCAGGACGCCCTGCGCCTGCTTGTCGAAGAACGCGAGGTCGAGCGGGGCGGAGTGGGCCTGCACGAACGTCGTCGGCTTCTCCGAGTTCGCGGCGCACCAGCCGTCGTTGTGCGGGTTACCGGGGTAGCTGACGTTGACGAGCTGCGTGTTCACGGCGACGAGCGCGGCACCGTCGACGACGCGCTGGGCGGTGAAGCAGAACGGGTAGCCGAACTTCTTGCCCGCCGCGATCTCGACGACCTGCTCGCCGGGATTGTCGTTGGTGACGTTCGCGCCCTTGTACTGCTGCTGGTCGAGGCCGTTGACGACGCCGTAGATCTTCTTCGTGCTCTCGTTGCGCGCGAAGCCGTTGACGTTCCGGAGACCGAGCGTGTACGGCTCGCCCGCGGACCACGCGAACGGCGTCCCCGGCGTGAGCTTCGACAGGTCGAAGCGCATGATGAGCGAACGCACCTCGTCGTAGGCCGCCTGCCCGTTGCCGGCCTCGTGCGTCGCGTTGCCTACCGAGCCGGAGTGGACGTAGAGGAAGCCGTCGTAGACGTGCGTCGTGTGCTTCGCGTGACCGCCGCCGGGCTGGTTCACGACGACGTCCTCGGCGTCGCCGCCTTTCAGCGCGGCCGGGTCGTACGCGAACCGCTTCACGCCGCCGTTCGAGCCGGCGTAGACGTAGCCGCCCGCGACGTCGACGTGTGCGTTGTTGCCGTTGCCGCCGGTGTCGCCCCACTCGTGGATCTCGTCCTTCGTGAAGAAGCCGTCGTCGTCCGCGTCACGGAAGAGCCAGATCTTGCCGTTGTTGCTCTGGCCGAACATGTCGCCGTTCGGCGCGAACATGATCTGGCGGAGGCCGTTCGTCCCGACGGAGACGAGGCGCGCGCACATCCCAGGCGGCGCGTAGTGCTGATCGTCGGGGAGCGGCTGACCGCGGCAGGGGTCGCCCTTCGCTTGCGGGTACGACGTGCCGCCGTCGTCGGTGGGATCGCCCGAGCTGCCGTCCGGGTTCGTCGCGCCGCCGTCGGGATCCGCCGCGCCGCCGGCCGCGTCGGCCGCCGGATCGTCACCGCACGCGGCGACGGGAACGAGAAGCGCGAAGACCGGGAGCGCGAAGAGCGCGACAGCTCGTCGGGGAAGCATGGGGATTACCCTACCCCCATACACGCCGAACGCCAGGCAAAGGCACCGCCACCCACATGCGCGCCGTCCTCCGCGTGCGCGCCGCGCGGCGCCAGAGAGGCGCGCGGGCGTCAGTCGTCCTGGCAGATGCCTTCCTTGACCCCGTTGATCACCGGAGCATCGGCGCCGAAGACGTCCTTGCACTTGAACGCGGCGTTGGACCCGCAGTCGCCCGCGTAGCCGATACGGCACCAGCGCTCACACTCGCGCCCGTGCTTCGGGTGCTCGATGCAGGCGAGGCCGGGCTGGCAGTCCGAGTCATAGGTGCACGTCTGGAGCTCGCCGCGGTTGCCGGCGAAGTTGCAGTCGCTCACCTTGTTCGGCGCGTAGAGCGTCGCGAACCAGTGGCAGGCGTTGACCCCGCACACGCCGGCGGGCTCGCGCGGGTCGCAGTTGATCGTGCAGAAGCTCAGGTTCGGGACGGGCTTGCCGTCGTCGTCCGGCATCGTCACGCACAGCTCGGTGCCGCCGACGCTGCACTTCGTGAGCGGCGTCTTGCAGTATGGCCTGCATGCACCATACAAGCATCC
Organism: Labilithrix sp.; assembly: GCA_019637225.1. GTDB lineage: Bacteria > Myxococcota_A > Polyangia > Polyangiales > Polyangiaceae > Labilithrix. Next base: position 19,277 of record JAHBWC010000105.1, read on the forward strand.
GAGGCCCGCCATGCAGTCGCCGGACTGCGAGCACGGTCGACCGAGCGTCGTCGTTCCGGCGGTCACGCACGACGTGGCGCCGGTCGCGCGGTTCGTGACGTCGCACGTCTCGGTCTCGAGGCAGCCGCACTGCGGGTCGAGCCCGCACTTGTTCGTCGGCGGGACCGTCTCGCACGTCCCGGCGGTGGAGCCGGCGTCGGCCTTCTTCACCTCGGGGGGCGTGTCGCTCTCCGGCGGCGCCTTCGGCTTCGTCTGCTTCGGGGTCGCTCGCTCGAGCGGATCGGGCCCGACCGTCGGCGCGGTGCACGCTGCCGATGCGACGAGGACCGCGCCGGCGGCGACGAGCGTCGCGAACGCAGCGCGCCCGGATGTAGCGATGCGACCCCTCACAGCTCGATAACGTAGCACGGCCCCGGCGCAGATCGCTACAAAGGCCAACGAATCCCGTTACCTACATGGATCCGTCGTGGTCCATGACGGCACGATCGCGTCTCAACGGGCGCCGAGGCCCGCCTCCCGTCAGTCGGAGCCGGCGTCGCGCGGGCTCGATGCGTCGTCCGCCGACGCGTCGGGAGCGTCCTCGGGCCACTCGCCCTCGCCCGAATAGGGGCCCGCGTCCGGGCGCACGCACTTCGGACCACAGCTCGCCTCGGCACCGCACGCGTAGACGTCGAAGGCGAGGCAGCGCGCGCCCTGATCGTCGGCCGTGCCGCCGTCGCCGGGCGCGAAGTCGTCGAGGCAGCGCTCGAGGCACGCGCCGGGCCCCTCGATTCCCTCCGGGATCCGACCGGCGCACACCGCGTCGCGCGCGGCGGCGCGGAGCTCGGGCGGCGCCAGGCCGAGCCGAGTCATCGAGGCCCCGAGCGTGCGCGTGCAGTTCTTCGTGATGCACTCGAGGGCGAGCTTGCACGGACGGCTCCGGTAGCACGCGTTGATCTTGTCGCAGCACGAGCCGCCCATGCAGCCGTCGCACGACGGGTTCGCGAAGAGGATAACGGCCGGGTCCAGGTCGCAGCTCGGGATCCCGCACTCCGGTCCGCAGTTGCCGCGCATGCACGCGTAGAGGTTCTTGCTCCTGTCGTTGGTGAGCAGGCCCTTGCATCGCGCCTCCTCGCTGGGCCCGCCGTCGATCACGCAGCGGTGCGCGGCCTGGAAGCTCGGCGTGCACTCGTTCGTCGGATCCTCGTCGCACGCGCCGACGGCGTCGCAGCACGCCTTGGGCGCGTTCCTCGTCTGGAGGCACGTCGTGCAGTCGCGATCGGGCCCGGCGTCCTCGTCCGCGCCGAGCGCGTGCACCCGGTCGGCGAAGCACGTCTTGTCCGGCGGGCCGTTGCACGACGGGAGGGCCGACACGCCGGCGACGACGAGCGTGACGACTGTGAAGAGCAGCGCGAGGAGCCGCTTCGAGACGCCCGAGGCCGCCGTCATCCTAGAAGCTCCCCGTGAGCCCGAGGCGGCCGAGGCCGACCGACGGCGCTACGTGCGCGCCGGCGCTCACGCGCTCCTTGACCGGCCGCGACGCGCCGAACACGCCGAGACCGGCGAACACGACCGTGGTGAATCCGGCGGCGAGCATGACGACACCGGCGAGCTGGTAGCGCGTGTTCTCCCCCTGGAAGCCGGTGTCGACGATGGTGTTGTTCGTGAGCACCGTGTTGCCGCGCAGCGCCGGCGGGCAGTAGCGCTCCCCGCACTTGTCCTTCGCGTCGTCGCGCGCGTCGATGTAGACGAGCGCGGAGACCGTCGTGACGACGAGCGCGGCCGCGGCGACGCCGAAGCCGACGAACGCGAGCGGGTTCGTCTGACGGACGTAGATGATCTCGCGCGTCCTGCCCGGCGCGGGGTTCTTCGGCGGGACCCAGCGCGGCGCGAGGGTGACGTCCTTGATCTCCGTCTCCACGACGTCGACGTGGACCTTCTCCTCGGGTCCGTCGCCGGCCTTCGCGACGATCTCGTGGGGTCCGGGATCGACGGCGCGTGTCGTCTCGGCGCCGGTGAGCGCGATCTCTTCGTCGTCGACCTTCACGACCGCGCTCGCGCCGGGCGGCAAGGTCACCTTCAGACGGAGCGACGGGATCCGCGGCTCGAGCTCCTTGGCGAGCCGCGCGGCCTCGTCGCGTGACGTCTCCGAGCGCGTCGACTCCTCCATCGAGGACGGCATGCGCACGACCTTCTTGAACAGCTCGTGGGCCTGGAGCACGTGGCCCAGCATCATGTGCGTCTTGCCGAGCTCGAACCCGGTGACCGGCGTCGGCACGAGATCGTAGGCGCTCGCCAGCCGCGCCAGCGCGGCCTCGAGGTCGCCCTTCTCGCGAAGCACGAGGCCCTCGCGCAGCGCCGTGCGCGCGGTCGCGAAATCGCCGGCGGTGGGCTCGCGCTTCGCCGCCGCTGGCGGCGCGGCGGCCGGCGCGGGCGTGGGCGACGCGGGCGTCGTGGACGACGGCGCGGAGGTGGCAGGCGACGCGGACGTGGCGGGCGCGGCGGACGCGGGCGGCTCGGCGCGCGCGGGCGTCACGGCGAGCCAGGTCAGCGCTGCGGCGGTCAACGCGAGCGGACGGCTCCGCGGGCGAAACGTGATCTTCATTCTCGAGCTCGGACCGGGAGCGACCGGTCGCGCTCAGAATAGATCAGGCTCGGTGCTGGTGGGCTTCGCTGTTGGCTTCGGGGGCGGCTCCGCCGACGGCTTCGGCGCGCTGCTCGGCGCCGCCGACTGTCCGGTCGGGCGCGTCGGCGGCGGAACGCGGGGGTTGGCCGTGACGGCGGCCGGCGCGCCAGCGTCGGCGAGGTGCCCCGCGACGTGCCCCGCATCGAGCGCCCCGGACGCGCTCGGCGTCGCGCTCGCGGACTCGCTCGGCGGCGCCGCGGTCTTCGTCGTGAGCTCCGGTTTCACCGCCGGTCCCGCAACGACCGGGTGCGCCGTGCTCGAGGGATCCTCCTGCGGTCCGCCGCTCGCCGGCGTCCGCGCGCTCCACACGAGCACGCCCGCCACCGCCACCGTGAGCGCCACCGCACCGCCGATGAAGAGGAGGGGTGAGCTCCGCTGCGCCGGCCGGGCGTCCTCGACCACCGAGACGCCGGCCTCGCTCCGTCCGAGCGCGACGTGCTCGCGCGCGGCATCGGAGTCGTCGAGGGCGGTCGCCGCGAGCACGAACGAACCGTCGCCGGACGTCGCCGTGCTCACGGCGTCGTCCGGCCGCGACGGCGCACGCAAGCCGGGCGTCGACGGGAGCCCGCCGCGCTGGCCGGAGTCGCTGCTCGCCATCGCCGACGCCGGGAGGCTGATGACGCCCTCGAAGGCCGCGCGGAACGCCTCGGCCATCTCCTTCGCGCTCGCGAAGCGATCCGCGGCGCTCCGCGCGCAGGCCTTCGCGAACCAAAGGTCGACGGCCGGCGGCAGCGCCGGGTTCGCCTCGGACGGCTTCGGCGGCGAGCCGGTCGCGATCTTGACCGCGAGCGCGCCGAAGGACGGTCCGTCGTACGGCCTCTGCCCGGTCAGCGCCTCGTACGCCACGACGCCGAGCGCCCAGAGATCGCTCCGGTGGTCGATCGTCTTCTGCGCCGTGACCTGCTCCGGGCTCATGTAGAACGGCGTCCCGACGATCTGACCCGTCTTCGTCTCGCCATCGAGCGAGCCGTCGCCTTGATCGACCGCGCTGCTCTTGGCGATCCCGAAGTCGAGCAGCTTCACGAAGGTCTCTTCTTCCCCCGCGCAGAGGAAGATGTTGTCGGGCTTGATGTCGCGGTGGAGGAGCCCGGCGGCGTGGACCTTCGAGAGCGCCTTCGCCACCTGCGTGATGACGGCGACGACCTTCGCCGGATCGACCGCCCCGCCGCGCTCGATCTCGTCGCCGAGATCGTGCCCCTCGAGGTGCTCCATCACGATGAAGGGGACGCCGTCGTCGCTGACGCCGTGGTCGAGCATCTGGACGACGTGCGGGCTCTTCAC
>JAHBWC010000106.1 GCA_019637225.1 Labilithrix sp.
CTGTTCGGATCGTTGATCGCGTGGCGCGGTCGGAAGTGGATGCCGGTGTTCGCCGTGATGACGAGGAACTTCACCTGCGTCTCGCCCGACACCATCAGCATGCCGCCGACCTTGTCGTCGCCGCCGAAATTCGCCGGCGTGCCGGACGGGAAGAAGACGCCGAGCTGCGCGCCGAACGCGCTCTTGCGGTCCTGGCTTCGCGCGAGCACACCGCGCAGGTCCATGCGGACGTCGCCCGCGCCGGGGCCGCCGGTCTGAACGACGGTCGTGCGGTTGACGCCCGGCGTCGGGATGCCGCCCGCCCCGGTGTAGTTCGGGTTCTCGCCGGTCTGGATCGGGTACCAGGGGAACGCGATCGCGAGCGTCGCGCGGTCGAGCAGCTGGAAGCCCGTGTTGCCGTAGACGGCGAACTGATCCTGAATGACCGTGGAGCTCGACCGCGCGAGCGTCGCCTGATCGGACGTGACGCTGCTCGTGCGGAGCGGGCGGAGCTGATAGCCAATGCCGAGCTGGCCGAAGAAGATCGTGCGCTGGTTCGTCACCGGCCTGAACAGCACGACGCCGTCATCCGGAGCGCCCGGCATCTCGAGACGATCGAGGTGGAACGTCTTCTGTTGAGCCGAGGCGGTCCCGGAGCTCAGCGCCGCTGCGGCACCAAGCAGGAGCGACACACCTCGAAGCCTTCGACCCGGGGAACGGCCCATGAGGTTCGCCGCCCAGCCACGTACGCGTGATGTCTTGCGCATTCCGCAAAGTCCCGAAGTAGAGGGCGTCGTTGCTCGCCGAAACCCTCAAGAGAACAGCAAAACTACGAGGCCAGCCTACTACCTCTCCTCGTCCGTTCAGGAAAAAAAGCGCAAGCGCTCCGCATCTCCAACCGGATACTCTCGGGCGCCGCTCCTGCGCTCACCCCCCGCGTGACCGAGGCGTGGCCGGCCGACGAGCGCTCCCGGGCCCCGACCGACCGCCCGGGGAGGCCGAATCGGACGGGCGCCGGGGGCCGGGGACGAGTCGTCCTTGACACGAAGCCCCTCCGGTGGTTGTTTTCGCGCCCCGCTTTTCCGCGGCGCCCTCCCCGTGAGGGCCTTTACCGGACCCGAGTCATGGCCAAGCCGAAACGCACGTATCAGCCCCACAACAAGCGCCGCCTCCGTACGCACGGCTTCCTCGCTCGCATGGCGACGAGTGGCGGGGCCAAGGTCCTGGCGAACCGCCGCCGCAAGGGCCGCCGTCGCCTCACGGTCTCGATCTTCAAGAAGTAGGCTTTTCGCCTGCTTCCCCGCTGAGCTCGCGGGCCGTGGCTTCGTTCGGCTTCGGACGAGAGCGCCGCATCCGTCGACGCGCGGACTTCCTGCGCGTGCAGTCGAACGGCGAGCGCGCGACGAGCCGGCACTTCGTGCTGCTCGTCTCCGCCCGCGAGCCCAGCCGCGACACGGCCACGCCGCTCCGCGCGCCGTCGCGGCTCGGGATCGTCGCGACGCGCAAGGTCGGCGACGCGACGATGCGCAACCGCATCAAGCGCCTCTGCCGCGAGTGCTTCCGTCTGTGGCCGGGCTTCGTGCCGGACGGCATCGATCTCGTCGTGATCGCGCGCGACGGCGCGGACGCGCTGACGCTGGCCGCCGTTCGTGACGAATGGTCACGGGCACGCCCGGCCCTCCTCAAGCGCTGCGCGAGCGTGCTCCGCCCGAAGGTCGAGGGCGCCGCCGCGGCCCCGGGGACGCCGTCGATCCCTCGAAAAACGTAGGGCCGTGACCACCCCCTCGACCGGTCCGGGCTCCATCCCAGCTTTCTGCACGGTTCGGCTGGCGCGGCGTCGACAACGGCATCATCTTCGCCCCCACCGATGTCCGTGATCGCGCGCCTCCTCGTCGCCCTCGTGCGCGCCTACCAGATGGCGGTCTCGCCGTGGCTCGGTCGGGTGTGCCGGTTCGAGCCTTCGTGCTCGCGGTACGCCGTCGCTTGTCTTCAGGAACATGGGGCGATGCGCGGCAGCTTGCTTTCGGTGAAACGCCTGTGTAAGTGCCACCCGTTTCACCCCGGGGGCTTCGATCCCCCGCCTCCGGCCCGCCTCTCGAAGGGCGCGGAGGCCCGAGAAGCCGCGTAGGACGCGCTTCATGATCCCCCGACCGGGGTAACCGCTGCGGGACAAGGCGTAGAAAGAAGCTGAATGGATCGCAACAGTATCCTGCGCGTGTTGGCCATCGCGGCCGCCGTGCTCCTCTTTTGGAAGTTCGGCCTCCCGCTCATCACGGGATCGAGCGACAAGCCGCAGTCGGTCCCGGAGGAGGTGTACGCCAACGCGCCCGACTTCGTCCCGGACACGCTCGACCCGCAGGCCCAGAAGGACAAGCCGAACCAGCCCGTCGAGGGTGAGCTCTGCAAGATCGACGGCAAGCGCTTCGACGCCGTCCTCTCCACGCGCGGCGCGGCCATCGTCAACTTCCACCTCGAGGGCGGCAAGTACGAGGGCATGGACCTGTCGACGACGCCGGACCACGAGCGCTGGCGTTCGCTCCGCACGATCTTCCGCGGCCCCGACGGCAAAGACCAGGTCAAGTACGACCGCGTCGTCTGGAAGCTCGAGCCGCGCGCCGAGGGCGCCGGGGCCACGAGCTGCACGTTCACCTACGAGGACGACGACGTCCGCCTCCAGAAGAAGGTGTCCGCCGGCGAGCGCCCGTTCGAGCTCAACGTGGCGACCACGGTGACGAACCTCGCGAAGGAGCCGCGGCACCACCAGCTCTCGGTCGGCACGTACGCGTTCCGCAAGAACGTCGACCTGAAGGGCAGCCTCGGCCGCCAGTCGCCGTGGGTCACCGAGCTCGCGTGCGCCAGCGGCAGCGACGTCGTCCGCAAGAACCGCGACGAGTTCAAGTCGGGCTGGTTCGCGGTCCCGAGCGTCGACCGCTACGTCGCGGTCAACAGCCAGTACTTCACGCAGGCGCTGATGCCCGAGCCGGTGGAGGGCACCGTGCGGGAGCTCCCGCGGTGCGAGCTCCTCGCCGAGGAGTGGGTCGCCCCCGGGCAGGCGCACGACGCGGACGACGCCGCCGTCATCTTCCACGGCAAGCTCGTCTACCCCGGCAAGGAGCTCCAGCCGGGCGCGTCCGCGACGTACGACGAGATCGCCTTCTTCGGCCCGAAGGAGCGCGACGTGCTCGCGCACGCGGGCGGCAGCGACCGGCTGAACGACGTCATCAACCTCGGCTTCTTCCGGCCGGTGGCGCGCGTCCTCGTCGGGTTTCTGGTCTTTCTCAACCAGAAGGTCACCTTCGGCAACTGGGGCGTCGCGATCATCCTCCTGACGGTGTGCCTCCGCACGCTGCTCTTCCCGCTCACGTGGAAGTCCATCAAGACGACCATCGCGATGCGCAAGCTGAAGCCGGAGGTCGACGCCTTGAACGAGAAGTTCAAGGACGACGCGCAGGCGAAGAACCTCGCGATGATGGAGCTCTGGAAGAAGCACGGGGTGAACCCGTTCGGCGGGTGCCTCCCGCAGCTCGTCCAGATGCCGGTCTGGTTCGCGATGTACACGACGCTGCAGACGGCGGCGGAGATGTACCACGTGAAATTCCTGTGGTTCAAAGACCTCTCGGCGCCCGACCCGTACTACATCCTGCCGCTCCTCCTCGGCGCCTTCATGATCGTCCAGCAGCGCATCGTGCCCCAGCAGGGCATGGATCCGATGCAGCAGAAGATGATGATGTGGATGATGCCCATCGTCTTCACCGTCATGATGTTGTTCCTTCCGGCTGCGCTCGGTGTTTACATGTTGACGAACAGCGTCCTCGGCATCGTCCAGCAGCTCGTCCTCGAGCAGGTCGCGCCGCGGTCGAAAGACGGGGACAAGGGCGGCATCGTCGTGAAGCAGAAGGGTGAGAAGCCAAAGGGGGACGGCGCCAAGAACCAGAAGGCGCTCGGCGAAGGCTTCGGAAAGGGAAAAGCTCGTGTCTGATGTAGTGGAACGCGAAGGCGACGGCGGCGGAGTCGGCCCGTCGGACGAGGTGACCGATCCCCAGGCGCTGCGCGCGCTCGGCTTCGTCCAGATGCTCATCGAGAAGATGGACATGGACGCCGAGGTCACGCTCGCCCCTGACGACGGCGAGGGCTCGGCGGACGAGATCCGGCTCGAGATCGAAGGCCCCGACGCCGGGCGCATCATCGGCAAGCGCGGGAGCGTCCTCGAGGCGATCCAGTACTTGACCACGCGCGTCGCGCACAAACCGGGCGAGCCGCGCAAGCACATCGCGGTCGACGCCGAGGGCTACCGCGCGCGCCACGAAGACCAGCTCGCGGAGATGGCGAAGAAGCTCGCCCGCCGCGTCGCCAAGGAGGGCAAGGTCATCACCTTCGACCCGATGACCGCGCGCGACCGCCGCGTCGTGCACATGGCGCTCAAGGACATCACCGACGTGCGCACCGAGAGCCACGGCGAGGGTCCCGATCGCCGCGTGCAGATCATCCCCGTGAAGAACTGACCTCGACGACACGTCGAGAGGCGCTCGCGCGACATCCGCGCGGACGACGACGGAGCCGGTGGAGCGAACGCTTCACCGGCTCTTCTCGTTCTGGGAACGCCGCTTCGCGACGCGAGCGCGACGCTGCGCTCACGACAGGAGCGCGAGGACCGCGGCGGCGTCGCCGGTGATCGCGCGGACAGAAGCGCCCTCGGAGACGACGCCCGTCCCGGCGAGCTCGCGCAACGCGGCCGGCGCGTTGCGCAGCTGCACCGAGCTCGGAAGGCCGACGCGCACCGGCTCGCCGCGTTTCAGCTCGATGACGCTGATCGGCCGCGAAGCCGCCGCGGGGCTCGACACGTCGACGGCGATGAAGTCGCCGGCGAACGCGCGCTGGCTCGTCCGGTAGAGCCACAGGTTCGTGCGTCGCGCGAGCAGCGCGCGCGCGAACGCGAGCTCGTCGCACTTGAACGCGAAGAGCGAGCGCGCCTGCCACGTCGCGGCGAGGCGCGCGACGACGTCACGACGCCCGAGCGCGGCGCGCGGCAAGCGGAGAACGAGGCTGAACGAGCAGGAAGCCATGACGGATCTCGCGGGGCGAAGGAGCCGATCGACGAACGTCGAACGACGAACGACGTTGAAGCGAGCTCACGAGCGCATGGCCGCGCCATCTATGTGCACGCCGTCGACGCCGCGCAAGGGCCCGAGATCGCTGAACGCCCTCGTCCACACCCCGCTCCCGACGCTCGATGCGCAGAAAAGTGCCCGCGCCGGCCCTCGCCGAGCCCAGGTTCGTGCCCTATCGTTCAGCGAATGAAGGACGCGGAGCTCTTCGCCAATGCGCTCGGTCCCGAAAACGGAACGAGCTACCGCGTGAGCCGCGCGGTCGCCACCGCCTTCCCCGACAAGGTGGCCGTCGAGCTGTCGGAGACGTTCGACCTCGAAGACTACGCGGAAGCCCGGCTCTGCGAGGCCAGCCTCCGCTCCTCCCCCCACGCCGTGGAGAGCTCCCACTGGCGGCGCGCGTACGGCCTCTCCCGTAACGTCTCGCTCGGCGTGTGGGACGTGAAGTGGAGCGACCACGATCTCGTCGTGGTCCGCGCCGCGTGGCCCGACCGCTACACCGAGGTCACGCGCTACTACATCCTCGCCGAGACCCGCGCCATCGCCGAGGGTTTCGGCGCCGCGGTGTGCGCGTATTGCAACGAGCCGCACCGCACCGTCCTGGCCTTCCGCGGCGGATGCTGGCGGCGAGACCGCGAGATCCATCAGACGATCCAGAGCGCGTCGTTCGACGACCTCGTCTTGGCCGGCGACATGGCGCGCGAAATCCGCGAGGACTTCACGAGCTTCCTCGGCGCAAAGGACGCGTACGCCCGCTACGGCGTGCCGTGGAAGCGCGGGGTCCTCTTCCTCGGTCCTCCCGGCAACGGCAAGACGCATTGCCTGCGCGCCGTCATCAAGCTGCTCGACGTACCTTGCCTCTACGTCCAGAGCCTGAGAGCGCACTACGAAACCGACGACGCGAACATCGCCCGCGTCTTCGAGCGGGCGAGGGAGCTTACCCCCTGCTGCCTCGTGTTCGAGGATCTCGACTCGATGATCACGGCGGAGAATCGCTCGACGTTCTTGAATCAGCTCGACGGCTTCGCCAACGCATCCGGAATGCTCACGCTGGCGACCACGAACCACCCCGAGAAGCTCGATCCGGCGATCCTCGACCGCCCGAGCCGCTTCGACCGAAAGTACCACTTCGGGCTCCCCGCCCCCGCCGAGCGCGCGCGCTACGTGGCGCGCTGGCGCGAGCGGCTCGACAGCGCGATGGCCATCTCCGACGAGGAGGCCGAGCTGCTCACCACGAAGACCGACGGCTTCTCGTTCGCCTACCTGAAGGAGCTGTTCCTATCGGCCATGATCCGCTGGATGAGCACGCAGCAGCCGGGCGCGATGTTCGCTCAGCTGCAGTCTCAGCTCGAGACGTTGTGCGAGCAAATGCGCACCGAGCCGAATCCGACGCCGGCGGCTCTGCCGGTCGAGCCGCGCTTCCCGTTCACCTGACCGAAGCGTGGCTCCGGAGGGGCGTCTCGGCCGGAAAGCTACTGCAGCTCGAGGTGGATCTGCCCGAGGTCGGAGCTTCCGTGCGCCTCTGCGCCGTTCACGCGCACGTCGAAATGCAGGAGATCTTGTATCTCCGCGAGCCAGCAGCGCGTCGCATCGCACGTACACGTCTGCCCGTCCAGGCACATGTCGAGCTTCCCGCAGTCGACGGGGATCGACTCCTGGGGGGTGTCGTGGAGGGAGCAGGTATCGGCCGAACGGGAGTGCGCCTTGTTGGGTATGCAGCTGTACCAGGTCGAGCCGGCGTTCTGACTCGCATGGGTCGTGGTCTGAGCGGCGCACCATGGCGTCAACATCTCGCGCACGTCGACGTTGAAGCGAAGACGCGCCCCCTCACGCGAGCCTTCACGAAGCGTGAACGCAAACCGCTCGGCGTGATGGCGCAGCTCGGGTCGGATGTTCATGGGCGCATAGCGCGATGCTGGATAGCCGACTTCGGGATCGATGACCTCGCTCCCCGTCGGCGGTGTCCCGAGCGTCACCGTCCCCGACGTCGGCGTGGTGAACGCGATCGATATCCGGTCCGATCCCGAGGCGAAGCGGTAGCCCTCGACGTAGCCGGTCCAGACCTGCCCGGCGTCGAAGCTCGAGCTGCTCGTTCCGGCGGCGGGCTCGGAGCCGACCGTCATGACCTCGCCGTCGCACGCCGCGATGGCGACGAGCAACGTGAGGATCGCGCTCCGAGAAATGCTCATGATGGTCCGCCTCCAAGACATGATTGCCCGGTGTCGTCTCAATCCGTCACGGGGATCGACGCGAGCGTCGCTTCGATGGCAACGAGGTAGACGCTCTCCGGCCACCGCGCCCTGAACGTCGCTGCGCGCGCTCGCGCGTCGCGACCGCGACCCGCGTTGGCGAGGGCCTGGATCGCCAGCGCCTCCCGTTCCTCCATGAGGTGACCGCGTGGGAAGCGTCGCGCATGCTCCTCGAGCCGCCCGAGCGCGCCCTGAGCGTCGCCGGACGCGAGCTTCGAGCGCGCGTCTTCGACGAGCTGACGCTCGACACCAAGGGTGTCGGGCGCGTTCGATCGCGGGCCTGTTTGCGGCGGCGTGTGGCCGGACTTGGATGACTCGGGCGCCGACGACGGCGACGACGGAGGATGCTCGATCGGCGGCGCGACGCTCGCGCTCCCGCTCGAGACGGGGCGCTCGACGACGACGACGCTCGGGACCGGGACGGGTCGAACGGCGACCGCGACGCCCGCCCCCAGCGCCGCGCCGAGCACGAACGTCGTCGCCGCCAGGCCGAGGGCCCGTCGGCTCAACCCTCTCACGGCGAGGCTGCCATCATGAGCGGCAGGGTCTGGCAGCCGGATCGAAACGGCGAGGCGGCCGAGCACACGCGCAGAGGCGCCCAGCGACGGAGAGGGGTCTTGCTCTCTGGCGAAGAGCTCCGCGAGCTCCGGCTCGAGCGGCTCGAGGTGCTCGTGATCGCTCATCGGACGGTTCCTCTCGTTCGGTTCAGCCGCTTCACGGCGTCGCGGAGCTCGGTGCGGGCAGTCCGTAAGCGGGAGTAGGCCGTGTTGAGCGGGACTCCGAGCGCTCGCGCCACCTCTGGGATCGGGACGCTGTCCCAGTCATGCATCACGATCACCGCCCGCCGGTCGATGTCGAGCTCGTCGAGCGCGGCGAGGAGTATCGATCGCTCCTGTCGATCGATGGCTTGCTCGTCCGGGGAGGCGCTGGGGTCGCGCACGGAGGAATCGACGCCGATGACCTCGCGACGGCGCTGTTCGGTCCGCCGCGCGTGCGAGGCGACCCGATAGGCGAATCCGAACAGCCACGGCCGGATCGGACGCGTCTCGTCGTAGTCGGCGAGCTTGCGGTAGACGTTCAGAAAGACCTCGTGCGCGCGATCTTCCACGTCGTCCTGACGCACACCGAGTCTCCGGAGTGCGCCCCAGACGAAGTCGAAATGGGCATCGAAGAGCCGTCGAAAGCGGGTGCCGTCGAGATCCGTCACCGTGTCCCTTCGATTGCCCGGGCCAACGACAATCCGTCAATCAAAGTTCGAAGGACATCCCCGCCGCAAGGGCGACCGCGACCGGGGGCGCGCGCCACACGGTCTCGGGCCCGACCTTCAGCGTCGCGCGTGTGAAGTTGCTCAGGACCTCGGCGTCCCAGTGCATGCGCAGTCGGCGCGAGACCCCGAGCTCGAACCCGGTGCGCCCACCTCCGGCGAAAAATGGCGCGGTTTCGGTCGAGGGCGTGAGGACTCGTTCGCCTGCCCCCTCGAACCGACCACCGCTGAGCACACCGCAGAAGCTGACGGGCAGCACGCGGACGCACGGGACGAGCGCACCGCTCACGAGCCAGACACGCGCTCGTGCCCCGGAGGGGGAGGTCTCGGCGGTCGGCACGTACGCTCCCGCCTCGACGCCGATGGACACGCGGTCCCAAACCGCCGACCCACCGGCGAAGACCCCAGGCGCAAGACCAGGTTGAAGGCCGACGGCGCCACGCGGAGCGATGAAGATGCGCGCGCGAGGCCCTCGCTGGCCCGACGTCGCGGCCTTCGCGGGCTCGTCCCTCCCGGCCGCGAGCAAAGCCAATCGAGGCGACTCGGGCAGGACTTCGGCGGGTTCGACGATCGACGGCGCCGGCTCGCTCGGGACGTCGCCGGTGGTCGAATCCGCTGACGGAGCGACGAGCGCACGGGGATCGATGGCGATCGCGATGGCGAGCGCAGCGCTTTCGAAGAGCTCGTCGCAGTCGCGCCCCGGGGTCACGAGCTCGCGCGACGCAGTGGCGCGTTGCTCTTCGACGACCTCGATGTGCGCCCTCAACCCGCCGTCCCTCGCCGCGATCGTCAGAACGACGGTCCGTGGGGCGTACGAGAAGAACGGATCGTACCCCACCCGCGCCGAGACGGCCTTTCTGAGCGCGCTCTCATCGGGGCAGTGATCGGCGTCGACACCGCGCCCGTAGACGAGGCGCGCGGCGGAGGCCGCATGCGCTGCTGCGGGCGCCGCGAGGATCGCGAGAAAACACGAGGCCACAAGAGGCGCGCTCCGTCGCGTCATGCGCGTGCAAAGCTGACCTGAGGAACTTCCACGGTCAAGCGGCGGATCGGACGCCCAGCGCCGGTCGAGCGAGCGCTCGCGAGATGGAGATCGCCGGTGGCTCCGCCGCTCGAACGCGCGCGTCAGGTCGGATCGCGGAGATCGACCGGGCCGTCGAGCGGAGGCCGCTGCATGTGGCCGAGCGCGGAGACGCGGGCCCAGGCCGGCGCGAGGCGACGCGCGGCCGCCTCGTCATCGCTGCCGAGCGCCACGAGCGCGCGCGCGAGCGGCGCCACGAGCGCGCGCGCGTCATCCTCCGTCGCGCACGACGTCACGTGGACGTGGCGGTAGGCGGGGCACGACACCATCGGCGCGCCGGGCGGCGCGATCCCGATCGCGTGATCGCTGCCGACGAGCGCGCGGCAGGCGTACGTCATCGTCGCGATGTAGCGATCGCTCGCGGCGCGCTCGTCGGCCGGGAGCGGACCGCGCGGGACGAGGACGCCCTGGCGCTCGAGCTCGGCGTGGAGCGCCTCGGCGAAGACGTCCGCGCGCTCGGCCGGCCCCTCGACGAGCGCGACGCGCGGGCTCAGGCATCCGCGCTGATCGAAGACGATCACGTCTTCCGCGAGGCCGCGCGCGGCGGATGCCAGGTCGGCGCGCGCCGAGATCCACGCGACGCCCATCCCGGAGCCGTGCCCGAGCACGCGCACGCTCGGTCGCGCCCGCGCGCGAACGTCCGCGATGGTCGAGTCGTGCCCGTAGACGTGCAGCTCGCCCGCCTCGACCGCAGCGACGTCGAGGGCCTCGTCGAGCACGATCGCCGGATCGCCGACGGCCTCGACGAGCGCGCGCGCGAACGTCGGATCACGCCGCGAGGGCCGGACGACTATGCGCGTCGACGCCGCGCGCGCGATCGCGATCGCTCGGAGCGCGCCCACGAAGACGTTCGCCGAGAGGATCACCGCGACGCTCGACGCGTCGCCCGCGTGCGCGACCAGACGACGAAGCTCGTCGTCGGTCGGATCGAGCTCGAGGTGACGCGTCATCGCCAGCTCGACGCCGGCGCTCGACAAGCCGGTCGACTCGACGATCGCCGGCGCGAGCGCGTCGCGACGATCGACGACCGCTCGCGCCGCCCGGACCACCGCGCGGACGTCGTCGACGCGGGACTCGACGCTGCGGACCATCGGCACGGAGTCTACCCTCCCGCGTCGCGCCTCGTCAGCGGACCCGGCAAGCTCGAGACCGGGCGACGACCTCGGCGCCCAGCGCCGACGCGCGCGCCGTCGCCGACGGCGCGGCTGGGCTCGTTTCCCCTTTGATCTCCGCGGCGACCGCACGAGGACGCCAAGCAGACCGAGAGGCCTGGCGCTCCCACCCTCGCGCCGATCACCCGTTACTTGTGACGGAAGCTCGAAGCTCCCTAGCATCGAAACCTCGTCCGCAACGTCGAACGGGGGACCGCCCATGAAGATCGACAAGAACCGCTTCCTGCTCCTGACGACCACCATCGCCGCGACCGCAGCCGCCGCCCTCGTCGTCTCCGCGACGGGCTGCAGCACGGTCAACACGGTGAACAACGACGGCTCCGGCAACGGCGATCCGGTCACCGACTCCGGGCCGACCGACAACGACGCCAGCGACGAGAGCGACGGGGGCGACAAGGACGGCGGCCCCGCGTGCCTCGGCAACAGCGGCGCGGCTCCGGTCTGCGGTCCCGCGGAAGAAGGCGAGGACGCCGGCGGCGTCGCGAAGTGCTCCTACGAGTGCGACAAGTTCAACGCGACGTTCAAGACGGAGATCGCCAAGGACATCAACGACTGCCTCGACCTCGCGTTCGACGGCCCCACCTTCGAGGGCTGCGGAGGCGCGGCGCCGACGTGCGTCGAGGCCGCCGTCGCGAAGGCGTGCGACGACGCCGAAGCGGCGCCGTTCTGTACGACCCTGCTCGCCGGCTGCAGCGATGCCGGCGTGAGCGTCACGCAGGAGCAGTGCACCGCCGTCGCCCGCGCGCTCAGCGAAGAGGGCAAGACGACGCTCCAGAGCTGCGTGGTCGAGTCCGGCTGCGGCGACTGCTTCGACCAGCTGAAGACGACGTTCTAGAGACGCGACCTCCGCGCTCGCCCCGATCGGGCTCGCGGATCAGCCCCGCCCGAGGAGCTCGTCGATCGCGATCGAGCATCCTCGCGGCGGCGCGCCGGGCGCACGCCCGAAGAGCTCGAAGCCTTCCCCGCCCGGCAGGCGCCGGACGCGGTCCTGCGTGAGGATCGCGACGGCGCTGTCGACGTTCATCAGGTCGACGATCTTCGCGATCCCCTCCTCCCCTTCCGGCACGGGGGCGAGCGAGTCGGGATCGACCGGGACGACGCGCGCCCACGGCGGCTCCGCGTAGACGCCGTGCGTGGATGCCGGGTCGAAGAGCGTGCGCTCGTAGAACTGGCTCGAGAGCTCCGTCATCCCGTACTCGGCGACGATCGCGCGCTCGTCGATCGCGAAGACGCGCGCGAGCTCGGCGCGGAGGCGCTCGGCCGGGACCTCGCGGCTCTTCCCCTTGAAGCCGCCCGTCTGCATCACGCGCGAGCCGGGCGGGAGCACGAAGGTCGCGTCGCCCACCGCGTCGATGAGATGAACGAGCGCGAACGACGTCGCGAGGACGAGCATCGGCTGCGCCTTCGCCAGCGCCGTCGCGACGCGAGCGTCGAACGCGCTGAGGTCGAGGATGTCGTCGGCGAGGAGCCACGTCTCCTCCGGCCGTGCGCTCTCGCCGAACGCGCGCACGAAGCCTGCGCACATGTGGCCGAGCGACGAATCGCCGACGGCCTCGGGCGAGGGCCCGAGCACGACGACGGGGATCGGGCGCGTGAGATCGCGCGCGAGCCAGCGGCGACCGAACGCCGTGGCCGCTGCCGCGTAGGTCGACGTGTCCCGCATCGCGTGCGAGCCGCGAGCGCCGACGGTCGTGCCGCTCGTTCGGAACGTCACCGCCGTCTCCGACTCGTCGAAGGTGGCCACGCGCGTCAGCTTGAACGCGTCGGTCGGCACGGCGGGGATGTGGTCGGCGCGCGCGAGCGCCGACGGATCGATCCCGCGCGCGCTGCAGAGCCGCGCGAAGCCCGGCGCGTGCTCGGCCTGGTAGCGCGCGAGGTCGCACGCGAGCGCGTCGAAGTCGGGCGCGGCGTCACCGCGCTCGAACGCGTCGACGAACGCGCGCGCACGGGCATGCAAGGACGAGCTCCGCTCCAGATCCACGGTGCCCACCGTACCGCGACGCCGTCGAGGGCGCGAGCACCGCTCGACGGGCGCTCTCTAGCGCCCTCGTGTGTCCGAGACGGACCGCGACTCAGCGGCGCGCGGCGGCGTCGAGGCCGAACGCGATGTTCCGGTAGAAGCGGATGTGATCGAAGCGTGACCAGCGCGCGGGGCGATCGCTGCCGATGCGCCGCCCGACCTCGTCCATGTGATCGGCGGGGATGCATCCGCGGAAGACGCCCCACTTGGCGCTCGCGACGGTCACCATCCCGTCGTTCGGATCGGCGGCGTTTCCGAGGCCGCGCCCGACGATGGGGAGGGACGCCTGGAGCTGCGCGCTCGAGAGGGGATCGTGGTCGAAGAGGCGATCGTGCCGGTTCTTGTAGCTCTCGACGCGTCCCTCGCAGGCGTCGATCTCTTTTCGGTCGATGTGGAAGTCGAGGTGGCTCGTGATGCCTGCCCACGATTGGTAGTAGACGCCGGGCGCATTGGTGACCTCCGAGTTGAAGCTGGCAGAGTTGGCCTCGCTGATCCCGACGAGCGCGGCTCGAAGGTCGCTCCCCTGGGCGAGATCGCGATCGGTGAACGTGCGCGCCCAGAGTCCGGCGAGGGTGTTGATGACGGGGTCGGCGATGCCTGGCGTGATCGCGAGGATCCGATCGGCGATCGCGGTGCCGCGATGCGGTGAGGAGATCGTCGTCACCGACGCGACGAGCTCGCTGTACGGGACGCCCTCGGGGTTCGAGAGCTTCGCGACGACGTAGCGCGAGTCGAGGCCGCCCATCGAGTGCGCGATGACGTGGACCTTGCTCGCGTCGCAGCCGGGCTTGGACGCGCACTCGGCGCGCGCGAGATCGACGTGCTTGGCGAGCTCCTTGGCGCGATCGGGGACGCCGCGGTACGGCTGCACGCGCGCGGAGTGAACGATGTGCCCGTCGCGCTCGAGCGCCTCGGCGACGCCGTTGAAGGACCAGCGATTCGTGTCCGACGCGTCGAAGCCGTGCGCGAGGACGATCGCGTGACGCGACGCCGTCCCGGTCGGCTCGGAGCCGATCGTCGCGAGCATGTCCTCGGCGGACTCGACGCCTTCGTCGCCCTCCGCCTCGTCGGCTTCGGCCGCGCAGCCGGCGGTCGCCGCGAGGAACGTCAGCGCGGCGAGAGCGAGGGTCGAGAGCCGTCCGGGCGCCATGCCCACATGTAAGCACCTTCCGTACCCGATCTCTCGCCCCGGACTTCGTTCGACTTTTCGAAGCCGCCGGGGCAAGCCCCGACCGATCTCGGGATCGCGCGCTCCCCATGAGCGAGCCGTTCGCTTGCGCAAGAATCGTTCAGCGGTCCGCCGGCCGACGCGTCGCGAGCGGCTCCGCGAGCCTGCTCGCGAACGCACCCTTTCGTGGCAGCGGCATCGCATTCGCCCGTCCATAGATGAGCTGCCGCCGGGTTCTCGTACGGACTCGCGTCGCGAGGGCCATCGCGTCGCGAGACTGCTTCGTCGGCGCGCGCGCGGCCGCTTCGTCGGCGCGCACGCGGCCGGCTCGTCGTGTCATCGCTCGGCACACCAGCGACGCACATGCGCGCCGCGAAAGCTCGGCGTCGTGCAATTTCGAGCTTGGTCGCTGCGGGCATACCCCCTGCTCCTCGGGCATTCGTCGAGGCCGAGGTGCCTCGCGAAGAAAGGAAGGACGCACATGCTTAGTCTGAGGAACTTGATCCCAGTGACTCTGGCCTTCTCGTTCAGCATCGCGGGGTTCGCCTGCGCCGATCCGACGGAGGAGAACGACGAGTCGACGACCTCGGAGCTCCGGAAGGACGACGACTGGAAGAAGAAGAACGACAAGAAGGACGACGACGGAAAGAAGAAGAACGACAAGGACGACGACGACTGGAAGAAGAAGAAGAACGACAAGGACGACGACTGGAAGAAGAAGAACGACAAGGACGACGACGACTGGAAGAAGAAGGACGACGACTGGAAGAAGAAGAAGGACGACAAGAGGGACGACGACCACCGCGGGAAGACCTGGTAGTCGCATGAGACGATGTGCTCTCCCGCTGCTGGTGCTCGTAGCTTGCGCTAGCCCGCCACGTGCGGGAGAGCACGTCGTCACCGCTCCGCAAGCGTTCGCGAGCGAGCAAGCGGTCCCGCTCGACTTCGAGATCGACGGCCGGCTCAACGCGGATTCGCAAGATCCCGCGACGCTGCGCACGCTGATCAAGGCCCAGCTCCTCTTCACGATCGGGCCGCTCAACGCCGAACGATCCGTCGGCCGCCTTGGACTGCTCGATGTGTCGGACGTCCACGCGACGGAGGTGGTGGTGACGCCTGAACCCGCGGACGGCGATGCCGGCGCTCCGTCCCCTCCTCCTCCCCCTCGCTACGACGTGACCTACCACGCCAAGCTTCCGGTCGCGTGGGCCGGCTCGACCATACCCACGAGCTACACGTTCACGCTGCCTGCGCGCCTCGGCGCGGCCGATCAGAGCGCCTTCGCCGCGAAATACGGTGCGAAGTGCGTCGACCCGGCCGAAGGTCCGGCCGAGGCCGGCCACATGTTCGTGATCTACCGGCCGCGACAGTCGGGCTGCGTGCTCGCCGCCGATGACGTCGTGACCTTCACGGCGAACGTGACGCCCTCCGCGGAGCTCACGCGCGGGAAGTACCCCGAGTACCACCGCGTCTGGAAGGACGAAGCCCTCAACGTCGTGGCGCTGTTCACCCACGAGTACGCGAAGCCGACGGAAGGCGACGAGGGCGCGCTCGCCTACGACGACTTCGTGTGGCGCATGCGCGAGTACATACGCCTGCTTCAGCCGAATGCCGGAAAGCGGTCCGAGCCCAAGCTGTCCCAAGCGCCCTCCGCGGCGGGCATCTCGACGCTGAGGCTCGCCGCCGAGCTGCCGGACGGCCGCTCGATGAAGCTCGACGTCAGGCTCGTCGGCACCGCGCTCGGCGACGAAGGACCCGCGTTCGACGAGTGGTACGACGGCGTGACCCCTGCGGCCGACATCATCCTGTTCAACGGCCACGCAGGCCTCGGCGACAACGTTCGAGCGCTCATGAACAAGGGCGCGTTTCGCTCGGGCCAGTACCTCATCTGGTTCGCGAACGGCTGCGACACCATCGCGTACGTCGACCACACGCTCGCGGAACGTCGCGCGTCGCTGAACCCCGACGACCCGAATGGGACGAAGTACCTCGACACCGTCACGAACGTCATGGCGGGCTACTTCAGCGAGCTCGAGGCGACCGGCACGAC
The DNA here is from genome assembly GCA_019637225.1 of Labilithrix sp. Lineage (GTDB taxonomy): Bacteria > Myxococcota_A > Polyangia > Polyangiales > Polyangiaceae > Labilithrix. The sequence goes on from JAHBWC010000106.1 coordinate 16,089, forward strand.
GTTCCTACGAGCGTTCGTCGAGGTTCGGTATCCGGAGATCGGGCCGAAGACGTACGAGGAGATCTTCAAGCAGATCGATCCCGAGCAGGTCGCCGTCGTGACGGGCGAGGAGGACAACGAGCTCGAGCCCCTCCCGCCAAGCCGATTCCCTCCGGGGCCGCCGCCCGGCGCGCTCGTGCCGAAGCCCGCGGAGCCGGAGCCCGCGGAGCCGGAGCCGGAGAGCGATCCGACCGCCGATGCGCCACCGCCGGTGCAGGCGAAGGGCTCCCGCGCGCGCGATGGCGGCTGCGGCGTCAGCCCGAGCAGCGACGCGGGCTTCGAGCTCGCGGCCCTTGGCGCGCTCTTCATCGCGCTGGCCGCTCGCCAGCGCTCGCGCCGCTCGACGGCCCGGTGAGCCCACCGCGACGCGTCGCGAGCAGCTCGGCGAGCGTGCTCGTGAACGCGCCGAGTAGCGCGGGCTCGATCGTGAGCGGCGGCGACAGCGTGAGGACGTCGCCGCGCGCGCCGCCGGTCAGGACGATGAAGCCCCGCGCGAGCAGCTCGCGCGAGACCGCGAGCGCCTCGCTGGCGTCCGCAAGCTCCACGCCGACCATCAAGCCGGCGCCGCGCACGGTCGCGCGGCCCGCGCACGCCGCGCCGAGCTCCGCACGCCACGCGTCGCCGACCTCGCGGGCGCGCGCGGGGAGATCGCGCGCGCGGATCGTCTCGAGCGTCGCGAGCGCTGCGGCGCACGCGGGAGGCGATCCGAAATGCGTCCCGGTGTGGATCCGCGTGCCGCCGTGACCGCCCCACGCGTCCATCACGGCCGCGCGGCCGACGCACGCCGAGATCGGGACGCCGCCGCCGAGGCCCTTGCCGAGGCAGAGCACGTCCGGCGTGACCGGCGCGCTCGCGAGGAGCGCGCCCGTCCGGCCCATGCCGGTCCAGATCTCGTCCGCGACGAGGAGCGCGCTCGCCTCGTCCGCGAGCGCGCGGAGCTCCGGCAGGAACGAAGGCGGCGGCACCACCGCGCCGCCTCGCCCGAGGATCGGCTCGACGAGGATCGCGCCGGCGCTCCCGTCGGCGAGCGCGGCGCGAACCGCCGAGAGGCTCGCGCCGAGCTCGCCGGCGCTCGACGGATACGGCGCGAACGTCACCGGCACGCCGAGGTGCGGCGCGAACGGCTCCCGGAAGGCGGGCGCGAAGCCGAGCGCCGCGAGCGGTCCGTACGAGAGGCCGTGGTAGCTCCCCTCGAACGCGACGACGCCAGGCTTGCCGGTGGCGAGCAGCGCCGTCTTCAGCGCGCACGTCACCGCGTCGGCGCCGGAGAGCCCGAGCATCACCCGCGCGCCCGGCTCGGGGAAGAGGCCGGCGATCGCCTCGCACGCGCGCACCTTGAGCTCGGACGCGTAGACGTCGCCGAGCGCGAGGACGAGCTCGTCGGTCGCCGCGCGCGCCGCGTCGGTCGCCGCGTTCGGCGGGTGCCCGAGCAGGAGCGCGCCGAAGCCGGCCGTGAGATCGACGTAGCGGTTGCCGTCGACGTCGAAGACGTTCGCCCCGCGGCCGGCCGCGTAGACGATCGGCCCCTGGTCCTCGCCCGATCGCGCGGCCCGCGCTTGCCTTCGCGCGTCGAACGCGGGCGACTCCACCGCGGCCATCCGCGCGCCGAGCTCGCGCGACCGCGGCCCCGGCGGCGCGACGGCGATCGACGGCAGCTCCTGGCCCGGCTCCACGGCCGTTCCATACACCATCGGCGCCCGCGCCGCCGCCGCCCGGAGCGCGGCCGCCGCGGGGTTCTCCGTGGCGCGAGAGCCCCTCAGCAGACGACGCGGTTACGGCCGCCGCGCTTGGCTTCGTAGAGCTTGCCGTCGGCGTTGCGGATCAAGTCGAGCGCCGTCTTGTCGTTGTCGGCGAGCGTGGCCACGCCGATCGACACCGTGACGGGGATGTTGTCGCCCTGGAAGACGAAGCGGCTCGACTCGATCTTCTCGCGGAGGCCCTCGGCGAGCGCGCGCGCGCCCTCGAGGTTCGTCTCCGGCAGGACGATCGCGAACTCCTCGCCGCCGTAGCGCGCGAAGACCTCGTCGCGGCGGATGCGGCCCTGGACGATGCGCGCGAGCTCCTTGAGGACGAAGTCGCCCGCGAGGTGACCGTGGTGGTCGTTGATCTTCTTGAAGTGATCGATGTCGAACATCATGAACGCGAGCTCGCGGACATGACGGCGCGCGCGGATGATCTCCTTCTCGAGGGCCTCCAGCAGGTAGCGCTTCACGTGCGCCTGCGTGAGACCGTCGATGATGGTCATCCGGTAGATCTCTTCGTGGTACTGCGACTCCACGTCGGCGCCCGAGAGGTACTTGAAGATGGTCGGCCCGACCTTGATGCGATCGCCGTTCGCGAGCCCGAACTCGCGGCTGATCTGCTCGTCGTTGACGTAGGTGCCGTTGGTCGATCCGTCGTCGACCGCCCACCACACGGTGCCGCGCTGCTCGAGGTGCGCGTGCCGGCGCGACACGCTGTCACCCTCGAGGACGATGTGATTCTCGGCGCCGCGTCCGACGCGCACCGGCGTGAAGTCGAGCACGAAGCGCTTGCCGAGCAGCGTCGGCTCCTTCGTGTAGATCACGACGATGCAGTCGTTGCTCCTCGGAGCACCGTCCGCCACCTCGCCGGCCGGCTTCTGGACGATGGTCGTGACTCGCGTCTTCTCGTCCAGCTCGCTCACGTCTCGCCCGCGCCGAAAAAGGAAGGCATTCGAGGGTGTATGCCCGAGGCCCTTCGATCGGAGACTATTGCCGAAGCATCGAACCGGTCAAGGCAGCCCATGTAGGCGCGTAGCTTACTCGAACGAGCGCGGCCGGAGCGCGCCGAGAGACGCGAGGAGCGCCGGCGGCAGCGGGACGTCCGCGTCGAGGATCCCGAGCGGAACGCCGGGCGAAACAGGCGCCAGGTGGAGCGCGCACTTGGCGGTCGCGATCCACGCCTCGACGCCGGCGTCGCGGACGCGGGCCGTGACGGAGCCGGCGGGGCCGTGATCGGCCACGGACACGATCGCGCGGGGCCGAACGCCCGCCGCCGCGAGGGCGCGGACGAGCCTGTCCGGGCGGGCGATCGCCGTGAAGAGGCCGACCGGCGCCCCGCGGAGCGAGGCGATCGGCGAAGCGCCCGCGTCCGGCGCGGCTCCCGGCGAAGCCCCCGTGGGCCCTCGCCCACCCTGCCAGCGGACGCCGTCGGGCGTCGCGTCGACCGGCACGACGTGATCCGCCCGCGCCAGGAGGACGTCGCGCGCGGCGCGCAGATCGCCGGCGGGCGGGAGCCGTCCGCTCCCCCAGGGGCGACCCGCGTCGACCGCGAGCAGCGAGAGCGATCGCTCACGGCGCCCCCGCACGGCGAGCGGACCGTCGAGCACCAGCACGTCGGGTCGCGGAGCGAGGCTCGCCGCGCGATCGATCGCGGCCTGACGCGTGGGCCCGACGACGACGGGCACCGCCCACCGCGCGAGCGCGCGCGCGCACACGAGGGCCTCGTCGCCGACGTCCTCGAGCCGATCGCCCTCCGACACCACGCGCGCACGCGCCGGCAGAGCGCGATACGCGTGCCCGACCAGCGCGACGCGCACGCCGCGCGACGCGAGCTCGCGCGCGCACGCGATCGCCACGCGGGTCTTGCCGGAGCCGCCGAGCGTCGCTCCGCCGACGCACACGAGCGCGATCTCCGGCGGCACGACCGCCGGCCGCACGAGCCCCCGCGCCGCGACGGGCGCGAGCGCCGACGCGAGCGCCCGCGACACGAAGCCGTCCCAGCGGCCCGTCTCGAGCGCACGCGCGGCTCCTCGAGCGAGAGACACGCCCGCCACGGTATACGAGGCCGAGGCACGTGCGAACACCGAACGCCCCGCGCAGCCGCTCCCCGCGCGACGCGAACGCCGACCGGTCGCCGCGAACGCGAGGTAGTATCGCCGCCATGGACTACGTGCACCTCGGGCGAACGGGCCTCAAGGTCAGCCGGCTCTGTCTCGGCACGATGAACTTCGGACCGCAGACGAGCGAGGCGGACTCGTTCGCGATCATGGACCGCGCGCTCGAGGCGGGGATCAACTTCTTCGACACGGCGAACGTCTACGGCTGGAAGAAGGGCGAAGGCTGGACCGAGCAGATCCTCGGCCGGTGGTTCGCGCAGGGCGGCGGGCGCCGCGAGAAGGTCGTCCTCGCGACGAAGGTCTACGGGACGATGGGCGACTGGCCGAACCAGTCTCGTCTCTCGGCGCTCCACATCGTGCGCGCCTGCGACGAGTCGCTCCGGCGGATGCAGACGGACACGATCGATCTCTTCCAGATGCACCACGTCGATCGCGCCTCGCCGTGGGACGAGATCTGGCAGGCGATGGAGACGCTCGTCCGTCAGGGCAAGGTGCTCTACGTGGGCTCGTCGAACTTCGCCGGCTGGCACATCGCGCAAGCCTGCGAGAAGGCGCGCGCGCGGAGCTTCCTCGGCCTCGTCTCCGAGCAGAGCCTCTACAACCTGATCGATCGCACGGTCGAGCTCGAGGTGATCCCCGCCTGCAAGGAGTACGGCGTCGGTCTCATCCCCTGGAGCCCGCTGAAGGGCGGCGTCCTCGGAGGGGTCCTCAAGAAGGCCGCCGACGGGCGGCGCTCGAGCGATCTGGCGCAGAAGGCGATCGCCAAGCATGGCGCAGCGCTCGAGAAGTACGAGACCCTCTGCGACGAGATCGGCGCTCCGCCCGCCGACGTGGCGCTCGCGTGGCTCCTCGCGAACCCGGTCGTCACAGCGCCGATCGTGGGGCCGCGCACGATGGAGCAGCTCGAGGGCGCGATCCGGGCGCTCGATCGCAAGCTCGATGATGCGACGCTGAAGACGCTCGACGCACTCTTTCCCGGCCCCGGCGGGCCAGCGCCCGAGGCCTACGCCTGGTGAACGCAGCCGTGCCCGCGATGCGCTAAGCTCCGTGGAAGTGAGACGAGCTTCTTCTTGGATCTCGGCTGCGGCGCTCGCGGCTATCGCCCTCGGCGCAGAGCCTGCGCGCGCCAACGGACGCTTTCCGGAGTCGAACCAGATCGCGTTCTCGGCGGAGGACCCGGATCTCGTCCTGCTCCGCGTGACGTTCGGCCTCCTCGTCTCGCACGATCGCGGCAAGACCTTCGAGTGGGTCTGCGAGCAGTCGATCGGCTTCAGCGGGATCGAGGACCCGATGTACACGGTGACGCCGTCGAAGTCGATCGTCGGGACGACGTTCCAGGGCCTGACGGTGTCGCGCAACGGCGCGTGCGGCTGGTCCTTCGTCAGCGGCGAGCTCGACAACCAGGTCTTCATCGATCTCACGACGAACCCGACGGACGCGAAGAACATCGTCGTGTTCGCGTCGAGCTACGACAAGCAGGACAGCGACGGGAACATCCTCTTCACCTCGAGGCTCTGGGAGACGAAGGACGAAGCGAACACCTTCCAGCAGCTCGGACAGCCGCTCGATCCGGCGCTCCTCGGCTACACCGTCGATCTCACGGCCACCGATCCGGAGCGGATCTACGTCACGGCCGTCCGGAGCCCCGGCGTCTCACCGCGGGGGTTTTTGCTCGTCTCGAAGGATCACGGCAAGACGTGGACGGAAGAAGAGGTCCCGCTCGTCGGCACCGAGCGCGCCGTCTTCGTCGCGGCGGTCGATCCGACGAACGCCGAGCGCGTGTACCTCCGCACCTCGAACACCGTCGACAAGCCGACGCGCCTCATCTTGCGCGAGGGCGGCCCCGACGGCGGCGCGCCCACGCAGCGGACGCTCCACACGGCCAAGGGCGCGCTGGCGGGGTTCGCGCTCACCCCCGACGGGAGCAGGATCTACATCGGCGGCCCCAAGGACGGCGTGCTCGCCGCGAGCGCGCAGGACTACGTCTTCGCGCAGAAGGCGAACATCGAGACGCAGTGTCTCGCAGTCGGCCCCGACGGGCTTTGGGCGTGCTCGAACGAGCGGAGCGGCTTCGTCGCCGGCTTGTCCAAAGACGACGGCGCCACCTTCGAGGCGCGCGTCCGCTTCTGCGACATCGGCGGGCCGCTCACGAGCTGCGGTCCCGGCACCCCGACCAACGATATCTGCGCGCCGAACTGGCCCGCGCAGAAGGCCCTCCTCGGCTGCGGCGGCTTGGACGGCGGCGCCGGCGGCGGCGACGGCGGCTTCGGCGCCGGACCCGGCTTCCCGCCGCCCCCGCCGCCGAAGGGGTGCGATTGCCAGGCGTCCCCCGCGGGGACGTGGATGGGCGCCGTCGTGAGCGCCGGCGCGGGCCTCATCGCCCTCGTCCGACGCGCGCGGCGCCGGCGAGGCTGAACCGCCTCGCGTCGCAGGGCGGCCGGCGGAGAAACCCGAGCGCGCTCCGGCGCTCGAGGCGTAAGCCAACGGAATAGCACGATATTCTTAGCTGCGCGGATCCGAGTGGGCATCGACCTACATTGGCGCACACTACAGGATGCTCACGACGTCCCGCGGCTTCTCGATCGCCCTCACGGCGATGGCGCTCACCTCCTTCGCGTGCGCCCCGGCGACCGAGGCGGACGACGACGACGAGCTCGAGGCCGAGGCGTCGAGCGACGCGGTCGTCGGCGGGAACGAGACGCTCGACCGGCCCGAGATCGGCGCCTTCCGTCACGGCGGATCGCTCTGCACCGGGACGCTCGTGACGCCGAACGTCGTGCTCACCGCCGCGCACTGCGTCCCTTCGATGAAGGACGAGGACGTCTCCGCCGCCGAGCCCGCGTGGGTCTTCGACGTCACGGCGGCCGACCGGACGACCCGCCGCTTCAAGGTCGCGCGGATCCACGCGCTCCCCGTCGCCGCCGACTTCGACGGGT